>NZ_BOQN01000066.1 GCF_018332695.1 Paractinoplanes toevensis
CGGCCCCAGCAGGCGGCGCGGGCGCGGGCCGAGCAACTGGCGCGAGTCAGAGCCGGGTGCCGAATCGGCGCCACGCGTCGTCGGCCACGGTGTTCACCGAGTCGAAGGCCTCGCGCAGGTCGGAGAGCGTGAAGACCGCCGGCTCGCCGGCCCGGAAGGCGGCCGCGCGGCGGGCCAGATCGGCGTGCTGCGGGAACAGCTCCGCCAGGTAGTTCGCGGCGGCAGCCTTGGAGATGATGTCGCCGGTCGCGGCGGTGTGGTGCAGGCGGGCCGGGCCGGTGACGAACCAGACCACGGTCTCGGCATCCAGGGGCTGGGCCGGATCCAGCGCCGCCAGGTGCGGCGTGTTCTCCACCACCGACGCCTGCCAGTAGTCGCGCAGGTTGTCCAGGTTGTAGCGGAGCAGTTCGCCCGGGTCGACCCCCACATCCAGGTCGGCGATCTCCGGGCCGCGCACCCTCACCCCGTACCGTCGGAAGACCTGCCAGACCACCGGCGTGAGCTCACCGCAGGGTTTTCCGGTCCGGAAAACGCCGTTGACCACGAACGGGACCGGCTCCTGGTGCGTGGGCCAGGCGGTGGCGAGCGCCGGCGGGACGTAGACGGCATCGAAGTACGGGCGGGTGGCCATCGACTGGTGGATCTTGTCGAGCACCGCCAGATCGTCGGCGGTCGGCTCACTCGCGGTGAGGATGATCGTATCGATGTCGCTGAGCCGGGGCTGCCAGGCATCCAGAGCGGCCGAGCCGACGAGGTAGAGGCCTTGCACGAAACCGGGCAACTCACAGTCGACGAGTTCCAGATAGGTGTTGGTCACCTTATCGATCACCCGGGCGACCGTAGCAGCGCACCGCTCATCCGGTGGTGTCGAAGAGGTCCACCCCGTGTGCCTTCGCGTAGGCCACCAGCAGCCGGCTGACCAGGGCGGTCAGGTCGGCGCGGTCCTGGTCGGGCAGCACGCCGAGCATCCCGGTCACGTCGGACTCGAAGCCGGCCGCCACCCCGGCGCCCAGCTCCCGGGCCCGGTCGGTGAGCACAACCAGGGACGAGCGGCGGTCGGTGGGCGACGGGACCCGGGTGACCAGGCCCCGCCGCTCGGCCCGGTCGATCAGGCCGGTGACGCTCGACTTGTCCAGGCCGAGGAGTTTCGCCAGCTCCTGCATGGTGGGGCGGCGGTCGCGCAGGACGCCCAGCAGCCGGGTCTGGATCAGGGACAGGTCGTGCTCGGCGGCACGCCGGTCGAGCGCGCCCTGGATCAGGAACGAGAGCTGGGCGAGGCCGTCGACGGTGCTGATGGCGGGCATGACGGCGAGACTACTTGATTTAGTACGTGGCACCAACTATATTAGTTTGTGTCACGTACTAAATCTCGGAGGTCATCATGAAGATGCACGCCGCCGTCGTCACCTCGTTCGACGAGCCCCCGCACTACCTGCCGTTCGAGGTTCCCGAGGTGAGCGCGGGACAGGTTCTGGTGGACGTCCTCGCCGTCGGGCTGCATCCGCGGGTCCGCACCGGCGCGACCGGCCAGCACTACACGAGCAGCGGCACGCTGCCGATGATCCCGGGCATCGACGGCGTCGGCCGGAGCGCCGCCGGCCGCACGGTCTATTTCGTGGCCGACGACGACGTCATCGGGACCATGGCGGAGAAGGCCGTGGTGGACGCGCGCCGGATGGTCGAACTGCCCGCGGGCATCGACGTCGCCAAGGTGGCGGCGGCGATGAACCCGGCGATGTCGTCGTGGGTCGCCCTGCGCCGCCGGGTGCCGATCCAGCCGGGGCAGAGCGTGCTGATCCTCGGCGCCACCGGCAATGCGGGGGCGATGGCCGCGCAGGTGGCCAAGCGGCTCGGGGCCGGCCGGGTGGTCGCCGCGGGCCGCAACGCCGAGCGACTCGCGGCCGTGCCGGCCGACGAGCACGTCGCGCTCGGCGACGGGCCGGACGCCCTGGCCGACGCGGCGGCCGACGTCGACATCGTGATCGACTATCTCTGGGGCAAGCCGGCGTCGGAAGCGATCATGGCGCTGCTGACGGCCCGGCGGGACCGCAGCCGGCAACTGAACTGGATTCAGATCGGGTCGATGGCCGGACCGACCATCGAACTGCCGTCGGTGGCACTGCGATCGGCGAACTTCCGGTTGCAGGGCAACGGCCAGGGCGCCGTGTCACCGCGGGCCTACCTGGCCGAACTGCCGTCGCTGGTCGATGAGATCGACGCCGGAACGATCGCGGTCACTCCGCGGTCGATGCCGCTGGCCGACGTCGAACTCGCCTGGAACCGGCCGGACGTGCCGGGCGAGCGGGTGGTGCTGACCACCGGAACCGGTTTCAGCAGGGATCATGGCTGAGAGCGCTCTCTTGTTCCGGAACCTTTAACTAAGTCTTAAGTCGGGCAAGTCTGGCTTGACCGGGCGGTTGCGATTCGGAAACTGTTAACCCACTTTCCGGTTTCCCCATCCCCCACCCGGGAGCATCCCCCATGCGCAAACGCGCCCTATTAGCGGCTTTCACGGCCTTGGTCGCGGTGGGCGGCGCCTTCGGCGTCCGCCTCGCGACGGCCGATGCCGCACCGATCACCTTCAGCCATCCGGGCGTGCTGGTCAGTCGCGCCCAACTCGACTTCGTGAAGGGCCAGGTCACCGCCGGCGCCCAGCCCTGGACGGCCGCCTTCAACCAGCTGAAGGCCAGCTCGTACGCGTCGCTCTCGCGCACCCCCAAGCCGAGAGCGACCGTCGAGTGCGGCTCCTACTCCAACCCGAACAACGGCTGCACGGACGAGCGTGAGGACGCGATCGCGGCCTACACCGACGCGCTGGCCTGGTACATCACCGGCAACGCGGCCTACGCGCAGAAGTCGATCGCGCTGATGGACGCGTGGTCGGCCACGATCAAGGCGCACACCAACAGCAACGGCCCCCTGCAGACCGGGTGGGCCGGATCGGTCTGGCCGCGCGCCGCCGAGATCATCAAGTACACCTACTCCAGCTGGCCGAACGCGACCCGGTTCGCCACCATGCTGCGCACCGTCTACCTGCCGACGGTCATCGCGGGCAGCTCCAACAACGGCAACTGGGAGCTGTCGATGATGGAGGCCGCCGTCGGCATCGCGGTCTTCCTCGACGACAAGGCCAGTTACGACCGGGCGATCACCCGGTTCAAGGCCCGCGCCGCCGCCTACATCTACATCACCGCGGACGGCGCGCAGCCGAAGTACCCGCCGGTCGGCAGCGTCGACACGACCAGCGAGCTGATCAGCTTCTGGCAGGGGCAGAGCACGTTCGTCGACGGCCTGTCCCAGGAGACCTGCCGGGACTTCGTGCACACCGGCTACGGCATCTCGGCGATCAGCCACGTCGCCGAGACCACCCGCATCCAGGGCGAGGACCTGTGGCCCTCGCTGCAGGAACGAATGCGCCAGGCACTCGGTCTGCACACCAAGTTCGAGAACGGTACGGCGGTGCCGTCGAACATCTGCGGCGGCAAGGTGACCAAGGGACTCGGGCCGATCAGTGAGGTGGCGTTCAACGCGCTGCACAACCGGCTCGGCATCGCCATGAGCAATTCACAGACCTTCACCGAATCGCGCCGCCCGCAGGGAACGAACAATCTGTTCGTCGCCTGGGAGACGCTGACCCACGCCAACAACCCGGCCTGAGGGGCTTCATCGTGAAATCACGCAAACTCGTGACCGGCGCGGTGCTGGCCGTGGTGGTCGGCGCGCTCGGCATCTTCGGTATCACCAATGCCTTCGCGGCCTCGTCCGGCACGCTGGTGAGTTCCGCCAACGGCAAATGCCTGGACGTCACGAACGGTTCGACGACCAACGGCAATCAGCCGCAGATGTGGTCGTGCACCAGCGCCAACCAGAACCAGACCTGGACCCTCGCCGACAACGGTTCGGTGCAGGGGCGCGGCAAGTGCCTCGACATCGTCAACGGGGCGACCGCCAACGGATCGGTCGTGCATCTCTGGGACTGTTACGACACGGTCGCCTCGCAGAAGTGGACGCTGACCGCCGGCAAGGATCTGGTCAACACCGCGTCCGGGAAATGCCTCGACATCAAGGACAACAACCTGGCTGACGGCGCGAAACTGCAGATCTGGGACTGCGGCGGCTCCGCCAACCAGAAATGGACCTTCTCGGGAGGGACCACGACGCCCACGACCCCGCCAACGTCGCCGACCACCGTTCCGCCGAACCCCACCAACCCGGATCTCGGCCCGAACGTCACCGTCTTCGACCCGTCGATGTCGGCGTCGACCATTCAGAGCAAGCTGACCAGCGTCTTCAACGCGCAGGTCAGCAACCAGTTCGGCAGCGCGCGTTACGCGCTGCTGTTCAAGCCGGGCAGCTACAACGTGGACGCCAACGTCGGCTTCTTCACCCAGGTCGCCGGCCTCGGCCTCTCCCCCGACCAGGTGACCATCAACGGTCACGTACACGTCGAGGCGGACTGGTGGCCGGACGGCTCGCAGAACGCCACGCAGAACTTCTGGCGCTCCGCCGAGGGCCTGTCCGTGACCCCCGGTGACGGGCTGGACCGGTGGTCGGTGTCGCAGGCCGCTCCGTACCGGCGCATGCACGTGCGCGGCAATCTGGCGCTGTCCGACGGCGGCTGGTCCTCCGGCGGCTTCATCGCCGACTCGAAGATCGACGGACAGATCCAGTCCGGGTCGCAGCAGCAGTTCCTTACCCGCAACACGCAGATGGGCAGCTGGAACGGCTCCAACTGGAACCAGGTCTTCGTCGGCAGTCCGGGCGCGCCGGCGCAGAGCTTCCCGTCCCCGCCGTACACCACGGTCGGGTCGTCGCCGGTCATCGCCGAGAAGCCCTACCTGTACGTCGACAGCGCCGGCGCCTACCAGGTCTTCGTGCCGGCCCTGCGGACCAACGCGAGCGGCACCACCTGGGCGTCCGGCACCCCGGCCGGCACGTCGCTGCCGATCAGCACGTTCTACGTCGTCAAGTCCGGTGACACCGCGTCCACGATCAACGCGGCCCTCGCGGCCGGTAAGAACCTGCTCGTCACGCCCGGTGTCTACCAGCTCAACCAGACACTGAACGTGAACCGCGCGGGGACGGTCATTCTCGGCCTCGGCCTCGCCACCTTCCAACCCACCGGCGGGGTCGACGCGATGCACGTCGCCGACGTCGACGGCGTGCGGCTGGCCGGCATCCTGCTCGACGCCGGCACCACCAACTCGAACATCCTGCTCCAGGTCGGCCCGGCCGGTTCGTCGGCATCGCACGCCGCCAACCCGACCGTGCTGTCCGACGTGTTCGTGCGGATCGGCGGCGCGGTCGCCGGAAAGGCCACCACCAGCGTCGAGGTCAACAGCAACAACGTGATCGGCGACCACGCGTGGATCTGGCGGGCCGACCACGGCGTCGGCACCAACACCGTCGGCTGGACCTACAACCCGGCCCGGACCGGCCTCGTCGTGAACGGTCAGAACGTGACCTTCTACGGCCTGTTCGTCGAGCATTACCAGCAGTACCAGACGATCTGGAACGGTAACGGCGGGCGGACCTACTTCTACCAGAACGAAATGCCGTACGACCCGCCGAACCAGGCCGCCTACATGAACGGTTCCACCCAGGGCTGGGCGGCCTACAAGGTGGCCGACTCGGTGACGTCGCACGAGGCGTGGGGATTGGGCAGCTACGCCTACTTCAACGTCAATCCGTCCGTCGTCAACGCCCGCGCCTTCGAGGTCCCGGTCAACGCCGGCGTGAAATTCCACGACATGGTGACCGTCTCCCTCGGCGGCGTAGGAACGATCAGCCACGTCATCAACAACACCGGCGCGGCCGTGAACAGCGGCCACCAGGTAACGAGCATCGTCAGCGGACCTTAGCTTCTCCATTCCCGCCGTTCGGCCCGGTCGTCTTGCGGCGACCGGGCCGAGCCCTTTCCGAACGAGAAACCCGAAGATCAAGAGCTTGATGTCGCATCTGGGTGGGTGGTGCAGACCGTCGCTCCCGCCGAGGCCGGGCCGGGGCCCAGCTTCGCCGGCCCTGGCCCTTCATTCTGCGTGAGTGGTCACCCAAGACCCTTCCGGCTCAATCGAGGTCGGACATGTCCAGCACGAATCGGTAGCGGACGTCGCCCTTCTCGAGTCGGGTGAGGGCTTCTTCGATCCTGGATGACGGAAGCAGTTCGATATCGGCGCTGATGCCCTTCTCGGCGCAGAACGACAGCAACTCGGCTGTGTACTTCGTGCCGCCCGTACCCGAAGAGGTCAGGTTCTTGCGGCCGAAGGTCAGTTCCATGATTCGCACCGAGGTCTCCAGCGGGGCGCCCAGCACGCTGAGGGTGCCCTGCAGGGTGAGCAGGCGCAGCAGCGGCGAGAAGTCGTGCACGGCGGCGATGGTGTCGAGGATCAGGTCGAACCGGCCGAACGCCTGCTTCAGCTGCGCGTCGTCGGTGGTGAGCACGAGATCGGTCGCGCCGAGCGCGCGGGCGTCGGCGGCCTTGCCGGGCGTGCGGCTCAGGACGGTGACCTCGGCGCCCAGCGCGACGGCCAGTTTCACGCCGAGGTGGCCCAGCCCGCCCAGCCCGGCCACCGCGACCTTGCTGCCCGGGCCGATGCCGGCCGCCCGCAGCGGCTCCCACATGGTGATCCCGGCGCACATCAGCGGGGCCGCCGCGGCCGGGTCGAGGCCGTCGGGCAGGCGGTAGGCGAACTTCTCGCGCAGCACGTACTCCCGGCTGTAGCCGCCCAGCGTGGTGGTGCCGTCGACCCGGTCGGCGCCGCCGTAGGTGCTGGTGACGCCCTGGTAGCAGAAGTTCTCCTGACCGATGCGGCACATCGCGCACTCGCCGCAGGAGTCGACGATGGTGCCGACCGCAACCCGGTCGCCGGGGGCGAAACCGGTCACCGCGGGACCGGCGGCGGTGACCGTGCCGGTGAACTCGTGGCCCGGGACGAGGCCGTCGGTGGACTTGCCGGTGAGGCCGTGGATGGCGTGCAGGTCGCTGTGGCAGACGCCGCAGTAGTCGACGCGCACCGCGATGTCGTCGTCGCGCAGCTCGCGGCGCTCGATCGGGGCCCGCCGCAGCGCGGTGGAACGGTCGGAACTTTGCCATCCGGTGGTGGTGCGCATGACGCCTCCAAAGACAGACTGTTCGGTCTTTCTCGACCGTAGCCCCCGGATTCGCGAGAAAACAAACCAACTCGTCTGTTTGTTAAAGTGGCCGCATGCCCGCCCTGCCGACCACCGCCAAAGGCACCGCGACCAGCCGCCGCATCCTCGACGCGGCCGCCGAGGAGTTCGCGGAGCGCGGCATCGCCGGCGCCCGGGTCGACCGCATCATCACCGCGGCCAACACCAACAAGGCCCAGCTGTACGGCTACTTCGGCAGCAAGGACGGCCTGTTCGACGCCGTGGTCGCCGACCGCACCGGCCGCCTGATGGACAACGTCCCGTTCGACGCCGGCGACCTGGCCGGCTGGGCCGTGAAGATGTACGACGAGAACCTGCGCCACCCCGACCTGGTCCGCCTGGTCGCCTGGCTGCGACTGGAGCGCCGCCCGGCCGGCCGGCTCGCCGACGACAGCCCCCGGGACGAGCCGAAGCTGTCCGCCATCGCCCGGGCCCAGGCCGCCGGGCAGGTGCGCGAGGGCGACCCGTTCGACCTGTTCGCGCTGGTCCTGTCGATGGCGTTCGCCTGGTCCTCGGCCAGCGGCTTCTACGCCGCCTCCCCCGGCGAGCCCGCCGCCGACCACGACCGCCGCCGCACCCTGCTGCGCGAGAGCGTCCAGCGCGCCATATCGCCGTAACCGCGTTCGTAGACAGTGTCTACGATGCTCTGGTAGACACTGTCTATGAGTTCGGGAGATCTTGAGGCCCGGCTGGTGGCCGCAGGGGTCGAGCTGCTGGCCGAGGCGGGGACCGATGCGCTCTCGCTGCGGGAGATCGCCCGCCGGGCCGGGGTCTCGCACGGCGCACCGCGGCGGTATTTCCCCACCCGGCAGGCGCTGCTGGCGGCCATCGCCCGCGAGGGCTACCGGCGGCTCGGCGGGCTCGTCGCGGAAACCATCGGGGACCACACCGCCGATCCGCGGACGGCGCTTCTGGCGCTCGGCCGACAGTACGTCGCGTTCGCCCGGGACGAGACCGGGATGTTCGCGCTGATGTTCCGGCACGATCTGCTGCGCGGGAACAACATCGGGCTCCGCGAGGAAAGTACGCCTCTGTTCGGCGTACTCGTGGAGTTGCTGAAGCGGGCCGGTGAGGCCCGGCCGACCGCTCAGGCCGGGGCCCTGTGGGCCGCGCTGCACGGGATCGCGCAGCTCTGGCACTGGGGAACGCTCCAGGTGGTGACCGGTCTCGACGACCCGGAGCCGCTGCTCGTCGCCGCCGTCGATGCCCACCTGCGAAAGGTCTCCGCATGATCCTGCCCACCGTGCTGCGTTCCGCCCTGCGGCCGCTGAGCCGGGTCGCCTTCCGGCCCGAGGTGCACGGCGTCGGAAACATCCCGGACCACGGGCCGGTCATTCTCGCCGCCAATCACCTGTCGTTCGTGGACAGTTTCCTCATTCCGCTGGTGACGCCGCGGCGGGTGTCGTTCCTGGCCAAGCAGGAGTATTTCCGGGCCGGCGGGCCCAAGCAGTGGGTGACCCGCAACTTCCTGACCGGGATCGACGCCATTCCGGTGCCGCGCGGCGGTTACCGGGCCGCGCAGGAGTCCCTGGAGATCGCGTTGCGGCTGCTCAAGGACGGCGGCGTGTTCGGCATCCACCCGGAGGGCAGCCGGTCACGGGACGGCCGGCTGTACCGGGGGCGCACCGGGGTGGCCTGGCTGGCGATCGCGTCGGGGGCGCCGGTGGTTCCGGTGGCGCTGGTCGGCACCGAGCGGATCCAGCCGGTGGGGGCGCGTTTCCCCCGGCCGGGAAAGGTCGTCGTGCACTTCGGGGAGCCGCTGCGCTTCACTCCCCCGGCCGACGGCAAGCAGGGGCCGGCCCGCCGCCGGGCCGCCGACGAGGTCATGGCGGCCATCGCGGCACTCTCCGGCCAGGAGATGGCGAACGAGTTCAACGAACTGTCAGCGGGCTGAGGCCGAGCAGCGGAGCCGCCGCGCGGAACAGCGCGGGGTCGCCGAGCAGGTCGGTCGAGTCGACCGCCTGATCGATCGTGCCGGGCAGCCGGGGAATCGTGCCGTGCCGGACGCCGACGCGTTCCAGAACCCGCCGCAGCGCCGGGTCGGTTATCTCGGCGGTCAGCGCAACCGTGTAGCGGCCGGCATCCAGAACTCTGATGTCGCGGTCGTAGAACTGTCGCGGTGACGGATCCAGCGGCGGGCACAGGCCCAGCTCGTTGGTGGCGGCGGCGAGAGCGCTCGACGCCGTACCGATCAGGGCCTCCCGCTCCTGCCACGACGGAGCGGCCGGCGCGGCCGCCAGCGGTGGGCCGACGAGCGCCGCGATCGGAAGCTCGGCGAAGGCGCGGCCGAGCCACTTCGCGTAGGGCGCCCAGCGGCGCGAGACCAGGAACGCCAGCCGGACCAGCTCGCGGGCCAGCCGGGCGGCCAGGATCCGGGAGCCCAGGTCGTCGCCGGTCGAGCCGGTACGGGCGACGAACGCCTCCTCCTGCGACACCTTCAGCCACCCGGCGGCGAGGGCGTAACGCCACACGTCGTCCGGGTACCAGGCGAGCGCCGTCCGGTAGCGGGCCAGCTCGCCGGCCGGATCGTGGAACACCGCACCCCGGGTCAGGCTGGCCAGCAGCTGGGTGGGGGTGAGCAGCCAGTCCGCGACGGTCACCCCGGCGGCCGGGTCGAAGCCCAGGATGCCGGTGAAGAACTCGCCGACGGTGTCCCGGTCGGGGCGGAACACCTGCACCCGCGGCCCGAAGTCGTGGTCCGGCGACACCTCGTCGTCGTACCCCAGCACCTCGGACCCCGGCCCGAGCAAGGCTGCCGCGTGCGGCACCCCGGCCAGCCCCGGCGCCACCCGGTCGACGTAGTACCGCCGTGCGATCTCGATCCCGTTCATCCCACCAGAGGTACCACCGCACGCCGAGTGCGTCTTCGGTGGCGAAGCCGGGGGGAACGTCGGACGGGCACCCGCACGAACCGATCAGACGGGCCGTGATGAGCAGAACTCTCCTGCGGCGTCTCGCCACGATGGTGGTCTCGGTCGCGCTGATCGGCGCGCCGGCGCCCACCGCGGCCGCCCGCCCGGCCGGCGAGCGGGCCGGGCCGTGGCGGGTGATGCCGCTGGGTGACTCGATCACGTTCGGGGTGGGGTCGCCGAGTTTCGACGGCTACCGCACCGCGCTGCGCCGGTGGCTGGCCGCCGACGGGGTGGGCGTCGACTACGTGGGCTCGATGCGCAGCGGCACCGGGCCGGACCGGGACAACGAAGGCCACAAGGGCTGGACCATCGCGCAGATCGCCGCGCGGGTGGACGGCTGGCTGGCCACCTACCGGCCGGACGTGATCCTGCTGCACATCGGCACCAACGACATGGTGCGCGGCGTGCCGGACGCGCCGCGGCGACTCGACCGGCTCCTCGACCGGATCGCCGCCGCCCGGCCGGACGCCCAGGTGTTCGTCGCGCGGATCGTCGGGATCGCCGACGACCGGGGGGTGGGGACGCGGATGCGGCGGACCGCGGCCTACAACGCGGCGGTCGCCCGGATCGTGGCGGGCAAGGGTGCGCGGTTCCACCTGGTCGACCAGAGCGACGTGCGCGGCATCGACATGTGGAACCGGGAGCACCCGAACGACTACGGCTACCGGAAGATGGCCTGGAACTGGTACCGCGCGATGCGGCCGGCGGGCCGTCCGGCGGCCGACGACCCGTACCGGGCCCGGGAGGCGACCCGCTGCAGCGCGAAGCTGGGCTGTCACACCTGGTACCGCACGACCGGCGGGCGGTGGATCACCGCCGGTCAGGCCGACGGCTGAGCTCGGTCATTCGGCCTCCCCGCGCCGCGTTCCTTGGCGACCATGGAGGCATGGGTCGACTGCTGCGCGTCGAGGGGCTCGTGCCGGTCACCGGGGTGCTGGCGTTCCTGCTGCTCTTCGGTGCGCTCGGCGGGCCCGCCGACCCGTCGCCGCAGGCCCGGTGGGTCGGTCTCGGTGCGTTGCTGGCGCCGGCCGTGATGGCGTACGCCCATCGCGGTGCCGCCGCCTGGGCCGGAGTGCTCGCCGCGGTGGTGTGGACGGCACTGGCCGGCAGCGTGGCCACGGCGCTGGTCGGATGGACGTACGCCCTGGTCGCCATCGCCCTCACCCGCCGCGACCGGTCCCCGATGACCGCGCCGGTCCCGCGCCGGCAGCCGCCGGCGCCGGCCGGCCTGCCGCACGTGGCGGTCCCGGCCGAGGCCGCCGGCTTCACCCTCCTCGTGCTGGCCATGGCGGGCTTCGTCGCCGTCCTCACCGAAAAAGCGCCGAGCTCCTGGCTGACCGGCGTGATCGCCGCGTTCGGGCTGGGGTGCGCGCTGCTGGCCCGGGTCGTCGCGCAGCGCGCCGAGCTGCGCCGGCTGTTCGGCACCGCCCAGCCGGTGCACGCGGTGCGGGTGGTCGAGCAGCCGGGCTTCCTGCACGTGCTGCTGCCGGAGCCGGGCGGGCTGCTGGCCCTGGAGTTCGCGTTCGACGTGGCCGAGGACGCGTTCTGGGTCGACGACGACGAGGACCCGCACACCCATCCGGCCACCCTGTACGGCGATCCGCGGCCGGGCGCCTGGTGCACGGTGGAGGTGCGCGGCCGGGTGCACGTGCCGGTGGGTCCGGTCGGCGCGGTGATCGAGGTGGCCTACGACGCGGTGCAGGGGCTGCCCCGCGAGGTCGAGGACGACGAGGAGCAGCTGGTCGATCCGGACGCGCTGCTGCCGGCCGACCGGGGGGACGCGTTCGAGTGCCGGGAGCACCGGATCGCGCCGCAGCGCGCGTGGGCCGCGACGATCGCGATCGGGCTGGGCGGTGCGCTCGCCGCCGGCGAGCTGGCCCAGCTGGCCGGGCTGCCGGCGGCGGCGCTGGGCGCGGTAACCGCGGTGGCGGCGGCCGGCGGGTACGAGTTCGGCTGGCGCACCCAGTTGCGGCCGCGGCTGCGCTGGCATGCGGGCGGGGTGGCGGCGGTCGGTTTCCACGGCCCGGACCGGCAGCCGTGGGCGACCGACAGCGCGGTGGTGCACGACGATGCCGGCACGGTGCTGCT
This sequence comes from Paractinoplanes toevensis, assembly GCF_018332695.1. Taxonomy (GTDB): domain Bacteria; phylum Actinomycetota; class Actinomycetes; order Mycobacteriales; family Micromonosporaceae; genus Actinoplanes; species Actinoplanes toevensis. Next base: position 12,171 of record NZ_BOQN01000066.1, read on the forward strand.
GACCGCGGGCGAGTCGGTATTGACCGTGCCGGTGCCGCCGCCGTGGCCGTCGGCGCAGAGCCAGCGCAGTGCCGATCAGCTCGTGGCGGCGTTGCGGGTGGCCCGCAACCAGTCGTTCGCGATCAGCCCGCTACCTCCGCCGCCGGAGATCGACCTGCCGCGCCGGCCGCTGCCGCTCTTCGCAGCCTGGTTGCTCTCCGTTGTGCTCACCGTGCTCATCCTGGGTTGAGGCGAAGATCTGAAACACAATTCGCGTAGCGTAACTACGTGGATCTGAACACTGTCACGGAAGTGATCAGCCCAGCCGAGCCGGGCCAGTGGCGCCCGGGCGACGCCTGGCTGGGTGGGGGGACGGTGTTGTTCGCGGAGCCTCGGCCACACCTGAGCCGGCTGCTCGATCTGGCCGCCGCGGGCTGGCCGGCGCTCACGCTGCGCGACGACGTTCTGGAGATCGCGGCCACCTGCACGATCGCCGAGCTGGCGGCCGCCGGTTACGAGATCGCGCGGCAGTGCTGTCAGGCGTTCCTGGCCTCGTTCAAGATCTGGAACATGGCGACGGTCGGCGGGAACCTGTGCGCGGCGCTGCCGGCCGGGCCGATGATCGCGCTGGGTGCGGCACTGGACGGGGTCTGCCTGCTGCTCGGCCCGGACGGCGCGCGCGAGGTGCCGGTGGCCGACTTCGTGACCGGGGACGGCACGACCGTGCTGGCCGAGGGCGAGTTGTTGCGGTCGATCACGGTTCCGGCGTCGGCACTGAACGCACCTTTTGCGCTGCGGCAGGGCTCGCTGCACACTCATGGCCGGTCCGGGGTGCTCCTGATCGGCCGACGCACGTTGGATGGCCTGAGCCTCACGGTAACCGCGGCGACAAAACGCCCATACGTTCTGCGCTTCCCCAGCATGCCGAGCGCCGAGGTCGTGCAGATCGCGTTGACGGAGCGAATTCCCATTGACGCCTACGTATCGGACATCCATGGTTTGCCGGCCTGGCGACGCCACCTGACCAGGCGCTACGCGGAGGAGATCCGGCAGGAGCTGGCCGCATGAGGATCAACGGGACCGACCACGAGCAGGCTCCCCGGCCCGGCCAGTGCCTGCGCACCTACCTGCGCGAACAGGGTTGCTTCGGGGTCAAGAAGGGCTGCGACACCGGTGACTGCGGCGCCTGCACGGTGCACGTCGACGGTGCACCGGTGCACTCCTGCGTCTACCCGGCGTTCCGGGCGGCCGACAGGACCGTCACCACGGTGGAGGGCCTGGCCGGCCCGGACGGCCTGCACCCGGTCCAGCAGGCGTTCCTCGACGCGCAGGGATTCCAGTGCGGCTTCTGCACGGCCGGTCTGATCATGACGACCGCCGCGCTCACCGACGACCAGCGCGCCGACCTCTCCCGCTCTTTCAAAGGCAACCTCTGCCGGTGTACGGGCTATCGCGCCATCGCCGACGCGGTGGCCGGCGTGGTGAACGCGGCCGAGCCGGCCCCCGGCACGGCGGTCGGGTCCAGCCTCGGCGCCCCGGCCGGCCCGCAGGTGGTGACCGGCACCGCCCGCTACACGTTCGACCTGGACGTGCCGGGGCTGCTGCACATGAAGGTGCTGCGCTCCCCGCACGCCCACGCCCGCATCGCCGCGGTCGCCACCGAGGCCGCCCTGTCGGTGCCCGGCGTCGTCGCGGTGTTCACCCACGCCGACGACCCGGGCAAGCTGTTCTCCACCGCCCAGCACGAGAACGTGTCCGAGGACCCGGCCGACACCCGCGTCCTGGACGAGGTGGTCCGCTTCGCCGGCCAGCGCGTCGCCGCGGTCGTGGCCACGTCGGAGGCGGCGGCCGAGGCCGGGTGCCGGGCGATCACCGTCGAGTACGACCTGCTGCCGCCGGTGTTCACGCCGGCCGCGGCGATGGCGCCGGACGCACCCCGCCTGCACGCGGCCGAGCGCAACGTGATCGGTGAGCTGCACGACGAGATGGGCGACGTGACGGCCGGGTTCGCCGAGGCCGACGCCGTCTACGAGCAGACCTTCACCTCCGGGCGGGTGCAGCACGCCAGCCTGGAGACACACGGCGCGGTCGGCTGGCTCGACGACGACGGCCGCCTGGTGATCCGCAGCAGCACGCAGACCCCGTTCCTGACCCGGCGGGAGGTCGCGTCGCTGTTCGACCTGCCCCCGGCGAAGGTGCGGGTGATCGCCGGCCGGGTCGGCGGCGGCTTCGGCGGCAAGCAGGAGATGCTGGTCGAGGACCTGGTCGCGCTGGCCGTGCTGCGGCTGGGCCGGCCGGTGAAATGGGAGTACACCCGGGCCGAGCAGTTCACCGGCGCCACCACCCGGCATCCCTTCGAGGTCACCCTCAAGGCCGGGGCCAAGGCCGACGGCACGCTCACCGCGCTGCAGCTCCAGGTCGTGGTCAACACCGGGGCGTACGGGAACCACGGCCCGTCGGTGATGTTCCACGGCTGCCACGAGTCCCTCGCGGTGTACCGCTGCGCCAACAAGAAGACCGACGCGGTCTGCACCTACACCACCACCGTCCCGGCCGGCGCGTTCCGCGGCTACGGCCTCGGCCAGGTGTCGTTCGCGGTCGAGTCGGTGCTCGACGAACTGGCCCGGATGCTCGGCCTCGACCCGATCGCCGTGCGGGAACGCAACATCGTCCGGGCCGGCGAGCCGCTGCTCGCCCCGGGCGACCACGTCGACGACCTGTCCATCGCCAGCTACGGCCTGGACCAGTGCCTGGAGCACGTCCGGGCGGCGGCCCGTGCCCCGGTGCCGCCGGTGCCGGACGGCTGGCTGGTCGGCGACGGTATGGCGATGGCGATGATCGCGGCCGGCCCGCCGGGTGGCCACTTCGCCGACGCCACCGTGACCCTGCTGCCCGACGGCCGGTACGAGCTCGCCGTCGGCACCGCCGAGTTCGGCAACGGCAGCACCACCGTGCACGCCCAGATCGCCGCGGACGTCCTGCACACCACGCCGGACCGGATCAGCGTGCGGCAGTCCGACACCGACGTGGTGGGGCACGACACCGGCGCGTTCGCCTCGACCGGCGTGGTGGTGGCCGGCAAGGCGGTCCTCGCGGCGGCCCGCGATCTGCACGCCGCCATCCTCGATGCGGCCGGCGGCACCGGGCTGACCGTGGACGCCGTGGTGGGCGGGCCGACCCTCAAGGAGGTCGCGGCCAAGGCCGGCCGGCCGCTCACCGGCCACGGCCACTTCGACGGTACGCCGCGGTCGGTCGCGTTCAACGTCCAGTGGTTCCGGGTGGCGGTCGACCCGCACACCGGCGATCTGCGCATCCTCGGCAGCGTGCACGGCGCCGACGCGGGCACCGTGCTCAACCCGCTGCAGTGCCGCGGCCAGATCGAGGGCGGGGTGGCGCAGGCGCTCGGCTCGACCCTGGCCGAGCACGTCGACATCGACGCGGACGGCCGGGTCACCACGACCGGGTTCCGGCAGTACCACCTGCCCACGTTCGCCGACACACCGCGCACCGAGGTGCTGTTCGCCGCGACCGACGACGCGATCGGCCCGCTCGGCGCCAAGTCGATGAGCGAGAGCCCGTACAACCCGGTCGCCCCGGCCATGGCCAACGCGCTGCGCGACGCCACCGGGGTCCGCTTCACCGACCTGCCGTTCACCCGGGACCGTATCTGGGCCGGCCTGGAACGGGCGGTCCGGACCGGCCACTAGGAATTGGCCTCCGCGGTGACCAGGGCGGGCAGCAGCACCGTGAAGGTCGATCCGTGGCCCACCTCGGAGCGGACCGAGACGGTGCCGCCGTGCTCGGAGACGATGTTGCGGACGATCGCCAGCCCCAGGCCGGGGCCCTGCACCGCCTGGTCCATCGCGTTGGCGGCCCGGTGGAACGGGGTGAACAGGCCGGACAGGTCGTCGGCCGGGATGCCCATGCCGGTGTCGGTGACCGTGACGACCGCGTTCGGGCCGTCCACGGTCAGGCGCAGCTCGAACCGGCCGCCGGACGGCGTGAACTTGATCGCGTTGTCGACCAGCTTGCGCAGCGCCCGCTCCAGCTGCACGCCGTCGCCGCGCACCCACGCCTCGTCGACCTCGAGCACGCTCTCCACGTTCTTGGCGCCGGCCGCCGCGGCCACCTCGTCGTGCACGGCGGTGACCATCGCGGCCAGGTCGACCGGCGCCGGCTCGGCGCCGATCCACTCGTTGTCGCGGTCCAGCAGCAGCAGGTCGGCCACGGTGGCCTGCAGCCGGTGCGCGTTACGCAGGATCGCGGCGAGGCTGCGCTCCTGGATCGGGGTCAGCTCGCCCGGCTCGGCGTCGCTGAGCATCTCGGTGTAGCCGAGGATGCTGGTCAGCGGGGTCCGCAGCTCGTGCGTGACGGTCGAGACGAAGACGTCCTTCTGCTCGTCGAGCACCCGCAGTTCGCTGATCAGCCGGGACTGGCGCAGCTGGAAACGCTGCTGGTGGAGCGAGTGGTCGATCTCCCGGCCGATCCCGGCCAGCGCCGACCGCTCGTCCTCGGTCCACTCCGGCCGGTCCGGGCGCAGCACCAGCACCAACCCGGGCGGGCAGTCGTCGTCGCCGCTGAGCGGCACCGCGAGACCGCCCGGCAGGCCGGGCACGTCGCAGGCCTGGCCCGGCCGGCCGGCCCGGATCCGCCGGACCAGCTCGCGGTCCAGCTCGGGCGCGCTCTCCGGCCAGCTGACCGCGAACGTGGCGCCCCGGAAGACGGTGCAGCGGCCGTAGACGGCCTCGGCACCGAGTGCGGCACCGATCATCCGGGCCAGCCGGCGCCCGGTCTCGGCCGGGTCCGCCCGCTTGGTGCGCAGCTCGGCCGCGACCCGCTGGCGCAGCTCGCCGGTGCTGACCCGGGCCTGCTCGGCGGTGAGCAGCCGCTCGATCTCGCCGGCCAGGTCGTTGAGGGTGCCGATGACCGCCCGCATCTCGGCCGGGCCGGTCTCCTCGGCACGGGCGCCGCGCTCACCCTCGGCGAGCCGGCGCAGCGTGTGCCGGATGTGCTCGACCGGTTGCAGCAGGTGCCGCTGGTGCAGGAAGGCCAGGCCGAGGCCGGTGATCAGGACCAGTACGGCGAGGCCGGCGAAGAGCAGCTGCACCCGGTTGGTGGTGCTCCGGTCGGCGGCGACCATCCGCTCGTGCTCGGCGTTGACGGCCGCGGTCACCGCGGCGTTGGCGGTCCGGACGTCGTCGAAGAGCACCCGCCCCCGCGCGGCCCGGTCGGCGTCGGTGTCGACGATGCCGGCGTTGACGATCGGGATCCCGTACGCGTAAAGCCATTGTTCCGCCGCCGCGCGCTCCGCCCGGACCAGATCGATGATCCCGGCGTCGCCGGCCCGGGCGGCGAGCCGGTCCAGCTCGACGAACGCGCCCCGCCGGCCGCTCTCGTAGGGCTGGAGGTAGTCACGGTCCGCGGTCAGCTGGAAGCCGCGTACGCCGGTCTCGGCGTCGGTCATGTCCTGCAGCACCGACCGGTTGGAGTCGAGCATCCACTCGATCTTCGCGACCCGTTCCGCGTGGCCGGCCTGCAGCCGGTCCCCGACCACCAGTTGCAGGCTCACCAGGGCGAGGAACAGGACACACAGCACCACGAACCCACTCGCGACGCGCCGCCTGAGGTTGAACGTCCGGTGGTTCATCGACGGCCCGCCGCAACGGCAGCCGCGGCCGGCAGGGTGAAGGTGACCGTGGTGCCGCCGCCCGGGGTGCCGGCGACGGCGATCCGCCCGCCGTGCCGGTCGACGATCCGCTGGCAGGTGGACAGGCCGACCCCGTGCCCGGTGCGGGCCTTCGGGTCGACCTGGGTGAACATGTCGAAGACCCGGGTGCGCTGGTCGGCCGGGATGCCGATGCCGTTGTCGGCGATCGACACCACCCACTCGGCGCCCTCGCGATGGGCGCCGATCGCGATCCGGCAGGGGCGGTCCGGGTGCCGGTACTTGAGCGAGTTGCCGATCAGGTTCTGCAGCAGCTGCCGGATCAGGGTGGGATCGCAGCCGATCTCCGGCAGGTCACCGCTGACCGTCACCGCGGCGCCCTCGACCCGGGCGCCCAGGTCGGACAGGGCCAGATCGACCAGGTCGCCGAGGCGGGCCTCCTCGAAACGGCAGGGCGCGTTCCCGACCTGCGCGTAGGACAGCAGCGACGTGATCAGGGCGGACATCCGGTCCACCGCTCGCCCGGCCGCACCGATCCAGCCGGTCGCCTGCTGGTCGGCGGCGTTGCGGTCGGCGAGCACCTCCAGGTAGCCGCCGACCACGCTGAGCGGGGCGGCCAGGTCATGGCTGACCACGGCCGCGAAGTGCTCGAGTTCGGCGTTGGAGCGGCGCAGCTCGACGATCGTGGCGGCCCGGTCGGCGTGTGCGCGTTCCAGTTGGGAGTGCTTGGTGCCCAGTTCCACCGCGAGCTCGCCGTTGACCCGGGCCTGCCGGCGGCGCTCGAACAGGGCCAGGATCACCGTGGCCAGGTCCTTGAGCCGGGCCGCTTGCTCGTCGGTCAGGTCTCCCGGCTCGGTGTCGAAGACGCAGAGCGAGCCGAGGGCGTACCCCTGCGGCGTGACCAGCGGCACCGAGGCGTAGAACCGCACCCGGCCCAGCTCCCCGGTGACCCACGGGTTGATCCGGAAGATCGGGTCCTCGGCGGCGTCCCGGCGGACGACGAGGTCACCCTTCTCGAAGTGCACCGCGCACATCGAGTCGGACCGCGCCGAGATGCTCCCCTCGAAACCGAACGAGGTGAGCTGGCACTGCCGGTTCTCGTCGATCAGGTTGAGGGTGGCGTGGGGTACGCCGGCGACCATCGCGGCCACCCGGACGACCGCCTCGAGCTCGTCCCCGGCCGGCAGGTCGAGCAGGCGGTACTCGTGCAGGGCGGCGAGGCGCTCCTGCTCGCGGGTGGTCACCTCGCTAAATTCGGCAGGTGACCACCCGATCCTGAGTTTTCAGCCGCCGAAGGCGATCTGGGTGCTCGGCGCCGTGAAGTCGTCGTAATCGTCCCCGGACGCCGTGCGCAGGGCCTTCGCCACCGACACGATCACCTGCGCCTGGACCGCGCTGCCCACCCGGTTCGACGGGTTCGCCGGGTCGGCCGCGATGCCGGCCGCGACCGCGTTACGGGTGAAACCGACGAACGTCTCGGTGGTGTTGTCCTCGGTGCTGCCGGTCTTGCCGGCCACCGGGCGGCCGCCGAAGATCGAGTTGACCGAGGTGGCGGTGCCGCCGTCGCACTTGCTGTAGCTGCTCTGCTGGCCCACCGGGCAGCGGGCCGCGTCGGTGGCGGCCCGGGCCACGTCGGGGTCGAGGACCTGCTTGCAGTTGCTCGCCACGGTGACCTTCCGGCCGTCCGGGCCGGTGATCGAGTCGACCGGCAGCGGCGAGCAGTAGGTGCCCTCCGAGGCCACCGTCGCGTACGCCGAGGCCAGCTCGAGCGGGGTGGTGTCGATGACCCCGAGGGTGAACGAGCCCCACGAGTCCGCGCTGGTCGCGGCCATCTGAGCGTCGCTCTTGGCGGCGAAGCTGATGCCCAGCTTCTTCGCCTCGGCGACCACCGCGGACGGGCCGATCTCCTCCTCCAGGTGCACGAAGTAGGTGTTCACCGAGCGGCCGAACGCGTTCCACATGGTGCGGTAGCCGTCCATCCAGCTCGGGTTGGCGTTACCCGGGCAGTAGTAGCCGTTGCAGTTGCCCGGCCCGGAATCCGGCCACTCGGTCGGATATTTCGCCGGCGAGTCGAAGCCCTCGTTCAGCGTCTTCCCGGACTCCAGGGCGGCCAGCATCGTGAACATCTTGAAGGTCGACCCGGCCGGGTAGCCGGTCACCCCGGTCCCGCCGCTGATCAGCGGGTTCACCGTGTTCTCGGTGCCCTTCGCGGTCGAGTAGTGCCGGTTGACGGCCAGCGCGAGCACCTTGCCGGTGCCGGGCTGGACCACCGCGATCGGCAGGGTCTTCTTGCTCTTCAGGCCGTAGACGGCGCGGGACTGCTCGGCGGCGGTCTTCTGCACGTCCGGGTCGAGGGTGGTGACGATCGTGTAGCCGCCGCGGCGCAGGGCCGCGTCCCGCTCGGTGCTGGTCGCGCCGAACTGCGTCTGGGTGTCCCACCAGCGCTGCACGTAGTCGCAGAAGAAGCCCCAGCCGTTGGTCTTGCCGGCCGCGTCCACGCAACCGTTGGGCTGGGTCTTGCCGGAGTACTTCAGCTTCTCCGCGGCGGCCGCCCGGTGCTGCGCGGCGGTGATCATGCCGGCTTTCTCCATGGCGCTCAGGACGTACTCCTGGCGGGCCTTGGCCTTGGTCTGTGAGCCGGTGCCGACCGGGTTGTAGGCGTCCGGCGACTGGGCGATGCCGGCGATCAGGGAGGCCTGGGCCAGGTCGAGCTTGGCCGGGGTGGTGCCGAAGATGCGCCGGCTGGCCGCCTCGATGCCGTAGGCGCCGTCACCGAAGTACACGATGTTCAGGTAGTTCTGCAGGATCTGCTGCTTGGAGAGCTTCTGCTCGAGGGCGATCGCGTAGCTTATCTCCTTGAGCTTCCGGGCCGGGGTGTCCTCGGTGGCGGCGGCCCGCTCGGCCGCCGTCAGGCTCGGGTCCTCCTTGAGCACGTTCCGCACGTACTGCATGGTCAGCGTGGAGGCGCCCTGCTCGGCGGTGCCGGCCCGGGCGTCGTTGACCAGCGCCCGGGCGACGCCCTTGACGTCGACACCGCCGTGCTGGAAGAACCGGACGTCCTCGGCCGCGACCATGGCGTTCTGCATGACCGTGGAGATCTGGCCGAGCGCCACGTCGTGCCGGTCCTCGTCGTAGAACGTCGTGATCAGCGTCTTGCCGTCGTTGGCGTAGACCCGGGTGACCTGGGCGCTGGCCGGCGTGAGCAGCTGGGTGGGCAGCTCGTCCTTCTGCTTGTCCGCCCATTTCGTGCCGGCCAGGACGAGCGTGCCGGTCGGGACGGCCGCCACCCCCACGAGAACACCGATCAGCAGCAGCACGCCGCCGAGTCGGCCGAGGGCGCCGCCGCGCCTTCTCTTCGGTTCGGGCTGGGTCATCCGCAAGGTCCTTTCGACGTGAGTCCTTCAGTCCGTACCACCGTTTTCTGAGATCCAGCTGGGTTTCGTTACCGATCCGTAACCTTCAGCCCTGCCTATACACGTGGTGACGATCACACCGGACATCCGGCATTGATCTGTCCAGATTAAGGACGGAATTTCGGGCACCGCGATGAGCAACGTCACTCAGGGTCACCAAGATCCAGTGACTTGGGTTACTGACTGGTAGCTCTGCCACTTGTAGTCCGTGACCTGGGGCGGCAACATTTCCCGCACGTTAAACGACGGCATCGACGGGATTCACTGCTGACGGTTGATCGACAGGGTCACCCGTCGATGCAAACCCATGGCGGTGGGCCCTGCGAGAGCCGTCTCATCAATAGGAGGATCCGTGAAGGATGCGCTGAGCGCGCAGGGCGAGGGGCGCACCAACTGGCGCCGTTTCGCCATTGCCGCCGTCATCCCGGGTGCTGTCGCCGGAGCGCTGGTCGCGGGTGTCGCGTCCGGAGCGCTGGCCGCCAGCTTCTCGGTGTCGGGCACCCAGTTCAAGCTGTCCGCCGACAAGCTCGTCGGCAACGGCTTCACGCAGTACAGCGGGGCTCTGGACACCGCCGACCCGAAGACCAAGATCCCGGCCGCGATGTCGGGCATCAAGACCGCGGAGATCTACAACCTCTGCCAGACGGTGAAGGTCGGCACCTTCGTCCTTCGCATCGAGGCCGGTAAGGACCCGGCCAAGCCGGTCGAGGCTTCCGACCTGGTCATCGGCATGTCGGAACTGAGCGGCGACGCGACGTTCAAGAACATCGACATCGGCGTCGACGCGGCCACCCTCACCCGCGACGGGCGCACCGGCCCCGAGCACGGCGTGGCCGGCACCAAGGCCTTCGGCCAGGAGGCGGAGAGCGTCACGATCGACGGTCTCAAGCAGGTCGCGTACTCGACCTCGGCGTCCACCTTCAAGCTCACCGGCATGCGCTTGAAGCTTTACCTGGCCGGTGGCCAGGAGTGCTTCGCCGACCAGCAGTGACCTAGCGGTGGGGCTCGCGGGTATCCTCCCGCGAGCCCCACTCATGTTCCGCCTTTACCCGTAATTTCTGGAGGACCCGTGGCGACCGACAACTTCTGGGGCAAGTTCCGCCGGTGGCGGCGGCACCGCCCGTTCTGGGGTGGCCTGTTCCTCCTCCTGTCGGCGGTCGAGCTCTACCTGAGCGCCAACCTCACCCTCAACGGGATCGAGGTGCACCTCGGGCCCCAGGGCTTCCTCTCCTACCTGATCCCGCTCATCCTGCTGGTCAGCGGCATCCTCATCTGGGTCACCCCGGCGCAGCGCCTGTTCTACGGCATCATCGCGTTGCTGGCCGCGCTCTACTCCTTCCTCGGCCTCAACCTCGGCGGCTTCTTCATCGGCATGCTGCTCGGCATCCTCGGCGGCGCGCTGGTGATCGCCTGGGGCCCGCCGCGCCCGAAGCCCGGCGCCGAACTGGGGGATCAACCGCCGACCGATGAGCCCAGCGACCACGACGAGGACGAGCCCGTCGACGCCGGTGACGACATCTTCGGTGACCGCGACCGCGAGGACATCGAGCAGACCCAGCAGATCCAGATCGCCGGGCACGACGATCGGCCGCCGCATGACCACGAGCCGGTCCGGCCGGCCACCCAGTCCTTCACCGCACCGGCCCCGGCCCCGCGGCAGGGCCTCGCCCGGCTGGGCCGCAACCCGAAGGCCATGGTGCTCGCGCTCGTGCCGGTGGCGGTCACCGCCACCATCCTGGTGGCCGGCAGCACCCTGCCGGCCAGCGCCGAGGAGTGCCCCGAGGGCCTGCCGTCCCGGTCCACCGCGGCCACCACCACCACGACCACCACCGCCGCCGCGACGACCGCGGCCGCGGCGAAGAAAAAGAAGACCACCGCACCCGCCGCCCCGAAGACGACGACCCCCGCCGCAGCCACCACCACGACCGCCGCCACCGGTACGGACGAGGCGGCCGACGACGGCACCGGCAACCCGATCATCGACGGCATCGGTGACATCGTCGACGGCGTCAGCAACCTGCTCGGCATCAACGGCGAGGAGTCGTCGACCCCGAGCGAGTCGCCGTCCCCGTCGGAGTCAGCCACCACCACCGCCCCGGCGACCACCGCCCCCACGACGGCGGCGCCGGATCCCACCGCGACCGCCCCCGAGACGACGTCGGCGGCCACCACCGAGCCCGCCGACGACAAGACCACCAAGCCGGCGTCGGTGCTGCCCTCCGCGAGCGGCAGCGAGATCCCCTGCCTCGGCGCCCGCCAGTACGGCCTGAAGGCCGGCGCGGACGACATCCCGAACGTCGCCGGCGAACCCGGCCTCATGGAGGTCGACTCGCTGACCATGTACAACTCGACCTACGACGGCGTCGTCGACATGCCGCAGACCGACGGCAAGACCTTCAAGGCGCTCAAGTTCAGCATGGACAAGGCGGTCAACAAGCCGTTCACCCTGACCATGAACGAGCCCAACGGCAGCAAGACGGTCATCACCAGCAAGGAACTGATCACCGACGGAACGGTGAAGTTCTACACCCCGGAGTTCAAGGGCAACCTGTTCGGCCTCATCCCGGTCACCTTCACCCCGGAGTCGCCGCCGCCGCTGACGTTGCCGATCCTCTGGTTCACCGACGCAAAGATCAAACTCGCTTATGTACGGTGTGACACGCTCACCGGCGACCCGCTGAAGGTCGCGGGCTAGATCTTCGCCCGGCGCTCCCGCCAGCCGGCGACCACCTTCTCGGGGTCACGCGGCGGGAGCACCACGGGCGGGCCGTCCATCAGGCCCACCCGTGCCTTACGGAGCCGCTCGTTCAGCTCGGCCACGTGGTCACGCACCTCGCCCTCGGTGCGCAGCCGGTCGACCTTGGTCTCGAGGTCCTCCACGTCGCGGCGCAGGGCCAGGCTCGGCGGAATGACCCCCGCGGTGGCACCCTCACGCTCCAGCCAGTCCTTGACCCACCAGTCCTCCTCGTACTCCCGCCCGGCGTCCCGCAGCGGTTTCCCGAGCCCCTTCAGATTGTCGAACTCGCCCTGCTCGGCGGCCTCCCGCAGCTGCCGGTCGAGCGACGACTCGTACCAGTGCACCATGCCTTCTACTGTAATTTCGCTCCGGCCAAAGCGTTGACCCGCGCATAGCTGAGCCTCGCCGCCGGCGCCGGACCACCCGCGGCCACCGCCCCGGCCGTGTCCACCGCGGCCGCGAGGGCCGCGCGAAACAGCAGCGACCCGGTACTGACCCGGGCCACCCCGAGGCCGGCCAGCCGCGCCATGCTCATCCCCGGCAGCAGCAGCACGTTGAGCGGCACGGCCAGCTCCCCCACCAGAACGCGAATCTCCTCGTCGTCCGCCACCGCAGGCACGAAGATCCCGTCAGCGCCGGCCTCCAGATAAGCCTCCGCCCGAGCCAGCGTCTCCCCCAGGTCCGCCGCCGCTGAGGCGGGCGCCGCTGAGGCGGGCGCCGCTGAGGAGGGCGCCGGGAGCCAGTGGGTGTCGGTGCGGGCGTTGATGAACAGAGTGGGGACCCGGCCACGGATGGCCGCGATCAGCTCGGCCTGCGCCTGGATCGGGGCGAGGGTGCCGCCGGGCCGGCCGTCCTCGATGTTGATGCCGGCGGCGCCCGCGTCGGCCAGGGCGGCGGCCAGCTCGGCCACCTCGGCCGGGCCGCCACCGAAACCGGCCTCGATGTCGACGGTCAGCGGAACGCCGAGACGGCCCCGCAGGGCTCGGACCAGGGCCAGGGTCTCGGCCCGGCCGTAACCCTCCCCGTCCGGCAGACCGGCCGCGGCCGCCAAGCCCAGGCTCGTGGTGCCGATCGCGGCGAAGCCGGCCTCGGCCAGCGCCAGGGCGGAAGCCACGTCCCAGGCGTTGGGCAGCAGCAGCGGGGTGCCGGGGCGATGCAGGGCGCGGAAATCGGTCATGCGGCGAACGGTAGGCCCGGGACGCTTCGGCCACGGCCGAAAAATGTCGTAGGCCCGGCGTAGGTTGGGCCAAGCTTCAGCCACCCCGGAGGAGGACTGCCCCGATGTGCCGCAACATCCACCAGCTGCACAACTTCGAACCGCCGGCCACCGCCGAGGAGATCCACGCCGCCGCCCTGCAATACGTGCGGAAGGTCGCCGGCGCCGCCCGCCCGTCCCAGGCCAACCAGGCGGCCTTCGACCAGGCGGTGGCAGCGGTCGCGGCGGCGACCACCGCCCTGCTGGCCGAGCTGGTCACCACCGCCGCGCCGAAAAACCGGGAGGAAGAGGCAGCCAAGGCCCGAGCCCGAGCCGAACGCCGCTACGCCTCCTGACCGGCCCACCCTGCCCGGCCCACGCCGCGCGGCCCAGCCGTCCGGCGCACCCTGTGCGGTCCACGCTGAGCCTCGCTCCTTGCGCGAAAGGGGGCGTAACGGCCCGGGGTTGCACCCGGGCCGCCTTGGGTGCCAGTTGACCTTTCGCTGCCCGTACTTCGGGGAGAGCGTCAGGCGGAAACCTTGGTCTCCGACGCGGGGGTTGGCTCGTCGGCCGGCTTGCGGCCGGCTCGCTGGAGGGCCAGCAGGGCCAGGACCAGCGCCAGGAGGCCGGCGACCAGGCCGGCGATGCCGAACGCGTCGGGGCCGCTGTCGCTCTCCTCCGCGGCGGCGGGGGCGGCTGCGGCCGGAGCAGCGGCGGCGGGCGTGTCGGTCGCGGCGGCCAGTTTCAGCACGGGGGCCGGGTGCTCGGGCTCCGAGCCGTCGGTGGTGGGCTCGTCGATCCAGCGGACGATGGTGCCGTCGGAGTAGGTCTGCAGCGCCTTGAAGACCAGCTGGCCGGACTCGGGGAGCGGGCCCAGCGAGACGTCGAACTCCTGGAACTGGCTGGGTTTGATCTCCGAGCCGGGCTGGGCCGTCCAGGTGATCTTGGAGACCGCCTCGGTGATCTCGGTGTCGTGGGCCTTGATCGGGGTGGCCAGCTTCGACCGGACGGCCTCCGCGGTCCAGCCCTGCACCGGCTTCAGCGACACCGACGCCACCGGCTTGTCGGCCGGCAGGTTGATCTCGACCTTGGTGGTGTTCGTGTTGTCCGTCTCGTTGGGGACGCGGAAGGTGACCTTCGTGTAGCCGCCGGCCGTGGCGGTGTTCGGGTTCACGGTCACGTGCGCCGAGGCCGGGGCGGCCAGCGCGAGGGTCAGGCCGCCGACCACAGCGGCTCCCAGGGCCGAGCGCTTGAGCAGGGACATCGGTGTCGATACCTTCCGGATGGGTGGTCGCCCGGTGCCGGGCACAACCCGTTGGTCGGTGTTCGTGGCCGAAAAGTTCCGGGTTACCTCGGAAGGCGTACGTCGACGCGGAGACCGGGGGCCGCGTCGCCCAGCGTGACCGTGCCGTGGTGGCGGCGGACCAGCTCGCGGACGATGGCCAGGCCGAGCCCGGAGCCGCCGGCGTCGCGGGCGCGGGCGTCGTCGAGGCGGGTGAAGCGGTCGAAGACGCGTTCCCGGTCGGCGGCGGGGATGCCGGGGCCGTCGTCGGTGACCGTGATGCGGGCCTGCCTGCCCTCGTCGGCCACCTCGACGGTGATCTTCTCGCGGGCGTGCCGTTCGGCGTTGTCGAGCAGGTTGGCGACGACCCGGCCGATCGCGTCCGGCTCGACGGTCGCGATGACTTCCGTCCGGTCGCAGCCGACATGGGGATATCGGGAGGCCACGTCGGCGACCAGCACGCCGAGATCGACCTCCGACAGGCGGGCGGCGGGTGAGCGGCCGGGCGGCGCGCCGTCGTCCGAGCGGGCCAGCAGCAGCAGGTCGTCGACCAGGCGGTTCAGGCGGTCGACGTCGGTGAGGAGGTCGGCCGAGAGGGCCGGCCAGTCGGTGTCCGGCAGGCGCTGGGCCACCTCCAGCTCGGTGCGCATGTTGGTGAGCGGGCTGCGCAGCTCGTGCGCGGCGTCCGCCACGAACGCCCGCTGCCGCGCCCGGGCCGCGTCGAGCCGGTGCAGCATGCCGTTGAGCGTCACCGCGAGCCGGTAGACCTCGTCGCGCGACTCGGGCAGCGGCAGGCGGCCCGCGCGGGTGCCGCCGGTGATCTCCTCGGCGCCGGCCCGCAGCGCGTCGACCGGCCGCAGCGCGGCGCCCAGCATCCGCCAGATGATCACCGCGAGCATCGCGACCAGCAGCGGGAACGCGATCAGGAGCGTTATCCGCAGGATGTGCACGCCCTGGCTGAGGTCGTCGGTCGAGCGGGCCACCAGCACCCGGACCGGATCGGTGGGCGGGCCGGCCGTCTTCATCACCACCCGGGCCTCGCCGTCCAGGCCGATCCGGTGGCCGGGGATCGAGGTGACGTCGCCGTCGGCCATCCCGTGCAACTCGTTGTCGTGCAGCATCGAGACGATCGGGTCGGCGCCCGCCGAGATCGCGACGACCCGGCCCTGCGCGTCGATGACCTGCACCTGCATGGCCGGGTTGACCGAGATGACGTCGGCCAGCTGGTGCTGGTCGACCAGCTTGGCGACGCCGTTCGCGGTGTCCAGGGCCTCGGCGTTGACCGCCCGCAGCAGCGCGAAGTTGAGCACCCCGATCAGCAGGATGCCGCCGGCGGCCAGGCCGGCGGTCACCACCACCACGGTCAGCCAGGACAGGCGCGCCCGCAGGCTGAGCTCGCGGGGCCGGCGCACTAGCTCGCCAGCCGGTAACCGGCGCCGCGCACCGTTTCCAGGCGGTCGCGGCCGATCTTGCGACGCAGGTAGCCGACGTAGACCTCGACGGCGTTCGGCGCGGTCTCCACCGCGGCGTCCCACACGTGGTCGAGCAGCTCGATCTTGCTGACCACCTCGCCGGGGCGGCGGATCAGGTATTCCAGCAGGGCGAACTCCCGGGTGGTCAGCACCACCTCCTCGCCCGCGACGATGACCCGGCGCTCGGCCGGGTCGAGCTCGATCTCGCCGAAGGTGAGGATCGGCGGCCGCTCGTGGGCGCCGCGGCGCAGCAGCGCACGCAGCCGGGCCAGCAGCACGATGTAGGAGAACGGCTTGGTCAGGTAGTCGTCGGCGCCGCAGTCGAGGCCGTCGGCCTGGTCGTACTCACCGTCCTTGGCCGAGAGCATCAGCACCGGCACCCAGTTCCGTTCGGCCCGCAACTGGCGGACGATCCGGTAACCGCTCAGCCTGGGCAGCATCACATCCAGGATCATCGCGTCATAACCGCCGTGCCGGGCCATCTCGAGCCCGTCCTGGCCGTCGCCCGCCACGTCCACCGCGAAGCCCTCGGCCTGCAGACCGCGCTGCAACGCCGACGCCAGCCGCGCCTCATCCTCCACCACCAGCAACCGCACGCTCATACCTTTACATGCGGGGTGCCACCCTTAGGGGAAGCTCTCAGCGCTGTCACAGCGCCTACGCCGCACAGTTATGGGCAGAGAACAACGGGAGGTGGACATCGTGTCCGTGTTCAGGTCCAGGCCGGCTCTGCGCTGGCTGGTTCCGTCGGCCGCAGCGGTCGTCGTCATCGGCGGCGGCGCGGCGGCAGGCACGATCGTCGCGAGCGCGGACCCGTCACTGCCGGAGCGCAGTGCGGCTCAGCTGCTCGTCGACGTGCAGAACGCCAAGGTCGACGGCTTGTCCGGAACCATCGTGGAGAGCGCCGACCTCGGTCTCGGTGCTCTCGGCAACCTCGCCCAGAGCAGCGGCGATCTCACCGCCCTGCTGGGCGGCAGCAACACCGCCCGGGTCTGGTACGCGGGTGAGACCAAGGCGCGCATCGCGCTGATCGGCACGCAGGGCGAAACCGACGTGATCCGGAACGGCTCGGACGTCTACGTGTGGAAGAGCACCGAGAAGAAGGCGAGCCACCTGACCATCCCGGCCGGTGCCGCCGACAAGCACGAACAGCTCAGCCAGGTGCCGTCGACACCGCAGGAGGCGGCCGACGCCGCGCTCGCGGCGATCGACCCGACCACCTCGGTGAGCACGACGGGCGCGGCGAAGGTGGCCGGGCGCGACGCGTACGAGCTGGTGCTGAGCCCGAAGGACACGGGATCGCTGATCGGCCAGGTGCGACTGGCCATCGACGCCGAGAAGCACATCCCGCTGCGGGTGGACGTCTACGCGAAGAACGCGACCAGCCCGGCCGTGCGGGTGGCGTTCCAGCAGATCAGTTTCGCGGTGCCGGACAACGAGCAGTTCGTGTTCAAGGCTCCGCCGGGCACCACGGTGACCGAGGGCAGCGTCGCCGACATCGAGAAGCAGCACCAGGCCGCCGCCGAGAAGGCCGCCGCCGAGAAGCCGAAGCTCTCCGAGGAGCCGAAGCTGGTCGGCAAGGGCTGGACGACGATCGTCTCGGCGAAGCTGCCGAAGACCGACGGTTCGGCCGAGTCCTCGCAGGCCGCAGGCCTGGTCGGGATGCTGCCGGAGGTCAGCGGCAGCTGGGGTAAGGGCAACCTGTTCGCCGGCACCCTGTTCAGCGTGCTGGTGACCGACGACGGCCGGGTCTTCGCCGGCGCCGTCACCCCGGAGAAGCTGTACGAGGCCGCCGCCTAGCAACAAAGTTCTAGAACTCTCCGCCGCGATGTGCAACACTGCGGCGGAGAGTTCTATAACTGTTGGAGGCGGCTATGTCCCTCATGACCGAGCCCGCCGGTGGTCGCTTCGGCGACTTCGGCGGGCGTTGCGTTCCCGAATCCCTGGTACCGGCCTGCGCGGCGGTGGCCGCCGCGTTCCGGGCCGCCTGGGCCGACAAGACCTTCCGGGACGAGCTCGACGACCTGCTGGCCGTCTACGCCGGCCGGCCCACTCCGCTCACCCCGGCGCAGAACCTGAGCGCTCAGCTGGGCATCTCGCTGTGGCTCAAGCGTGAGGACCTCGCCCACACCGGCAGCCACAAAATCAACAACGTGCTCGGCCAGGGGCTCCTCGCCCGCCGGATGGGCCGCACCCGGCTGATCGCCGAGACCGGCGCCGGCCA
Organism: Paractinoplanes toevensis; assembly: GCF_018332695.1. Classification (GTDB taxonomy): domain Bacteria; phylum Actinomycetota; class Actinomycetes; order Mycobacteriales; family Micromonosporaceae; genus Actinoplanes; species Actinoplanes toevensis. The sequence goes on from NZ_BOQN01000066.1 coordinate 30,138, forward strand.
GCACGGCGTCGCCACCGCCACCGCGGCCGCCCTGCTCGGCCTGTCCGCGACGGTCTACATGGGCACCCGGGACATGGAGCGGCAGCGGCTCAACGTCCACCGGATGGAGATGCTCGGCGCCACCGTGGTGCCGGTGACCAGCGGCAGCCGCACCCTCAAGGACGCCACCAACGAGGCCATGCGGGCCTGGGTGGCCGACACCGAGCAGGCCCATTTCCTGCTCGGCTCGGTCGGCGGTCCCCACCCGTACCCCTGGATGGTCCGGGAATTTCAGCGGGTGATCGGCAGCGAGGCCCGGCGGCAGGCGCCGGTCACGCCCGACGTGGTGGTGGCCTGCGTGGGCGGCGGCTCCAACGCGGCCGGCACGTTCGCCGGCTTCGTCGACACGCCGGCCCGGCTGGTCGGGGTCGAGGCGGCCGGCGGCGCGGCGATGACGAACGGCGCTCCCGGAGTGGTCCACGGCGCCCGCTCGATGGTGCTGCAGGACGAGGAGGGCCAGGTGGCCGAGGCCGAGTCGATCGCGGCCGGGCTGGACTACCCCGGCGTCGGCCCAGAGCACGCCTACCTCGGTGCGGTCGGCCGCTCGGAGTACCGCACGGTCACCGACGACGAGGTGGTCGCGGCGGTACGGCGGCTGGCCCGCACCGAGGGCATCATCTGCGCCCTCGAGTCGGCCCACGCGGTGGCCTGGGTGCTGCGCGCGGCCGGCACGGCCGACCTGCCGGCCGGCTCCGCCGTCCTGCTGACGCTGTCCGGCCGCGGCGACAAGGACATGCACACCCTGATCGGAGGTACGGCGTGACCACCTCACTGCTCCCCCGGGTCGTCCACGGCCGCAAGGCACTCGTCCCCTACGTCACCGGCGGGATCACCGCCGGCTGGACCGACTACCTGCTCGCCGCCGAGGCGGCCGGGGCGGACGCGATCGAGATCGGGCTGCCGTTCTCCGATCCGATGCTGGACGGGCCCACCATCCAGGAGGCCTCCGACCGGGCCCTGGCCCGGGGCGCCACGGTGGCGTCGATCCTGGCCGACCTGTCCGCGGTCACGGTGGGCGTCCCGCTGGTCGTCATGACGTACGCCAATCTGGTCATGCGGGCCGGACCGACAGTCTTCTGCGCACGCCTCGCCGAGGCCGGCGTCGCCGGCCTGCTGGTCTCCGACCTGCCGGTCGACGAGGTCGCCGAGGTCGAACTGGCCGCCGCCGAGGCCGGGCTCGCGCTGATCCTGCTGGTCGCGCCGGTCACCACCGACGAGCGGCTGGCCGAGATCGCCCGGCGGGCGAGCGGCTACCTCTACGCGGTCAGCGTGATGGGCACGACCGGCGAACGGGCCGGCCTCGCCGACTCCGCCGGCGTCCTCGCGGCGCGGGTCAGGGCGGCCAGCGACCTCCCGGTGCTGCTCGGCTTCGGCATCTCGGGCCCGGCCCAGGCCGCCGCGGCCGGGCGGGTCGCCGACGGCGTGGTGGTCGGTGCGGCCCTGATGCGCAGGATTCTCGACGGTGCCACACCGGACGAACTGGCGGTGGACATCGCCGCGTTGCGGTCGGCGCTCGGCTAGGGTTCTGGCTCGCGGACCGCCACCTCCGCGAGCCAGATCCGCCGTCCTGGAGGAACCGCCCACCGTGCCGCGCACGCCGAAATACCAGTCCATCGTCGCCGACCTGGCCACCAAGATCCGGGGCGGGGAGTTGCCGCCCGGCTCAGCGCTGCCGCCGCAGAAGGTGCTCTGCACCGACTACGGGGTCACCCTGGCCACCCTGCGGCAGGCGCTGCGGCAACTGCAGGACGAAGGGCTGCTCTCCCAGCAGGCCGGGCGGGGCACGTTCGTGGCCGAACCGAAGGCCGCGTACCGCCTGGACTCGCTGCGCGGGTTCGCCGAGGACCTGCGGGCGCAGGGACAGACGGTGAGCACCCAGATCCTCGGCCAGGACCTGCGCGAGCCGCCGGCCTGGGTGTCGGCCCGGCTCGGCGATCTCGCGCAGGCGCTGCGGCTGGAACGGCTGCGGTTGGTGGCCGGCCGCCCCGCGGTCCACCAGGAGTCCTGGATCGCCGACACCGGCCTGTCCGGCGCCGACCTCAGCGGCACGTCCCTCTACGCGGCGCTCGCCGATCGCGGGGTGGCGGTGCACCGGGCCGCCGAGACGGTGCAGCCGGGAGCGCTCACCGACGCCACCGCCGAACTGCTCAAGCAGCCGGTCGGCACGCCGGCCTTCGTCTCCGACCGGGTCACCTACGGGCTCGACGACACTCCCCTGGTCTTCGACCGGGCCACCATCCTCGGCACGGTCATGGAGATCCGCATCGAGCGCACCCTGTCCGGCCTGTCGGTCCAGTGGAGTCGCCGGGACTGAACCATCCGTCTCCGCCGCCGCGCCGAACCCATGCCGGCGTGAACCGCGCCACTCGGGTTGTTGCCAGATCATGGCAACAGCAAGACTGCTGACGTGGGGGTACCGGTGAGAGACGTTCGAAGCCTGGGCGGAATGACAGCGTTCGTGCTGCTCCTGCACGTGATCGGCTTCGGCCTGCTGTTCCTGGTGGTCGTCCCGGCGCACTACCAGGTGGGTGCGGCCGGTGCCTACGGCGTCGGCCTGGGCGTCACGGCGTACACCCTGGGCATGCGCCACGCGTTCGACGCCGACCACATCGCCGCCATCGACAACACCACCCGCAAACTGATGGGCGGCGAACGCCGTCCGCTGTCCGTCGGCTTCTGGTTCTCGCTCGGCCATTCCAGTGTGGTGTTCGCGCTGTGCCTGCTGCTCGGCCTGGGCGTACGCTCGCTGGCCGGCCAGGTGGAGAGCGACTCGTCGCGGCTGCAGCAGATCACCGGCGTGATCGGCGTCAGTGTCTCCGGGGTCTTCCTCTACATCATCGGGATCATCAACCTGGTGCTGCTGGTCGGCATCTGGAAGGTGTTCCGCCGGATGCGCCAGGGCGACTTCGACGAGGCGCAGCTCGAGCAGCACCTGAACAACCGCGGCTTCCTCAACCGCATCCTGTCCCGGGCCACCGGCACGGTGACCAGACCGTGGCAGATGTACCCCATCGGCCTGCTGTTCGGCCTCGGCTTCGACACCGCCACCGAGATCTCCCTGCTGGTCCTGGCGGGCGGCGCGGCCGCGTTCGCCCTGCCCTGGTACGCGGTGCTGACCCTGCCGATCCTGTTCGCGGCCGGGATGAGCCTGCTCGACACCATCGACGGCGTCTTCATGAACTACGCGTACGGCTGGGCCTTCGCCAAGCCGGTCCGCAAGGTCTACTACAACCTGACCATCACCGGCCTCTCGGTCGCGGTGGCCCTGGTCATCGGCACGATCGAACTCGACTCGATCCTCATCGACAAGCTCGGCATCACCTCCGGCCCGCTCGCCGCGATCGGCCGCCTCGACCTCAACTACGTCGGCTTCGTGATCGTCGGCCTGTTCGTGGCGACCTGGGCGGTGGCCCTGCTGGTGTGGCGCTTCGCCCGCATCGAGGAGCGCTTCCCGGAGGTCACGAGCGCAAGCGCCGGCGCACCGCCTCGATAGCCCGGGCCGGCACGCCGATCTGGCGCAGGTAGGGCTCGGCGCCGCCGTAGAGCACGTCGACGTGGGTGAGCGTGCGGGCCATCGCGGCCGGGGACGTCTCCGGGCTGCGGCCGTAGTCGGCGACGATCGCCTCCGGGGTCACCCGGGCCACGGCCAGCGCCAGCGCGATCAGGCCGCCGGTGCGGTCGCGGCCGCCGTGGCAGTGGATCAGGACGCCGCCGCCCTGCGGCGCCGTCGCCAGGGCGGAGAAGGCCCGGGCGATGCGGTCACCGTTGTGATCGAGCATCGGACCGTACGTGTCGTGCGGCGGATCGTAGGACAGCACGTCCTCGAGCAGCGGCACGTGCAGGTAGAGCGGATCGCCGGCGAACGGGCTCGGGTGCCGTTCGCACTCCCAGGGCCAGCGCAGGTCGAGGATGCGGGTGATGCCGGCCGCCCGGATCGCCGCGATGCCGGCCGGGGTCAGCCGGAAGAGGCCGTCGGCGCGGAAGAGCACCCCCGAGCGGGTGACCCCACCGTCCACCGTGGGGAGTCCGCCCAGGTCGCGGGCGTTTCGGCAGTCGGGCCAGTTCAGCGCCGTCGTCTTCCGGTCGGTCGTGTCGTCGGGTCTCATCGGGCCACCCGCCTTCCGGCTCCAGTGACGACAGGTTACCGAATGAGTGACGGCTACTTGCTAATGGGAATCGTTTCCAACAAGATGGTTCCTGCACGGCTTTATGACTGAATTGAGAGGAAACCCATGTCGCTCAACGTCTCCCCCGACCTGCTGTCCATCGCCGAGCGCGGCGACGTCTCCGACGCCGAGTTCGTGGCCTGCGTGCGCGAGTCCCTGCCGTACGCGTGGGAGGTCGTCAGCACGGTGATGACCGACCTGCGCTCCGGCGGCGCCGAGTTCGCCGACCACGAGGTGCCCCCGCCGAGCGAGGCCGAGCGCGGCCAGCTGCTGCGCGCCCTGGCCAGCGACGCGATCCGCGGCGGCCTCGAGCGTCACTTCGGCGCCAAGCTGGCCTTCCAGAACTGCCACCGGGTGGCGGCGTTCTCGTTCAACGCCGTGGGCAGCGACCGCTACCAGGCGTTCGTGTCGCCGCGCGGCCAGCTGCTCAACCAGTCCCCGGAACTGCGTAACTGCTGACCTGAATCGCGCTGCCCGGCTCCGCACCTGGCCGGGCAGCGTCAGCGGTTACATCAGTGGGGTTTGGGGGTGTCGGACCAGGCCTCGCGGAGGTCCTTCTTGGTGGTTCGCCACCAGTCGCGGAACTCGCCGGCCAGGTCGCGGAACGCCTGCCGGTAGCCGGGGTCGTCGAAGCCGGCGGCCAGCAGCTCCAGCCAGCTCAACCCCCACAGCACCGGCGCGAGCAGCAGAGCGGCCAGCGCACCCACCCACCACCCGGTGACGGCATGGGCCAGCAGGAACACGACCGCGACAGCCACCACGGCGAGGCCCGCGATATTGGCGCGGCGCATCAGCGGTGGCAGCAGCGGCAGGCACCGCCACGGCAACCGGCCGGCCGGCAGCAGCACCCGCGCCGCGAAACCGGTGAGGACGGCGGCGAGAACCACGGACAGGATGCGGGCGAACGTCACCGCGTGCGCCCACCAGTGCCCGGTGACCAGGCACGCGCAGACCAGCAGCGCGCCGACGGCCAAGCCGCGCCGCAGGCCGCTGAGCACGCCCCGGATCGGCCAGGTCATCGAGATCAGGTCGGGGCGGGCCGGGTTGTCCCGGGCGACGTCGCGCAGCCCGCGCATCGACCGGCGCACGTTCAGGCGTTCGGCGTCGAGCATGGCGATGAGCCAACGGCCGTACGCGTTCTCCGGATCTATCGCCAGAGCGGCCTGGGCCGCGGTCGTGGCGGCCTCCCGGTGGCCCGCGTCGCGTTCCACGTCGGCCACCGTCAGCAGTGCCTCCACCGAGCGCGGCGCCATCGACAGGCCGCGCGCGGCGACCCGCCGGGCCTGCTCGTAGTCGCGGGCCGAGGCCAGCGCGCGGGCCAGCACGAGATGCCCGGCCGGATCCTGCGGCGCCAGCCGGACCGCCTCGGACGCGGCCTCGACCGCCTCCCGCGAACGAATCAGCAGGAGCAGGCATTCGGCCCGCTCGGCGTGGGCGTCGGAAGAGTGCGGCGCCGCCTCGATCGCGGCGGTCACGGCGGCCAGGGCCGGCGCGTACTCCCGGCGCAGGCGCAGGACCGACGCGAGCAGCGTCAGCAGCCGCCCGTCCTGCGGGGCGGCGGCCAGGCCACCGCGGGCGATCCGCTCGGCCTCCTCATACCGGCCGACCTGAGCAAGCCGCTGCGCCTGCCAGTAGGCGTCGTCCAGCGTCATCGGCCGGCCCGCCGGGGAGCGGCCTCGTCGACCGGGTTCAAGAGCGCTTGCGCTTCTTCAGGTAGGCGGCCAGGTCGTCGTACTCCCCCGACTCGTTGGCGAACATCGCCACGTTGCGGGCCGTGGCGAACCAGGCGTCGGTGGACGGGCGCACCTCGCGGACCGCGGCCACCATGTCGGCCTGGGCGATCATCCGGATCTCGCCGGTGGCGATCGAGTCGCGCATGGCGAACTCGGCGGCCGTCTCGCACACGTGGGCCAGGTCGGCCCCCGAGTAGTGCTCGGTCAGCTCGGCGATCTTGCCGAGGTCGATGCCGGCGACCGGGCGGTCGCGCAGGTGGTACTCCAGGATCGCGGCGCGGGCCTCCCTGTCCGGCGGGAGCACCAGCAGGGTGCGGTCGAGCCGGCCGGGGCGGCGCAGGGCCGAGTCGATGTCCCACGGTGCGTTGGTGGCGGCCAGGACGAAGACGCCGTCGTTGTTGCCGTCGACCCCGTCGAGCTCGGTGAGCAGCTGGTTGACCACCGTGCGCATGGACGACGAGTTGAGCTGGCTGCGCTTGTGGCCGAGCGCGTCGATCTCGTCGAGGAACAGGACGCACGGCGCGTGCCCGCGGGCCGAGTCGAACAGGTCGTGCAGGTTGCGCTCGGAGCTGCCCACCCACATGTTCAGCACGTCGGTGATCGACAGCGAGATGAACGCGGCGCCCATCTCGCCCGCGACCGCCCGGGCGAGGAACGTCTTGCCGCAACCGGGCGGACCGTACAGCAGAAGGCCGCCGCGCAGGCTCTTGCCGAAGAGGCTGCGCAGTTTCGGGTTTTTCAACGGCCCGAGGAACGACACCTCGAGACGCTTCTTGACCTCCTGCATGCCACCCACGTCGGCCAGGGTGATCGTCGAGGTCTCGACGTCGAACGTGCGGTCGGCGTGACCCTGCACCGGGTCGGGCTCGTCGGCCGCCTTGGCGAACCGCGGCGGCACGATGTCACCGAGATCCTGCTCCATGGCGGCCCAGTCGACCTTTTCGTCGGGTTTCTCCGCCGTCGGCGCCGGGGCCAGCGCCGACGTCATCAACCGCTGCGCGGTCGCGTTGGCCGGGTCACGGGCCAGCACCTGAGCGGCGTGCCCGATCGCCTCGGGCCCGCGCCCCGCCCCCACCAGCAGCTCGGCGAGGTGCAGGCGCAGCGGCAGATCATCCGGCCGGGCCTCGACGGCCGAGAGCAGGCTGTCGATCAGGGGCGAGTCGCTCATGACACCGAATTATGCCCGCACCCCCTGACAAGATCCCGGCCCCGTCACAGGCCCCCGAAGAAAGCCACGATGTCCGCGGCGAGCAACCCCGGGACCTCCAGCGCGGCGAAATGGCCGCCGCGCGGAAACTCCGACCATCGGCGTACGTCGTGACGCAGATCCACCAACGGCCGCACCGGCTGCACGATGTCGTGCGGCAGCACGGCAACACCCAGCGGCACCGGGCACGGGATCGGGCCGGCGCCGAGCCCGCTCTCCTTGACCAGCCGCGACGACGACCCGGCCGTACGGGTCAGCCAGTAGTGCATGACATCGTCGAGGATCGCCTCATCGGGGATGGCGAACGACGGATCGGCCCAGGTGGTGAACTTTTCGGCGAGGAACGCCAACTGGCCCACCGGTGAATCGGTCAGGGCGTAGGCGAAGGTCTGCGGCGTCGCCGCGAACAGAATCTGGTGCGGGTGCCGGTTGGCCGCCAGGGCCCGCGTCTTCTCCAGGCGGGCCCGGTCGGACGGGCTCAGCGGACCGTCGTACGCGCCGCCGGTCGGCATGAAATTCACGTGTACGCCGACGACGTGCCCGGGAGCGTGCGCGGCCAGGAGACGCGAGATGCCGGATCCCCAGTCGCCGCCCTGGGCGCCGTACCTCGCGTACCCCAAACGGGCCATGAGGGTCGCCCAGGCCTCGGCCACCCGCTGCTGGCCCCACCCGCGGGAGCGGGTGGGGCCGGAGAAGCTGTAACCGGGAATCGCCGGAATGACCAGATGAAAATGCTGCGTGAGCAGCGGAATCAGGTCGAGGAACTCGACCGGCGAGCCGGGCCAGCCGTGGGTGAGGATCAGCGGGAGGGCAGCGGGGTCGGATGAGCGGACGTGCAGGAACCAGACGTTCTCGCCGTCGATCGTGGTGGTGAACTGGGGGTACGCGTTGAGGCGGGCCTCGTGGCGGCGCCAGTCGTAGTTTTCCCAGGCGGACGCCAGGTGCTGGACGCGAGCTAGCGGGATGCCGTAGTCCCAGCCGGCCCCGGGGAGTTCGTCGGGCCAGCGGGTGCGGGCAAGCCGGCCCCGCAGATCGTCAAGGTCAGCTTCCGGTACGCGGATCGCAAATTCGTTCATGCCCCTAACGTTAGGGCGACTAACGTTAGTTCGACAAACGTTAGTGACGTAAACGTTAGTGGCGCTAACGTTGTAGCCAGGCGGCCCGGCCGTGTGTAGCCTGCCCGGGGACCCACCCCGCACTTCTTGCAGCTCGGGTCGATGTCGCAACGAGAGCGAGCTCAACCCGTGTCCGCACGCGCGAGCGGCTGGGCCACCGAACGCGCGCGGGGGCCCGAACTTGAAGAATTTCCGTTAGGAGCGAACGCCAACTCTTCAAGATCGCGCCTCCAGCCAGCGCGGCCGGGGAGATATGCACCATATCTAGTGTTTTCGAGCAGGTGACGGTTCAACTCGTGGACACGTTTGCCCACCCATCGGGAGCGTTGGCCCGATTTTGGGACGGGCGCCAGCATGCGGGACACGAGTTCGGCATGCGGGATGCGCGGCGGACAGACCAGAACCAGCACGCAGACGCTATGGCGACGAACGTTAGAGGCGCGAACGTTAGGGCGACGAACGTTAGGGCGACGAATGTTAGGGTGGGCTCATGGATCGCCTGCCGAGTTGGCTGCTGAATCAGAATGCTGCCTACGCCGGTCGACTCGTCAGCGACGGCTTCTCGGCGGCCGGCGCCCGCGGCTATCACTACCGCGTGCTCACCTCACTCGACGTCGACGGGCCGACCACCCAGGCCAACCTCGGCCGCCGCACCGGCATCTACCCGAGTGACATCGTCGCCACCATCAACGAGCTCCAGGCCAACGGCTATGTCATGAGAAGTCTCGACAAGACCGACAAGCGGCGGAACCTCGTCTCGATCACCCCGGCCGGCCGCAAGCGCGCCAAAGAGCTCACCAAGACCGTGGCGACGATCCAGGATGCCCTGCTTGAACCACTGGACGAGACCGAGCGCGACGAACTGACCCGACTGCTGGTCAAGCTGCACGAACACCACAGGCAAGGGTTTCCTCCGTTGCCCAGCATGTAAGCAGACATTCAAGCTCGTCGAATGATTAGACGCATCATCCCGGCTTTGCTCACGATCGTCGCGGGCATCGCCGTGCCGGCCACCCCGGCACAAGCGGCCACCGCCGCGCCGGCCACCCCGGCACAAGCAGCCATCGCAGTGCCGGCCACCCCGGCACAAGCGGCCACCGGCGCGACCCGCACTCCGGCCGGCGCGGCACAAGCCGCGACCGACGCGACCCGCACTCCGGCCACCCCGGCGTACACGATCAGCCTGACCAGCAACGCCTCCGGCGGGGTCTGGACCGGGCACGAGAGCGTCACCTTCACCAACGCCTCCGCGGTCGCCCTGACCGAGGTCTACCTGCGGTTGTGGGACAACGCGCACGGCACCTGCAGCACCCTGCCGATCAAGGTCAGCAACGTCACCGGTGGCACCGCGGGCGCGCTCGAGGTGGCCTGCACCGCCCTGAAGATCACCCTGCCGGCGCCGCTGGCCCAGGGCGCGAGCGGCAGCGTCGGCTTCGACGTGTCGATCACCGTGACCGAGGGGATCGACCGGTTCGGCCACAACGGCGGCTACTACTACATCGGCAACGCGATCCCGGTGCTCGCGGTCCGCGACGCCACCGGCTGGCACCTCGACCCGTACACCGACAACGGGGAAAGCTTCTACGCGCTCGCCTCGGACTACACCGTGAGCCTCGATCACCCGAGCACGATCTCGGCGCCGGCCACCGGCACGTCGCCCGACACGGCCGGCAGCACCGGCCGTACGGTCACGAAGGCGGTGGGGAAGCAGGTGCGCGAGTTCGCCTGGGCCGCCGGGCCGTTCCGGAAGATCTCCGGGACCACCGCGGGTGGCGTGGCCGTCAACGTCTACTCGGTGAGCTCGATCAGCACGGCGAACGCCAACTCGATGCTGAGCACGGCCAAGGCCGCGCTGGACGCGCACTCGGGCCGGTTCGGCGCCTACCCGTACGGCGAGGCCGACGTGGTGCTGGACAACGGCTACTGGTTCGGCGGCATGGAGTACCCGGGCTTCGTGCTCGACGTGGTCAGCTCCACCGCCCTGGCGCACGAGCTGGCGCACCAGTGGTTCTACGGGATCGTCGGCGACGACGAGTACACGACGCCGTGGCTGGACGAGGGCTTCACCGATTACGCGACCGATCTGTACTTCAACAAGACCGGTTCGGGGTGCGGCATCACCTGGCAGTCGTCGGCGGAGAAGCTGACCAACTCGATGGCCTACTGGGACGCGCACGCGAGCCGCTACAGCACCGTGATCTACGGCTACGGCAAGTGCACTCTGCACGATCTGCGCCGCCTGATCGGCACAACGGCCATGACAAACCTGCTTAAATCGTACGCCGCGAGCCACTGGTACAAGATTTCCACGGTCGCCGACTTCAAGGCCGCCGCGCAGGCCGCCACCACGACGAACCTGACGTCGTTCTGGGCCGGCCACCGGGTGGAGGGCTGAAAAAACGGGCCGCCGGGAAACCGGCGGCCCGCATCATCCAAAATCCCTAGCCCGGCCGCCGATATCCGGCGATCGGTCCTCGCTCGATCGTCGCCATCCGCACATGGTCGCCCGTGTGCGGCGCGTGCACCACCATGCCGCCACCGATGTAGATGGCCACGTGATGGAGGCTGCCCGGATAGTAGAAGACCAGGTCGCCCGGTTTCAGTTCGCTGCGGGAGACCGCCCTGCCCTCGTTCCACTGGTCTTTCGTGTAGTGCTCGAGGGAGACGCCCACGCTGGCCCACGCCGCCTGGGTCAGGCCCGAGCAGTCGTAACTGCTGGGGCCGTTGGCTCCGAAGACATAGGGCTTACCGATGAGGTCGCATGCCCGCTGCGCCGCACGGCCACCCTTGTCGTTGGAGTAGGTGACGGGACACGGACCGGTCTTGTACGGGCCGTCCGACTCGCCGGCCGCCCCGTACGCCTGGATCCGCAGTTTCTGCAGGTCGTTGATCTTCTTCTCGATCGCGGCCTTGCGCTTGGACAGGTCCGCGTCGCGTGCTGCGATCGATTGGGTCACCACGTCCAGGTCCGACTTGGTACTCGCGTACTTGTCGCGAAGCTTCGCGACGCCGGCGATCTGGTCCTGCTGATGACGTGCCAGCTGATCGAGGTAGGTCAGCTTGGCGGTCAGCCCGGTGGGCGACCCGGTGATGATCATGGCGTTGAGCGCGTTCGGCGAACCCTGCATGTACGCGTCCGTTGCCAGACCCCGCACCTGCGACAGTGCGACGTCGACCTGCACCTGCAGCGGGGTGATCTGCGAGGCGAGTTTCTTCTGCTGAGCCCGGTTCTTGAGCAGTTTGCCATGCACGTCGTTGTACTGCTCGATCACCGGCTCGAGTTCGTTCCACTGCTTGTCGATCTGGGCCTCGACGCTGGCCGGGGAGGGTGCTGCCTGCGCCACTGAGGGTCCGGTCACCACGACCCCGGTCGCGGCGACAACGCAGACGAGTCCACGCAGAACTGCGGCGCGTCGCGCCCCAATCCGTTTCACGTAGGTGCGTAGTCCTTTCTTCCCTCGGGCCGCCGACCGGGTTAGCTGACGGGTTCGGGCGGGAAGCGCGCCCGGCCGCCGGAACTGCGCGGCTTCACCCCAACTGCTCGGGTCCCCGGTTCGCCACACGGCGATTGGGCGGTGGTCCGTCAGATCGGCCGGTTGGACGATGGGGGGCTGCCAGACCGGGGACCACCGTACTCCGGATCATGTCGTTAACTGAAGGAGGCACCACAGGGAAACTGCTTGCAGGCCCTCGACCACGAAGCGTTATCTCAACGGCCATTTATCCAGCGCCTCGCCCAGCCACGGCACCACGAGTATCACGGTGGGTAATACCAGCAGGCCGAGGGCGGCGGCCGCGACGACGGCGTTGAGGGTGACGGACCGGTTGTGCGACACCGCCAGCCGAGCCAGGCGCCGGCGCCGCGCATCACCCTTCGGGTCGGCCGCGACGTCCTCCGCGAGCGGGACGGCGTCGCTCAGCCGCTCCAGCGCGGCCCGCAGCGGCGCGGGCCCGGTGCGGCGACTCGCGGCATCGTCGGCCACCATCTCCAACAGCAGGTGTACGGCGTCGAGCGGCGCCCGGCTACGGAGTGGACGCGGCACCGCCCGGTAGAACGCGGTGAACGACTCCATCACCACCTCGTGCCGGTGCCGCAGGTGGGTCTGCTCGTGGGCGAGCACCGCGTCGATCTCCGGCCGGTCGAGGACCTGCAGCACCCCGTCGCTGAGCACGACCCGGGCCTCGCGGCCGGGCACGCAGTAGGCCAGCGGCAGTGCGCCCTGCAGCACGCGCACGTTGTCGGCGCCGAGTTCCTGCCGCTGTTCGACCCGGTCGAGCAGGTCGACGAGCAGCCGGTGCCGCTCCCGGCGCACCCGGGACCGTTTCGAGACGCCGTAGAGCGACCAGAGCAGCCGCAGCACGATGATCCCGGCGACCACGAGCGCGGCGACGAGCGCGGCCGCGGCGAAGGGCTTCCCCGACGTACGCGTCAATTCCTCCGGGGCCGCGAGCACGACGCCGAGCGCGCAGAGCACCCCGGCCAGGGTGATCGCCTGCCAGAGCAGGACGGCGGCGGCCGGCGCCCGGTCGGGCCAGCGGGCATTCGCCAGAATGCCCGGCACGACCAGCGAGAGGGTCAGGCCGAGCGCACCGAGCAGGAGCGCGGTCATCTCCGGCGGGATGCGGCCTCGATGGCGGCGGCCAGCGCATCCGCCGGGAGCTGACCGACGAAGTAGGCGAGCGCGGCGTCCTGGTCGGGGCTGGCGGTGAGCGCGTCGAGCATGACCGACGCGGTCATCTCCTCGCGGGTCTGCGCCGGGGTGTACCGGTAGGCGCGGTCGGCCTTCTGCTGCACGACGACGCCCTTCTTGGCGAGCCGGTCGAGCACGGTCATCACGGTCGTGTAGGCCAGGTCGCGGTCGCGGCTGAGCCCCTCGTGCACCTGCCGCACGGTCAGCGGCTCGGCCGAGTCCCACAGCTGTGTCATGACCTCGCGTTCGAGGTCCCCGAGTGCCATGTGGCCCATCCTACTGCACAACGTCGTACTACGCGTCGTAGTATCTACTACGAGACGTCGTAGAGGGGTGCTCATGGACGTGCTGGACCTGACCCGGCTGCAGTTCGCGGTCGTCACGATCTACCACTACTTCTTCGTGCCGCTGTCGATCAGCCTGGCCGCGGTGGCCGCCGGCCTGGAGATCGCCTGGCTGCGCACCCGCGAGCAGCGCTATCTCGACCTGACCAAGTTCGTCGGCAAGCTGCTGATCGTCACGTTCGCGGTCGGCGTGGTCACCGGCCTCGTCCAGGAGTTCCAGTTCGGCATGGGCTGGAGCGCGTTCGCCAAGTTCTACGGCGACGTCTTCGGCCCGACGCTGGCCATCGAGGGCATGCTCGCGTTCTTCCTCGAGGCCACGTTCCTGGCGCTGTGGTATTTCGGCTGGGACCGGCTGCCCCGCCTGCTGCACGCCGCCACGATCGTGATCGTCTCGCTGGGCACGGTCCTGTCGGCGTTCATCATCCTGGCCGCCAACAGCTTCATGCAGAACCCCATCGCGTACGAGCTGGACCCGGCCACCGGACGCGCCCGCCTCACGTCGTTCCACGAGCTGCTGCTCAACAAGGTGAACCTGGCCGCCTTCCCGCACACCGTGGCCGGCGCGGCGATGATCGGCGGCGCGCTGCTGCTCGCGATCGCGGTGTGGCGCCTGGCCGCCGAGCCGGCCCACCGCACGCTGGCCCGGCTGGGCGCCTGGCTGATGGTGGCCGGCGGCGCGATGACCGCCCTGACCGGCGACCACCTCGGCAAGGTGATCACCGAGGTCCAGCCGATGAAGATGGCCGCCGCCGAGGCCCTCTACGAGACGACGAAGGGCGCCCCGTTCTCCATCGTCACCACCGGCCCGCCGCTCCCCTCGTTCTCGCTGGACATCCCCTGGCTGCTGTCGATCCTGGCCAAGGGCTCCCCCACCGCCACCGTCCAGGGCCTCGACGATCTGCAGGCCCAGTACGCCGCGCAGTACGGCCCCGGCAGCTACATCCCGATGATCCCGGTCGCCTTCTGGACGTTCCGGCTGATGATCGGCGCCGGCATGCTGGCGGCGGCGATCGCCGCCTACTACCTGTGGCGTACGCGTAAGAAGCGCGACGCCCCCGCCTGGCTGACCCGCTGGCTGCCGTTGATCCCGGTGTTGCCGGCGGCGGCGAACACGCTCGGCTGGATCTTCACCGAGACCGCCCGGCAGCCATGGATCGCGTTCGGCATCTCGAAGGTCGCCGACGGCATCTCCCCCGGCCTGACCAGCGGGGAGGTCCTGGCCTCCCTGATCGGCTTCACGGTCGTCTACGGCGTGCTGGCGGTCGCCTGGTTCCGGCTGGTCCGGCACGTGTCCCGGCAGCCGCTGCACCCGGTCGAGGCACCGTCCGAAACCCCCGAACCCGCGCCCGTCTACTGAGGGGACCGCCCCGTGATCACCTTCTGGTACTGGATCGTCGTACTCGCCTGGGTCCTGTTCTTCGTCCTGGAGGGCTTCGACTTCGGGGTCGGGGTCCTGCAACCCCTCCTCGGCCGCGACGACCACGAACGCGGCGCGATCGTCCGCACGATCGGCCCGTTCTGGGACGGCAACGAGGTCTGGCTGGTCGCCGCGATCGGCGTGACGTTCGCCGCCTTCCCCGCCTGGTACAGCGCCCTGCTCTCCGGCCTTTACCTCCCGATGGCCGGCCTTCTCCTGCTCCTGGCCGTGCGAGGGGTGACGCTCGAGTTCCGCGGCAAGGGCCCCGACGCCGCCTGGCGCCGCCGCTGCGACCTGTTCCTGACCCTGAGCTCGACCGCGATCGTCCTGCTGTGGGGCGCGCTGCTGGCCGTCTTCGTCCGGGGCCTGGCCCTGGGTCCCGACGGTTCGGTGCGCGGCAACGGCCTGTCCCGCAGCCTCGACCCGATCCTGACCCCCACCGCGCTGCTCGGCGCTGCGGCCGCGCTGTTCGCCGCCCTGCTGCTGGGCGCCACGTTCCTGGCCCTGCGCACCACCGGCCCGGTCCGCCGCCGCGCCCGCACCCTGGCCCGGTGGCTCGGCGCCGGCGGCGCGGCCGTCCTGGTGATCGCCGGGATCGCCACGTCGTCCCGCCTGGTCCTGGCCGCGGCCGCCCTGTCCCTGGCGGCCGGCATGCTGGCCCGCAACGGCCGCGAGGCGCTGGCCTTCACCACCACCGCCCTGGCCGTGGCCGGCTCGGTGACAGCCGTGCTGACCGCCCACGGCAACGTCGTGCTGCCCAGCACCCTCGGCGATTCGTGGTCGCTGACCATGAGCGCGGCCGCCGCCACCCCCACCGCGCTGACCCTGCTCACCGAGTTCGGCGTGGTCATCCTGCCCGGCGTACTGGCCTACCAGGCCTTCTCCTACGTGGTCTTCCGCCGCCGGGTAGCCAGCGAACGGGTCCCGTCATGACCGGCCGCCCGGCGAACGACCGCGGGCCGGCACGTGTCGCACGCGGTCCGGTCGATCCGCGGCTGCTGCGCCACGCGCGCAGCAGCCGCGCCGGGGTGGCCGCGCTGGCGCTGCTGGGCGCCGGCCAGGCGGCCGCCACCATCGCGATCGCCGTCGCCCTCACCCTGATCATCGCGGAGCAACGCGGGTGGGCGGTCGCGTTACTGACCGGGGCGTACGCCGTTCGCGCCGCCCTGTCCTGGACCGAACAGGTGGTGGCCGTCCGCACGGCGGCGAGAGTGACCGACGAACTGCGCCGCAGCCTGCTGACCGCCCTGCCCCGCCGAGGCCCGGCGTGGGTGGCCCGCTTCGGCGCCGGCCGCCTGACCACCGTGCTGACCAGCGGCCTTGACTCGTTGCGTCCGTGGTTCAGCGGCTACCTGCCGTCGGTGATCCTCGGCGTCACCCTGCCCCTGCTGGTCATCGTCGTGATGGCTCTGGTCGATCCGGCGTCGGCGCTGATCGCCCTGCTCACCCTGCCGCTGATCCCGGTGCTGGGCGCCCTGATCGGCTGGGCCACCGAGGCCCGGGCCCGCGCCCGCTGGCAGGCCGACGCCCGCCTGGCCGGCCACTTCCTGGACGTGGTCCGCGGCCTGCCCACCCTGCGCGTCTTCGGCCGCGCCACCCGCCAGACCGGCACCATCGCCACCCTCACCGACCAGCATCGCACCGCCACCCTGCGGGTCCTGCGGGTGGCGTTCCTGTCCTCGACGGCCCTCGACCTGGTCGGCACCCTGTCGGTCGGCCTGATCGCGGTGGAGGCCGGCCTCCGGGTAGCCGCCGGCCACCTGCCCCTGGCCCCCGCCCTGCTGGTGATCCTCCTGGCCCCCGAGGCCTACCGCCCACTACGCGAGATGGCCGCCCGCTACCACGCGGCCACCGATGCCACCGCCGCCATCACCGACATGGACGAGGTCCTCCGCGCCCCCACCACCCCACCACCGCCCACCGCGGCCCTCCACAGCCCACCCACCCCACCACCGCGCGCCGCCGACGACGGAGCCACCCCAACGCTGCCCGCTGCCGTCTCCGGCGAGGGCCTGCGCACCGCTCCGGCCTCACCGATCTCGGCTCGCGCGGCCGGGGCTCGATCGGTTGTCTCCAGCGGCGCTGTTCCGCCTCGGCCGGTGGGCGTTTCGGTCTCGGGCCTGCGTGCTCGCTATACCGGCGCGGCTTCCGACGCCCTCGTCCTTCCGGACCTGACCGTCAGCGCCGGCGAGATCGTCGCGCTGAGTGGGCCGTCCGGGTCGGGGAAGACGACCGCCCTGCGCGTCCTGGCCGGACTGCACGAAGCCCGGACCGGCGCGGTCGTCGCCGGTGAGACCCGCTATCTCCCGCAGCGGCCCACCCTGCCGCACGCCCGCACCGTCGCCGACCTCTTCCCCGGCGGCGCGGCCCGCGCGGCCCTGTCCAAGGTCGGCCTGACCGGCGAACTCACCCCGGAAACCCCCCTCGGCGACCACGGCACCGGCGTCTCCGCCGGCCAGCGGCACCGCCTCGCCCTGGCCGTTCTCCTGCACCAGGCCGCCACCACTCCCGCGACCCTGCTGCTCGACGAGCCCACCGCCCACCTGGACCCGGAAACCGAACACCGGGTGATCACCCAGCTCCGCGCCGCCGCCGAAGCCGGCTCCGCCATCCTTGTCGTAGCTCACCGCCCCGCCCTGCTGGCCGCCGCCGACCGCGTCATCCCCCTGGCCCCGCCGGAGTCGGCCGCCCACGCCCCGGCGGTGCGAAGGTCGGCGCCGCTACCCTCGCTCGCACCGCGCCCCCGCACCGAGGATCCCGGGCCACGACGAGCACCGGACACCTCGCGGCGCCCGGCGGTAGCTCGCCTTTCGGAAAATTTCCGCCCGCGGGCCACAACCCGCGATCTTGTGGAGTTGTCATCCGCAGCGGACCCGAACTCCACAAGATCGCAGCGAGAGCACTCTGGTCCGGCGACGTCGTCGGCCGCCTCGCCGCACGGCCTCGCCAAGCCTCCGCCAACGCCGACGTGGACGGCCGTCGTCGCCCTCGGCGGCGGATCATCGCTGGCCGGTCTGCTGCTGACCGGTGCCGCCGCCTGGCTGCTGGTGCGGGCCGCGACCCTGCCGCCGGTGCTGACCCTCTCGGCTGCTGTCGTGCTGGTCCGGGGCAGCGCCGTCGCCCGCCCGCTGCTGCGCTACCTCGAACGACTGCTCGCCCACGACATCGCCTTCGCTCACCTGGGCAGCCGCCGGGCGGCCGTCTACACCGCCCTTATCCCGCGCACCCCGGGCCCGAACCTGCGCCGCCGCGGCGACCTGCTGGACCGGGTGGCGGCCGACGTGGACGCCCGCGTGGACGGCCTGCTCCGGGGCCGGCTCCCGGCCGCGAGCGCCGCGGTGACCCTGGCCGTGGCGGTGACGGCCGCCGTGGCGACAGCCCCGTCGCCGGCCCTCCCGCTGTTGGCCGGCCTGGTGATCGCCGCCGTGCTCGCCCCGGCCCTGGCCGCCCGGCAGGCCGCCCGCGAGGACGCCGCTACCGCCACGGCCCGCGCCCGCCTCCGCGACGCCATGGTGGAAACCGTCGACGGCCTGGAGGAACTGCCCACCGGCAGCCCCGTCCCGGCGGAACGCAGCCGCGCGCTGTCCACCCTGGAATCCCGGGCCGCCCGATCGTCCGGCCGGGCCACCGCCCTGGCCCACCTGGGCTGGGGTGTCGCCGTGGCCGGCACCGCCTGGTCCCTGGCCGGCGTCGCACTTCCGGCCGAGTGGACGGCCGTACTCCTGCTGGTTGTCGTTGCCCTGGGCGAGACCGTCCTGACCTTGCCCGAGGCCGCCATCGCCCGCCGCCGTGAAGCGGGTGCCACCGCCCGCCTGGCCGCCCTCACCGCGACCCCGGTCCCGGCCGCCTTTCCGCCCGACGGCCCGGCCGGGTCGGCGCCGGTGATCGGGGGTCTCTCGGTGCGGGGTCTCGCAGCCGGGTGGGCGGCGGACCGGGCACCGGTGCTGCGCGACTTCGACCTCGACCTTCCGGCCGGGGCGCATGTCGCGGTGACCGGCCGTTCCGGGTCGGGCAAGTCGACGCTCGGGGCGGTGCTGGCTCGACTGCTCGACCCCCGGGACGGGACGATCATCGCCGGGAACGGCCGGGACCTGCGCACCTTCCCCGAGGCGGCGGTGCGCGGGCGGATCGTGCTGGCGGGCGACGACACGGGCCACATCTTCGCGTCCACCGTCCGGGAGAACCTGCGCCTCGCCCGGCCCGCCGCGTCCGACGCCGAGCTGCGGGTCGTGCTGGACCGGGTGCGGCTGGGCGGCTGGCTCGACGGGCTGCCGGACGGTCTCGGCACCTGGCTGGGCACCGGCGGCACGACCGTGTCCGGCGGTCAGGCCCGCCGGCTCGCCACCGCCCGCGCCCTGCTCGCCGACCCGGAGGTGCTGATTCTCGACGAGCCGACCGAGGGACTCGACGCCGACCTGGCCGAGTCGCTGATGGCGGACCTGCTCGACGCCTCCGCCGGCCGTACCGTTCTCCTGCTGACCCACCGCCGGGAGGGACTCGACCGGGTCGACCGGATCATCGATCTCGATGATCGCCGGGTGCCGGCTGTCGTGAGCTGATCTTCGCCGCCTGGCCGTTCCACCAGCTCACGACCTGATCCACCACCTGGCCGGCGCCCCGGACCCAGGTGACGTGCCCGTTGCTGTCGCCGGGGCGGACGTCGGCGCGGCGGTACTCCCAGCGGGTGGTGTGGGCGGCGTCGAACAACCGCCGGGCGAAGGCGTCGACCGCGCGGGACGGCGCGTAGTTGTCGCCGTCCAGGCTGATGATCAGGGACGGCGTCTCGACCAGCCGGTCCGCGGGGAAGGGCAGCCGGTCGGACACCGCGATCCGGGCCCATTCCCGCATCAGGGTCCGGGCGCCGGGTCCGCCGAAGGCCGGCTTGGGGAGGTAGCCGAAGACCGCGGTCAGCGCCGGCACGATCACCGTCGCGAGGGTCAGGATGTGCGCCCCGCCGAGCGGGTAGTGCCGGTGGTAGGGCAGCGCGCCGCCGACGGTGACGACCCCGTCGACCGGGTCGTGGCTCAGTTCGTGCCCGGCGGCCAGCTGGGCGCCGAGGCTGTGCCCGAGGAGCAGGACGGGACGGTCGCGGTTCTCGGCCCGGGCCTGCGTGACGGCCGTGGCGAGGTCGGCGATCTCGTCGGCGTAGGACCAGTCGTTGGCGCGACCGGCCCGCGGCTGTCCCCGTTCGAACCCGCGGCGTCCCAGCGCCCGGGCCGGCCACCCGCGCCGGCCGAAGTCGTCGACCAGCGGCCGGTAGTAGGCGGAGCCGATGCCCATGGCCGGTGCGATCAGGACGAGTGGCGCGGTCATAGTGGTTCCCTGCTTCGGATACGATCAAAGTTAACAGCGCAAACATACCGGGGAAGTGAGCAGTGTCAACATCGGCCAGGGATGGCTATCATCACGGCGATCTGCGGGCCGCCCTGCTCCGCTCGGCCACCGAGATGCTCGAGGAGGGTGAGCCGTTCTCGCTGCGCGCGGTGGCCAAACGGGCCGGTGTGTCGGCGACCGCCCCCTACCGGCACTACGCCGACAAGGACGCGCTGGAGTCCGCGCTGGCCGCCGAGGGCTTCCGGGACCTCGGCGAACGGCTCGCCGCGGCCGGGGAGTTCGCCGAGCTGGGGGTCGCCTACGTGGCCTTCGCGCTGGAACGGCCGGCGCTGTTCCGGCTCATGTTCGGCAATCCCTGCGACGACGCGAACGACGAGCGGGTGCGGGCCGCCGTCGACATCCGGCGGTTCGTGACCCGGCTGGTCGCCGCCGCGTTCCCGGACGCCGACGCCCGGGCGCTGGCCACCGCGGGCTGGGCTCTCGTGCACGGGCTTGCCTTCCTGCACCTGGACGGCAAGCTGCCGGCCGGCGACCCGGCCGAGGTGGCCCTGCGCGTCCGCACCTCGACGGCCGCGATCATGGCGGCCGGCGGCCCAGCAGCCGCCGGCTGACCCGGTCGAGGGTCTCGGTCAGGGCCGCGCCGGACACCGCGGCCGGCAGCGGCCGGGACTCGAGGACGCCGGCCGCGAACACCGTGTGGGCGGCCACCGCCCCCGCCAGCTCCGCCACGTCCCACACCGCCCGCACCCGGCCGGTCCGCTCCTCGCCGCGCAGGTATCGCTCCTGCCGATCGGAGCCGGTCTCGGCCAGTGACCTCCGGCGCGCCACCACGATCGGCACCCGGCCCAGCCGCTGCACCAGGCGGACGGTGCCGCCGGCATGGGTGATGACGATGTCGGCGTCGGACAGCCGGCGGCGCATCTCGTCCAGCGGCACCCAGCGGGCGTGCGGGCACGGCGGCACCACCGGCGACGCGCCGGTCTGCACGAACACGTCGTGGTAGGCGCACAGCGGCTCGACCGCCCGGATCAGCCGGTCGAACGGCCACGGTCCCATGCCGACGGTGACCAGGATGCCGGCCATCAGTACAGCTCGCCGACCAGCACCGCGTCCCGGTGGGCGGCCACCCGTTCCGGCCGTTGCACGAGCACCACGCGGGCGAGACGGGCGTTGAGGCGGGCGGTGCCGCACGGCGTACCCGTCTGGGTCAGGGTCTCGACGAACACCGTCGGCACCCGGCGCAGCCGGGCGGCCAGGAAGAACGGCACGGTGAGCCGCCGCCCGGCCGACACCAGCAGGTCGGGCCGGGATCGGCCGAGCAGGCGCCAGGCCCGCCACACCGCGGCGACGATGTGCGGCCAGGCGGCCGGATCGGGGTGCCAGGTGACCGGCAGGCCGGCCAGGGCGATCTCGGTGTCGGCGGCGGGCACCGCGACCCACGAGGTGTCGTGCTGCTGCCACCACGGCCGGAGGGCGAGCGTGTCCAGCAGTACCCCACCACTGCCGGACACGATCACCACCCGTAGCCCCCCGCTCATATCGGCCGACGCTAGCCCCCGGCGCCGAACCTGTGGATCCACTGTGGAGCGGATCCGGCGACGCCGTTCAGTGGATGTTCAGCGCCTCGCGGAGGAAGCGCAACTGGGGAGTCAGCAGGTCGGTGCCGGGCGACATATGGCTGGCGCCGGGCAGCGGCAGCACGGTGTGCGGCCGGCCGGCGGCGAGCAGGGCCGCGGACAGCCGCATGGTGTGCACCGGATAGACGTTGTCGTCGCGCAGGCCGTGGATCAGCATCAGCGGCCGTTCCAGCTTGGCGGCGTCGTCGATCAGCGACGACCGCCGGTAGGCGTCCGGGTCGAGCCGCGGATCGCCGAGGAACCGCTCCTGCCAGTGGGTGTCGTAGAGCAGGTGGTCGGTGACGGGTGCCCCGGCGACGGCGGCGTGGAAGACGTCCGGCCGCCGCAGCACGGCCAGGGCGGCCAGGTATCCGCCGGCCGACCAGCCGCGGATGCCGACCCGGGTCAGGTCGATCTCCGGGTGCTGCCGGGCGACGGCGTGCAGCGCGTCGATCTGGTCCTCCAGCAGGGAGGTGGACCGGTCGCCGTGGATGGCCCGCTCCCAGCGCGGCCCGCGCCCCGGTGTCCCGCGCCCGTCGGCGACGATCACGGCGAACCCCTGGTCGGCGAACCACTGCGACGCGTAGAAGGCGTCGCGGTCGGCGACCGCCCGCTGCGCGGCCGGGCCACCGTAGGGGTCCATCAGCACCGGAAGCCGCTCACCCTGCCAGCCGGCCGGAAAGAGCACGGCCGTCCGCAACTCACGCTCCCCGGCTCTCAAGAACGACACCACGGGTACGGACGGGGAGGGCACCGACAGGTCCTTGACCGTACGGCCGGAGACGGTGACCGCGTGCCCGTCCAGGGTGGCCGAGTTGATCACCGTGGTGCCGGCCGCCCGGATCCCCGAGTGCCGCCCCGGCACGGTGGTCATCCGCTCGGCGCCGACGCCGGGCGCCCACGTCCACAGGTGCCGTTCGGTGGGTTCCTCGGACGCCCCGAACAGCACCGTGTCGCCGTCGCAGCCGTGCACCTCGGCGACCTGCAGCCCGGCCGGGGTGACCGGTTCCCCGTCGACGGTGAGGTAGCGGGTGTCGCCGAGATCGGCGGTGGCGATCAGGGCCCCGGACGCGGTGCGGCACGGCACGCCCGGCACGATCTGGGTCCAGGCCCGGTCGCGGCTCTCGGCGAGGGTCCGGGTCAGGCCGGTGTCCGGATCGATCGCGACGGTGCGCAGAACGGTCTGCGGACGGTTCTGCAGCACCGCCATCAGCCCGTGCCCGTCCCACACCACGGCGACCAGGTATTCGTACTCGGCCCAGCCGAGGTCGACGTCGACCCGGCCGCCGTCCCGGTCGAGGATGTGCAGACTGACCAGCGCGTTCGCGGTGCCGGCGGCCGGGTATCGGTGCGCCGTCGGCGGGGCGTCCGGGCGGGCCGGGTCGCTGAGGTACCAGGTGGCGACCGGCCCGTTGTCCACCCGGCACACGGCCAGCCGGTCGGAGGCCGGTGACCACCAGTGCCCGCGCTGCCGGTCCATCGACTCGGCCGCCACGTGCTCGGCCAGCCCGTACGTCACGTCGGGGTTCTCCGGTTCGGCGAGCGGGCGGTCCCCGGCGCCGTCGGCGCCGATCAACCGCAGCGCGCCGGCGTGCACATAGGCCACGGCGGTGCCGTCCGGGCTGAGGACGGCATCGGTCAGGGGCGTACGGGCGGGCAGCCGCGATCCGTGCCCGGTCCACGGGTCGACCCGGTGCAGGTGCTGCGCGGCGGTGTACGCGACCACCCGTACGCCCTGATCGAAGTGGTAATCGACGATGCCGGACCCCTGATCGCGGGCCCGTTCCCGCCGGGTCTGCTCCTGCGCCGTCGGCGCGGCCGCGGCGCCCGCCGCGAGCGGGTCGGCGAGCAGGCGTTCCACCCCGGTCTCGAGGTCGAGCTGCCAGAGCCGGCGCACCGGGTCCTCGCCGCCGCGGGAGCGCAGGAACAGCACCCGCCGCCCGTCCGGGGTCAGGCTCAGCCGCTGCGGACGGCCGAGCCGGAAACGCTGGGTGCGGGCGAGCAGGCCCGGGTACGTCGACGACATCCCGCCAGTCTGCTCCAGAAATTACAGGCGTTCGATGATGGACGCGTTGGCGGTGCCGCCGGCCTCGCACATGGTCTGCAGTCCATAACGCCCGCCGGTGCGTTCCAGAACTCCCAGCAGGGTGGTGGCGAGCCGGGCCCCGCTGGCGCCGAGCGGATGACCGATCGCGATCGCCCCGCCGTCCACGTTGACCCTCCCGAGGTCGGCCCCGGTCTCCGCCTGCCAGGCCAGCACGACCGACGCGAACGCCTCGTTGACCTCGAACGCGTCGATGTCGCCGATCCCGAGACCGGCCTTGGCCAGCACTTTCGCGGTGGCCGGGATGATCCCGGTGAGCATCATGACCGGGTCGTCGCCGGTGACCGCGACGGTGTGGATGCGGGCCCGCGGCCGCCAGCCGTGCCGCCGGGCGATCTCCCCGGTGGTGACGAGCAGACCCGCGGCCCCGTCGTTGACCGGGCTGGAGTTGCCGGCGGTGACCTTCCAGTCGATGTCGCCGAAGCGTTCGGTCCAGCGCGGATCGGCGAAGGCGGGCCGCAGCCCGGCGAGGACAGCGGTGTCGGTGCCCGGCCGGATCGTCTCGTCGGTGGCCAGGTCGTTGACCGCGGTGATCTGGGCGTCGAAGTGGCCGAGCTTCCACGCCTCGGCGGCCCGCTGGTGGCTGGTCGCCGAGAACTCGTCGAGCTCGGTGCGGCTGAGTCCCCACCGGCGGGCGATCAGCTCGGCGCTGACCCCCTGCGGGATCAGCCCGCCCGGGTAGCGGCGCGCGACGGCTGGCCCGCCCACGTCCGCGCGCACCCCGCCGACCAGGGCGGAGCTGCCGATCGGCACCCGCGACATGGATTCGGCGCCGGACGCGATGACGATGTCGTAGGCCCCGGCGATCACGCCCTGGGCGGCGAAGCCGAGGGCCTGCTGGCTGCTGCCGCACTGCCGGTCGACGGTGACGCCCGGCACGGATTCGGGAAAACCGGCGGCGAGTACGGCGAGGCGGGTGGCGTTGGTGCTCTGCTCCCCCACCTGAGCGACGGTGCCACCGATGACGTCGTCGATGTCGGAGGGGTCGAGGTGGTTGCGCTCGGCGAGCGCGCGTAGCACGTACGCGTGCAGGTCGACCGGATGCACCTGGTGGTAGGCGCCGCCGGGTTTGCCTCTGGCGATCGGAGTGCGTACCGCGTCGACGATGACAGCGTCCCGCATGGCTCTGCTCCCTTCCCTTCTCGGACCGTTCGGTCCGATACTAGTTGACGGTCGGACCGATCGGTCCGTTAAACTTCTCACTCATGGCACGCCCAGCGGACCCGACCGGCCGCGACCGCATCCTGTCCACCGCCACCGCGCTCTTCTACACGCACGGCGTCCGCGCGGTCGGAATGGCCCGGGTGATCGAGGCCGCGGCCTGCGGGAAACACATGCTCTACCGGCATTTCCCCAGCAAGGCGGCCCTGGCCGCGGCCTACCTGACGCAGGTGCGCGCCGAGCGGGAGCGCTCCACGGCCGCCGTGCCGGCCGGCACCCCCGCCGAGCGCCTGGTGGCCCTGGTGGCCGAGGTGGCAGCCTGGACGCGGCGCGGCGACTACCGGGGCTGCGCGTTCCGCAACTACCTCACCGAGTTCCCGGCCGCCGACGACGAGCCGGCCCGGGTGGCCCGCGCCTACCTGCGCGACACCCGCCGCGAGATCGACGACCTGGTCAGCGAGCTGGGAAAACCGCCGCTGGTGGCCGACCGCCTGTGGTTGCTGATCGACGCCCTCTACGCCACCACCGGCACCGACCCCGAGGTGGCCGTCGACTGGTCCCGCGAACTGGTCGGCCTGACGACGACCAGGTGATGTGGTTGTTAACACGAACGGGGCGCGGCAGCGCGTACCGGCTCGATCGCTTAGAGTCCGCCCATGGCGACTATCCACCAGGCCACCCTCACTCCCACCAAGCTCGAGCTGCTCACGGCCTGGCTTCCCGGCCGCCACTGGTACCCCGGCGAGTACGTCAAGGACCTGCAGCGGGTTGCCGCGTGCCGGTTCGACGACCCGGCCGGCGCGGTCGGGGTGGAGATGATCCTGGTCCGGGCCGAGGACGGTCCTCTGGTCCATGTGCCGCTGACCTACCGCGGCGCCCCGCTCGAGGGCGCCGACCTGCACCTGATCGGCACCACCGAGCATTCGGTGCTGGGCACCCGCTGGGTCTACGACGCGGTCGCCGACCCGGTCTACCTGTCGACGCTGACCGCGGCCATCCGCACCGGCGGTGAGCAGGCCGAGGAGTTCGTGGAGACGGCCGACGGGCCGCAGCGCCGCGACCCGCAGATGCGGGTGCGCGGCAGCGGCATCGCCCGGAAGTCGGCCCCGGTGGGGCCGCCGGTCCGGCTGGAGGAGGGGGACCCGGCGGTGGTGGTGACCGAGGAGGTCCGGCTGGACGTGCGCCGCGTTCTCAGTGCCGAGCCGGCCGCCGGGCCGCTGTTCCTCACCGGCACCTGGGAGGGGAACGAGAAGCCGACGGTGCTGGCCGAGCTCTACTGAGCCACGCCGATGGTGTGCCCGATCGTCTCGGGCCGGTCGAGGCAGGCGAGCATCTGGTGGGCCACGTCGGCGCGGGAGACGGTCAGGCCGCCGCGCACGTTGCGGTCCACCGCCGTCCGGTAGCGGCCGCTCAGCGGCTTGTCGGTGAGCCGGGGCGGGCGGCTGATCGTCCAGTCCAGACCGCTGGCGCGCACCACGTCCTCCATCCGGGCCAGGTCGGCGTAGTGCTCGCGGAACATCCGGTGGGTGAACGGAACGCCGAGGTGGCGCATGAAGAAGCCGTCGCCCGGGTCGTGCCGCGGCGGGTGCGGCCGGTCGGGTGACGGCAGTGTTCCGATCGGGGCGGCACTGACCACGATCAGCCGCCGGACGCCGGCCCGCCGGGCGGCCTCGACCAGCGCGGTGGTGCCCAGGGTGGCGACGCCGGCCTCGGGGGTGGTGCGGGCGCCGAGCCCGGACAGCACGGCGTCGGAGTCCTTGATCGCCTCGGTCAGGGCGGGCAGGTCGGGGTGCGCGAGATCGGCGTAGGCCGTGCGGACCGGCGCGGTGATCTTCTCAGGGCTGCGGGCCACGGCGGTGACATCGTGCCCCGCGTCCAGGGCCTGCCGGAGTAGTTGACGTCCGATACCGCCGGTGGCGGCGACAATGGTGAGCCTCATGTCGGCCCTCCCTCAGTCAGTTAGTATGAAAACCATAACATCTCCTTTGAGGTTCGTACTATATGGATTCCGTAGCATCTTCGGACGCGCGTGACCGCCGCCGGCTCACCAACGGCCTCAAACAGGCTCTGCGGGAGGCGGCACTCCGCATCGCGCAGCTGAACCACCAGGTCAGCGGCAAACTCGGGCTGCGCGACGTCGACTACGACTGCCTCAACCTGCTCAACCTGCACGGCCCGATCAGTCCGGGCGCGCTCGCGAAACTGGCCGGCGTGCACCCGGCGACGATGACCGGCGTGCTCGACCGCCTGGAGAAGGCCGGCTGGGTGGGGCGCGACCGTGACCCGGCGGACCGCCGGGCCACGGTGATCGTCGTGCACCGCGAGCGCGGCGGCGAGGTGCGTGCCCTCTACGCCGGGGCGAACGCCGAGATGGACGACATCTGCGCCGGCTACACCCCCGAGCAGCTGGCCACGATCATCGATTTCCTGCAGCGGGCCGCCGAGGTGGGGGTGCGGGCGACGCGGGATCTATAGGAGTTCCTTGGCCGCGAAGTCGAGGAAGCCGTCCATGTCGGGACCGCAGTTCATCAGCGCGATGTGGTCGTACCCGGCGTCCTGGTGCTTGCGGATCGCCTCGAGGTACGGCTGCGGGTCCGGTCCGACCACGAACTGTTCCCGGATGTCCTCGGGCCGGACGGTCGCACTGGCCGCCTCGAAGTTCACCGGGTTGGGCAGCTCGGACATCACCTTCCAGCCGGTGACCGCCCAGCGGGTCGTCTCGTGCGCGGCCCGCACGGCGTCGTCGGCGTTCGGCGCCCACGCGACGGGGATCTCCACGTAGGCCGGCCCGTCACCGCCCGCGCTCTTGAAGGCCTCGACCAGGTCGGCGCGGGGCTCGGTGGCGAACAGGCCGGAACCGTG
The DNA here is from genome assembly GCF_018332695.1 of Paractinoplanes toevensis. GTDB lineage: Bacteria > Actinomycetota > Actinomycetes > Mycobacteriales > Micromonosporaceae > Actinoplanes > Actinoplanes toevensis. The sequence continues at coordinate 57,927 of NZ_BOQN01000066.1, forward strand.
CGTGGCCGCCAGCTCCGCGGCCTGCTTCCCGCCGGCCGCCACCGCGATTCTCGGCAGCCGCTCCGGCAGATCGAAGACCTGGGCGTCCTCCAACTTCAAATGCTTTCCGTCGTACGACTGGTAGCCGCCCCGCCACAGCAGGTTGATGATGTCCAGCGCCTCGGCGAGCAGTTCCTGCCGTTCCCGTACGGCCGGAAAACCGCGACCCACCACGTGCTCGTTGAGTCTCTCTCCGGAACCGACGCCGAGCGTGAATCGATCATCGGAGATGATCGCGAGGGTCGCCGCGGCCTGCGCGATGATCGCCGGGTGGTAACGCACCGTAGGGCAGGTGACCCCGGTGGCCAGCCCGAGGCGGGACGTCCGCGCGGCCACCGCACCCAGCACGCTCCACACGAACGGCGAATGCCCCTGCACGTCCAGCCACGGGTGATAGTGGTCGCTCATCTCGACGAACCCGAACCCGGCCTCCTCGGCCCGCACCGCCTGCCGGATCAGCTCCTTGGGTCCGAACGCCTCCGCCGCCAGCTTGAATCCCAGTTCCATGGCTTCGGGATTCCCGGAAGACCGCCTGTTAACCTCGCGAATCGTGGGCGACGTGGGAAGACGGATCATCGGCGGGCGGGAGTTCGACTTCGCGCGGCAGGTCGCGGTGATGGCGATCGTGAACCGGACACCCGACTCGTTCCACGACCAGGGCAGCACGTTCGCGCTGGAGAAAGCCCTGGAACGGGTCAAGCAGGCGGCCGCCGACGGGGCCGACTGGATCGACATCGGCGGCGTACCGTTCGCACCCGGCCCGGAGGTCTCGGTCGCCGAGGAGATCGAGCGGGTGTTACCGGTGGTGACCGCGGCCCGTGACCTGGCGGTGGTCTCGGTCGACACGTTCCGCCCCGAGGTGGCCCGCGAGGTGATCGCGGCCGGCGCCGGGGTCATCAACGACACCTCCGGCCTGCGCGACCCGGCGATGGCCGACACGGTGGCCGGGACCGGCGCCCAGCTGGTGATCACGCACAGCCTGGCCGCCCCGCGCACGCTGTGGCCGAGCCCGCAGTACCGGGACGTGACCGCCGAGGTGGGCGCGTTCCTGCGGTCGCGGGTCGAGCTGGCGCTGTCCCGCGGTGTGCGCCCCGACCAGATCATCATCGACCCGGGCCATGACCTGAACAAGAACACCCTGCACACGCTGGAGATCACCCGGCGCCTCGACGAGCTCGCCGCGATCGGCTATCCGCTGCTGGCGGCGGTGAGCAACAAGGACTTCATCGGCGAGACGCTGGACGCCGCCCAGCACGACCGGCTGACCGGCACGCTGGCCGCGGTGGTTTTCTGCATCGTCCGGGGCGCCCGCATCGTCCGGGTGCACGACGTGGCCGCGACGGTGGACGCCGTCCGGATGACCGAGGCCATGCTCGGCTGGCGCCCACCCGCCTACACCAGGCACAACATCTAGTGCTTGTGCTCCCAGGTGGCCATCAGGTCGACCATCCACGGCTGCCTGGGCACCGGGTCGGGGCCGATCACGTGCATCGCGCCCAGGCAGGTGAGCAGCATGCCGATCGAGAAGAACTCGCGGGCCTCGGTTGAGCTGGCCCCGGTCACCTCGCGCACCGTTTCGTAGAGCCGCCCGAAGCAGGCTCGCACCTGATCGCCGATCGCCGGGTCGGCCGCGGCCGTGAACCCGTGCAGCAGCAGGACGATCAGTTCCCGCTCGGCCAGCAACTCGTCGTAGGCCTCGCCGAGCGAGGCCAGGGTCGGCTCGGCCGCGGCCGCCTGCCGGAACTTCGCGTCGATGCGGTCGCCGGCCCGGTTCACGGCCGCGATGAACAGCTCCTGCTTGGTGCGGAAGATCCTGATCACGTACGGCTGGGAGACGCCGGCCAGGCGTGCGACCTGGTCGGTGGTGGTGCCGGCGTAGCCGCCGTGACTGAACGCGGTGACGGCAGCGGTCACGAGTTGCTCGTGCCGTTCCTCCGCGGTGAGACGGGTGCGGGTGCTCATGGTTGACAGGTTATCAGTCAATAACTAACGTGGTCGGCGGAAGTTATCAGTCGATAACAACTTCGGGGAGCGCAGCATGTCCACCTCAACCGCCGTACGCCCGCAGGCCTCCCGGCCCGCCCGCCGCCCACGCCCGCTGGCGGCGGTCATCGCCGCCGTCGGCATCCCGACCTTCATGGTCACTCTCGACAACCTGGTGGTCAGCACCGCGCTGCCGGTGATCCGCGACGATCTGAACGCGTCGCTCACCGAGCTCCAGTGGTTCGTCAACGCCTACACGCTGCCGTTCGCCGCGTTCCTGCTGACCGCGGCCGCGCTGGGCGACCGTCTCGGCCGGCGCCGCATGTTCATCGCCGGCATCACCGTCTTCACCCTGGCCTCGGCCGCGGCCGGCCTGGCCACCGACAGCTGGCAGCTGACCCTGGCCCGGGCGGTGCAGGGCCTGGGCGGCGCGGCCGTCGCACCCCTGGCGCTGACGCTGCTGGCCCAGGCCGTCCCCGACCGGCTGCGCACCGCGGCGGTGGGTATCTGGGGCGGCATCAGCGGTCTCGGCGTCGCGGTCGGCCCGGTGGTCGGCGGCGCGGTCGTCCAGGGCCTCGACTGGCACTGGATCTTCTGGCTGAACGTGCCGGTCGGCGTCGTGGCGGTCGTCCTGGCCGTCACCGTTCTGGACGAGTCCCGCGGCGGCGCCCGGCGCCTCGACCCGCTCGGCCTGGTCCTTTCCGCCGCCGGCATGCTCCTGCTGATCTGGGGAGTGGTGGACGGCCCGGACCACGGCTGGAGCTCCGGCCGGGTGCTCGGCATGCTGATCGGCGGCGCGGTGCTGGTGACCGCGTTCCTGCTGTGGCAGTCCCGCAACACCGCGCCCATGCTGCCCCTGAGCCTGTTCCGCTCCCGGGGCTTCAGCCTGGTCAACCTGGTGACGCTGACCTTCTCGGCCGGCACGTTCGGCGCGGTGTTCCTGCTCGCCCAGTTCTTCCAGGTGGTCCAGGGGCTGAGCCCGCTCGACTCCGGCCTGCGCACCCTCCCCTGGACGATGGCCCCGATGATCGTCGCGCCACTGGCCGGCATCTTCGGCGACCGGCTCGGCCAGCGAAATCTGATCTTCGCCGGCCAGGTCCTGCTGGCCGGGGCGATCCTCTGGATGGGCATCGCCACCACCGCCACGGTCAGCTACTCCGACCTGGTGATCGCCTTCGCGATGGCCGGCGTGGGCATGGGCCTGACCTTCGCCCCGATCAGCACGATGGCCCTGGCCAGCGTCACCGAACAGCAGCGCGGCGTGGCGTCCGGCGCCAACAACACCATCCGCGAGCTGGGCGTGGCGGTCGGCGTGGCCGCCCTGGCCTCGGTCTTCAGCTCGTACGGCGGCTACACCACGCACACGGCCTTCGTCGACGGCCTGCGCCCCGCGGTCTTCGTCGGAGCGGCGATCGTCGCGGCAGGCGCGGTGGCCGCCCTGTGGCTCCCCCGCCGGGCCGGCTGACCGGCCGAGCTGCGGCGACGCAACCGCTGTGCGGTGGCGTCGCCGCTGCAGGCCTCACCAGTTTCGCCCGATTCATCAGGTGAGCAGACCGGCAATGTGGCCGCCCGGCGGAGCCTATGCCATTACGCTGGAATCTGGAATAACGTGGCCGTTCGGGCAGTCACCCGGAGGTGGGGCCGACCGTTTAGGCAACTGAAACCGCCGTAGGGTGGCGTCGACCGCATTTAGAATGGGCGGGCGGCCAAACCAAGATTCATACAGGAGACGTCATGATTTATGAGATTCATTTCGCCGCTCCCGTCGTTTCCCGAACGGGTGGCGAGGGCGGCAGCTTCCGCTGATCAAGGCAACCGCACCGCCGCTTGGCCGCGGCGGAGCCGCCGCGGCCGACGCGGATCACGCCCACGAGAATGCGAATCAAGCACTATTCAGAGCGACCGTCGCCAAGCCGACGAGGATCGCCGACAACAGCAGCGCGGCGGCCAGCAGGCCGTTCGGTCCGATCATTGCCGCCAGTCTTGACGACGTGTTGCCGCCCTCACCGCCCGAGCCCGGCGAGTTTCGGCCGGATCTACAGGCCTCCGGGCGCGGGCGAGAGAGCACCGTCTTCGGCGAATGGATCTGCATGATGATCGCCTTTGCCTACGTTGATCGATCGAGTGCAATGTAACCTTCCGTAGCATGCGAGACCTCCCTCCCCGGAGCAACGGTTACCTGCCGGTATCAAACCGCTGCGTGAAATGTGGCACGTCCCCTCCCGCGATCGCGGACTCCATGGCATGAACGGCTTCGACAGCCAACCGAACAGCGGACACCGGACGGTGCGGTTCACTCGCTAGGGTATTTATCCTCCGCGGACTGCTTGGCATCATTGGTAGATCAATGCAGTCGGGGGTGGGAGCACTGTCATCGTCAACGACCGAGCCGGCGAAATCCGCTCGGTCGAAGAAGCCGGCGATTCTCGCGCTCACCTTTTCCGCCACAGTTCTTGGCATCGTCGCGAATATCACCCAACTCGGAGTCTTTCCGACTCGCGTCGCCCGGGCGCTTCTGATCGCAGTAGTTCTGACTGGACTGCTGTATCTCGTCATCAAGGCCTGGCAGTTCTACTTCGTGGAGAAGGTTCGCGAACTTCGAGCACAACTCGACGATGAGGCCGAGAAACTAACTCACGTTCGCTCGGCGCATCAGCGTTGCCTGGAAGCAATCGAAAGAATTAGTGATCGGGAAAAACCGCTGTTCTCCGAAACTCTTGAGGTCACGGTGTGCGTCGGTAAGGACGACGACACGGACCTTATTATCGAGAAACGGGTTACCACTCCTGAGCCGCTGGTCACGAACAGGACCATGCGCCCGATCGTACCGACCTATCGCGAGCAGATCGCCAGCCTCGACGCGCTCGGTTTTACAGTACAGCGTGACGGTGGCCAGATAACCTTCATTCCGCTACGGGAGCAAATCAACAAAATCAAGGTCTGGCTCGTCTTCGATCCACCGATGTCGGCGAAAACAGAATGGCGCGTGGAGTACCGGCCGAAGGGCCTCTGGCGGCCGCTCCGTGAGCGCGGCTTCGATGAATTGGGTTGGGATGATCGCCTGCAAACCACCAATGGGACGCCGTCGGCTTTTACCAGCTTCACGGCAGTATTCAAATTTCCGGAAGGGGATCAGCCGCCGAGCGTCAAGGAACGGCACGGCCACGGTCAGTTGACCAAGCCGGAACAGAAGCCTGATCGGACGTGGGAGGTCACGTGGCGTGATGAGCACCCTTCCGGCCGCCGCTATGACTGGGACATCACGCAGCCTCCACGGGGCACTCGGCAGCAGTAGGTTCCCGTTACCCGGCAGGACCGGCACGACCTACCGGTGGGCTGCCCACGAGTAGCCGCTGCGATTAGCGGCCGGTCACGCCGTCGATGAGCTCGCGCAGGATGTCGGCGTGCCCGGCGTGCCGCACGGTCTCGCCGGTCATGTGGGCGAGCACCCACCGCAGCGTGCGCGCCTCGCCGTTCACCGGGCTCGCGGTGCGGGACTCCGGGCCGCCGGCCGCGCGGATGAGCGCGTCGCTGTCGGCGATCGCCGCCCGATAGCCGGCGATGACCTCCTCCGCCGACCGCCCCGGGGCGACCACCATGTCGAAGTCGACCTCGGCGAACCGCTGATCACCGGCCACCGTGTACCCGAACCAGTACCGCTCGGCGTCGGTCAGGTGCTGCACCAGCCCCAGCAGCGTGGTGTCGGAGACGACCAGCCTGCGGCGCAACTGCTCGTCGTCCAGGCCGCCGACCTTCTTCAGCACACAGGACCGGGCGAACGACAGGAACGCCAGGGCGGTGTCCAGCTCGCCGTCGTCATCGAGCGGCACCCGTTCCCGCTGCGTTTCGAGCACGGCGAGATGTTATCCGATCCCGGCCGCCGTCGCCGGTAGCGTGCATCTGCATGGATGATCTGGTTCGGCAGACCCGCTACTGGGACACGGCCGGCGCGACCAAGACCTTCACCCATCCACTCGAGACCGGGTGGCTGGCCGGAGTCGACCGAACGGCGCGTGTCCTCGACTACGGCTGCGGCTACGGCCGGGTCATGGCCGAGCTCGGCGCTCTGGGCTTCACCGACATCCTGGGCGTCGACATCTCTCCCGCGCTGGTCGCCCGGGGCCGCCGGGCCCGCCCCGATCTGGACCTCGCCGTCATCGAGTCGCCGCCCGCCGTGCACCGCCCGGCGGCGAGCTTCGACGTCATCATGCTGTTCGCCGTGCTGACCTGCATCCCCGATGACGACGCCCAGCGTGCGCTGGTCGGCGAACTGGAACGCCTCCTGGCACCCGGCGGCCTGATCTACGTGAGCGATCTCGGGCTGCAGACCGACGAACGCAGCCGGCAGCGCTACCTGGCGCGCGCCGGGCAGTACGGGGTGTTCACCACCGACGACGGCGCCGTCTGCCGGCACCACGAACTCGGGCACCTGCGCCGCCTGTTCTCGGCGTTCGATCTGGTCGGCGAGCGGCACATCGAGGTGACGACCATGAACGGGAGCCGCGCCACCGCGGTACAGATGCTGGCGCGCTCACCTCATCGGGCGACCTCGTAGCTGGTCACGACGATCCGGCCGTCGAGCAGGCGGGACTCGACGGTCCGCAGTTTCAGGCGCTGCTTCGGCTCGGCGAACACCGTCCGGCCGCCGCCGAGGACCACCGGGTGCACGGCGATGTGGTACTCGTCGATCAGGCCCAGCTCGGTCAGCGCTCCGGCGAGGCCGGCACCCCCGGTCAGCAGCAGGTCCGCGCCGGGCTGCGCCTTGAGCGCGGTGACCTCGGCCGCCAGATCGCCGTGGACGACCCGGCTCGCCCACTCGTCGCCCGGGTAGTCGTGCGAGAACACGATCTTCGGGGTGGCCCGCCAGAACGGTGCGAACGTGGCGAGGTGCGGGTCCGGGGAGGTCGTCTCGACGCTCGGCCAGAAGCCGACCATCATCTCCCACACCGGCCGCCCGTAGAGCAGGGTGTCGACCCGCTGGTTGAGGCCTTCCGAGTAGGCCGACAGTTCCGGCCCCATGACCGCCCAGTCGAACGCGTCGTTCGGCCCGTTGACGAACCCGTCGATCGACGTGTGCACCCAGTAAATAATCTTCCGCATGAACTCTCCATCGGTACGGTAGGCGTCGTGACGGCGGATCTGTTCGACGCGGCATCGATGTACGACGAGGATTATCTGCACTTCTTCGCATCACCGCAGGGCGGCGCGCCGACGCACGGTCCCTTGGTCGGCACCGCCTACACCGGCGCGAACCAGGCCGCCGGCCTGGTCTGGCGGCTCCTGGATCTCGAACCGGGCATGGCCGTGCTCGATCTGGCCTGCGGCCACGGCACCCTCGCCAACGCCCTGGCCGCCCGCGGTTGCCGGGTCACCGGGCTCGACTCCTCCGCGGTCTTCCTGGACCGGGCCGCCACGGCGGGCACCGGCGTCGAGTGGGTCCGCGGCGACATGCGCCAGCTTCCGGAGTGGACCGGCCGCTTCGACCGGGTGGTCAACTGGACGACCGCGTTCGGCTACTTCGACGACGACACCAACCGGGCGGTGCTGCGAGAGATCGCCCGTGTGCTGCGCCCGGGCGGCCGGCTGGCGATGGACCTGGACAACCAGGCGCGGTTCCTCGCCGATTACACGCCGTCCCGGATCACCGTGCGCCGCGACGACGGTGACATGCTCGTCGACCATCACCACCTCGACCCGCTGACCGCCCGCTTCGAGGTGGAGCGCACGGTGATCCGCGACGGCCGGGTGCGGAGACTGACCTTCCTCAAGCGCCTGTTCGCGTTTCCCGAGCTGCGCGACTGGCTCACCGCCGCCGGTTTCACCGGCGTGCAGGGGCACGGCGAGGACGGTACGCCGTTGACCGCCCGGCACCCCCGGATGATCGTCACCGCCGGGTTACAGTGACGCCGTGGCGCTCACCTCGCGGGACACCGATCTGTTCGAGCGTTCGCGGGGGCGCCTCGAGGCGATCGCGTACCGCCTGCTGGGCTCGGCCGGCGACGCCGAGGACGCCGTGCAGGACACGTTCCTGCGCTGGCAGGCGGCCGACCGGGCGCACGTCGAGACGCCCGAGGCGTGGCTGACGAAGGTCCTCACCAACCTGTGCCTCAACCAGCTCACCTCGGCCCGCGCCCGCCGCGAGACCTATGTCGGCCAATGGCTGCCCGAGCCGGTCCTGGCCGGCGACCGGATGCTCGGCCCGGCCGAGACCGCCGAGCAGCGCGACTCGGTGTCGTTCGCCGTGCTGACCCTGCTGGAGCGGCTCACGCCGAACGAGCGCGCGGTCTACGTGCTGCGCGAGGCGTTCGGCTACTCGCACGCGGAGATCGGCGAGATCCTGGAGCTCAGCGAGTCGAACAGCCAGCAGATCCACCACCGCGCCAAGCAGCACGTGGCGGGCGGCCGGGCGCGGGTGGAGACCGACGCCGCGGCGGCCCGGAAGATCGTCGAGGAGTTTCTCGCCGCGACGCTCAGCGGGGACGTCGAGCCGCTGGTCAAGCTGCTCACCGACGACGCGGTGAGCATCGCCGACGGCGGCGGCCATGTGCCGGCCCGCACCACCCCGCTGATCGGCGCCCTCGCCATCGCCCGGTTGCTGCGCGGCATCGCGCGGCCGGCGACGTTCCAGCGGTTCGTCGAGGGCGGCACCTACGCGATGCACGCGGCCGAGGTCAACGGTGCCCCGGCGCTGCTGGTCACGGTGGACGACCGGATCGTCAGCGTGATCGCCCTGGAGGTCACCGCGGACGGGATCGCCGGCCTGCACATCCAGGCCAACCCGGAGAAGCTGGACCGCTTCAACCGCCGCTGGACCGCTGCCGGGGAGCCGCTCGCCGAGAACTGGTGATCCGCTTCACAGTCGTACCTGTCAGGAATCTCTGGTCTGCCCGGTTCAGGAACCGAGCGCAACCGAGCAGACAGGAGCGACCTCATGAAGCACCGCATCGTCGTCCTCGGAGCCGGCTATGCCGGCACCAACGCGGCCGGCCGGCTGGCCCGCCGCCTGCACCCGGACGATGTCGAGATCACGCTGGTGAACGCCGACGACGACTTCGTGGAGCGGATCCGCCTGCACCAGCTGGCCACCGGCCAGGCGATGCGGCACCGGCCGCTGGCCGACGCGCTGGCCGGCACCGCGGTCCGGCTGCGCACGGCCCGGGTCACCGCGGTGGACACCGAACTGCGGACGGTACGGCTGACCGACGGCGAGATCAACTACGACACCCTGGTGTACGCCCTGGGCAGCACCGCCGCCCGCGTCACCGGCCCCGCCCACCACGTGGCGAGCCGCCCGGCCGCCGAACGACTGAGCGCCCGCCTGCGCGAGCTGACCGCCGGCTCGACGGTGCTGGTGGTCGGCGGCGGCCTGACCGGCATCGAGGCGACCACCGAGATCGCCGAGGCCCGCCCCGACCTGCACGTCGCGCTCGCCGTCCGCGGTGGCCTCGGCGACTGGCTGAGCGACAAGGCCCGGCGGCACCTGCGCCGGGCCGTCACCCGGCTGGCGATCACCGTGCACGAGCACACCGACGTCGAACGGGCCGACGAGACCGGCGCGCTGACCACCACCGGCGAGCGGATCCCGGCCGACGTCACGGTGTGGACGGCGGGCTTCGCCACCCATCCGATCGCCGCGGAGACGTCCCTGCGGGTCGCCGCAACCGGCCAGATCGTGGTGGACGCCACGATGCGCTCGGTCTCGCACCCGGAGGTGTACGCGGTGGGCGACGCCGCGCTCGCCGAGGGCCCGGGCGGCAAGCCGCTGCGCATGTCCTGCGCGTCCGGCGGCCCGATGGCCTGGCAGGCGGCCGACGCCATCGCCGCCCGCCTGACCGGCCGCCGGGTGCCGCACGTGCCGATCCGCTACTACGCCCAGTGCATCAGCCTGGGCCGGCACGACGGCATCATCCAGATGGTGACCGCCGACGACCGGGCCAAGCCGTCGGCCGTCGTCGGCGGCCCGGCCGCCCGCGTGAAGGAGCTGATCTGCGCGGGCGCGGCGTGGGGCATCTACCACCCCACGGTGATGCTGCCGACCCGCCGCCGGCGGCTGGCCGAGCCGGTTCAGGCGTCGGCGCAGGCGCCGTCCAGTTTCTGACCGACGGTTTCGAAGCCGCCGTTGACGTAGGACTTCGGGTCCGGCTGCCGGGCGGCCGCGGTCAGGTCCGACGAGACCGCGGACAGCGCCTGCTTGAGCTCCGGATCCGAGGTCAGCGCGGCCTCCTTGTCCACCTTGGCCGCCATGTCGGTGAACGTGTCGCGCATCTTCTCCTTGGCCGAGTCGGAGGAGCTGTCGGCCACCCCGGCCAGCCGCACCGCGCCGTCGGTGAGGATCTTGTAGGCGGCGGTGCAGGTGTAGGCGGGCACGCCGGCCGACGCCGACGGGGTCGGGGCCACGCTGAACGGGACCGGGACGGCCTCGGGCGAGATCTCGATCGCGCACCCGGCGGCCAACCCCGCCGTCGCGACCAGGGTGATGGTCAGGGCGGTGCGGCGGCGGTGCGGCACGGTGTCTCTCCCAAGGCTTCGCGTACGGGGTGCGGACAAGCATAGATACCCACCGCTCGGGATGTTGATCGCTCGGGGTCGATATGTCGGTGATTAACCCGATCGGCGGGATTTGCCACCCGTTCGCGACGCATCTCGGCGCGGCAAAGCGGCGTTAGCCGACAATGTGCCCAACATGCGAAAAAGCGGTAAACCTGCCGTCCGCCGCGCTCTGATCGCCGGTGTGGCCGCGGTCCTCACCGCGGCCGGTGGGGCCGCCCTGGCCGGGGTGGTCTCCCCCGACCCCGTCGTCTCCCCGTCCTTCAACGGCCCGGTCTACGCGGTCGCCTACCGCGGCGACACCGTCTACGTCGGCGGCAACTTCACCAGTGCCAACGCCGGCGGCAAGAACGTCGTCCGGACCCGGCTGGCCGCGTTCAACGCCCGCACCGGCGCCCTGCTCGACTGGAGCCCGGCCGCCGACGCGAACGTGCGCGCCCTCGCGGTCGACGGCGACGTCGTCTACGCGGCCGGCGACTTCGACAACGTCAACGGCACCTCGCGGGACGCGATCGCCGGCCTCGGTGCGACCTCCGGACAGCTCACCACGCTGCGGCACACCGTGCTCGGGCAGCCGAACGCGCTGGTGACCGGCGGCGGCCGGCTCTACGTGGCCGGACGGATCACCGCGGTCGACGGGACACCGCGCACCAACCTGGCCGCCTTCTCGCTGGCCACCGGCGCCCTCGACGCGTGGGCGCCGACCACCGACGACACGGTCAACGCGCTGGCCTTCAGCAGCGACCGGGTCTACCTGGGCGGGCGGTTCCACAAGACCAACGGGGTCGGTTCCACCCTGCGGCTGAGCGCCGTCCACCCGGCCACCGGCGTACTCGACAAGGGTTTCGTCGCCAAGCCGGTGTCGCAGGTCTTCGCGCTCGCCGCCGACCAGGCCGGCGTCTATGCCGCCCTCGGCGGCCAGGGCGGCCGGGCGGTCGCCTACGACCGGGCCGGCCAGACCCGCTGGACCCGGGTCTTCGACGGGGACGCGCAGGCCATCGCCACCCTCGACGGCACCACCTACGTGGGCGGCCACTTCGACAAGGCGTGCACGACGTCCAACAACGGCATCAAGGGCGTCTGCACCGACGGCTCGGTGATCCGGGGCAAGCTCGCCGCGATCGACCCGCAGGGCAACCTGCTCCCCTGGTCGCCGCAGGCCAACGGCGTCGCCGGCACCCGGCAGCTGGCCACCAGCGCGGGCCTCGGCACGATCAGCGCGGTCGGCGACTTCACCACGGTCGGCGGCGTGACCCGCAAGCGGTACGTGTCGTTCGGCGGCGCGAAAGCGACCGAGTCCGCCGTCGTGGCCGCGGACGACTACGTGGCGTCCTACAACTTCGACACCACGATCGCGGACGGTACGTTCGACGACGGCTCCGGCCACGCGCACCTGCTGCGCGCGGTCACCCGCAACGGCGGCAAGGTCACGATGACGCCGCGCGGCTCCGGGCAGGCGCTGACCTTCCCGCCGAAGTGCACCGGCACCACCTGCCCGCGGCTGGTCCTGCAGGCCGCCGACACCCCGGATCTGAGCCCCGGCAACCGGCCGCTGCGCTACGGCGCCGCGGTGCTGCTGGCCGCGGCCGAGACCTCGAGCGGCGAGAACATCCTGCAGAAGGGCTACTCGACCGGCGGCGGGCAGTACAAGCTGCAGGTCGACGGGGTGTCCGGCAAGCCGAGCTGCGGGATGGGCGGCAAGGACGAGACGGCCGTTCATCTCGCCCGCAGCCGGGAGTCGATCGCCGACGGCAAGTGGCACACGCTCGAGTGCCGCCGCACCGGCCCGACCCTGTCGATCGTGGTCGACGATCAGGTGAAGACCAGCGTGCCGGTGCCGGTCGAGCTGTCGGTGATGTCGAACCTGCCGTTCAGCATCGGCGGCAAGGGCGTCGGCGCCGACAACGACCAGTTCCACGGCAGCGTCGACGACGTCTGGATCCACATCGGCTGAGTGCGCTACGGGGCCGTCGTGGCGGTGACCACCGTCGCGGCGGCCTCCTCCTCGCCACCGCCGCCGCCGCTGTTGTCCTCTTCTCCCCCGCCGTTACCGGTCCCGCTGTTGTCCTCGTCGCCGCCGGCATCCTCGCCGCTGTCGCCGGTGGTCGTGGTGGCGGCCGGGGCGGTGGTGGCGGGCTTCGTCTCCTCCGGCGCGGTGGTCGTCGCCTCGGTGGTCGGCTGCTTGCTCGGGGTCGCGCTCGGCGTCGCCGACGCGGTCGCCTTGCCGGGCACCGAGGCCGGGACCTGCCCCGGCTTGCTGTCGTTGTTGTTGGTGTTCCGCTTGCCGGTGGTCTGGGTCGCGGCGGGCGAGTTGGCGCCGCCCGGCTTGACCGTCGCCGACTCGGCCGGGCTCGAGCCGGGCAGCAGCCCATTGTTGACGAACGCGAACACCGCCACCGCGGTACCCAGGATGACCAGGGCCAGGGCGGCCAGCAACGGCGTACGCCGGCGGCCGCCTCCGGAAGCACCGCCCGCGGCGGCCGGAAGAACGGCCGGAAGCACCGCGGTGTGCCCACTGACCGGCGCGGCCGGCCTAGCCGGGGCCGGCGTCGCCGCCAGGATCGCGGTGGTGTCGGAGCCGGCCCCGGCCGCCTGATCCGCGAGCGCCAGCTCGGCCGTGTCGGCCATGGCCGACGCGGACGGGAACCGGTCCGCCGGGTCCTTCACCATCGCCGTGGTCACCACGGCGGCCACCGCCGGCGGCACGTCCGCCGGCAGCGGCGGCGCCTCGTCGCTGACGTGCTGCACGGCCACCGCGATCGGGCTGTCCCCCATGAACGGCGGATGCCCGGCGAGACAGTGATAGGCCACCACGCCGAGCGCGTAGATGTCGGCGGACGGCCCGGTCGATTCCTTCGAGACCTGCTCCGGCGCGATGTACAGCGCCGTCCCGACCACCTCTTTCGCCCCGGTCAGGGCGGCCGACTCGGCCGAGCGGGCCACCCCGAAGTCGACCAGGACGACCGTCCCGTCCGGCTGGATGATGAGGTTGCCCGGCTTGACGTCGCGGTGCACGATCCCGGCCTCGTGAGCGGCCTCCAGGGCACGCCCGGCCTGAGCGACGATCGACATCGTCTCGGCCGGGCTCAGCCGGCCGCGCTCGGCGATCCGCTCGTTGAGGGCCTGCCCGTTCACCCGGGCCATCACGATGTACGCGTCCGGACCGCTCTGCCCGTAGTCGTAGACGTCCGCCACCCCGGGATGGTGCAGGACCGCCATGGCCCGCGCCTCGTGCCGGAAACGGGTCTGGAAGCCGGGGTCGCCGGCCCGGCCCGCGTGCAGCGTCTTGACCGCGACGTCACGGCCGAGCACGGTGTCGGTGGCCCGCCAGACCTCACCCATGCCGCCGGCCGCGATCCGGTCGTCAAGACGGTATCGGTCGCCGAGTATCTCTCCGGGAAGGGGCATGGCCTGTCCTCTACCCACTCGGGGCGGAACTGAAATCTCCGGTACGCCGGATCTTCTGCCAGCCGAGCCTTCGCCCGCTCAGCGCGGCCAGCGCGGAGGCGAGAAGCACCAGGTACATGACCTGCCGGTAGACGATCTGCTGGAGCGGAAGCGTCCACAACGGGCGTAATTTCTCCCGGTCCAGGCGGAACGCGAGCACGGCGGTGAGGATCTGGATCACCAGCACGGCCAGCCAGCCGATCAGCGTGGTGCGCCGGTCCAGGAAGATCAGTCCGTAGACGGCCATCAGGTCGATCAGCGGGGCGAGCAGCGGCAACAGCACCGTGAAAACCGCGATCAACGGCAAACCCCCACGACCGAAATGCCCAGGTTCCCGTACGGCGTGCCGGTGCTTCCACATCGCCTGCATGGTGCCGTAACTCCACCGGTACCGTTGCCGCCACAGTTGCCGCATGGTGGCCGGTGCCTCGGTCCAGGCCCGCGCCGACTCCTGGTAGACCACCTTCCAGCCGTTCCGCTGGATCGCCATCGTCAGGTCGGTGTCCTCGGCCAGGGTGTCGGTGCTGAGCCCGCCCGCGTCGGTGAGCGCCTGCCGGCGGAACGCGCCGAGCGCCCCCGGGATGGTGGGGATGCAGCCGAACGTGTCGTAGAGGCGGCGATCCAGGTTGAAGCCGATCACGTACTCGATGTGCTGCCACTTGCCGAGCAGGCCGTGCCGGTTGCTGACCTTCACGTTCCCGGCGACCGCGCCGACCCGGCGGTCCGCGAACGGCTGCACGAGCTGGTGCACGGCGTCCGGGGTGACCACGGTGTCCGCGTCGACCATCACGATCAGGTCGTCGTGGCTCAGCGCGACGCCGGTGTTGAGGGCGGTGGCCTTGCCACCGCTCGGTATCCGCACGACCCGCACGTTGCCCAGCTTCAGCGCCTCGACCGCCGCCGACGTCCCGTCGGTGGAGGCGTCGTCGACCACCAGCACCTTTACGCCCGGGTGGGCGGAGCGGGCCAGGGAGCTGACCGCGGGCGCGATGGTGGTCTCCTCGTTGAAGGCGGGCACCACGACCGTCACCGGCGCGGTCACCGGCAGTCCCCACGACCAGCTCGGCGCGCGCCGCCGCCGAGCGTGCTGCCAGGCGAACAGGAAGAGGATCAGGGTACGCACCACGATCAGGCCACCGGCCACGATGAGCAGCACCCACATCAGCCGGAGCACCGCGTCGGAGCCCCGCACCGTCCACACCAGTGCGCGGCCGCGCCACACGTCGGCGGTGGCGGCCGGCGGGTCCGGCGGCAGGCCGACGGCCCGGGTGACCGTGGTGAAGCGGTAGCCGTCCCGCTGCAGCTGCGGAATCAGCCGGTCCAGCGCGGTCACCGTCTGCGCACGGTCCCCGCCCGCGTCGTGGAACAGCACGATCGCGCCTCGTCCGCCCTCCGGCGTGGCGTTGCGGACGATGGCGTCGGCTCCCGGCCGTCTCCAGTCCTCGCTGTCGACATCGTCGAGCACAGTCAGGTAACCCTGGGCGCCGACGGCCCGCACCGTCGCGTAGTCGTCGTCGGTCAGCGCGTCCGGAAAGGACGAATACGGCGGCCGCAGCAGCGATGCCGACCGGCCGGTGGCGTAGGCGACCGCCAGCTGGGCGTGCGAGTTCTCCAGGTCGCGGCGCCAGGCCGGCAGGGACGCCAGGTCGGGGTGGGTGAAGGTGTGCACCCCGATCTCGTGCCCCTCGGCCACCACCCGCCGGGCCAGCTCCGGATGCCGGGCCACCTCGGAGCCCACCACGAAGAACGTGGCCGGCACGTGATGCCGGGCGAGCACGTCGAGGATCTTCGGCGTCCACTGCGGGTCCGGCCCGTCGTCGAAGGTCAGCACCACCGTCCTGGCCGGCACCGCCGACGACCGCGGCTCACCCCCGGATTCGCCGGTTCCACCTCGGAAGTCGAGGACCGGGCCGCCGTCCAGCACCGCGTCCGGCACCGAGGAGTCCCGGGACGAGCGCGGATCGGTGCCGTCCGGGCTGAAGCCGGCGTCGGTGTAGACCTCGACCAGCACGACGGTGGCCAGCACCAGCAGCGCCACCAGCGCGAGCAGGGCACGCAGCACCCGCCGGCGGCGCCGCACCGCCGGGATCTGACCCGTCGACTCCGGATCGAACGGCGGCGGAACACCGCGGTACACCGTCACCGGGTGCAGGCCCCCGACGCGCAGGGCGGCCGGGCCGGCGGCGCCGCCGGGCCGGACAGCTGACTGACCCAGACGGCCACCAGAATCAGCACCAGCAGCGCCCCGGCCGCATAGGCCGCCCACCGGATCCGCCGGCGCCGGGCCCCACTGGGATCGACGAAGACCGGCTGCGACCCGGGAACCTCCTGCCGGATCAGCCCGGTGACCTCCTCGGCCGGCAGGCGCGCCTTCCCCACCGCCCGGCCGACGCGAGCCCGTCCTCGCGGCGGCCGCGGCACGGGCGCACGTCCGACCGGCGACTCGTCAGGCACACCATCGACGCTAGGAGATACCGGGCCGGCCCGCATCTCACACCGGTACCCCTTCCCGTCAGTCGGAGAACCAGGCCGCCGCGGGCGTCAGAAGAACATCCGGACCACGGCCCCGACCACGTGACCCATCGCGGCGCCGAGCACACCTCCCAAACCCCGGGCGAGCGAGTTCAGCCACGATTGGAACGAATCCCGCCCCTGGCTGCGAATCCGCGCGACCTCGTCGTTGTGGCGATCGATGAGTTGAGCTAGCAGCCGCGCGGACCTGATGATCTCTGCTATCGCCCCGTCGGCGTCCGATGAGCTGAACTTCCAGCCGCACGAGCAGTAGAAGCTCGTCTCCCGGACCGCCCACTGCGCGGAACAGGCGTCACATCGCACGCGCCGCGAGTCGGGCTGAACCTCCATAGTGCCGTTACGGGAACACTGCCGGTGTCGGCTGACCGCCCATGACTTGCCGCAGTCCGGACACTCCGGGAATGGAAACTGCACCCAGGCCATAACTAACGCAGCCTCTGTACTCGACGTGCCTTCTGGTAGGCGTCTCGATATCCACCCGCGAACGAGGTCGCGGCATTGAGCCCGATGGTGAAGACGTCCTCGATCAGCACGTGGACATTAGCCAGGGCGATGCCGAGCTCACGGGAGATGCGCCGGACGATGTCGTCGAGCCATTCACGGAAGGATTCCGTGGAGAGCTCCTGAATTTTTCCGCGTTCGTTCTCGTCGGATTGGATCAGCTGTGCGATCCTGCGGATCGTCTCGTCGTAGGTAGAATCGCCCGGAGTTACGTCAGGCATTCTTCCCCCAACCGTCGCGCAGCTGACGGAACCGGGCCCGGTCCGCCACGAGAGCTCCGTACTGGGCTTCGGAGAGACTGTCGAGGTACTCGTCGAACGTCGCCGGGCGCTGCTCGGAACGGTTGGCCTGCGGGGGAACCCGCGGGGGTATCGCCTGCCGAGTGTCCTGGGCTATCTTCACCATCCCCCGATCGACCAGGGCGATGAAATCCGCCAGATCCATCCGGCTCTCGAGGACCCAGCGGCGCTGCTTGGGCACCGCCTCCATCAGGATCCGGAACAGCGTCGCGAGGTTGTATCGGCGCAATGCCGAGTAGGGCACGATCGCCGGTTTCTTGACCTTGAGGTGGGGCTTGACGCTGTCGGCGAACTCATCAACCCGCAACTCGAGGTAACGCAGCTGCGCATCGGACGGTGTGTTGGCCCGCGGATTCCAGTCACCGGGATACATCTCGTCGGCCTTGTTCAGACCGAAGACGATTCGGGACCTCAGGTCGGGCGCCCGCGTCACGAGTTCACGCAGCACCTGCTGGGTGAACGCGACCATCCGGTCGGAAGCGGGATGAACCCAGAGGATCGCGTCCGCCTTGGGCAGCGTCTCCAGATACAACCGCAGGTAGGCCTCGTAGTTCTCGATGTCGTCGCCAAGTCCGGGCATGTCGATAACGCGGAGGTCACCACGACTGCCCTGCACGTGATCGACGGTGGCGTAGACCTGCAGACCGTCGACCGTAAGAGTTGTCGGCTTGAAATGACCGACCTCCTGACCAGCATTGAACAGCGAATTTACCGTCGTCGACTTGCCGACGCCGGTCTCACCGATGAATGCCAGCACTGGTGACGGTTCCTGGTCGTAAGCATTGTCGACCTCACGGAGCAGTGTCTCCTTGCTCGACGGGTCTATCGAGGAATCCTGCCTTACGCCTTCACGGAAGGCGTTCATCAAGCCACGCACCATATCGGACATGCCTCAAGCCTAGGAATGACGGCGAATTCGGCGATCACCGTACCGGCGGGAATCATGCCCCGGCTGTCCGCCATTATTCGGCGGCCGGTATCCACATGCGACCGCTCAGCCCATCTATTCCGGCAACGCGGGAAGGCCCGTCCTGACCGACACGCGAGGCCAGGACGAGACGTCCCGCTGGTCAGCCCGCGAACCGTGCCGCCGCCGTACCCTCCAGAAGCGCCGCCGGCAATCGCCGGCCGCACACCACCAGAAGCAGGTCCTGGGCGGTGCCGCGCAGCGGCGCCCCCTCGCCGAAGGTCCAGTCGAGATCCGTGGCCGTCAGCCGCACGCCGCTCAGATCCACCCCGAAGTACCGGAGATTCCGGTCGCGCATGCTGTCCAGGATCGTGCCGATCCGGGACACCGGCGGCCGCCGGTCCAGCCCCAGCGCGACGGAGATGTCCAGCCCGTGGATCACGTCGTGGGACAGCGCCCCCACCACCCCGCCGCCCGGCGGCCGCCACGGATGCTCGGTGTTGTCCCGCAGGCAGGCGAGCAGTTCGGCGTCGGAGAGGCGGGCGGCATCCCGCCGGGCCACCCGGTCCGCCATCCGGTTGAAGTTGAAGCGGTCCCTCAGCATCTCCGCCAGGAACCGCGGTGGCGACATCCGGAACGGCATGGTCATGTGGGCCACGACCTCCCGCACCCGCCATCTCTCGCACAGCGAGGGCGCACCCCACTGCGACGCGTCCAGCGCACCGAGCATCGCCGCCAGCTCACCGCGCTCGGCGACGACCGCCGCCCGCACCACTTCCTCGTCCATAACCCCTCCAGATCAACAGCTGTTCGGAGGGGATACGCCGGGCGGGGCCGAAACTCATCGGTCACCCGGAACACGGGCGGCGGCCGCGGCGACGGTTTCCAGGTCTTCGTTCGAGAAGCCGGCGCGGCTCAGCACGGCCAGGGATTTGTTCGTCGCCAGCGTGCACAACGCGAGCTCCGCCGCCTCGTGCTCGTCGGCCCCGGCCGCCCGCAGCGCCTGCTCCAGCATCGCCCGCAAACCGTCGATCATGGCGCGGACCATCGCCTGACCCTCGGCGTCCAGGGCCGGGAACTGCGTTGCCGACACCGTGAGCAGGCAGCCGTCCGGCACCGTCGGGTCGGCGATGCGGTTCAGGGTGACCCGCAGGTAGGCGGCCACCACGGCGCTCGGGCTCGAATGAGGGCCGGACAACGCCTGGTCGTACAACGGGTGGTAGGTCTCCGCGTACCGTTCGAGGCTTTTCCGGAAGAGGGTGCTCTTGTCGCCGAAGGTGCCGTAGAGCGAGCTCCGGCCCAGGCCGGTGCCCTCGGTCAGGCGATCGATCGAGGCCTCCGAATAGCCCCAGCGCCAGAAGACGTGCATCGCGCCTCGTAACGCCTCGTCCACGTCGAATTGCTTGCGGCCCGCCATGTTCGCCAGCCTACCCATCTTGCACCGATCGTTTCAACATGGGTATGGTCACCGGCATGACAAGTTGTACTGATCGTTCCAGAATTAGTTCGCTGCGGCTGCCCGACGGGTTCACCGACGTCTTCACCAGCCGGCTCGTGGAGCTGAACGGGCTGCGGCTGCACGCGGTCACCGGCGGCGACGGCCCGCCGCTGCTGCTGGTCGGCGGGTGGCCCCAGACCTGGTACGCCTGGCGGAAGGTGATGCCCGCCCTCGCCCGCCGGCACACCGTCGTCGCCGTCGACTCGCGCGGAGCCGGGCTCTCCGACAAACCCGACGACGGCTACGACGCCGGCACGCTGGCCGCCGACCTGGTCGCACTGATGGCCGCGCTCGGGCACGACCGGTTCGACGTGGTCGGCCACGACATCGGCATGTGGACCGGGTACGCCCTCGCCGCCGATCACCCCGAGCGGGTGGGCCGGCTCGCCGTCGTGGACGCCATCATCCCCGGTGTCACGCCGGCCCCGTCGTTCTTCAGCCCGGCCGCGGTCAGCCTGCGGTTCTGGCACTTCGGCTTCAATCAGCTCACCGACCTCAACGAGGAACTGGTCCGAGGCCGGGAGCGACTCTTCTTCGGCTATCAGTTCGCCAAGAAGGCAGCCACCCCGGACGCGATCCCCGCGTACGCCGTCGACGCCTACGTCGATGCGATCGTCGCGGATCCTCGCGGGCTGCGGGCGAGCTTCGCGTACTACCGGGCGCTGGACGAGACGATCGCGCAGAACGAGCAGCGCACGAAGACCCGGCTGACGTTGCCGGTGCTCGCCGTCGGCGGCGCGCGGTACACCGGCGCGGCGGCCGCCGCCACGATGCGGCTGGTAGCCGACGACGTCACCGAGGCGGTCATCGGCGACTGCGGCCATTACGTGGCCGAGGAGCAACCGGCCCGGTTCACCGAGATCCTGGAGGATTTCCTCGGTGGGTCCCGGCCGCGATGACGGTCTCCTCGATCAGGGCAGCGGGACGACGTACGAATCGACCCGGGCGATCCGGCCGTCGCGGAAGGTGAACAGGTCGTTGAACGCGAAGCGGAACGGTTCGTGCTCGACACTGGTGCCGCGGCCCTCACCGGTGGTGACCACGACCGGCCCGTCCTCGTAGACCCGCTGCACGTCGAGCTCGGGACTGCCATTGAATCCCGGGTTCTCGATCTCGCCGTCGAACTCGGCCTTGCCGCGGGTGGCGCGGTGACCGTGGATGACCCAATCGACGTCGTCGGTGAGGGTCGCGAGGATCCGCGGATGGTCGCTCGCCCGGAAGCCGGCGAAGTATTCGGCGACGAGGTCACGCCGGCTCATGAGATCTCCGAGAGGTGTGCGGCGAGGGCGTCGAGCCGGTCGTCCCACACCCGGCGCTGCTCGTCGACCCAGGTGTTGATCACCGACAGCTGGTCGACGCGGAGCCGGCAGGGCCGCCGGGTGCCCTCGCGGCGCTGCTCGACCAGGCCGCAGCGGCGAAGGATGCCGATGTGGTGGGAAATGGCCTGCTGAGTCAGGTCGAACGGGGCCGCGAGCTCCCCCACCGTGGCGTCACCCTGCGCGAGGCGGGCCACCAGGGCGCGGCGGACGGGGTCGGCCAGGGCGGCGAAGGTGAGGTCGAGAGTGGCCGGCACGACCTCACCCTAATACAAACGTACGTTTGCACAAGCCTTTGATTGTGGATTTTCTAGACCACCAGATCGAGCAGGAAGACGCAGATCACGCCGACCACCGAGATGATCGTCTCCATCACCGACCAGGTTTTGATCGTTTGTCCGACGGTCATCCCGAAATACTCCTTGACCAGCCAGAACCCGGCGTCGTTGACGTGCGAGAAGAACAGCGAGCCGCACCCGATCGCCAACGCCAGCAACGACACCTCGGGCTTGTCGAGGGTGGCGGCCAGCGGCGCCACGATGCCCGCCGCGGTGATGGTCGCGACCGTCGCCGAGCCGGTGGCGACCCGGATGCCGACCGCGACCAGCCAGCCCAGCAGCAGCGCGTTGATGTTGGCGTCCTTGGCCGCGTCGGCGACGACGTTGCCCACCCCGACGTCGACCAGGACCTGCTTGAAGCCACCGCCCGCGGCCACGATCAGCAGGATGCCGGCGATCGGCGGCAGCGATCCGCCGAGGACCGCGTTGGTCTCCCGCCGGTCCATCCCCGACCGCTTGCCCAGCGACCACATCGCCAGCAGCACCCCGAACAGCAGCGCCACCGGCGGGTTGCCGAGCACGTCGAGCGTGTCCCGCACCGGGTTGCCCTTGTCGGCGGTCAGCTCACCGATGGCCCGGGCCAGCATCAGCACGATCGGCAGCAGCACGGTCAGCACCGCGGGCCAGAAGCCCGGGTTCCGGCGGTTCCGGTCGACGGCGGTGGCGTCCCGGTCGTAGTCCTCGTCACCGGTGGCGACGGCCGCGTCGGCCGGCCCGAGCAGGGCGGGCACCGGCAGCGGCACCCGCTTGGCGATCCAGTTGCCGAAGACCGGGCCGGCCACGATCACCGTCGGGATCGCGCAGATCAGCCCGAACAGCAGGGTGAGACCGAGGTCGGCGTTGAGGCTGGAGATCGCGACCAGCGGCCCGGGGTGCGGCGGCACGAGTCCGTGCAACACCGACAGGCCGGCCAGGGCCGGAATGCCGACCCGAAGAAGACCGATATCCGTACGCCGGGCGACGAGCAACACGATCGGCACCAGGAGCACCACGCCGACCTCGAAGAACAGCGGCAACCCGACCAGGGCCGCGACCCCGGCCATCGCCCACGGCAGGGCCGACCCGGAGACCCGGTCGACGATCCGGTTGACGATGCCGTCGGCACCCCCCGACTCGGCCAGCAGGGCGCCGATCATCGAGCCGAGCGCGATCAGCAGACCCACGCTGCCGACGGTGCTGCCCAGACCGGTGGTGAAGGAGGTGACGGTGGTGCCCGGCGAAGCACCGGCGACCAGGCCGAGCGTCGCCGATCCGAGGATGAGGGCCAGGAACGGGTGCCACTTGGCCCAGGCGATGAGGACAATGACGACCGCGATGCCGAGCACCGCGGCGAGCACTAGTTGACCGGTTCCGGCATCGGTGATGGCCTCGGCTGCGAGGGGCGTCATGCGCGGGGCATACCCCCACCCGGTCGCTTTGAATCTTCGTCGAGTAAAAGGGATGAATGGCTAGGTCGATCATGCCGGAGGTGCGGGCCGCGGCGAAGGTCCGGCCGGTCGACGCCGCCTGGGCCTTCGCCCTGCGGGCCGGCCTGGCGGTGGCGTTTCCGCTGGTCGTCCTGGTTGCGGCCGGAGAGCCGGCCTGGGCCGGGGTGGCGACCTTCGGCGCCTTCACCGCGCTGTACGCCCGCGACGAGCCCTACCGCCGCCGCGCCCGGGTGCTGACCGCCGCCGCGACCGGTCTGATCGCCTGCGTCCTCGCGGGCACCCTGACCGCGCTGACCCCGCAACCGGAGGTGTTCGGAACGGCCGCGGTGGCGGTGACCGGCGGCGTGGCGACCCTGCTGTGCGGCCGCTTCCGGGTGGGCCCGCCCGGGGGCCTGATGTTCGCCTTCGCGACGGCGGTGACCGGCGCGATGCCGGCCACCAGCACCGACCTGTGGCGCCACCCGCTGCTGTGCGCCGGCTCGGCCGCCCTGGCCTGGCTGATCGCGATGGCCGGCGTCCTGGTCGACCGCGAGGCCCCGATGCGCCTGGCCGTGGCCCGCGCCCTGCGAGCGGCAGCCGCCCTGAACGACACCGCCACAGGCCTGGCCGGCCCGAACGCCGCCGCAGGCACCGCTGGTCCGAACCCGGCCGCAACCCCCGCCGGGCCGAACGACGATGCGCTCGCGAGTCCCGCCGGTCTTCTCGCTCGGCAGCAGGCGTCGGCCGCGATCGAGCGGGCCTGGCGGGCCGTTCCGCCCGATCGGCCGGCGGAGGCGTTGCTGGTCGCCCGGGCCGAGACCGAGCTGAGCGGCATCAACGGCCACAGGCCGGAGGCCGCGAAGGCGCTGCGCGCCCTGGCCGACGCCGTCGCCCGCCGCGGCCCGGCGCCGATCGCCGAGATGGCGCAGGCGGAGACCGACGAGGTGCTCGGCCGCCGCGTCTACACGCTGCTGCTGCGCGAGCCGGGCGCGCGCCGCCCCGGCCCGGTCTGGCCGGCCGCGGCCCGGGTCGCGCTGGGCGCGCTCGCCGCGGGTGCCGTCGCGGGCCTGCTGGCCCACGTCACCGGCCTGGGCCATCCCTACTGGGCGGCGCTGTCGGCGGTGGCGGTGCTGCAGGCCGATTCGCTGCGGCTGTCACTGCACAAGGCGATCCAGCGGGCGGCCGGCACGACGATCGGCCTGTTCCTGGCCGGCGCCGCCGTGGCCCTGCCCGGCGACCGCTGGACCCTGGTCGCCTCGATCGCGATCGCCCAGGTCTGCGCGGAACTCCTGGTGGTCCGCAACTACGGCCTCGCGATGCTGGCGATCACTCCCCTGGCCCTGCTGGTGGGCGAGCTGGCCGGCCGACACCGGCCGCCGACCTGATCGGTGACCGGCTCGTGCAGACCCTGCTGGGGTGCGCGCTGGGCCCGGTGGCGGCGGCGCTGGTCCGCAACCGGGCGGCCGCCCGGCACCTGAGCGAGGCGATCACCGAGGTAGCGGCGGCCACGGCCGCACTGCGGCGCGATCCGGGAGATCCGTCCGGGGAGGCGACGCGGCTGGCGCGGGCGTTACTGACGCTTCGCGAGGCGTACGCCGTGGCGACCGGCGAACCGGGCCCGGCCCCCGACACGACCGAACGGGTCCTGGCCGCCGAACGCGCGGGCCGCCAGGTGCTCGCGGCCCTGAACCAGCCCGGCGCGAGAGACTCCCCGGGAAGCACCGCCTGACACCCCCCGATCCATTCGCGATCTTGGAGAGTTCGTGTCAGCTCCGAACGGCAAGTCTTCAAGGTCGCGGCGGTGTCAGAACCGCTCGGCGGTGAACCAGCCCGACGCGGACGGCCCGAGCGGCTCGTCCAGGTGCACCGCGAAGACCGCACGCACGGCCGTGGCGACCACGTTGAGCAGCGCCGTCACGCCACGGGCCTGGGCCACGGCCGATTGGCCGACCGCCCAGAAGTAGGTCGACTGCTGCTTGACTATCCGGATCCGGTGGCTCTCCTCGGTGAAGCCGAACGTCAGGTGGGCGAACTGCTCGTAGTCGATCCGGAATTCCCGGGGCGCCTGCTGGGCGTGCGGCCCCGGGACGCTGTGGCAGTGCACGCCCCGGTTGCTCAGGCCGATCAGGGACCCGGCGTCCAGGTCACCCAGCCGCACCAGCCACAACGGACGCTCGGCGGCCCGCAGCGAGAGCACCGGCAGCCAGCGGTCGACCGGCCCGGGTTCGCGCAGCACCCGGCGGAGTTCCTCGACGGCGGCCGCCCGGGCCAGCTCGACCCGGTCGCCGGTCCAGTCCCCGCGCAGGTCGGCGGCCCGCGGCGACTCGCCGAGCAGTTGACCGATGTACGGCCGGACCCACCGCCGGCCGGGATCGTCGAGCAGCATTCGCACGACCCGGCCGGCCATCGGCCCGCCGTCGCCGGCGTCGAGCTCCTCGATCAGGCCCGCGACCTCCCGTGGCGAGCGACGCTGGACGACCAGGTCGAGGTAGCGGTCGACCAGGTCGGGCCGGCGACCGCCGGACGCGGCCGGTTCCGGGGCGATGTGCCACAGCCGGGCGACCCATTTGACCGTGTCAGCGCGACGGGCCAGCTCGGCGAGGATCGCGTCGACGACCGGGATGGCGGCGACGGCGCAGGCCCGGGTGAGCACGGCCGCGACGATCCCGGGCGGTTCGTCGGCCAGTTCGGCGGCGAAACTGCCCGGCGCCGCCAGCCCGGCGAGCCGGCCACTGTGCACGGCGGACGCCACCACAAGGTCGATGAGGACCCGGGTGCCGGCCTGCGACGGCCACGCGAACACCGGCGGCACCGCGGTGGCGATCGCCCGGGAGAGCGCCCGCCGACCGGCCCGCACCAGCTCGGCCATCACCTCGACCACGGCACTCGAGCTCAGCCCGGCCAGCCGCGGAACGAACCGGCGCAGCGGCTCCGCCTCGAGCCGAGCCAGCACCTGCCCGGTAACGGCCGCCCCCGCGGCGAGCACCGCGTCGGCCAGCACCTCGGCCGCTTCCGGATCGATGGTCTCGAGCTGCGTGGCAAGGGCAGCAGCCCGGACCGGATCGCCACGCGCAATCCGATCCGTCACCGCGCCAAGTTCGTCCGCATCGGACAGCGCCGCCACCAGCGCGGACAACCTCCCCGGATGACCGAGCCGAGTGTCGACGCCAACGTCCAGCAGAGCGTCCCGCTCCACCGCGACGAGCAGGACAGCGACCGACACAAGCTCGGCGGCCCCCAGCTCGGCGGCGACGACCGCACGCCCCAGGACGACAGGCGCCCCGGCCCCGGCACCCTGCGAATCACTCGCCCTATCTGCACGGTCCGAGGCTCGCGAGTCGGGCGCCGCGCCCGTCCCGGCCGGATCGCCGGTCCCGGCGGCGGGATTCGGCGCGCCCGGGTCGGCGAGAACGGTGAGGATCGCCGCGATCTCGGCGGCGGGCCGGCGGCAGGCGGCAGCCAGCACCCGGCCGGCGTCGGCCGGGTCCACAACCGCGACGACGCCGGCCACCTCACCGGCCGTCCGGCCTGCGCCGATCGCGTCGAGAAGCATCTCGGCCGGCCGGTGCCCACCGGCAGCGCGCATCTCGGTGATCCGGCGCACCACCGCGGACGGGGCGAGCCACGGCACGCGCCCGGCCGGGCTGCCGTCGACCATCATGGACGGATTGAAGCACGTGACGGCCGGAAGCGGGCCGCACAGCTTGTCAGCCACCGGCCGACGGCCCGCCGCCTGACGAGCCGGCGGGCCGCACGTCGTCAGGCGGCCAGGCCGGCCTTGACCGCGCGGGTCACGTCGTCGGCGAGGATCTCCGGGTGGCCCTCGGCCAGGCCGTCCAGAGCCAGGGCCGCGACCACGGCCGGGTCGGTCTTCTGGTCGGCGGGGACGTGGGCCGCCATGTCGGTGGCCATGTAGCCGACGTGCAGGGCGGCCACCTCGATGCCGCGCGGGGCCAGCTCGTCGCGCACCGCTCGGGTCATCGCCCAACCGGCGGCCTTCGCCGCGGAGTAGGCACCGGCCTGGGCCGGGTGCCACCAGGAAAGCACGGACAGCACGTTGAGGATCGCGCCGCCGCCGTTGGACTCGATCACCGGGACGAATGCCCGGGTCACGCCCAGGGTGCCGAAGTAGTGGGTTTCCATCTCCAGGCGGATCTGCTCCAGGTCGCCGTCGATGAGGCTCTGGCCCAGGGACGTGCCCGCGTTGTTGATCAGCAGGGTGGCGTCCGGGGCGGCCTTGGCGGCCCGCTCGATCGATGCCGGGTCGGTGATGTCGAGCTGCAGCGGGATCGCGCCGGGGAGGTCGATGCTCTCCGGGTTGCGGGCGGCGGCGTAGACCTTGGCGCCGCGCTCCAGGAGCTGGGCGGCGAAGTGGCGGCCGAGGCCGCGGTTGGCGCCGGTGACTACGGCTACCGAGTTCGTGATGTCCATGCGGCTTAGATTACGAGTGACATCTAAATGGCGCAAGGTAATAGATGACACACACCATCTATACTCACGTTCATGGGACGGGTATCGCAGGCGCAGGCGCAGGAGAACCGGAAGCGGATCGTCGAGACGGCGGCCCGGCTGTTCCGCGAGCGCGGGGTGGACGGGGTGAGCGTGGCCGACGTGATGACCGAGGTGGGGCTGACCCACGGTGGCTTCTACAAGCAGTTCGCCTCGAAGGACGCCCTGGTCGCCGAGGCGGTGGAACACGCCTTCAACGGGATGGCCGACCGGCTGAGCGGGCTGGACCGGGAGACCTTCCTGAACGAGTACCTCTCCCCCGAGCACCGGGACAATCCGGGGACCGGCTGCCCGGCGGCCGGGTTCGGCGGGGACCTGGCGCGTGAGGATGGCGCTCTCCCGACGTACGCGCAAGGGGTTGATCTTTATGCCCGATGGCTCGGCGATGATCTCGCGGCCGTGTGCACCCTGGTGGGAGCGATGGTCCTCGCCCGCGCGACGGCCGGCACCGAGATCTCCGACCGCATCCTCGCGGCGGCGAAGGCCGCCCTCGCCTGAGGCGCGGACCAGCTCAGCGGAGGCGAAAACTCTCCTCGAGGATCGTCAGCGCCTGTTCGATCCGGGTGAAGTCGGTGGGCTCGAAACCGTTCGGGTTGCCGGGCGGGGTGATCGCCACGACGACGCCGACCATGGCCCCGGCGATCACCCGGCAGGTGAGGTCGTCGGCGTCCTTGCCGTCCCGCTCGGCGAGGGCCTCGGCGAGCATGTCGATCGCCATCACCGTCTGGTTCATCACCCGCGCCCGCAGCTCCGGCACGGCCTGGAAGATCCGCTGGCGCCGGCGCTCGCTCTCCCACTCCTGCTCGCTCATCGTGAGGAAGACCGACTTCATGCCGTTGACCAGGGCCGTCACCGGGGAGACCGAGCTGGGCTGGGACTTGATCGCGGCGACGATCTGCGGGTCGTAGTCGTCGACGAGGATGACGTCTTCCTTGGTCGGGAAGTAGCGGAAGAAGGTGCTCGGCGAGACCTCGGCCGCCTCCGCGATCTGGTCCACGGTGGTCGCCGCATACCCCTGCTCCTCGAAGAGCCGGATCGCGTGCTCGCGGATGGCGAGCCGGGTCTTTGCCTTCTTGCGTTCCCGCAGGCCGGCTGGCAGGGACGAGGTCATAGCCCCGATTCTGCCAGGGCGAGCCGTTCTTCTTCCACGACCGCCGCCGCGGGCTTCGCCCGGCCCGGGAGCATCAGCAGCGCGAGGATCGCCCCGGCCGCCGCGACGGCCGCCGCGACCACCAGCGAGACATCCATGCCGTGGGTGAACGCGGTGCGGATCGCTTCGAGCGCGCCGGGGTCGGCCGCGGTCGCGACGCCGCCGGCGACACTCTCCCGGGCCGCTTCGCCGGCATTCGACGGCAGGTGATCACGGTAGGCGCCGTTGAGCACGGTGCCCAGCACGGCCACCCCGATCGCGCCGCCGACCTGGCGCATCGCCTGGAGCAGGCCGTTGCCGACGCCACTGCGCTCGGCGGTCAGCGCGCCCAGGGCCGCGTCCATCGACGGCGGCAGGGTGAAGCCGAGACCGAGACCGGCGAGGCTCACCCAGATGGCGATGAACCCGTAGCCGCTGGTCGCACTGGTCTGCGCGCCGATCAGCAGGGCCACGGTCATCAGGGTCAGGCCGCCCGCGATGACCGCGCGGCTGCCGATCCGGGCCGCGAGCTTCTCGGCGGTGCGGGCGCCGACCAGCAGGCCACCGATCACCGGCAGCAGGCGCAGACCGGAACCGAACGCGTCCTGTCCCCCGACCGCGCTGTAGAACTGCGGCAGCGAGAACATCAGGCCGAGCATCCCGAAGCTGGCCACGGTGGCGAGCACGGCGCCGCCGGTGAACTGCCGGGAGCGGAACAGGGCGAGGTCGACGAGCGGGGTCCTGGCTCGCCGCTGCCACCACACGAAGGCGGCGAGCAGCAGAACTCCCGCGGTCATGGTGGTCAGCGAGCGGGCGTCGGACCAGCCGCGGTCGCCGGCCTCGATGATGCCGTAGGTGACCGCGACCAGGCCGGCCGCGCTGAGCAGCACGCCGGGCAGGTCGAAGCGGCGGGTGCGGTCGCCGTGCGACTCGGGCACCCAGAGGGACACCGCGACCAGCGCGATCGCGACCAGCGGCACGTTGATCAGGAAGACCGAGCCCCACCAGAAGTTGTCGAGCAGCCAGCCGCCCAGCAGCGGGCCGAGCGGGATGCCGAGCGCGCTCGCGGTGAGCCAGATCGACAGTGCCCGGGAGCGCTCCCTGTCCTCGAAGAGCACGGTGAGCACGGCACCGGAGAGCGGCATCAGCACGGCGGCGCCGAGGCCGAGCGCGGTGCGGGCCGCGATGAGCTGGCCGGTGGAGGCCGACCAGGCGCAGGCGGCGGAGGCGGCGCCGAACACGAACAGGGCGCCGAGCAGGAACTTCTTGCGGCCGAACCGGTCGCCGAGCATGCCGGCCGGCAGCAGCACGGCGGCCAGGACCAGCAGGTAGGAGTTGGTGAACCACTGCAGGTCGCCGGTGGAGGCGTGCAGGTCCCGGCTGAGCGTCGGCAGGGCGACGCTGAGGATCGTGGTGTCCAGACCGATGGCCAGGGTGCTGAGGGCCAGGGCGGCGAGCGCGTACCAGCGCGCTTTGGAAGTAGCCATAATTTGAGAGTAGCTGCCACTTAAGAGTGACTGTCAATATAGCCGATCTCAGCCTGCCCTCAGAATAGGAGGATGATCTGGCGCGAACTTGGCCTGCCAGGGCTGGCCGATGTGCACACGCACTTCCTGCCGCCGCGGATGGAACGGCGGGTCTGGCACCACTTCGAGTCGGCCGGGCCGCTGATCGGCCGCGAGTGGCCGATCATCTACAAATCGGCTCTGCCCGACCGGGTGGAGACGCTGCGCGCGCTCGGGGTACGCACCTTCAGGGCCCTCGCCTACGCCCACCGGCCGGACATGGCCGCCGACCTCAACCGCTGGACCCTGGATTTCGCCGCCGCCACCCCGGGATGCCTGGCCAGCGCGACGTTCTTCCCCGAGCCGTCCGCCGTCGCCTATACCCGGGCGGCGCTCGACGAAGGCGCACAGATCTTCAAACTGCACCTGCAGGTGGGCGGTTTCGATCCGCGCGCCGCCGAGCTGGACCCGGTCTGGGGACTGCTCGCCGAGGCCGGCACGCCGATCGTCGTGCACGCCGGCTCCGGCCCGGTCGCGGCCGGCTTCACCGGGCCCGGCCCGATCGGCGACGTGCTGCGGCGCCACCCCCGCCTGTCGATCATCGTGGCGCATCTGGGCGCCCCGGAATACCCGCAGTTCTTCGAGCTGGCCGGCCGCTACGAGCGGGTGCGGCTGGACACCACGATGGCGTTCACCGACTTCTTCGAGCAGATGGCACCCTTCCCGCCCGGCCTGCGGCCGACGCTGCGCGACCTCGGCCTGGCCGGGAAGGTCCTGCTGGGCAGCGATTTCCCCAACATCCCATATCCGTACGGGCATCAACTCGAGTCGCTGGCGCGACTAGATCTCGGCGACGACTGGCTACGGGCCGTCCTGTGGCGGAACGCCCACGATCTGTTCGATTCGACGCCGCGCGGGTGAAGATCCCGGATCGACGAGCGCGGACGTGCCACGATCATGTAGGACACGCCCGGATCATCGAAGGGGGCCGACATGAAGAAGGCCGTCGGCTGGATCGTGCTCATCCTGCTGATCTTCTACATCGGCACCAATCCCGGCCCCGCCGCCGACATCGCCCAGAGCCTGGGTGACGGGATAGCGGAGGCGTTCCGGGGCATCGGCACGTTCTTCCAAGACCTGGCCAATTGACCCGGTCGCTCGGCTCCCGTCGCGCGGGGACGACCCCGTGACCCGGCTGCTGTGCGTCGGGCTGGCCACCGTGGATCTGGTCTATGCGGTCGACCACATCCCGGCGGCGGACGAGAAGGCGCAGGCCACCGGCTTCGAGGTGGCGGCGGGCGGGCCGGCCGCGAACGCCGCGGTCACGGCGGCCGCACTGGGCGCGGACGTCACCCTGGTCACCGCGGTCGGCGCGCATCCACTGGGCGACCTCATCCGCTCAGACCTGCAAAACCATGGCGTACGAGTTATGGATGTCTCGCCCGAGAGCTCCGCACCGCCACCCGTCTCCGCCATAACCGTGCTCGCCGGAACCGGTCAGCGGACGATCGTCAGCCGCAACGCCGGCGACGTCCTGGTCCGCGTACCGCAAGGGGGTCTGCCCGATGCCGACCTGACGTTGGTCGACGGGCATCATCCCGCGCTGGCCGTCGCGGCGGCGCGCAGCGCCCGCCGCCTGGTCGTCGACGCCGGCACCTGGCGCCCGGTCTTCGCCGAGATCTTCCCGTTCGCCGAGGTGGTGGCCGCGTCGGCAGCGTTCCGGCACCCGGCCGAGGCCGCACCCACCGACGAGGCCCTGGCCGCCGCGATCGGTGCACCGCACGTGCTGGTCACCCACGGCCCCGAGCCGGTCCGCTGGTTCAGCGGCACCCGCTCCGGCGCGATCCCGGTGCCGGCGGTGACCGCGGTCGACACCGCCGGCGCCGGCGACGCGTTCCACGGCGCGCTGGCAGTGGCCTTGACCGGCGACCCCCCTCACCCCGACAAATCCGATTTATCGGATTTCATCGTGTTCGCCGTGCGGGTGGCCGGCGTTCGGGTGGCGCACGCCGGGCCGCGAGCGTGGCTCGCGGCCCTCCCCCGGCCGGGCTGAGCCGGCCGAAACGCCGGCGCCGACGCCGGCCCGAACGTCGGCCCCGGTCAGACCGTCTTCGCGAGGCGGTCGGCGAGCAGTTTGGCGAAGCGGGCCGGGTCCTCCAGGTCACCGCCCTCGGCGAGCAGGGCCGTCCCGTACAGCAGCTCGGCCGTGTCCGGCAGGGCCGGGTCGTCGGCGCCGCGCTCGTGCGCCTCGCGCAAGCTGCTGACCAGGGCGTGGTTCGGGTTGAGCTCGAGGATGCGCTTGACCCGCGGGCCCTCCTGGCCCATCGCCCGGTACATCTTCTCCAGCGCCGGCGTGATGTCGTCGGTGTCGCTGACCAGGCAGGCCGCGCTGGTGGTGAGCCGGTGCGACAGGCGGACGTCCTTGACCTGCTCGTCCAGCTTCTCCTTGAGGAAGGTCAGCAGCGGCGCGAAGTCGCCCTCGGGCTCCGGCTCCTCGGCGTCCTTGGGCAGGTCGACGCTGCCGCGGGCGATCGACTGCAGCTTCTTGCCGTCGTAGTCGGGGACCGCCTCGACCCAGATCTCGTCGACCGGGTCGGTGAGGATCAGCACCTCGTAGCCCTGCGCCTGGAACGCCTCCATGTGCGGGGAGTTCTCGACCTGGGAGCGGGAGTCGCCGGTCAGGTAGTAGATCTCCTCCTGGCCCTCCTTCATCCGCTCCACGTAGGCGGCCAGGGTGGTCGGCTCGGTGCCGGCCGTGGACGAGAACGTGGCAACGTCGAGGATGGCCTTCTGGTTGTCCGGGTCGTTGAGCAGCCCCTCCTTGAGGGCCTTGCCGAACTCCCGCCAGAACGTGGCGTACTTCTCGGCGTTGTTGTTCAGCAGGTCCTTGATCGTCGACAGCACCTTCTTGACCAGCCGGCGGCGGATCATCTGGATGTGCCGGTCCTGCTGGAGGATCTCCCGGGAGATGTTCAGCGACAGGTCGGCCGCGTCCACCACGCCCTTGACGAAGCGCAGGTAGTCGGGGATCAGCTCCTTGCCGTCGTCCATGATGAAGACGCGCTTGACGTACAGCTGCAGGCCGCGCCGCGAGTCACGCTGGAAGAGGTCGTGCGGCGCCCGCGAGGGCAGGAAGAGCAGCGCTTCGTACTCGAAGGTGCCCTCCGCCTTCATGTTGATGATCTCGAGCGGGTCGCTCCAGTCGTGGCTGATGTGCCGGTAGAACTGGTTGTACTCCTCGTCGGTCACCTCGGAACGCGGCCGCGCCCAGAGCGCCTTCATGGAATTAAGCGTCTCGACCTGCTCGCCGGAGAGCATCCTGATCGGGAACGAGATGAAGTCGGAGTACCGCTTGACGATCTCCTTGATCTTCCGCTCGTCGGCGTAGTCGTAGAGCGCGTCCTCCTCGTCCTTCGGGCGAAGGTGGACGGTCACGGTGGTGCCGACCGGCACGTCGGGAGCGTCGTCGATGGTGAAGGTGCCCTCGCCGGCCGACTCCCAGCGGGTGCCGTGGCCCTCGGTGCCGGCCTTGCGGGTCACCAGCTCGACCCGGTCGGCGACCATGAACGTCGAGTAGAACCCCACGCCGAACTGGCCGATCAGCTCGGGCGACTCCTTGGCCTCCCTGAGCTTGGTGAGCAGCTCCGCCGTACCCGATTTGGCGATCGTGCCGATGAGGTCGACCACCTCCTCGTGGGTCATCCCGATGCCGTTGTCGCGGACCGTGAGGGTCCGCGCCTCGCTGTCGGCCTCGATCTCGATGTGCAGATCGGAGGTGTCCGCCTCGAGCCCGTCCTGAAGGGTGGCCAGACGCAGCTTGTCCAGCGCGTCGGACGCGTTCGAGATCAGCTCTCGCAGGAAGATGTCCTTGTTCGAATAGATCGAATGGACCATCAACTGCAGAAGTTGCCGAGCCTCGGCCTGGAACTCCAACGTCTCCATTCCCCGCACTCCCAAAAGGTCGCCGACAGTTGTCACTCGCCCAGATCGTATGACCTCAGCGTCACGACCCCGGCACCGGCCGGGGTTCTGCCCTCCCGGGTGATCACGTGGCGCGCCTCCAGGACGAGCAGCAGGACGGCGGCCAGCGCGAACACCACGTGACTGACGAGGATCAGGGATTCCGGCGCGTCGATGACCGGATTCATGGTGAAGCTGTGCCAGGCGTACGTCAGCAGACCGCCGGCCGCGAGGGCCAGGCGATGCCGGCCGTCCCAGCCGGGCCGGCGCGACCAGCGCACCACCGCCACGACGATCGCGGCCAGCACGGCCAGGACCACCGGGACGCCGATCCCCCACGGCAGCGGATCGATCGCGGAGAGCACGCCGCCGCCGGCCAGCGCCACGATCAGCACCAGCCAGGGCGACGGAACCGGGCCGTCCTGCGCACCGAGGCGGGCCGGGACCCGGAAGGCCGCCACCACCAGCAGGACCACGACGACGACGGTGACCGCCAACTGAGCCGGGCGGGCCATGAAGTGGCCGTCGGCGTAGGAGACGGCGAACGTCCCGGCCGCGCCGAGCACGGCCAGCCCGATGGCCACGGCGAAACCGCGGGTACGCAGCCACGGCTCGGTGCGGCGGCTGGTCCACTCCTCCACCAGGGCGATCGGCACGCTCATGCTGAAGATGGTGTGGATGGCCAGGACGAACAGGGTCCACGGGATCGAGATGCCCAGGGACGGGACGAAGCCGTGCTCGAGCAGGTGGGCGTGCGCGTAGTCCGGGTTGAACAGGGACTGCGTCTCCAGGCCCTCCTCGAGCACCCCGTAGGCGAGGGCCAGCAGCAGGATGGTCGGCCAGCCGCGCCCGGTCCGCCGGGTCAGCTCGCGGATCACGATGGCGGCGCCGCCGTAGGCGGGCGCCAGCAGGAACAGGAACGGCAGCTGGGCGAGCGTGAAGTCACCCAGCAGGAACTCGGCCACCAGTGGTGACAGGAAGAACAGCGCGATGGACATGGTTCGATGTTCGGCCCGCCCGGCGCGGATCATCCGGGCCTTTTGTCATGGCCGCCCGGTGACATCCGGACGGTATCCGAGAAACGTCGTGATCTCGGAGATCAGCTCGTCGCCGAACTCGAAGACCAGCAGCGCGAACCGCTCGTACGACCCACCCGGCCCGGTCGGCCGCTCCTGCCAGAGGGCCGGCCCGCCGTTGGCCGTCACCGGCACCAGCCGGGCACCGTGGCACGACCCGTCGGAGCCGGCGAACGCGGCCGCCACCGCGGCGCGGCCCCGGATCCACCAGGTGAACGGCGGCATCGAGTTGATCACGTCGTCCTGCAGGAGGGCGACCAGCGCGGCGATGTCGTCCCGGTGGAAGGCGTCGGCGTACCGCTCGACCAGGGCCAGCTTGGCCTCGTCGGACAGCGGGCCGGGCGGCGCCGGGTCGGCCTTGCGCAGCGCGGCGCGGGCCCGCTGCAGGGCGCTGGTCACCGACGGCACGGTGGTGTCGAGCAGCACGGCGACCTCGTCGGCGGGCCAGCAGAACACGTCCCGCAGGATGAGCACGGCCCGCTGGCGGGCCGGCAGGTGCTGCAACGCGGCGACGAACGCGAGCCGCACGGAGTCGCGCCGCACCGCGGTCTCGGCCGGGTCGCCCAGGATGGGCAGCACCCAGGTCGTCTCCGGCAGCGGGGTGCCGAGGGTCAGGTCGGCCTCGAAATCGACCGGGCGGGCCCGCCGCCGGGCCGACCGCAGCATGTCGAGGCACACGTTGGTGGCGATCCGATAGACCCAGGTGCGCAGCGAACCGCGCGCCGGGTCGTAGTCACCGCCGTGCTTCCAGGCGCGCAGCAGCGCCTCCTGGGCCGCGTCCTCCGCCTCGTAGGGCGAGCCGAGCATGCGGTAGGCGAACCCGACGAGCTCGGGCCGCAAGGCCGCCAGCTGTGCCTCCATGGTCGGAGAAGCTACCCCAGCACGGCGTCGCTGACCGCACACTGATGCGGCCCGCCACCGAGCCTGTTGGTCAGGTAGGCCACGACGAGCCGCCGCTCCGGGTCGGCCCACCCGAAACAGACGTTCGACCCGTTATGCCCGAAGGCCAGGCGACTCGACCGGCTGCCGATGAACCGCATCCGCCCCGGATAGCCGAGCTGGAAGCCTTCCGACCAGCGGATCGGCGTCCCGGAGACCCGGTCGGTCTCGCCCTCGCTGGTCGGCGTGGTCGCGTCCCGCCAGCTCCCGTCGTCGAGCAGTGACTGATAGAAGGCGGCCAGATCCCGCGCGGTGCTGGAGACGGTCGCCGCCGGGATCACCGCGTCGCGCACCGACCGCCGGTTGAACAGCGCCCGCGGCACCACCGGCCCGCCGCGCAGCGGCACCCGCGACCCCGGCGCCCCGAGCCGCGAGTGCCGCATCCCGGCCGGTGCGAACACCTCGTCGCGAAACAGGTCGGGCAGCGGCCGTCCGGTGACCCGCCGCACCACCTCGCCGAGCAGAAACCCGTGGCTGAGCACGTGGTAGGCGCACACCGCGCCGGGCGCGCTGTGCGGCCGCGCCCGCGCCAGGGCGCGGACCGACCGATCCCACCGGGTGGCGATCAACGCATCACCGCGGACGCTTCTGACGTACGGGAGTCCGGACCGATGCCGGAGCACGTGCCGGACGGTGATCCCGTCCTTGCCGTGCTCGGCGAACGCGGGCCAGTGCCGCGCGATCGGGTCGTCCAGGCTCAGCGCACCCTGCCCGGCGAGCCGGTGCACCAGCATGGCCAGGACCGGTTTCCCCGCCGAGAACAGCACGAACGGGGTGTCCGGGCCGACGCCCCAGGCCCGGTCGAGCACCACCTCACCGTCGCGCAGCACGCACAACTGGGCGAGCGCCCCGTTCTCCTCGACCAGCTCCACCACCCGCCGGAGGTCCACGATGTTCCAGGCTAATCGCGCGGCGTTTCCGGTTGGTTCCGCCCGAGACCTCGGAAATAGCAGATCCCGGAGTTCGCCCGATCGAATCCGACAGAGCTGTTGCATCGACGGTTCTTTCGGTGTCTGATGCGATGGGCGTGGTCGTGGTCGAGTGGCCGCCACCGCACGTCCACGGCCGCGTCACTCATCGGCGTCGGCGCGGCCGAGCAGGAAGCGTCGCTCGGCCGCGTTCGCGGTCAGTTCGGCGGCGCGGCGGAACTCGGCGGCCGCCTCGACCCGCCGGCCGAGCCGATGCAGAAGTTCGGCGCGCACGACATGCCACACGTGATGCCCGGCTATAGAAATCAGCCCGTCGACGATCCGCAACGCCGGTCCGGGCCCGGCCACCTCGGCGACCGCGACCGCCCGGTGCAGGGCCACCACCGAGGTGGGCGTGAACGCGAGAAGCTGGTCGTAGAGGGCGAGCACCTGCCGCCAGTCGGTCACCCCGTCGGCGTGCACGGCGTTGATCGCGGCCTGGATCTGGTAGGGGCCCGGTTGCCCGCGGCGCAGGCAGCCGCGCACCAGCGCCTGCCCCTCGGCGATCAGCTCCCGGTCCCACCGCCCGCGGTCCTGCTCGGCCAGCGGCACCGGATCGCCGCCGGCGCTGACCCGGGCGGACCGCCGCGACTCGATGAGCAGCATCAGCGCGAGCAGGCCGCGAGCCTCCGGCTCGTCCGGCATCAGAACCACGAGGAGGCGGGCCAGGCGGATCGCTTCCGCCGTCATTTCGGTACGGGTGACCAGCGCTCCACCGCTCGGGGCGTACCCCTCGTTGAAGATCAGATAGAGCACCGCGAGGACGGCGCCGAGCCGGGCCGGCAGGTCCGCGTCCCGGGGCACCCGATAGGGAATGCCGGCGTCCCGGATCTTGGCTTTCGCCCGGGAGATGCGCTGCGCCATGGTCGCCTCGGGCACCAGGAACGCCCGGGCGATCTCGCCGGTGCCGAGCCCGCCGAGCAGCCGCAGGGTGAGCGCCACCCGGTACGCGGGCGCCAGCGCCGGATGACAGCACGTGAAGATCAGCCGAAGCATGTCGTCCGGCTCCTCGGTCACCGCGGTGTCCACCGTCGCGCTCGCCTCCCGCACGGGCCGCTCCGATTCGCGGCGCAGGTGGTCGATCGCCCGGTTCCGGGCGGTCGTGATGATCCAGCCGGCCGGGCTGGGCGGGATGCCCAGCTCCGGCCAGCGCCGCACGGCGGTGACGAACGCGTCCTGCACCGCTTCCTCGGCGAGCCCGATGTCGCCGAAGTACCGGACCAGCACGGCGACGGCCCGGCCGTACTCGGCGCGGAAGATCCGCTCGATGTCGGTCACTGGATCGGACGGACCTCGATCGCCAGGGGTGCGAGCACCTTCGCCATCCGCGAACCCCATTCCAGGGCACCGTCGAGATCGTCGGCCGCGATGATGGTGAAGCCGCCGAGGTGTTCCTTGCCCTCGGTGAACGGCCCGTCGGTGAGCGTCGGCTCGCCGTCGCGGTCGCGGATCACGGTGGCGCTCTCCGGCGGGTGCAGGCCGGCCGCGAAGACCCACGCTCCGGCCGCCTTCATCTCCTCGTTGAGCTTCCCGAGCCCGGCCATGATCGGCTCGAGGACCTCGGGCGGAGGCGGCGGCCCGTCGGGCTGGTAGATGCTGAGCAGGTACTGGCGCATGGTGCGCTCCCTTCCGTCACCACCCATACGAACCGGGCCCGGCCGTTCTCGACATTCAGCCCCGGAGGATTTCGGCGAGCTGCCGGTGGTCGTGGTAATCCCGCGTCGCGACGATCAGCCCGTCGCGCACCCGCAGCACCTGGATGTTCTGCAACAGCCGGCCGCCGACCTCATACTTCCACTCCGCGATGACCACCTCCGGGTCGTCCGTGTCGTAGATCCGCACGTCGCGAGGTTCCAGAACGATTCGCCCGGCGTGCTGCGCGAAGTGCTCCCGGATCTGCGCACGCCCATGGATCCGGTTCGGCTGGAACGGGATCTCGACCTCCGCGTCCTCGGCGTAGAGGAGGTGCAACTCGGACCAGTCGCCGCTGCCGATCGTCGCGTTGAGCTTCTCGAAGACCTCTCGTGGCGTCACAACGAACCCCCATGGCAAAATAGAAGTCATCACTCCGCTTATCGACTATACGGAGCAGCGACTCCGTTTACTACCCCCGCAGGGAAGGTCATGACGCCACCGCGTGCCGACGCCGTCCGCAACCGGGCCCGCATCCTCGACACGGCCGAGCAGGTGCTGGTCGAGCACGGCACCACGGTGTCCACCGAGGAGATCGCGAAGGCCGCCGGGGTCGGCATCGGCACCCTGTTCCGCCACTTCCCGACCAAGGAGGAGCTGATCCGCGGCGTCTTCGAGGCCCGTCTCGAGCGCCTGGCCGCCGACGCCACCCGGCTGGCCACCGAGGGCGACCCGGCCACGGCGCTGCCGGCGTTCCTGCGCCAGGCGGTCGAGCAGAGCGAGGTGAAGAACGCCCTCGCCGGCATGCTCGCCTCGGCCGGCGTGGACGTGCACGAACTCTCCGGCGCCCCGCAGCGGGCACTGCGCGAGGCCCTCGGCACGCTGCTGCACAAGGCGCAGCAGGCCGGCACGGTGCGCCGCGACCTCGAGGTGCCCGAGCTGATCGGCCTGCTGGCGGGCACGTCCAAGGCCATGGAGTACGCCGGGGACGCCGCCGGCCGGCACCGCATCCTCGCCGTGGTCCTCGACGGCCTGCGCGCGACCTAGGCGGGCGTCGCGAAGATGCGGGTGAAGATGTCGTCGATGACTTCGTTCTTGCCCATGTTGTAGGTGGCCGGGTCGGCGGCGGTCGCCCGGGCCACGCGGTGCTTCGTCTCGGCGTAGTGGGCGCGGTCGTCGGGGTGGGTGCGCAGCCAGTCGCGGAACAGGCGGTGGCGGAGCAGCTCGGGTGAGTCGGGCGGCCAGACGTGCAGGTTGACGTCCGCGTCGGGTGGGATCAGCATGCGGTGGCCGTGCCACCAGGGCTCGCGCAGGATCAGCCGGTAACCGAGCGTCGCCAGCGGTGGCAGGTAGGCCGCCTCGTTCTCGGTGTCGGCGATCGTCAGGTCGATGTCGATGATCGGCTTCGCGGGCAGGCCGGGCACCGACGTGGAGCCCACGTGCTCGAGGGCGATGATCTGCGAGCCCAGGGCCGAGCGGATCGGCGCGGCGGCATCGTCGAATCGGGTGACCCAGGACGGGTCGTAGTCCTCGATGACGATGTGGTCCCACCGCGCCGGCCGCTCGCCCACCAGGCCGCTCGCGTGCTGTTCGGGAGTGCCCACCGAGCGCTCCCGAACTTCGCGTGGATATTCGGTCAACTCACACCTCCGCGGAAGAATCCGGAAAAGGGAAGTCGGCCAGAATACGACGATTACTCGGCGGGCGTGAGCCGGATCGCGGTCCAGGAGACCGGGGCCAGCGAGACCCGCAGCTCGCCGCCGGTCACCTCGGCCGGCACCGGGCGGGGGGTCACCCGGTCCGGGTCGGCGGCCGTGTTGGTGGCGTCCGGGTCGTCGTCGTGGACGGTCCACGACTCGGCGACCCGCAGCGCTCCCCCGAACCCGGCCAGCGACACGGCCAGGGTGGTGGCCGAATCCTGCGAGCGGTTCACCACGAAGACCGTGACGTCGCCGGACTCCGGGTCGTGGGTGGCGACCGCGTCGACCACCGGGACGTCGCCGTAGCGGGCGGTGGGGTAGCTCGGCGAGTCCGGTTCCACCCGCAGCACCGAGCCCTTGGCCAGGCGGGAGGTGATGGCGAAGGGATGGAAGATGGTCTGCCGCCAGGCCGGGCCGCCCGGCTCGGTGCGGATCGGGGCGATCACGTTGACCAGCTGGGCCTGGCAGGCCGCGGTGACCCGGTCGCTGTGCCGGAGCAGGGAGATCAGCAGGCTGCCGACCACCACCGCGTCGGTCACGTTGTAGCTGTCCTCGATCACCGGCGGGGCGACCTGCCACTCGGTCTCCCGGGTGGCCTGGAAGCGGGTCAGGTACCAGACGTTCCACTCGTCGAACGAGATCTTCAGGCGCTTCTTGCTCTTCAGCTTGGCGCCGACGCTGTCCGCGGTCGCGACCACGCTGTTCACGAAGTGGTCCATGTCCACGGCCGACGCCAGGAAGCTGCCGATGTCACCGTCGATCGGCTCGTAGTAGGCGTGCGCCGAGATGTAGTCGACCTGGTCGTAGGTGAGCTCCAGAACCTCCGACTCCCAGGCGGCGAACGTCGGCATCGACGAACTGGAACTGCCGCAGGCGACGAGCTCCAGGTCGGGCTCGGCGGCCCGCATGGCCCGCGCGGTTTCGGCCGCCAGGCGCCCGTACTCGTAAGCGGTCTTGTGTCCGGTCTGCCAAGGGCCGTCGAGCTCGTTGCCGAGGCAGAACATCGAGATCCCGTAAGGCTTGTCCGCGCCGTTGGTGCGGCGCAGCTCGGCCAGGCGGGTGCGGTCGGGGTGGTTCAGGTACTCCTGGACGTCGAGGGCCTCGGCGACGCCGCGGGTGCCCAGGTTGAGCGCGTACATCACCTCGACGCCGGCCTTGCCCGCCCAGCGCATGAATTCGTCGATGCCGACCTCGTTGGTCTCCAGGCTGTGCCAGGCGAGGTCGCGCCGGACCGGCCGGTCGGTGACCGGCCCGATGCCGTCCTCCCAGCGGTAACCGGAGACGAAGTTGCCGCCGGGGTAGCGCACCGTCGACACCCCCAGCTCGCGGGTCAGCGCGAGCACGTCCTGCCGGAAGCCGTCCGCGTCGGCGGTGGCGTGCGTGGGCTCGTAGATGCCGGTGTAGACGCAGCGGCCCATGTGCTCGACGAACGAGCCGAAGGTGCGGCGGGAGACCGGCGCGATGGTGAAGGCCGGGTCGAGGTGGAAGGACGCGTTGGGCAACGAAATCTCCTACTTGAGGCTGCCGACCGCCAGCCCGCCCCGCCAGTACTTCTGGAGGGTGAGGAAGGCGATGACGAGCGGCACGATGGACACCAGCGAGCCCACGATGATCAGGTTCCACAGCGACTGGCCGCCGCCGTTGTTGGAGCTGGCCAGGGTGGTCCACAGGGTGATGCCGACGGTGAGGGGATAGAGCTTCGAGGTGGAGAGCATGACCAGCGGGAGGAAGAAGTTGTTCCAGGTCGAGACGACCGAGAGCAGCAGCACGGTGATCACGCCGGGACGCATGAGCGGCAGCGCCACCCGGAAGAAGGTGCGCAGTTCGCCGGCGCCGTCGATGCGGGCCGCGTCCAGCAGTTCGTCCGGGATGGACGCGGCGGCGTACACCCGCATCAGGTAGACCGCGAACGGGCTGAGCAGCGACGGCAGGATGACCGCCCAGATCGTGTCGATCAGCCCGATGTTGGTCATCAGCACGAAGGTCGGGATGACCAGCGAGGTGAGCGGCACCACGACCGACCCGAGCACCGCGGCGAAGACCAGGTTGCGGCCGCGGAAGTTGAACTTCGCGAACCCGTAACCGGCCAGCACCGAGATGACCGTACATCCGATGCCGCCGGTGAGCGCGTACAGCACCGAGTTGCCGAGCCAGGTCAGGAACTCGCCGTTGTTGTACGCGAAGAGGTCGTGCAGGTTGTCGAAGAAGTGGAAGCCGCCCCGGAACCAGAGCGCGCCGCTGCCGGCGAACAGGCCCTCGGCATTCTTGGTGCTCGCCACCAGGAGCCACCAGACCGGCACCAGGAAGTAGCAGATCAGGGCCAGCAGCAGCAATTTTCCCCAGATGTGCCGGGGCGTGCGCCGTTCTCTGCTTTTCAGCGCGTCACTCATGTGAAGAGGCTCCCTCGCTTGCGAGTAACGAACATGAAGATCGCCACGGCCAGGAACACCACGAAACCGAGCGAGAACGAGATGGCCGACGCGTAGTTGAACTGCGCGTACTGCAGGGCCAGGGTGACCGCGTAGATGTTCGGCGTGAAGTCGGGGGTGACGGTGCCGTTCGCGATCGGGCCGAGGACCTTCGGCTCGACGAAGAACTGCAGGGTGCCGATCAGCGCGAAGACCAGGATGAGCGCGAGCGCCGGGGTGATCATCGGGATCTTGATGCGGAACGCGATCTGCCGGGCGGTGGCGCCGTCGGTCCGGGCCGCCTCGTAGATCGAGGTGTCGATGCCCTGCAGCGCCGCGTAAATGATGATCATGTAGTAGCCGGCCCACTGCCAGGTGACCACGTTCAGCAGCCCGTAGAAGATGTTGCCCTGGCTGAGCAGGAACGGCGCCTGCACGTTGAACAGCGTGGAGATCTGCTCGATCGGCCCGAAGCTGGGGCTGTACAGGAAACCCCACATCAAAGAGCCGAGAACGACCGGGATCGCGTACGGGAGGAAGATGATCAACCGGGCGAACCGGGCCAGCCGGCCGACGATCTCGTCCAGCAGCAGTGCCGCGGCCAGCGCCACGAACACCTGGAGCGGGATCACCACGAGGCTGAACTTCAGGACGAACCACAGCCCGTGCAGGAACGACGGGTCGGTGAACGCGCGCTTGTAGTTGTCGATGCCGGCGAACGTGGTGCCGGTGGCCAGGCCCTTGGTGTAGAGGCTCAGGTAGCCCGCATAGGCCAGCGGCGCCACCAGGAAGGCGAGGAACACGACGAGGAACGGAAGAATGAAGAACCAGCCGACCCAGTGGCGCCGCGCCGACCCGCGCCGGCCGCCGGGTGCCGCCGGGGTGTCGGGGACGACGGCGCCGGCGCTCAGCGCGGTCGGCGGTGTGGTGCTGACCATGACGCTCCCTACCGCGGAGCCGGGCGGCCCGGGGCCGCCCGGCTCGAGCGAACTACTTGACGGTGAAACCCTGGCTCTTGGCGTACGTGACCAGCGCGTTCTGCAGGTCGGTAGCCGCCTTGTCGCCGGTCGTCTGGCCGGCGTTGAGCTTCACGATCTGAGCCTGCAGCTGGGCGTAGTAGTAGACGGTGAAGGGGCTGTAGACGGCGCCCTTGTAGGCGTTCTCGGCCGGGATGTAGATGTCCTTGTTCGCCGTCTGACCGCTGAAGAAGTCGACCTTCGCGTTGATGAACTCGTCCGACTTCAGCACGCTCTGGTTGAGCGGGAAGATCGTCTGGGTCTTCCAGCCGTCGGTCAGTGACGCCTCGTCGGCGTACAGGCCGAGCGCGACCTTGGCCGCGGCCGCCTTGTCGGACGCCTGGCTGGTCACCGCGAACGCGGAACCACCCCAGTTGACCGAGACCGGGCTGGCCGGGTCCCACTGCGGCAGCGGCGCCACCGCGAACTTGCCCTTGGAGGAGCCGTTGCCGACACCGGCGCCGGTCAGGTAACCGGGCGCCCAGGCGGCCGAGACGTAGGTGGCGTACTTACCGCCGACCATGCCCGCCACGTAGTCGGTGGTGAACTGGTCCTCCTTGCCGATCAGCTTCTTGGTCGACAGGTCGGCCCAGTAGTTCAGCACGTCCTTGGTGGCCTGGTCGTCCACCTTGATGCCGATGTTCTGCTTGTCGGCGAGGTCGTACTGGAACGGCGTCGCGCCCTTCTGGATCATCAAAGCGGTCGTCACCGCCGGCACATTGCTGGCGAAGTCGCCGAACGGCGGGCCGCCGGCCGCCTTGACCTTGGCGGCGTCCTCGGCGTACTCGGCCCAGGTCGTCGGGGGCTTGGTGATGCCGTACTTGGCGAAGACGTCGGTGCGGTAGATCAGGGCCATCGGCCCGCCGTCGATCGGCGCCGCGTAGACCTTGTCCCCCTGCGAGACGTCCTTCCAGGCACCCTCGCTGAAGTTCTTCTTGACATCGTTCGCGCCGTACGGCGACAGGTCGACCAGCGCGTCCTGGATCTCGAAGCCGACCAGCTGGTCGGCCTCGAGCATGACGACGTCCGGCGCGCCCTTCTTCGCCGAGACCGCGGTCTGGAA
This sequence comes from Paractinoplanes toevensis, assembly GCF_018332695.1. Classification (GTDB taxonomy): domain Bacteria; phylum Actinomycetota; class Actinomycetes; order Mycobacteriales; family Micromonosporaceae; genus Actinoplanes; species Actinoplanes toevensis. The sequence continues at coordinate 102,645 of NZ_BOQN01000066.1, forward strand.
CTTCGAGTACTCGTCCTGACCCTGGCCAGCGTTGGTCCAGCAGACCTGGACGTCGGTGTGCTGGTTGTTGAAGTTGTCGACGACCTTGGCCATGTTCGGGTACCAGGCCCAGACCAGAACGCGCGGCGCGTCCTCTTTTACGATCTTGTTGGTGCAGTTGGTGGGCTTGGCCGCCGTACCACCGCTGCCGCCGTCGTCGCCGCCACCACTGCAGGCGGCGAGTCCGAGGGCGAGAACAACGGGGGCCACGACGGAGAGAGTTTTCGTTAGGCGCATTCCTGGCCTCCTGAGATCGCACCGGAGCAGACAAAGGGCACGGTTGATTACCGGGCGTGATGTCCAAGCTCGGGGTGGGGTGCACTATCTGAGTGGATGCCGAGGGTGGGGGGAGCTCACCACTCGCCGGTGATGTGTGATGTAAGTTCCGATTGCAGCGCTGCAAAGGACTATGCCTCGGCCGTTAAGGTCTGGCAAGAGGCAACGTCGCGGAAATACTTTCGTTACCTCGGGCTCTTCTGTCCGCTTCAACGGGGAGGCACCCCTTGCGAGAAACTACGCTGCGTGACGTGGCGGACCTGGCCGGCGTCTCCCCGCGCACGGTCTCCAATGTGGTCAACGGCTACGCCAAGGTCACCGACAGCACCCGGGCCAAGGTCGAGGCGGCCATCGCCGAACTCGGCTACCGGCCCAACGTTCTAGCCCGCAACCTGGCCACCGGACGGTCTGGGCAGATCGTCGTGGTGGTGCCCTATCTGGACACCCCGTACTTCGCCGAGCTGCTGCAGGCGATCATCCCGGCGGCCCGCAAACTCGGTTACAACGTGCTGATCGACCAGACCGACGGCGACCGGCAGCACGAGGGCGAACTGATCGGGCGCGGCTCCCGGCGGCACCTGTTCGACGGCATGATCATCAGTCCGCTCGGCCTGGCCCAGGAGGACCTGGCCGCCCGCGACCCGTCCCTGCCGCTGGTCGTGCTCGGTGAGCGCGTCTCGGACGGCACCTTCGACCACGTCGGGATCGACGACGTGGCCGCGTCGACCGAGGCGGTCGCCCACCTCATCGCGATCGGGCGGCGGCGGATCGCGGCGATCGGGGACCAGCCGTACCCCACCGGAGAGGCCGCCCAACTACGCACCCGGGGCTTTCGCGCCGCGCACGAGGCGGCCGGCCTGCCGGTCGACGAGTCGCTGATCATCGGGACCACGCGGTTCAACCGGATCGACGGTGCCACCGCGATGGCCGCCCTGCTCGACCGGGCCGACCCGCCCGACGCCGTGTTCTGCTACAGCGACCTGGTCGCCTCGGGAGCGATCCACACCGCCCTCGGCCGCGGCCTGCGGGTGCCTGAGGACATCGCGGTCATCGGTTACGACGACATCGAGGACGGCCGCTACAGCCAGCCCACGATCAGCACCATCTCGCCCGACAAGAAGGCGATCGCGCAGCTGGCCGTGGACCGCCTCGTGCTGCGGATCGCCGCCTCCGAGCCGATCCCCGGCGTCGAGCTGCGCGCCGCGCACCAGTTGGTCCCCCGGCAGAGCACACTCGGATATTGATCAATACCACCCGAACGGACAGTGCCGCTCCGCGCACCCAGCGCACTATCTTCGTGGCGACTCTTCGGACCCTCAACGGGCGGAAACTCTCATGACTGGTGGCACGATCACCGCCGTCGGCGGCGGTGTCGGATGCGCCCTGTTGATCGTCCTCGTCGCGGTGCTGGCGGCCACCAACAATCGGCTGGCCCGGCTCCGCAACTCCGCCGACACCACGTGGGCGCAGATCAACGTGCAGCTCACCCGCCGTTACGACCTGATCCCCGACCTCGTCGACACGGTGCAGCGCTACATCGCCCACGAGCGGCAGACCCTCACCGAGGTGATGGCCGCCCGTGGCGCCGCGATGGCCGCGGCGCAGAACGGCGGGCTCGCTCGCCGGGCCGAGGCCGAAGGCGAGCTCACCCGGGCGCTCGGCCGGCTGCTCGCGGTCGCCGAGACCTACCCCGACCTGCGCAACAACCAGCACTTCGTGACGCTGCAGGTGGAACTGACCAACACCGAGGACCGCGCCGCGTACGCCCAGCAGGCCTTCAACGCCGCCGTGCAGAGCTACAACAGTGCGGTCCGGCCGCTCCCCGGTTTCCGGGCGCGTGACTACTTCCAGTCCGCCAAGGGCGAGCGCGGACCGGTCCACGCCCGGTTCTGACTTTCCCGGCCGATCACACGAACTTTTCCCGGCCGATCACGCGAGCCGCATGGTGAACGGCCAGTTGACGAATCATTGACCCGCGGGAATGTAGGTTGTCCCTGGCTTTTCCCTGTCGGGCTTCCACAAAGGAGCGGGTCGTGGCGCCTTTCTCATCGCGCGAACGCTGGATCATGCTGGTGGCCAGCGCGTGGCTGGTCACCGGGTTGCAGCTGGACGCGTATGCGCACGCGACCACCCCGGAACTCGAAACCTTCTGGACGCCCTGGCACGCCGTGCTCTACTCCGGCATCGCCGTCTCCGGGCTCACCCTGGTCTGGCTGCTGCGCTCCCGGTTGCCGAACATTCCGACCTACCAGACAGTGATCGCGCTGCCCAACGCGCTGCGCGTCCCCCTGCTCGGCATGGCGTTCCTGCTCGTCGGCGGCGGCATCGACACGCTGTGGCACAACGTCTTCGGCATCGAACAGGGCCTGGAGATCTTCGTGAGCCCCAGCCACGAGTTCATCATCCTCGGCATGGTGCTGGTCGCGGCCGGTCCGGCACTCATGACGGCCGGGCGGCCCGGCGATCGGCTGTCGTTCGGCGACGGCGCGCTCGTGACGATCTCGGCGCTGCTCACCGTGCTGCCGCTGCACATCTACTCGCTGCACGCCAACATCCTGGGCACGATCTTCTTCGGGGACGGCCAGAATCCCGTACGCATCTATTCGCACGACGCCCAGATCATGCACGGCTTCTTCTTCACCACCGCGCTGCTGCTCCTGCCGATCATCCTGATCGGCCGCCGCTGGCGGCTGCCGATCGGCGTGCCGAGCGTGCTCGTCGCCCTGCCCGCCATCGCCATGCACCTGATGTTCCTCGAGGGCGAGCCGTGGTGGATGCCGCTGACGGTGGCCTTCGGCGCGATCGGCACCGAACTGGTGGCCCGGGTGGTCGGCCCGGTGCTACCGCTCTCGCCGTCCGGCTCCTGGGTGGTGCTCGGCCTGGTCGCACCGCCGCTGGTGTGGGGCTCGCTGCTGGTGGTCGCCGACATCGAGATCGGCGTCGGCTGGAACGTCCACGTGGTCAGCGGCCTGCTGACCTTCACCGCCCTGATCGGCATCGGCACCGTCCTGGTCGCCCGCAACGTTCGCCCGCCGTCGACGCCCGCACCCGCGGAATCCTCGACGGCCTCCGTCTCGGTCCAGTGACCCGGTTCGGCCTGCTGCTCCTGTTCACCTGCGGGGTCGTTCTGGGCTGGGGTGCGCCCGCGTTCGCGCACGCGGGCGGCCTGGTCGCGACCGACGCCCGCAGCCGGGTCGTATCGGTCACCCCGCCGGTCGCGGGCCTGTCGGTGACCGCCGTCGAGGACGGCGCCAAACTACGGCTGGTCAACGGCACCGCTCTGCCGGTCACCGTCCCGGGTCTCCCGGTGGTCACCCCCGGTGACACCCTGACCTGGGCGGACACCCACAGCTCACCGGTCGGCCGGCGGTCCGGCGGGGACTGGTCGCTCACCCTCGACGCCGGCGGCACCCCGGTCACCGTGCGCGGCGTGTTCGATCACGTCCCACCGCCGTCGTTCGTGCCCTGGTGGGCGTTCACGGTCGCCCTCGCCGTCGCCGTGCCGGTGCTGTGCCGCCGGGTGCGGCGCGGCGACCTGGTGCTGGCCGGGATCGGGGCGGCCGCGATGGCCGCGTCGGTCACCCACGTGGCCGGGTCGAGCCTGGCGGTGACGTCCGCCCCGCTGCTCGGCACGTTCGTGAACGCGGCCGGCATCAACCTGCTCGCCTGGCCGCTGATCGTCGGCGGATTCGTGGCAGTCGTGCGGAACCGGCCGGCCGGTCTCCTGGCCGTCTGCGCCGGGGCCGCGCTGACCGCGGTGTTCGTGCTGCCGGACGTGACGGCCTTCCACCGCTCGGTCCTGCCGTTCGCCGGCCCCGGCATGCTGGAACGCCTCCTCGTCGTGGTCGCCCTGGGCGGCGGCGCGGGCGCCGCGGTGGCCGGCGCGTCGGTGCTGCGCACGCTCGCCGCCCGCCAGGCCGCCGCATGAGACGCACCGTTCCGGCTATCGCTTTGGCCGCGGCCGTCGTGGTCCTGCCGGCCGGGTGCGGTCGAGCGCCGGCCGCACCCGCCGTCGCCGGTTGCTCGGCCTCGCCCGGCGCACTGACCGTGACCACCGCCGTGCTGGACGGCCGGGCCGACCCCGCACCCCATCGGGTCGCGGTGCCGCTCAACGGGACCGTGCAGGTCCGGGTCAGCGCCGACAGGGTGCTGCAGGTGCACATCCACGGTTACGACCTCGAGTACGACGCCGCACCCGGCACCCCCGGCTGCGTGTCCTTCACCGCGGACCGGGCCGGACTGTTCGATGTGGAGGCCCACCCCGACACCCTGCTGGTGCAGCTCGAGGTTCGATGACCGTCCTGGCTCACGGCGTGGGGCAATCCACCGACCTGCCGCTCCCCCTCGACCTGGTCCTGCAGGCCGGGGCCGCCACCGTCGTCATCTCCTTCCTCGGGTCGGCGCTGCTGTGGCGCCGGTCCCGGCTGTCCCCCGCCACCGAACGCCACCCTCGGTCGACGTGGTGGCGATTTCCCGCCCGGTTCGTGGCGTTGGCGGCCTCGATCTACATCGCGGCCGACGCGTTGTTCGGCCCACGGAACACCTCAAATCCGGCGGCACACGCCCTCTACGTATGGCTGTGGGTCGGGCTGATCCCGCTGAGCGTCGCCCTCGGCCCGATCTGGCGGGTCCTGAATCCCCTGCGAACGCTGTACCGGTGGCTACGCCTGGACCGCGCGGGACCCTCTGCCACCTCTATCCCCTCCCCGCGCCGCGTCGGTGCTGGGCGCTCGTTCGCTGCGCCCTGGGCGGCGACGGTGGCGCTGCTCGGGTTCGCGTGGCTGGAGCTGGTGGCGCCGGGGCGGGCCGATCCACTGGTCATCGGCATTGTTCTGGTGGGCTATGCCGTCGTGCAGCTCGGGCTGGCGGCCCGCTTCGGGGAGGACTGGTTCGGGCACGCGGACGCCTTCGAGGTCTACTCCGATCTGGCCGGGCGGCTCAGCCCAGTCCGCTGGCGGCCCTGGCTGTCCGGGCTGGCGGTGGATCATCCCGCCGGGGCCGGGCGGGCGGCCTTCCTCGCGGTGTGGTGGGGGTCGACCATCTTCGACAGTGCCGCCGGCTCCCCCGCGTGGGCCGGGTTCGTGCAACGCCACGGGCACGCGACCGGGCTGGGCACGGCCGGTCTGGTCGCGGTCTGCGGGTTGGTCTTCCTCGGCGTACGCCGATTGGCCGGCAAACTGGACGTCACCAACTCGCTCATTCCGATCGCGGTGGGTTACACCCTCGCCCACTACCTGACGTTATTGCTGACCGAAGGGCCACGCGGAGTGCTGCTGCTGGTGCAGCAGTGGGGCCTCGCCGAGGGTGCGGCGTGGACCGTCGTGCCCGACGCGCGGGTCGTCTCGGTGCTCCAAGTGGTGCTGATTCTGGCTGGTCACGCCATCGGGGTGCTGGCCGCGCACGACCTCGCCCTGGCCGACGCGCCGCCGGGCCGGCCGCCCCTGGCCACGTTGGCCGACGAACTCCCGGTGGTGCTGTTCATGATCACCTGCACGTGGGCGGGCCTGTTCCTGCTCTTCGTCCGGTAACTGACAGTGCGACCGCCCACGTCCCAACACATCGACACATAAAAGATCGCTAAGCTACCCGCCGTCCGACCCGACCGCCATCGAGGGAGATGTGGGTGACAGGCACGCCATCGGACCATCCCGATCCGTCTGACGTACCGGCCCAGCGTCCCTCCCCCGGCGAGACCGGCCCATCCGCATCGGAGCGGGCCGCGACCGAGCGTGCCGCGGCCCTGCGCGCGGTCTTCGCCGCCTCGCCGCGACCGGGCCAGTCCTCCCGCGATCGCCGCGGCTTCGGCAACTCCGGATCGCCGGCCCCGGGGCGGCCATCCGGCCGGAACGGGACCGGATCCGCGGCTACCGGCCCGGCGGGCGCGCCGCTCACCCCCGCGCGCCGGCGGCGGCGGTTGTGGCTGGTGCCGGTGGTCGCCGGAGCGCTTGCGCTCGGTGCGGTCGCGGGCGGCATCGTGGTGCACCGGGCGAAGACCACCGCCACCGGCGGCACCGCCACGGCCGACTCCAGCGGGCAGGCCGGCGTCCAGCTGCCGGCCACCGGCGTGACCGACTCACCCGTGCCGCCGTCGCCGTCGGGCGCACCGGCGGTCACGCCGAGCTCGGCGTCCGCGCCGCCGCCGTCAACGCCCACGGCGACCGCGACCGGCAAGCCCGCACCGTCGGCCTCGCCCGCGGTCACCGGCCGCGCCAACCCGGGCGGCGCCAACCTGGCCCTGGGCCGGACGGCCACCGCGTCCAGCATCGAGTCCGCCCCCTGGCCGGCCTCGGCCGCCGTGGACGGCGACATGGCGAGCCGCTGGAGCAGCGGCTTCGCCGACCCGCAGTGGATCAAGGTCGATCTGGGTGCGGTCTGGGCGATCAGCGACGTACGCCTGGCCTGGGAGCACGCCTACGCCGTCAGCTACCGCGTCGACCTCTCGCTCGACGGGAGCCACTGGTCGACGGTCTACCGGACCACCGCCGGAACCGACGGCATCCGCGACGTTCCGGTGGCCAGGGTGCCGGCCCGCTACGTCCGCGTCTACGGCATCAAGCGGGTCAGCCAGTACGGCTATTCGCTGCAGGAACTCGAGGTCCGTTAACGGGCGACCCGGAACCCGACGTCGTCGAGCCGCAGTGCCGGGTGGCTGCGCCGGCGCACCGAGGCCCGGCAGCTCCAGTGCTCGTCGAACCAGCCGCCGCCGCGCAGCACCCGGTAGGTGCCGTAGACCTCGGCGTCGTAGACGTCCCAGCACCAGTCCCAGGTGTTGCCGAGCATGTCGTACAGGCCCCACGGGTTCGGGGCCTTGCCGCCGACGTCGTGGATCCGCTCCTCGGAGTTACCGCGGTACCAGGCGACATCGTCGAGCGGCCCGTAGCGCGGGCCCGCGGTTCCGGCGCGGCACGCGTACTCCCATTCGGCCTCCGTCGGCAGCCGGTAGCCGTCCGCCGAGTCGTCCCAGGCGATGTCCTCGGCGTCGATGGCGTAGGCGGGCCGGAGCCCCTCCCGCGCGGAGAGCGCGTTGCAGAAGCGCACCGCATCCCACCAGGACACCCCCTCGACGGGCCGGTTGTCACCCCGGGCGGTGCCCGGCCGCTCCCCGGTGATCTCGAAATACTGTGCCTGGGTGACCGGGACCGTGCCGAGCCGGAACGGTGCGATGTCCACCGGCCACACCCGCTGCGTCCGGCGGTCCGAGAGCGTCACCCGTCCCGGCGGCAGGCCGGTCATGTCGATAGTCACGTCAGTGACCATGTCACCTGGTCGGCGACGACGAGCGAAGCCGTGCGACGGGCCGGCGCGTCGGTGCGAGGCCACCGTCGGCCACCACCCGGCGCACCCGGTCGGCGAAACTGCCCATCTCCGCGTCGATGCGGGCCGAGACCGGCTCCACCAGCGTCACCGCGGCCGGGTGCGCGGGCCGCTTCTCGAGCATCTCGGAACGCAGTCCGGACGGCGGGTGCGAGCCGAACAGCGACGCCTCGGTGTGCCGGCTGAGCTGCCGCAGCAGCGGAAGGTTCGGCGCCTGGTTGGTGCGGGCGGCGTCCGAGGCCGTCCGCCAGGCCGCCATCCCGTGGCCGGCCCGGGCCTCCCGCTGGATCACCGTGTCGATCGCGGTGTGCAGCAGCAGGTGATCGGACAGCCGGACGGCGGCGGCCGTGCCGCCCGCCCGGGCACCCAGCTCGTCGGCGAGGTACTCGGCGCGCTGCGAGTCACCAAGGCTGGTCCACAGCAGAACCAGCTGGAGCAGCATCGCCGCTCGCGAGATGACCCAGCCGATCGATCGGGAGACCGCCTCGACGAACCCGCCCACCCCGGGGCCGGCCGGCGCGAAGAGCCCGGCGACCTGGGCGAGCGTGGTCTCGGCGACCAGGGTCAACGGCCCGCGGCGCACGTCGCCGTTCACGAAGTGCCCGAGCTCGTGCCCGATCAGCGCGACCCGCTCCTGCGGATCGAGAGTCGCCCACAGCGGAACGCCGAGGTACAGAACCCGGCGGCGGCGCAGACCCACGGTGGTGGTGAACGCGTTCAGCTCGTAGCCGAGCAGAACGACGTGCGGCGCCGGCGCCCCGATTGCCGCGGCGACCCGCTCGACCAGGGCGAAGAGCTCCGGCGAGGTGGACCGGTCCGCCTGGCGTGTTCCATCGCTGAGCGCCGCGAGCCGCCCGAGTCGGGGCCGCAGCACGATCGCTACCCCGAGCAGCAGCAGGCCCAGAGCCTTCGACAGGATGCCCGGCGCGGCCAGCAGGATCCAGACCGCGAACGCGAGGATCATGCAGGACCGGCGACCGTGGCCGCGACCCCGATTCAGAACACCGTGGCGGCCGGCACGTCCCGGTAACCCGGTGGAGACGCTGCGTCCCACGCCTTCGACCGTGGCGGTTCTGAGCGACATGCACGACTTTCCCGCCAGGATGCGGCTATTGCACAGCGTCGATACGTTGGCGCCCATGTTGCGAAAGATCCTTGCCGGCACTGCTGCCGGCCTCCTCGCACTATCCCTGTCCGCCACGCCCGCCCACGCGGTCGCCAACGGCGAGGAGGTGCCCGACGGTCACTACACGTTCTCGGTGAAGCTGACCATGACCGGCATCCCCACCGCCGACGGCGGCAAACGCAACAGCGGGTGCTCGGGAGCACTCATCTCGGCCCGCTGGATCATCACGGCCGGGCACTGCTTCCGCGACGCGAACGGCGTCCGGGTGGAACGCCCGGTCGCCGACATCACCACCGCGGACGTGGGCCGCACCGACGTCACCGACACCAGCCACGGCATCCAGACCACGATCGTCGCGGTGCGCCAGTCGCCCACGGCCGACGTGGCGGTGGCCCAGCTGGCCGAGCCGGTGCGCGGCGTCCGGCCCATCACGCTGAGCAACAAAGCGCCGAAGATCGGCGCGATCCTCCGGGTCACCGGTTACGGCTCGGTGACCAGCACCAACCCGACGCCGGTCACCCATCTGCGCACCGGCCAGCTGAAGGTGGTCGAGCTCGGCGACACCGAGGTCGGCCTGAACGGGTACGCTCCCGCGCCGGACACCACCCCGTGTCCGTACGACTCGGGCGCACCGTACTTCGTGGAGCGCGGACGGCAGTGGCCCCGCCTGGTGGCCGTGGTCAGCAACGGCCCGAGCTGCCCGCACACCGAGATCGAGAACGGCGCCCGAACCGACAACATCACCCAGTGGATCCGCACCGCGATCCGCTCCGGTAGCTGATGTCTCACCAGCGCCGGTAGAGGTCGGCCAGTCCGACCAGGACCACGCCGTGGTCCTGGTCGGCGGCCGCAACCACCTATACGGGTGCTCGAAACGCTTGGCGGTGTTGTCGGTCAAAAGTGCGCCGCGCGGGTGGAATGTAGATCTATTGACTGACCTTCGGCGGGGGCGGTGCTTGACTCGCTGTCATGCCCATCAAGCGTTATGGCGTTCTTCGTGCGGCGGTTATCGATCGGCGGATCGAAACGAGCGACACGCCGCATTACCAAATACATTTGCGGGCCGCCGGTGTGGATTATCGGGCCGCGGTCAACGTGCGGTCGCAGCAACGGCCGCCCGAACTGCTCTATCTGGGCGTGGACAACTTCGCGCACCCGGTCCTGGCGCAGGTCCTCGGGCTGCCGGACGGGTTCACCGAGCTCGGCGGGCAGGCCGGTGGGCCGGCGCTCGACTACATCCGGAGCAATCTCTTCCAGCGGGAGGCGATGCGGCCGGTGCCAACGGCCGCGCCCGGGCCGGAGAACGATCTCGGCGATTTTCTCGATCATTATGCTCGGCGCGCACTCGGGGACGCCGAAGCCCGGGCATTTGTATTCGGACAGGCCTGGGGTCCGGAACCGAACACCCCGGACAAGATATTTCATTTCTCGCCGGGCAATGGCGTTCATGACGTGCACATGAACCAGGGAAACAGTGGGCGATTCGCCGGTGATGACGGGGTTTTCCAGGACGGCGGGCTGCTGCTGCACTTCCCGGACGGCACCTGGGTGGCGATCTTCCTCGCCTTCCAGTCCCAGTCGTTCCACACCGACGACACCACCGGCCACTCGTTGCCGGTGATCGCGGAACCCGGGCCGGCCCCGACGCCGGGGCCCGGCGAACCCGATCATCTCGTACGCATCGTGGGCGCTCTCGCCAACCCGGCCGGGCCGGCTCCCGAGCCCGAATCGGTCACGCTGCTCAATGCGAGCCCGGACGAGATCGACCTGACCGGCTGGGCTCTGGTCGACCGGGCCGGCAACCGCCACCCGCTCGGCGGGCGGTTCCCGGCCGGTGACACTCTCCGGGTCGGCACGGCGCCGATGGAGCTGGGCAACCGCGGCGGGACGATCACCCTGCTCGACGCGCGCGGCCTGAAGGTGGACGGCGTCGGCTACACCGCCGACCAGGCCGGCCGGGAGGGCTGGACGATCACCTTCTGACTGCGGGCGCGGGCGGCCGGGCCCGCCCGGCGCGGGCGCGCGGAGCGGATGGGTCGCCTGGCTGGAACTGAGTGCCACGGGACTTCGGGCTGCGCGTACCGGAAAAAGAGCGGCCCCGCCGCTCGCGCGACGGGGCCGTTTCCGGGTGATCAGACGCTGACCAGGTCCTTCTCCTTCGGGTCCTGGTCGGTCTCGGCGGCGGCCAGTTGCTTGGTGAGCTGTTCGCCCTCGACGTCGACGTTCGGGAGGATCCGGTCGAGCCAGGCCGGCAGCCACCAGGCGGCCTTGCCGAACAGCGACAGCACGGCCGGCACGATGGTCATGCGGACCAGGAAGGCGTCCACCGCCACCCCGAACGCCAGTGCGAAGCCGAGGGTCTTGATGATGGTGTCGTCGGCGAGGATGAAGCCGGCGAACACGCTCATCATGATCAGGGCGGCGGCGGTGACGACCCGGGCGCCGTGTTTCATGCCGCTGACCACCGCGTCGTTCGGGGCCGCGCCGTGCACGAACTCCTCCCGGGTGCGGGTGACCAGGAAAACCTCGTAGTCCATGGCCAGGCCGAACAGGATACCGATCAGGAAGATCGGCATCAGGCTGATGATCGGGCCGGTCGCGCTGACCCCGAGCAGACCGGCCAGATGTCCCTGCTGGAAGACGAACACCACGGCACCGAAGGTCGCGGCCACGCTCAGCAGGAAACCCAAGGTCGCTTTCAGCGGCACCAGGATGCTGCGGAAGACCAGCATGAGCAGGATAAAAGCAAGACCCACGACGATCGCCAGGTACGGCACCAGAGCTTTGGTGATCTTGTCGGTGACGTCGATGTTGATCGCGGTGGTACCGGTGACGGCCAGGTCGGCGCCGTCGATGGTCAGGCCGCGGATCGCGGTGACCAGGTTCTTGGTGGCTTCGTCGGTGCCGCCGCTGCCGGGGATCACGGTCAGCATGGCGGTGTCGCCGGCCTGGTTCATGGCCGGGGTGGTGACCAGCACGACGTCGTCGAGTTTGCCGATGATCGCCTGGGCGTCGGCCGCGGCGGCCTTGGTGGTGTTCTCGACGACCACGATCAGCGGACCGTTGAACCCGGCCCCGAAACCCTCGGCGAGCTGGTCGTAAGCCTTGCGCTGGGTGCTGTCGGGGGCCGCGGTGCTGTCGTCGGGCAGGGCGAGCTGCAGGTCGAGGGCCGGCAGGGCGGCCACGGTGATCGCGCCGAGGGTGAGCACCAGGGCGAGGATCCGGTTCTTCAGGATGATCCGGGCCCAGCGCTCGCCGAACGGCATCTTGCCGGTCGGCGGCCGCATCGTGGTGCGGTCCTTCTTCGGCAGCACCTTGCGGCCGGCGAGACCGAGCAGCGCGGGCGTGAGGGTCAGCGTGATGATCACGGCCATCAGCACCGTGCCGGCGGCGGCCAGGCCCATCGCGGTCAGGAACGGGATGCCGGTGACCGACAGCGCGGCCAGCGCGATGATCACGGTGAGGCCGGCGAACACCACGGCCGAGCCGGCGGTGCCGGTGGCGCGGCCCGCGGCCTCCTCGCCGTCGCGGCCCTGGGCCAGCTCGTGCCGGAAGCGGGAGACGATGAACAGGGCGTAGTCGATGCCGACGGCCAGGCCGAGCATGGTGGCCAGCGCGCTGGTCGACGACGACAGGTCGAAGAAGCCGGTCGCGATCTGGATGCCGCCCATGCCCAGGCCGACGCCGATGACCGCGGTGAGCAGCGGCAGCCCGGCCGCGATCAGGGCACCGAACGTGATCACCAGGACGATCGCGGCGATGATGATGCCGATGCCCTCGGTGGACTGGCTGCTCTCGGCGACGACGGTCGACTCGCCGGAGAAGTCGACCTCGATGCCGGCGCTCTCGGCGCTGCGGCCGGCCGCGAACAGCCCGTCCCGGGCGGCGTCGGTGACCTCGGTGGCGTCGACCGCGTAGCTGACCGTGGCGTAGGCGGTCTGCGCGTCGGCGGAGACCGTCTTGGCGGTGAACGGGTCGGCCACCGACACGACCTGCGGGGCCTTCGCCAGCTCGGCGACGGCCTTCTCGATGGCGGCCTTCTGGGTGGTGCCGGTCAGCTTGGCGTCGCCGCCGACGGTGAAGACGACCTTGGAGGTGGTGCCGTCGGAGCCGGAGCCGAACTTCTCCTCCAGCACGTCGAGCGCGCGGGACGACTCGGTGCCGGGGATCGAGAACGCGTCGCTGGTCGGCCCGGACAGCGTTGCCGCACCGACCCCGAACAGGGCGAGCACGGCCACCCAGAGCAGGGCCACCAAACCGCGGCGGCGGAACGAGAACCGGCCGAGCCGGTACAGCAAGGTCGCCACGTAAATCCTCCAGGCATCTGTCCAAGTGCGGCGCGTCGGTATCTCTTCGGCATCGCCACCGTAGAACTGAGCCTTGCCATGCGGCTAGTAATCAACTAGCCGAGCGGTAAGTATCACACTTGCCCCCCGGCTAGTTTTTACGAGGCCGTGTCGATAGCATTACGGGCATGGCACACGGGGTGGGCACGCGCCCGCGCGGCGCCGGCCGCGCGCAGCTGCACGAGACGGCGCTGCGCCTGTTCGCCCGGGACGGGGTCGAGGGCACCTCGCTGCAGGCCATCGCCGACGACATGGGTGTCACCAAGGCCGCGGTCTACTACCACTACCGCAGCAAGGACGACCTGGTGCTGGGCGTGCTGGCGCCGCTCTTCGAGGAGCTCGACGCGGTGATCGCCCGGGCCGAGGCGCACCGGGGGCGGCAGGCCCGGCTCGACGAGCTGGTGACCGGCATGACCGCCCTGATCGTCGACAACCACTCGCGCTTCGCGGTCTTCGCCGGCGACCCCTACGTCGGCCGGCTCGTGCTGGAGCACCACGACCTGATCCGGTGGTTCCACCGGATCGTCGCGGCGGTCGGCGCCGAGGCCGACCTGCCCGCCCGCACCGCCCTGCTGATCTTCCTGGGCGGCATGGCGGCGCCGCTCAAGGACCCCGAGATGGCCGCCCTTCCGCCCGCTGACCAGCGGGATCTCCTGATGGAGTGCGGCCGGCGGCTGCTGCAGGTGCGCCGCCGCTGACGTCGCGCGGCCCTTCGTGTTATCGCTAACAACTGGTTGCCCTCAGCGGCGTTGACACCTGCTTTGTTAGCGATAACAATGCTCGAACAGCCCCGCAACGTCCTCACAACGCGGAGGTAACCCCCTCATGCTCGTTGACCCATCCGTGGCCTGCGTGGTCGGCGTCGACTACGGCACGCTCTCCGGCCGCGCGGTCGTGGTGCGCGTCGCCGACGGCGCCGAACTCGGTTCCGCGGTGCACGACTACCGGCACGCCGTGCTCACCGAGGCGCTGCCCGGCGGCACCCCGCTCGGTCACGACTGGGCGCTGCAGGTGCCGTCCGACTACGTCGACGTCCTGAAGACCGCGGTGCCCGCCGCGCTGGCCGCGGCCGGCATCGACCCGGCCCACGTCATCGGCGTCGGCACCGACTTCACCGCCTGCACGATGGTGCCCACCCTGGCCGACGGCACCCCGCTGTGCGAGCTGCCCGAATGGGAGGACCGCCCGCACGCGTATGTGAAGCTCTGGAAACATCACGCCGCCCAGGCCCAGGCCGACCGGATCAACGAGCTCGCCGCGAAGCGCGGCGAGCCGTGGCTCCCCCGCTACGGCGGGCTGATCTCCTCGGAATGGGAATTCGCCAAGGGCCTCCAACTTCTGGAAGAGGACCCCGAGGCGTACGCGGCGACCGCGCGCTGGGTCGAGGCGGCCGACTGGATCGTCTGGCAGCTCACCGGCAGCTACGTGCGCAACGCCTGCACCGCCGGTTACAAGGGGATCCTGCAGGACGGGCAGTACCCGTCGGCTTCGTTCCTGGCCGAGTTGAACCCCTCGTTCGAGAACTTCGTGGCCGACAAGCTGGACCAGCCGATCGGGCAGCTGGGCACCTCGGCCGGCACCCTGACCGCCGAGGCCGCCGCCTGGACCGGCCTGCCCGAGGGCATCGCGGTCGCGGTCGGCAACGTCGACGCGCACGTGACCAGCGCGGCCGCCGTCGCGCTCGACCCCGGCCAGATGGTCGCGATCATGGGCACCTCGACCTGCCATGTGATGAACGGCGACGAGCTGCGTTCCGTGCCGGGCATGTGCGGGGTCGTCGACGGCGGCATCGTGGCCGGGCTCTGGGGATACGAGGCCGGGCAGAGCGGCGTCGGTGACATCTTCGGCCACTACGTCGACAACCTCGGCGGTGAGTGGACCCACGAACGGCTCACCGACCTGGCCGCGCGGCAGAAGCCCGGCGAGCACGGGCTGATCGCGCTGGACTGGCACAACGGCAACCGGTCGGTGCTGGTCGACGTCGAGCTGTCCGGCCTGCTGATCGGCGAGACCCTGGCCACCCGGCCGGCCGATATCTACCGGGCGCTGATCGAGGCCACCGCCTTCGGCACTCGCAAGATCGTTGAAACGTTCGCGGCGGCCGGGGTGCCGGTGCGGGAGTTCATCGCGGCCGGCGGCCTGCTGAAGAACGGTCTGCTCATGCAGATCTACGCGGACGTGCTGAACATGCCGCTGTCGGTGATCGGCTCCGAGCAGGGGCCGGCACTCGGTTCGGCGATCCACGCGGCCGCGGCGGCCGGCGCCTACCCCGACGTGCGGACCGCCGCCGCGTCCATGGGTCGCGTCGAACGCGCCGTCTACCAGCCCGATCCGGCGGCCGTCGCGATCTACGACGAGCTGTACGCCGAGTACTCGGTGCTGCACGACTACTTCGGCCGGGGCGCGAACCGCGTGATGCGCAAGCTCCGGGCGATCCAGCGGAAGGCCGCGGCATGACCGAGCGAAGCGAGCGTCATGATCGCGTTTTTGGTCTTTCGCTCTTTCCTGAAGGTAGGGCGGCATGACCGAGCGAAGCGAGCGCCATGATCGCGTTTTTGGTCTTTTGCTCTTTCCTGAAGGTAGGGCGGCATGACCGAGCGAAGCGAGCGTCATGATCGCGTTTTTGGTCTTTCGCTCTTTCCTGAAGGTAGGGCGGCATGAGCCTGGACGTGCTGATCAAGGAAATCCGCCAGCAGGTCGCCGACCTGCACGCCGAACTCCCCCGCAACGACCTGGTGGTGTGGACCGCCGGCAACGTCTCGGCCCGGGTGCCCGGGCACGACCTGCTGGTGATCAAGCCGTCGGGGGTCTCCTACGACGAGATAACCGCGGACGCCATGGTCGTCACCGACCTGCACGGCAACCTCGTCGACGGGGACCGCAAGCCGTCCTCGGACACGGCCGCGCACGCCTACGTCTACCGGCACCTGCCGCACGTCGACGGCGTCGTGCACACCCACTCGACGTACGCCACCGCCTGGTCCGCCCGCGGTGAGGCGATCCCCTGCGTCCTCACCATGATCGCCGACGAGTTCGGCGGTGAGATCCCGGTCGGGCCGTTCGCGCTGATCGGCGACGACTCGATCGGTCACGGCATCGTCGAGACGCTGCGTGACCACCGTTCCCCCGCCGTGCTCATGCGCAACCACGGCGTCTTCACCATCGGCCGCTCCGCCCGCGACGCGGTCAAGGCCGCCGTCATGTGCGAGGACGTCGCCCGCACCGTGCACATCGCCCGTCAGCTCGGCGATCCCGTGCCGATCGCACCGGCCGACATCGACTCGCTGTACGCCCGCTACCAGAACGTCTACGGACAGGAGCCCGCCGCATGAGTTCTCAGATCTGGTTCCTGACCGGCAGCCAGCACCTCTACGGCCCGGAAACCCTCGACCAGGTGGCCGCCCAGTCCGCCGAGATCCAGCAGCTGCTGACCGCCTCCGGCCTGAGCGCCGAGATCGTCAGCCGGCCGGTGCTGACCGACTCGGGCGCGATCCGGCAGACCATGCTGGAGGCCAACGCCGACCCCGACGTGCTCGGGGTGATCGCCTGGATGCACACGTTCTCCCCGGCCAAGATGTGGATCAGCGGGCTGGACACGCTGCGCAAGCCGCTGCTGCACCTGCACACCCAGCACAACCAGTCGCTGCCCTGGGCGACCATCGACATGGACTTCATGAACCTCAACCAGGCCGCGCACGGCGACCGGGAGTTCGGGTTCATCCAGGCGCGGCTCGGCGTACCGCGCAAGACGGTGGCCGGGCACGCGGCCGACCCGAACGTGGCCCGGCGGGTCGACGCGTGGATCCGGGCGGCGAAGGGCTTCAGCCACCTGCGCACGCTGCGGCTGGCCCGGTTCGGCGACAACATGCGGGACGTCGCGGTCACCGAGGGCGACAAGGTCGAGGCCGAGTTGCGCTTCGGTGTTTCGGTCAACACGTACGGCGTGAACGACCTCGTAGCGCTGGTTGACGCCGTGTCACCGGCGGAGGTCGACGCGCTGGTAGCCGAGTACTCGGACACTTACGATTTGTCGCCTTCATTGCGCAAAGACGGAGAACAGCACGAATCCTTGCGGTACGCGGCGCAGATCGAGGCCGGGCTGCGGCAGTTCCTGACGGCCGGCGGATTCGGGGCGTTCACCACCAACTTCGAGGACCTCGGCGGGCTGCGGCAACTGCCCGGGCTCGCGGTGCAGCGGCTGATGGCCGACGGCTACGGCTTCGGCGGCGAGGGCGACTGGAAGACGTCCGCGCTGCTCGCCACGGTCAAGGCGATGGGCGCCGGAACCGGCAAGGGCACGTCCTTCATGGAGGACTACACCTACCACTTCGGTCCGGGCGAGCCCAAGATTCTCGGCGCGCACATGCTCGAGGTCTGCCCCACCATCGCCTCGGCCCGGCCGCGCTGCGAGATCCACCCGCTCGGTATCGGCGGCCGCGAGGACCCGGTCCGCCTGGTCTTCGACGCGGCCCCCGGCCCCGGCGTGGTGATCGGTCTCGCCGACGTCGGCGACCGCTTCCGCTTCGTGGCCAACACCATCGAGGTGGTCCCGCCGGACGAGCCGCTGCCCAGCCTGCCGGTGGCCCGCGCGGTGTGGAAGCCGGCACCGTCGCTGTCCACGTCGGCGGAGTGCTGGCTGACCGCGGGCGGCCCGCACCACACCGTGATGACCCAGGCCGTCGGCCCGGAGACGCTGCGCGACTTCGCCGAGATGGTCCGCACCGAGCTGCTGCTGATCGACGAGCGCACCATGCCGTACGACTTCGCCGACCGCATCCGCTGGAACCAGGCGTACTACCGGCTGTCCCGCCCTATGTAGGTCAGCGACGCGCCGGGCCGGAGCGCCTCGCGCGGGCCACGGCCATCCGGGCCAGGCCGCCGGCTCCGACGGTGCGGCGCAGGGCGGCCGGGCCGAAGACCGCGCTTACCGGGAGCGCGCCGGTGAGCATGCCGAGGAAGCGGGTGACGTGCGCCGGATCGGCGGCGAGGGCCGGGAACAGGAGGTCGGTCGCCGGGTCGGGACGGAAGGCGGCGAGGCGGGCGGTCAGGTCGTACATCGGGCGGCGGCTCGCGTCGCGCTCGCGGTGGTGCTGCCGCATGGCGGTCTCGACCGGGCGGCCACCGCCGAGGCCGTCGACGATGGCCCGGCTCAGGCTGTCGGCGTCGCGCAGGGCGTTGCCGATGCCCTGGCCGGTGATCGGGTCCATGACCAGGCCGGCATCGCCGACCAGGGCCCAGCCCGGACCGTACGGGCGCCGCATCAGCCCGGGTACGTCGGTGGTGCCGCGCACCCGTTCGACCGGTGTCGCCGCGGCCAGCCGATCGCCGAGCTCGGCGATTCCGCCGGCCATCCGCGCCAGGCCGGCCGCCCGGGCCTGCGGGAATCCGAGCCCGGGAACACCGAGATAGACCAGGGTGAGGTCGTCGTCGGTGGGCCAGAGGGTCATCATCCGGTCGGGCCGCACATAGACCTCTCCCCCGCCCACGGGCAGACCGGCGAAGTAGCCGTAGAGAACTCCGGAGGCCGACGGCCGGCGCCGGTAGACCCGGGCGCCGGCCTCCCGCGCGATGGTGGAGTTCTTGCCGTCGGCCCCGATCACCAGCGCGGCGGTCCGGGTCACGTCCGGGCCGCCGGACGGTGAACCCGGCTTGTGGCGGCCGCGGATGCCGGTCACCCGATCGCCGTCGCGGATCAGGCCGTCGACCACGAAACCCTCGTCGATCTCGGCGCCGGCGTCCCGGGCGGCCGCGATCAGCAGGGCGTCGAGCGAGGTGCGGCGCGGGCTGTAGACGGCGTCGACCCCGTCGAGCGGCGGATAGGAACCGCGCAGGACGGCCGGGCCCGCGTCGAAGACGACCGAGCGGGCCGGCCGGGTGCCGCGGGCGACGAGTTGGTCGAGCACGCCCCAGCGCCGCAGCAGGACACCACCGGGTAACTGCACCTGATGGGTGGAGACGGTGTCGCTGGGAAAGCGGGCGCGGTCCACGGCCAGCACCCGCAGCCCGGCGCGGGCCAGGAGCATCGCGGTGGCGGCGCCGGCCACCCGCGTGCCCACCACGACGACATCGAAGTCCATTACCGGGACGGTAGCGACACGTCACCACCCCGGCTGAGGGCGCCGGGCAAGTCAAGACTTATGTCCGGGGCGGATCTCCTGACAATGGGAGGGATGGACCAACCCCTGGTTACCGCGATGTTCGAACGGCTGGACCGTGAGACGGCCGAGATCGAGGCCGAGCTGGCCGGAAGTCCCGACGCCGACCGGCGGGCTCTCCTGCGCCGCCGTCGTGCCGAGCTGACCGCGGCCGCCGGGGACGGCCTGGTGTTCGGGCGGATCGACTACCCGGACGGCACCGGGCTCTACATCGGGCGGCGGGGCATTCACGTCGGTGGCGAGCCGCTGCTGGTCGACTGGCGGGCGCCGGCCGCGGCCCCGTTCTACGCCGCCACCGCCGCGCATCCGATGGGCCTGCGGCGGCGCCGGCACCTGCGGCTCGACGGCCGGCGGGTGGCCTCGGTGTCGGACGAGATCCTGGACGGGTCGGCGCCCGGCCCGGACGACGTGCCCGGCGACGGCCCGCTCGCCGAGGCGCTGAACGCGCCGCGCACCGGCCGGATGCGGGACGCGGTGACCACCCTGCAGGCCGAGCAGGACGCCATCGTCCGGTCGCCGCACCGCGGCAGCACCGTGGTGCAGGGCGGGCCGGGCACCGGGAAGACCGTGGTGGCGCTGCACCGGGCCGCCTACGTGCTGTTCGCGTTCCCGGCCGCGGCCGAGCGCGGGGTGCTGGTGGTCGGCCCGGACGCCCGCTTCCTCGACTACATCTCCCGGGTCCTGCCCGCCCTGGGCGAGAACGACGTCCGCCTGGTGACCCGTTTCGAGGTCGGCGGCGGCCGGGCCACGATCCCGGCGCCGCCGGAGGAAGCTCGCCGGAAGGGCCGGGCCGTGCTGGCCGATGCCCTGGCCGACTGGGTGAACGCCCGCCGCCCGGAGGCCGGGAGTGAGCCGTACAACCAGGCGCGGGTGACGTTCGCGGAGCGGCTCAAGGGGGACCTCGCGCGGCGCCGGAAGGAGGCCATGGCCGCGACCCTGGAACGGATCGACGCGGAGACGGCCGCGCTCACCGGGGTTGATCTGGACGCCGCCGTTGCCGGTGATCTGGCGTCGCTCGGCCTCGGCGGACCGCCCGGGAAGGTCGATCTGGGCGAGGACGACGTCGAGCCGGACGTCACCGAGGCGGTGGCGCGGCTCTGGCCGGAGCTCACCCCGGAGCAGGTCGTGGAGGGTTTGCTGGCCGACCCGCCACCGCACCTCGCGCAGTTGCGGAGAGCACCCGGCGCGCCCTGGACCGAGGCCGACCTCGCACTGCGGGACGAGGCGGCGAGTCTGCTCGACGGCCCACCCGCCGACGTCTACGGGCACATCGTCGTGGACGAGGCGCAGGAGCTGACCGAGATGGACTGGCGGGCGGTGCTCCGGCGCTGCCCGTCCCGATCGATGACCGTGGTCGGCGACTTCGCGCAGGCCGGGCCGGGCTCGACGGTGAAGTCCTGGGAGCAGGCGCTCGGCGATCGTTTCCGGTCGCACACGCTGACGGTCAACTACCGGACGACGGCCGAGATCCTCGAGTACAGCCGGGACCTGCTCGCCCGGATCGCGCCGGGGCAGGAGCTCAGCCGCTCGCTGCGGCACGGCGAGGAACCGCGCGTCGGCCACGACCTGGACAAGGAGTTGGCCGCCGCCCCGGGCGCCAAGGTGATCACCGCCGAGGATGTCTGCCGCGGCCGGGAGTTCGACACCGTGCTGGTCGTCGACCCGGCGGAGATCGGGCGGAACCCGCGCGACCTCTATGTCGCCCTGACCCGGGCCACCCAGCGGCTGATCGTCATCGTCCCGCCGCCAGCAGCTGGGAAAGACCGGCGATGACCACGTCCAGGTCGAAGTCGAACTGTTCGGGGTCCAGGCCGATCCGGGCCGCGCTGAGCCGGCGGATCGACGGCAGGGTGCTGGGCGGGGCCTCGGCGAGCATCCGGTTCAGCTCGGTGATCTGCGGGTGTTCGCCGTACCGGCCGGCCAGGACGGTGTTGCGGGCCGACGCGTACATCAGCTCGGCCAGCATGCCCAGCGCCCGGCCGGCCTGGGCATCGGTGAAGCCGGCCTCGACCAGGGCGCGCAGCAGGTGCTCGTTCGGCGCGAGGGCGGCCGGGGCGCTGCCCAGCGGCAGCCGCACGTAGTCGAAATGCGCCCCGACCGCGATCAATCGAGGCCCGGGTCTGGTGGGCGATCGCCCGCACCATGTCCTGCCAGGGGCCGTCGGCCGGCGGCCGGACGCTCCCCCAGCAGGGAGCTGAGCGTCTCCTGGGCGACGAGTTCGAGCAGGCCGTCCCGGTCGGTGACGTGGTAGTTCAGCGCCTTGCGGTCGACGCCCAGCCGCTCGGCGACCGCCTGCATGGTCAGCGTCGCCGGGTCCATGTCGCGGGCGGCGGGCCACGATGCGCGCACGGTCGATCCGCGGTGGGCAAGGTTCTCGTGGTCACCGGCGCCGGCAGTGGCATCGGCCGGGCCGTCGCCCTGGAAGCGGCCCGGCGCGGTCGAAGGTCGCCGCCGTCGATCTCAACCCGGAGACTCTCGAGCAGGCCACCGCGGGCCACCCGGACATCTCGGCGCACCCGCTCGACGTCACCGACCGGGTCTTCGCGGTCAACTGGTCGGGCAGGCTCCACCTGACCAAGGCGTTCCTGCCGGTGCTGCTGGAGCGGGCCGCCCGGGACATCCTCGACGGGGTGGAGGCGAACGCCTACCGGGTCCTGATCGGCAAGGACGCGCGGATGATGGACAAGCTGTACCGGCTGAGTCCGCGCCGGGCGGCCGGGCTGATCGCCGGGAAGATGCAGGACCTGCTGAACAGATAGGGAGCGGCCCCCGCCCCGCGAAGAGCGGGACGAGGGCCGCCGTACACAATTATTTGGTGATCTTCTGGGTGTAGGTCGTCGGGGTGGACTCGTTGCCCGCCTTGTCCTCCGCCCAGTAGGTGACCTCGAGGGTGCCCTTCTCGACACCGACCACGATGGTCAGCCAGCTGCCCCACAGGTCGAGGAGGTTGCCGACCTCCTGCGCCTTGTCCTGGGCCTGCGCCTTGGAGGTCGCCCTGGTCCAGCGGCCGCCGGCGTAGTAGTACCACTTGCCGGACCGCTCCTGGATCAGCTGCAGCTTCACCTTCTCGCCGCCGAGGCCCTCGTCGGACACCTTGCCGGTGAGAACCCACCAGGACGAGGCGTACTCCGGGTGCCACGGGACGTCGAGCGAGACGGTCGGCGCCACCGTGTCGGCCTTGACCGTCACCGTGCCGGCGGTGACCGGCGTGCCGGCCCCGTTGGCGTTGGACGGCGTCACCTCGACCGGGTAGGAGCCGGCCGTGCGGTAGGTGTGGGTGAAGCGGCCGTTCGCCACGGTGGCGGTGGAGCCGTCACCCCAGTCGACGACGGCCTTGCTGATGCCGCTGACCGTCAGGGTGACCGACTGCGTCACCCAGATCGACGTCTTGTCCAGGGTGAATTTGCCGGGCTGGGCCGTGACGGTCACGGTGCCGGATCCGGTCGCCGGGCCGCTGTTGCCGGCCTGGTCGGTCAGCGTCACGGTCGGCGTGAAGGTGCCGGCCGCCGGGTACACATGGGTCGCCGACGAGTCGGTGGTGCCGTCGCCCCAGTTGACGACCTTCTTGATGTCGGCCGCCGGAGTGACGTCGTCGGTGGCGGTCACGGAGACCGTCACCGTCTGGCCGGCCCACACGGCGGTGGGCGCGACCGCGAAGGTGCCGGTCGGCGCGGTGCTGTCGGCCTTGCCCGGGGTCGAGCGGAACACGGAGTCCGCGGTGACCGGCGAGTTGGCGGCCAGGTAGTTGACCAGCATGGTCAGGTCGTTGTCGCCGGTGGTTACCCGGTCGGTGCCCTTGCCGAGGGTGAGGAAGTTGTCGCCACCCGCGGCGAGGAACGAGTTCGACGTGACCCGGTAGGTGCCGGTCGGGTTGAGCACGACCCCGTTGAGCTTCAACGAGGACGCGATGATCCGGGAGCCGCGCGGCTGCGACACGTCGTAGGAGTAGGTGAGCCCCTTCGACGAGCCCAGGTGCAGCACCGGGCGGGAGGCCCCGTCCGGCTGCCACTGCTCCTCGAGCACCTGCTTGATCTGGGCGCCGGTGAGGGTCTGGGTCACCACGTCGTTCGAGAACGGCTGCACCGCGAACGCCGCGGAGTAGGTGACCGTGCCGTCGGTGCCGTACTTCAGGTCGTTGCGCAGGCCGCCCGGGTTCATGAAGGCGATCTGCGCACCGCCGCGGCCGGCCGCCTTGGTCTGGTCGAGCTGGACGTCGGCGATGAAGTTGCCGAGCACCGACTCGGATCCGCGGTCCTCGGCCCCGTTGGCGAAGGCCCGCAGGATGTCGCCGGTGATCGTGCCGAGCTTCTGCTGGCCGAGCACCTCGGACTTGACCTTGGCGGCGGCCACGATGGCCGCGACGGTGGCGTCGGTCGGCTGACCGGACACGTTCAGCAGCTCGGCCGTCGAGGCGGTCACCGACTTGGTGGCCGGGTCGTAGGTCAGCACGGCCTTGCCCAGCTTGACGCCGTAGTCCTCGGCCTGGATGACCGGGCGGGTGCGGTCGGTGCCCGGGATCGGGACCTCGAACGCGTACGGCTGGTGGGTGTGCCCGCTGAGGATCGCGTCGATGTTGGCGTTGACCCGGGTGAACTCGCCGAAGACCGGGTCGGCCTGCAGCGCCGCCGCCGAGTTGATGTTCTCGGTGGCCGCACCCTCGTGGGCGAGCAGCACCACCACGTCGGCCTCGCCGTTGCTCGCGTCGCCGTCCGAGAGCTGGTTCGCGAGGGTGTTCGCCTCCGCGACCGGATCGCGGAACTCGACGCCGGCGATTCCGTCCGGGCTGACCAGCGAACCGGTCTGCTCGGTGACCACGCCGATGTAGCCGACCTGGACGCCACCCACGGCCTGCACCGAGTAGCCGGGCAGCACCCGCCGGCCGTCCTTGTAGACGTTGGCCGCCAGGTAGGGGAAGTTGGCCCGGTCGTCGACCCGGCCGACCAGGTCGGCGAGACCCTTGTCGAACTCGTGGTTGCCGACCGCGGAGACGTTGAGGCCACCGGCGTTCAGCGCGTCGATCGTCGGGTTGTCGTTGTCGATCGCCGAGATGAACGTGGACGCGCCGATGTTGTCACCGGCCGACACCCACGCGGTGTTCGGGTTCGCCGCGCGCAGCTTGTTGACCATGCCGACCAGCTGGGCGGCACCGCCGACCCCGGCGGTCGGCGCCTCGAGCCGGCCGTGGAAGTCGTTGATGGACAGCAGCTGCAGGTCGACCGGCCCGGTCAGGCCGGTCTCGAGACCGATGACGACCGGGTCGTGGTCGCTGGCCCGGTACGGGTTCGGGGCGTAGAACGGGGCGAACCCGTCGTACTGGAACGCGTACGACTCGACCGAGTTGATGTTCCAGATGTCGACACCGGTGACCCGCGCCGCGAGCGACGGGGTGACCAGGGCGTGGTCGAGCGAACCCGACTCGCCACCGAAGACGTACGACGACTTGCCCGGCGCGTGCGTGGTGTGCACGTCCTCATAGCCCGCGTCGTAGAGGACCTGCATCGGGTCCTCCTCGGTGTACGAGTTGAAGTCACCGAGCAGGATGGCGTTCTTGCCCCCGAGCGACGCGACGAAGGCCGCCAGCGAGGCCGCCTGCCGCTTCCGGTCGCCGTTGTACGGGCCCTGCCCGTCCCCGGCGTCGACGTTGTCGCCGGTCGGGGCGACCGAGGCGCTCTTCGACTTGAGGTGGTTGGCGACGACCGTGAAGTCGATCGCGCCGGCGGTGAAGGTCTGCGCGATCGGCTCGCGGGCGTTCGACCACACCGTCTCGTCGTTGATCGACCGGGAAGTGCCCTTCGGAGTCACCGCGGCCGGCTTGTAGATGATCGCCGTGGTGATCACGTCCTGCGCGGTGGCCGCCGGCAGCTCGGCCGGTGACCGCACGTAGTCCCAGGTGCCCGCCCCGTCGACGTCGTTCAGCGCCCCGACCAGGACCTTGAGCGCCATCTGCGGGTCGTCGGGCTCGAACCGAAGCGAGTTCTCGATCTCCATGAGGGCGACCACGTCGGCGTCCAGCGCGGTGATCGCCGAGACGATCTTCGCCTGCTGCTTGGCCGCGGCGGCCGCGTCGACGGCACCGCGGGCGTCGCCACCGAAGTGGACGAAGTAGTTCAGCACGTTGAAGCTGGCGACCTTGATGTCGCCGCCCACGGCGGCCGGGTGCGCGGTGCGCGGGTTGGTGGGCGTGAACGAGGTGCGCGCCGCGGCCGGGGTGTCGGCCGAGACCGGGGTGGTCGGCTCGAACATCCAGTCGCCGTACTCGTAGCTGAACACGACCGGGCCGAACTTCTCCACCGTGTCGCCGGTGCGGACCGGGTCGGCGGCGCTCAAATACGGCGGGGCGAGCCCGGCGGCCGAGAGGTTGGTGGTCTTCGCGTCGTCGAGCAGCACCCGGGCGTTCGCGTTGGCCGCCTTCTGGGCGAGCGCCTCGGCCGAACCCGGGCGGGCGATGTCGGTCGGGATGCGGGCGGGCTTGGAACCGGCCGCGAGCACGATCTCGCCGTACAGGTTGGCGTAGTAGGTGTCCGACACCGTGTACGCACCCGCGGGGGCGACCAGCATGCCCTCGACCGACTCGCGGGCGTCGGCGGCCAGCGGCAGGGTCAGCGGGACCGGGGCGGGCAGGGCGGCGTTGTGCGCGCAGACCTGCAGATCGGTCCTGGCCGCGATGCTCAGCTCGGTGAGCCCGTTGTACTCGCTGACCGCGCCGGTGACCCGCACCTTGTCGCCGATCGCGACCGCGGGCTGGTTGGTGCCGGATCCGACGTAGACGAAGATGCCGTCGGAGGCGGTGCCGGCGGCGACCGGGCGGCTGCCGCCGGTGCCCTCGGTCTGCAGGTAGACGCCGTTGAAACCGCCGGTGCGGTGGTCGGCGGTGACGATGCCCTGGACGGTGACCGTGCCGGTCAGCGGGGTCGCCGTGCCGGTGCCCTGCACCTCGGCGATCGTGTTGGTGACCGCGGTGGTGCAGCCGACCGGGTCCGGGTCGGTGGGCTCCTCCGGCGTGGTCGCCGAGTTGAGCGCGCCGAAGGTGTTCTGCGCGGGAGCCTTCCAGACGCCGTCGATCTTCTGCAGCGAGTAGCCGACCGGGTCGCTGCCGGGCTCCAGCACGCCGATGTCGGTGCTGGTCACCCCGGCGGCCGGGCCGCTGGTGGCGGCGAAGGCGCCCTCGTAGCTGAGGAACTCGGCGACCGAGTTGTCCGGCTTCACCAGGGCGACACCGTCGGGTGCGCCGTTCTGGATGCCGTTGACCGCATAGGTCTGCACAACCACGCCGGCGGCCGGGACAGCGCCGCTCAGCGCGGCCGTGTTGTACGAGCCACCACCGGTGGAGGCGTCACCGTTGTAGAGGACGATCTTCCAACCGGACAGGTCGAAGCCCACCGGCGCCTGGATCTCTATCGCCTCACCGGAGTCGGTGCCCGCGTTGTCGTAGTGAATCTCGCTGATGAAGGCGGTGTCCTCAGCCGCGAAGGCCTGGCCGGTCAGGCTCAGACCCAGCGCGGTGACAACAGCCACCGTCCCGGCGCGTCTATATAGGCGCATCGAAAAGTTTCCTCCGAAGGTTGTCGATCGGTGGAGAGTAATTACACCCGATGACAGCAGATTTTCGGGGAAGTAACGGGGACGCGGGCGAACAACGACGGAATTCGCCATATCGACCAGGTCATATGACGCTTCTCACCCGCGTTTTTGTACGCTTTGTATCAGCGTCCGGAATGGACGTTTCCCGGCTTTAGCAGGGCTCGTACGGCATTTGCGTCGGCCAGTCCACAGGCTCGTTCGGCCAACGGTCCGGCCTGCTCCAGGCGGGTGCCGCGGACCGACTCCTTCACCAGCGGCACGGCGGGCGGCGCGACGCTCAATTCGCGTACCCCCAAAGCCGTCAGCAGTGGCACGGCGGCCTCGTCCGCGGCCAGTTCCCCGCACACCGCGACCGGCACGCCGGACTGCTCGCAGACCAGCCTGATCAGCCGGAGAACCGCCGGATCGAGACCGTCCGCGGACAGCGCGGCATTGCCGCGCTCCGCGGCCAGGGTGTACTGCGTCAGGTCGTTGGTACCCACGCTGACGAAATCGACGTACGGCGTGAAGGCCGCCGACCGCAGCGCGGCGGCCGGCACCTCGATCATGATCCCCACGCGCAGCCCGTCCGATCGGCCGGCCCGGCCGATCGCGTCGTCCAGCATCCGCCGCGCGGTGACCACCTCGCCGACCGTGCTGACCATCGGGAACATGATGCTGACCGGCGTCTCGCGGGCCACCCGGGCGATCGCCAGGAGTTGGTCGGCGAACACGGCGGGGTGCGCGAGCGAGTGCCGGATGCCGCGTACGCCGAGGAAGGGGTTCTGCTCGTGCGGGGCCGGCGCGTAGCGCAGCGGCTTGTCCCCGCCGACGTCGAGGGTGCGCAGGGTGATCCGCCGGCCGCCGAGCGCCTCGGCGATCTGCCGGTAGACGGCGACCTGCTCGTCGACGCTCGGCGCGGCGTCGCGGTCGAGGAAGAGGAACTCGGTGCGCACCAGCCCGGCCAGGTCGGCGCCGTTCGCGGCGGCGGCCCGGGCGTCGGCCACCGAGCCGAGGTTCGCGGCGACGTGGACGGTCACCCCGTCGGCGGTGACCGCCGGTTCGCCGGCCCGGGCGGCGGCCCGGCCGGCCCGGGCGGACCGCTCGGCGGCCCGGTCGCGGAACGCGGCGGCGACCGGCTCGGGCGGGGAGATCGCGAACTCGCCGGTCGAACCGTCGAGGACGACGACCGCACCGGGCGGGCCGCTGAGCACGGCCGGTCCGGCCCCGACGACCATCGGGATGCCCCGGGTGCGGGCCAGGATCGCGCCGTGCGAGGTGGGGCTGCCGAAGGCCAGGAGCACGCCGGTGACCCGGACCGGATCGAGGGTGGCCGCCTCGGCCGGGGTGAGGTCGGGGGCGACCAGGACGCCGTCGCCCGAGGCCGCCGTGCCGGAGATGCCGAGCATGGCCCGCAGCACCTGGTCGGCGACCGCGTGCACGTCGTCGCCGCGGCCGCGCAGGTAGGGATCGTCGAGGGTGTCGAACTCGGCGGCGATCCGCCCGGCCGCACCGCGGAACGCCTGCGGCGCCGCCTGGCCGCCCTCGATCCGCTGCCGCACCTCGCCGAGCAGTTCGGCGTCGTCGAGCAGCAGCAGGTGCGCGTCGAAGATGCTGGCCTCGGGGTTGCCCTCCCAGATCTTGTCGATCTCCAGGCGGACCGCGGCGACCGCGTCCTCGACCCGCCGCCACTCCACGTCGGTGCCCTGCGAGGGTTCGTCCGGCACCTCGGGCGGGGTGCTCGACCGCCGCCAGGCCGGCCCGATCCCGATCCCGGCCGACGCGCCCTGCCCCCGCCGCACCCCGGTGCCGGTCGTGTTCCCGCCGATCAGGTCGAGGTCCACCGGCACCGGCCCGCCCCACTCGCCGATCTTGTCGAGTTCGGGCGGGGTCTCGTCGAAGCGCCGGGCGGCCACCGCCACGATCTCGTCGACCGCGGCCCGCGCTCCCGGCCCGGACGCGCGCACGTCGATCTCGTGGCCGCGCAGGGCGCCGAGGGTCGCCACCCGGGACAGGCTGGTGGCCGGCACCCAGGCCGAGCCGGTGGTGCGGTTGCGGACCTCCAGGCCGGCGTTGAGCCGGCGGGCCTCGGTGACCAGCCGGGCGGCCGGGCGGGCGTGCAGCCCGTGCGGATTCCCCACGGTGACCGTCGCCATCGCCTCGCCGCCGGCGTCCTCAGCGGGTGCCGTGCCCAACTGGGCCACCTTGCCCAGCAACCCGTCGGACGCCTCACGCGCCACCTCGTCGCGACCGGCGCCGCCCGCGGCCGTGACCGCCGCGGCCACCAGGCCCTCCACCAGCGGGGCCGGGCAGAGCACCACCCGGGACCGCAGGTCCTCGTCCACCAGTTCCAGAGCCAGCTCGGCGGAGAGCACCGCGCTGCCGAGGTCCATCAGCACCACCACGCCGTCGCCGTCGTCCGCCGCGACGAGAGCGTCCACGATGGCGGTCGCGTCGGTGCCGAGCGTCGTGTCGTCCAGCCCGGCCGCGATCTCGATGCGCGCGCCCGCGGCCATCTCGGCGGCCAGCGTCACCGCGGCCCGGGCCAGGGCACGGCTGTGGCTCACCACCACCAGGCCGACCACCGTCAGGCCAGCGCCCTGGCGGCCGCCGCCACCAGCAGCGTCACCGACGTGGCGCCCGGATCCTGGTGGCCCGCGCTGCGTTCGCCCAGGTAGCTGGCCCGGCCCTTACGGGCGACCATCGCGACGGTGGCCGCGCGACCCTGCTCGGCCGCGCGGACCGCGTTGTCCAGGGCCTCACCGAGCGGCTGACCGTCGGCGATGCTCTCCTCGATGCTCTCCACGGCCGGGGCCAGCGCGTCGTACATCGTCTTGTCGCCGGCCTGGGCCTTGCCCCGCGCCACCACCCCGTCCAGGGCCGCCCGCAGGATCTTGGCGATGTCGGCCCCGTCGAGGGTCTCGGCGTCGCCGGCGATGGCGGACATCCGCAGGAACGCCGTGCCGTACAGCGGGCCACTCGCGCCGCCCACCGTGGAGACGAGCGTCATCCCCGTACGCTTCAAAAGCTCGGCCGGACGCCCGGGCGACTCCTTCTCGAGGACCTCGACCACCGCGGACATGCCCCGGTGCAGGTTGATGCCGTGATCGGCGTCGCCGATCGCGGAGTCCAGCTCGGTCAGCAGATCCTTGTGTTCGGCGATCAGCCGGGCGAACTCGCGAATCCAGGCGTGCAGGGCCTCGGTGTCCACGGTGTCAGCCATGCCGGTCAGATTCCCCAGCGCAGGCCCGGAGTACGCACCGGGGCGTCCCACAATCGCAGGATCTCGTCGTCGGCCCGCAGCAGCGTCACCGAGGCGCCGGCCATGTCGAGGCTCGTGATGTACGGCCCGACCAGCGACCGGGCGATGCCCACCCCGGATTTCTCGAGGATCGCGGCGACCTCGGCGAACAGCACGTAGAGCTCGATCAGCGGGGTGGCGCCCATCCCGTTGACGAACGCGATGACCCCGCTGTGATAATCGAGGTCGGCGAGAATCGGCGTCACCAGCATCTCCGCGGCCTCGGCGGCGGACGCCACCGGCACCCGGCGCCGCCCGGGCTCGCCGTGGATGCCGATGCCGACCTCCATCTGGCCGTCGGGCAGGTCGAAGGTGGGCTTGCCGGCGGCCGGGACGGTGCACGAGGTGAGCGCCAGGCCCATGCTGCGCCCGTTCTCGTTGACCTTCCGGGCGACCGCGGCCACGTCGGCGAGGGGCCGGCCCTCGGCGGCGGCGGCCCCGGCGATCTTCTCGACCAGGACGGTGACGCCGACCCCGCGCCGACCGGCCGTGTAGAGGCTGTCCTGCACCGCCACGTCGTCGTCGGTGACCACGGCGATCACCTCGGTGCCGGTCTCGGCCGCGACGATCTCGGCGGCCATCTCGAAGTTCATCACGTCGCCGGTGTAGTTCTTGACGATGTGCAGCACCCCGGCGCCGCCGTCGACGCCCTTGGTGGCCGCGACCATCTGGTCGGGGACCGGCGAGGTGAAGATCTCGCCGGCGCAGGCGGCGTCGAGCATGCCCGGCCCGACGAAGCCGGCGTGCAGCGGCTCGTGCCCGGAGCCGCCGCCGGAGATCAGTCCGACCTTGCCGCGCACCGGGGCGTCACCCCGGTAGACGACTTTCTGTTCGTGGTCGACGCGCAGCTCCGGGTGGGCGAGTGCGACACCGCGCAGCGCGTCGGCGACCACATGGGCGGGATCGTTGATGAGCTTCTTCATCGCCGACATGACCCCAACCTACGCGCGTCACACCCGCACGCGGAACTGTCCGACGATGCGCTGCAGATCGCCGCTCATTCGGGCGAGCTCGCTGGTGGTGGTCTGCGCCTCGGTGACCGCGGCCGCGGTGTTCTGGGTCGCCTCGGAGACGTCGGTGACCGATTCCGAGATCTCGGCGGCCCCCGCGGCGGCGGCGCTGACGTTGCGGACCATCTCGTTGGTGGTGGCGGTCTGCTCCTCCACCGCCGACGCGATCGTGGTCTGGAACTCGTTGATCTGCCCGATCACCGACTGGATCTCGGCGATGGCGGTGACCGCGCCGGCCGTGTCGGTCTGGATCGCCTGCACCCGGACGCTGATGTCCTCGGTGGCCTTCGCCGTCTCCTGGGCGAGATCCTTCACCTCGCTGGCGACCACCGCGAAGCCCTTGCCGGACTCCCCTGCGCGGGCCGCCTCGATGGTCGCGTTCAGCGCGAGCAGGTTGGTCTGCTCGGCGATCGAGGTGATCACCTTGATCACGTTGCCGATCTCGGCCGACGACGCGCCCAGCTTGCTGACCGTCTGGTTGGTGGACTCGGCCAGGGTGACCGCGTCGGCCGCGACCCGGGCGGCCTCGCCGGCGTTGCTGGCGATCTCGTTGATCGCGGCGCCCATCTCCTCCGAGCTGGCCGCGACCGTCGCGATGTTCGCGCCGACCTGCCCGGCACTGGCCGACACCGCACTGACCTGGGCGTTCGTGCGTTCGGCGGCCTCCGCGATCTGGCTGCTGGTGATGGCCAGTTCCTCGCTGGAACCGGCCAGGGTGACCGAGTTCTGCTCCAGCTCCTCGACCGTGTCGCGCAGGGTGCCCATCGCGGCGTCCAGGTCGCGGGCCATCAGCCCGAGCTCGTCGCCGGAGCGCACCCCCGACCGGACCGTGAGATCACCCTGGGCCAGTGCCTTGGCCACCACCGACACCGACCGCACCGAACGCACGATCGCCCGCGCCACCACCACGGCCAGCCCCAGAGCGACCAGCCCGCCCACGACCAGCAGGAGAATGATCATGAGGCGGGCGCTCCTGTAGTCGGCGCGAGCCGTCGTGGCCCGGGCGGCGGACTGAGCGGATTCGGCACTGTAGGCCTCGTCGAGATCGTCGGCCGCCGTTACGGCGAGTGGCTGGAACCGGGTGGAGCGCAGCTGCTCGAACCGGACGCTCTGGCCGGCCCGGGACAGCGGCAGCAGCGTCTCGTCGCGCAGGGCCGTCGCCGTCTTCCAGTCCGCGGAGAACTTGTCGGCCAGAGCCGGGTCGGCGGCGTTCGTCCGGTACGACGCGATCAGCGCGGCGAGTTCGTCCTCCTCGGCGGCGATCTGCGTCTCGATCTTCGCTTTGGTCGCCGCCGACGGAGTGAGGCCGTGCCGCAGCAGATCCACCCGCAACTGCATCATCAGCCGGTCCGCCTGCCCCAGCACGATCAGCGGTTTGACCTGTATCTCATACATCTCCTGCACCTGTTTGGCGGTGGAGTCGAGCTTCACCAGCGCCACCACGCCCACGGTCACCGCCACGATCAGCGTGATCGCCGCCCCTGCGATGATCTTCGGAAGAACCGGCAGGTCCGAGAACCCCCGTCGCCCGCGCACCATCGCATCCGCTGTCATGACCAACCCCCGCCGTCATTCGTTGCCATGGACAAGCTTCTGGAATCATTTCTACCCGACCGGGCCACCGCTACACCCAGAACGGCGCCGAGGGTCGCGATGGCCATGTCCTTGTGCGCGTCCCACATATCGCCCTGTTGTCCGTTGTATGCCTCCGCGGCCCCCGGTGCGAGGGTCATCGCGATCGCCCATTCGAAAAGCTCATACAACGCGCTGGTCGACAGCACGACGTCGACGGCGGCGAATGCCGCCCACTTGCCCAGCCGCGGTTTCAGCGCCCGGCAGACGACCGGCCCGAAGCAGAGCCCGTAGCTCAGGTGCACCAGCCGGTCGAAGTTGTTGCGCCGCCAGCCGAACAGGTCGCTGACCCGGAACCCGAACAGCGAGTCGGTCCAGTCGTCGTAGGGCACGAAAGAATAGATCCACCGCGCCGCCACCGAATGCAGAGCCAAGAAAATTAGAATCAAAAGGAACGAGGTGTACGGGACGGGACGCGCGCGATTCACCAGAATCAGCGCCACCAGCCCGATGACGGTCAGTGAATGATGCAGTGCCTGTTCGGCCGGATAGATGGGCCGCCACCAGGTGATGGCGACGAGAACGACGAAGCCGCCGACCGTCCACAATTTCTTTTCCCGCTGTGCAGTGTCCCCGTGCATAGCCCGAAGTCAATCAGCGCAGTTCACCGGGCCGGTCTCGCGCGCGCCACGAACCGGTATCAGCGGCCGTTCCACCAGCGCAGCACCCGCAGCGCCCGGGCGGTGTTCCACCGGCTCGCGCCGGGCGGCTCCAGCGGAAACCACTGCCGCCCGGGGTACTCGGCGTAGGTGGGCCAGCGACCGTCCCGGCGGCGCGCCCGCTCGACCACGGCGGCCGCGTCCCCGAGCCGCTCGTCCGGCCCGGCCCCGGCCCCGGCGAAGTACTCGAGGCCGCGCAGAACGTCGAAATGCCACTCCGGAAACGCGGGGAACCGGACGCTCGCCCGGATCGCCACCTCCCCGGTGCGGTGCGACTGATAGAGCCGGTGCCGGAGGAAGAACTCCCGGCCCTTGCGGGCCGCGTCGCCGGTGTCACCCGGATAGGCGTCCAGCGCCTCCAGCACCTGGATGCTGGTGTGGAACGAGCCGTGCTTGCCCTTGTCGGTCCTGGTCGCGCAGTTCCAGCCGCCGTCGGCCAGTTGCTGGTCCAGCAGGTAGGCCACCAGATCGTCGAGCCCCTCCGCGTCGTACCGGAAATGGCTCGTGAGCCGGACCAGGATGCCGGCGATGCAGGTTTCCGGCACGCGCCAGCGGGCCCGCCACTCCCACAGCCGTTCGCAGGCCGTCAGCGCTGCCGGATGGCCGGGCGGCAGACCCAGCCAGAGCAGACGAAGCAGGGTGTACGTCGTCGAGGTCCACTTGGGCGCGTAGTCGGCGCCGCTCCACCGGCCGTCGTCGTCCTGCTCGGCGAGAAGGCGCGCACCCCAGCCCTCGGTGGCGACCCGGTTCCGTTCCCGGGTGACCTCCGCGGCGGCGGCACCGGTCAGGTCCCGCAGCACCCGCCAGCGAATCGCCGGGTCGCCCTCCAGGAGCCACTGTTCGTCGGCGTTCATCGCGCCATTCTGCGTGGCTGCCGGGCGCCGCGCAGCCCTTCGGAGACCAGGCGCGGCAGCAGGTCGTCGCGAAGTGCGCGGAGCGCCTCGTTCTCCCGTTCCAGGCGGTCCCGCAGGGCGAACAGCGGGACCGCCCGCTCGAGTTCCGGCCTCTCCGGGATGCGGATCGGCACGGCCAGCGCCCGGGCACGGTTGAGGCCGGGCACGGCGGAGTCGGAATTCATGCCCTCCAGTCCGAGGCCGCGCAGCAGCAGGTAGGCGTACTGGAGGGAGATCGTCCGGGGTCGCACGTAGTAGGTGGTGTCGATCGGGAAGAAGTCGGTCGACGACCAGTGCACCGCGCCCACCGTGCCCTTGCGGCCGACGACGATGCCGGGCCCGGGCACCAGGGCGGTGTCGTGGGAGCCGGACCGCCCGCCACTGCCGTACACCGGGATCGGTCCGGGGTTGCGGAGCCCGGCCGGCAGCGCCTTCCCGTACACCAGGTCGAGGACGTCACCGAGCACGCCGGACCGGCTCCGGCCGGCCATCGCGGCCGCGAACTCGGCCTCGGCCAGGGCCAGCGCCGTCGCGGCCAGGCGCTCGTTGCCGGCGATCTTCTCGTCCAGCGACGTGAGCAGGTCGGCCACCTCGCGCTGGACCGCCAGCGGCGGGATCACGATCGGCAGCGCGGCGAGGATGCCGAGGTTGATGTGCGGGACACCGGCGGTGATGGCGCTGCCCCGGACCAGGGACCGCATCGCCGGACTGCGGAACTGGTAGTAGACGTACCGCGGGTCGGCACGGGCCGGATCGACGCGCAGGCGCATCTGGGACTGGGAGACGACGTAGGTGTCGTGCGGGGCCGGTGGGACGATGCCGACCTGGCCGAGGGTGCCGCGCTGGGTGAAGATCACGTCGCCCGGCCGGGCCAGGTTGCGGGCCAGCTCACCGGCCGCCTTCGCCGGCGTGACGTAGACGAACTCGGACACGTCGAAGAAGCCGTCGGAGGCCAGGTTCACCCCGCGGATCACCGGCACCCCGCCCGGCACGTAGTCCTTGCCGCCGAGCATCGACCCGAACGGGCCACCGATCAGGCCCTTCGGGACGGCGATGTCCCGGACCATGCCGGTCGGCCAGTCAGCCATCCAGCTTGCCCAACTGCTCACGGACCGCCGCCGCGAGCCGCGCCGACTCCTCGAACTGGGCGTACAGCTCCTTGGTGAGCCGGGCGATCCGGTCGGCGGCCGGCTCGGCGCCCGGGTCCTCCGCCGCCGAGGCGGCGCCGACATAACGGCCCGGGTTGAGGACGTGGTCATTCGCGGCGACCTGCGCCAGCGAGGCGGAGAAACAAAAACCTGGCACATCGGCGTACGCGGTTCCGCGCCACCCGTGATAGCGGTCCGCGATCCGCGCGACGTCCGCGTCGGTGAGCACCCGCTCGGTCCGGTCCACCATGGTGCCCAGCCCGCGCGCGTCGATGAACAGGATCTGCCCGCGCCGGGCCCCCTTGTCCCGGCTGAGGAACCACAGGCAGGCCGGGATGGCGGTGGTGCGGAACAGGTTCCCCGGCAGCGCCACCATGCAGGAGACCAGGTCGTCCTCGACCAGCCGGCGCCGGATCTCCCCCTCCCCGGACAGCCTCGACGACATCGACCCGTTGGACAGCACCACACCCGCACTGCCGCGCTCACCCAGTTTCGCGACCATGTGCTGCAGCCAGGCGAAGTTGGCGTTGCCGCGCGGGGGAATCCCGTACGCCCATCGGGGGTCGTCCTCCCGGCGCGCCCAGCCGCTCATGTTGAACGGCGGGTTGGCCATGATGAAATCGGCCAGCAGGCCGGGATGCCGGTCGTCGGCGAAGGTGTCCGCCCACCGGTCACCGATGCCGTCCGGATCCATCCCGTGGATGGCCAGGTTCATCTTGGCCAGCCGCCAGGTGCGCTCGTTGCCCTCCTGCCCGAAGACGGCGATGTCCCGCCCGTGGACGCGCCCCGCCTGCACGAACATGCCACCCGACCCGCAACAGGGGTCGTACACCTTCCCGTGGAAGGGTTCCAGAACGTCCACGAGCAGTTTCACCACGCTGGCCGGCGTGTAGAACTCCCCCGCCCGCTTCCCCTCGGCCCGGGCGAACTTCTCCAGGAAGTACTCGTACACCTCGCCGAGCACGTCCTGCCCGGCCCCGGCGAACCGGGCGTCACTGATCAGCGTCACCAGCTCCCGGAGCGTCGCCCCCTCGACCCCACCCCGGGCGAAGATCTTCGGCAGCACCCCGCCGAGCGCCGGGTTCTCCCGCATGATCGCGTCCATGGCGTCGTCGAGCCGCCGCCCGATGTCCCCCGCCGAGTGCGCGACGAGGTGATCCCACCGGGCCTCGGCCGGCACCCGGAAGCCGCCCGGCGCATCCGACACATACTTGAGAAAGACCAGCCCGAGCACGAACTCCTTGTACTGCGCGGCGTCCATGGTCCCGCGCAGCCGGTTGGCCGCCTTCCACAGAATGTCCTGAATCCCCTTGGCACCGGACACCTCCGACACCCCGGCACGACGACGTGAAGGCACAGGCGATCCGTTTCTCTAGCTGCATGCTCCGGCCAGAGAAGTAAACGCCGCCCACCGCCGAACCGGAACGTCCCCTCCCCGGGGAAGCTCTAGACACCCTTTGAGGTCAGGGTCGCGAGAATCAAACCCGCTTTCCGGTACGGCAGACATCGTCGCCAACCGCACCATCACCCGAC
>NZ_BOQN01000067.1 GCF_018332695.1 Paractinoplanes toevensis
GCGGCGGCACTTGAGGCGATCACACCGGCGGGCGGCCCACAAGCAAAACCCGCTTGCGCGCCACCCACCGGCGCGATCTTTGGGGCGTGCCGCCGCAAGGAGATCACCCAAGCCCAAAACCGCTGGTTGTGGCGTGAATGGGCGGTGCTTGCGTTTGATGCAGCCGCCAGCCGCCAGCCGCCAGCCGCCAGCCGCCAGCCGCCAGCCGCCAGCCGCCAGCCGCCAGCCGCCAGCCGCCAGCCGCCAGCCGCCTGTCTCCGGCCTGCTGCGCGCGTCCGCCTGCCTCGGGCTGCCTGCTGGCCTTCGGCTTGCTGCCGGCCTCCGGCCTGCTGCGCGCGTCCGGCCGCCTCGGGCTGCCTGCTGGCCTCCGGCTTGCTGCCGGCCTCCGGCCTGCCGCCCGCCTCCGCCCGCCCCGGGCTGCCCGCCCACCTCGGGCTTGCTGTCGGCCTCCGCCCGCCTCGGGCCGCCTGCCCACCTCGGACTGCCTGCCGGCCTCCGGCTTGCTGTCGGCCTCCGCCCGCCTCGGGCTGCCTGCCGGCCTCCGGCCTGCCGCGCGCCTCCGCCCGATCGCTTCCCGCCGACCTCGGGTCCGTCCGCCGTCCATCTGCCCGGTCGGACATATCTGATATGCCGGATCCGGTCGGTCAGGTTGCGTTAGACGTAGCGCTCCAGGATTGACGCCTCGGCCAGGCGGGACAGGCCCTCTCGGACTCCCCTTGCTCTTGCGTCGCCTACGCCGTCTACCGCCTGTAGGTCTTCTACTGTGGCGCCCAGCAGGCGCTGCAGGCTGCCGAAGTGGTCTACCAGGCGGTCGACGATCTGGGACGGGAGGCGCGGGACCTTGGCCAGCAGGCGGAAACCCCTCGGCGACACGGCCGCGTCGAGGGCGTCTGACGCTCCTGGGTAGCCGATCGCCTTGGCCACCGCTACCAGGTCGATCATCTCGGTGGCCGACAGGAGGTCCAGTTCTACGAGAGCCTCGTCCAGCGTCCTGGCCTTGCGGCCGGTGGGCAGGTAGTCGCGGATCACCAGGGTGCGGTCGGCGTCCACGCCGGCCATCAGCTCGTCCAGCTGCAGGGCCAGTAGGCGGCCGTCGGTGCCGAGCTCGACCACGTAGCCGGAGATCTCGTCGGCGATTCGGCGGACCATCTCTAGTCGCTGGACTACCGCGACAGCGTCACGGACTGTGACCAAGTCTTCGATCTCCAGGGCCGACAGGGTGCCGGAGACCTCGTCCAGCCGGAGTTTGTAGCGTTCCAGCGTGGCCAGCGCCTGGTTGGCGCGGGAGAGGATGGCGGCCGAGTCGTCCAGGACGTGGCGCTGGCCGTTCACGTAGAGGCCGATGATGCGCATCGACTGGCTCACCGAGATCACCGGGAAGCCGGACTGCTTCGCGACGCGCTCGGCGGTGCGGTGCCGTGTGCCGGACTCCTCCGACGGGATGGACGGGTCGGGCATCAGGTGCACGGCGGCCCGGACGATCCTCGTGCCGTCGCTGCTCATGACCACGGCGCCGTCCATCTTGCACAGCTCTCGCAGGCGGGTGGCGGAGAACTCGACGTCGAGCGGGAAGCCGCCGGTGCAGATGCTCTCCACGACGGCGTCGTGGCCCAGGACTATCAGGGCGCCGGTGCGGCCGCGCAGGATGCGCTCCAGGCCGTCGCGCAGGGCTGTGCCGGGGGCCATCAGCGCCAGATTGGCGCGTAGCGGATCGGCGGTCACGCCGCCGCCGGAGAGGCCCGGGGTGGACGTCGTCGACGCGGCGCGGTGCGCCGAACCGTTGACGCCGGGTCGCGGCGTCGGGGTGGCGGCAGCGGGCTTGGAACCATCGCGGTCGAGCGGCACCTGTACATTCTACGGAATGTCATCCAGGCCAACGAGCCGTGGTTCGATGAATGCTCCGTAGCGTGATGAAACATCACGCTGTGTCACCCGGCGGAGGCCTTGGCTGCGGCCTGTAGTGCGCCTCGCAGGTCGGAGACCTCCGTTACCCGCATCCCTTTCGGCGCGGTGCCCTCGGGGTCGCAGCCGGGCGGCACCAAGGCCTCCTTGAAACCCAGGCGGGCGGCCTCGGCCAGGCGGCGGCCGACCGCTCCGACCCGGCGGATCTCGCCGGTCAGGCCGACCTCGCCGATCGCCACCAGGTGTGGGGCCATCGCCAGGTCGAGGCCGCCGGACGCCACGGCCAGG
This sequence comes from Paractinoplanes toevensis, assembly GCF_018332695.1. Classification (GTDB taxonomy): domain Bacteria; phylum Actinomycetota; class Actinomycetes; order Mycobacteriales; family Micromonosporaceae; genus Actinoplanes; species Actinoplanes toevensis. The sequence goes on from NZ_BOQN01000067.1 coordinate 2,191, forward strand.
GCCATCGCCAGGTCGGCCGAGGGCTCGGTCAGGCGGATGCCGCCGACGGTGGCGGCGAAGACCTCGCGGTTGTAGAGCTTCAGCTGTTTCGTGCGGCGCTCCAGGACCGCCAGGACCATGGCCAGCCGGGCGCTGTCCAGGCCCGACACCGTGCGCCTCGGGCTGCCCTGCACCTCGGCGCCGATCAGCGCCTGCACCTCGGTGACCAGGGCGCGCCGGCCCTCCATGGCGACCGTGACGCAGGTGCCGGGCACCGGCTCCTGGTAGCGGGTGAGGAACAGGCCGGACGGGTCGGCCAGGCTGGTGATGCCGCCCTCGTGCATCTCGAAGCAGCCCACCTCGTCGGCCGCGCCGTAGCGGTTTTTCACGCCGCGGACCAGGCGCAGCGACGAGTGCTTGTCGCCCTCGAAGTGCAGCACGACGTCGACCAGGTGCTCGAGCACGCGGGGGCCGGCGACCTGGCCGTCCTTGGTGACGTGACCGACCAGGACGGTGGCGATGCCGCGCTCTTTCGCCACCCCGACCAGGGCGGAGGTCACCGCGCGGACCTGGGTGACGCCGCCGGGGACGCCCTCGGTGCCGGGGGCCGAGATGGTCTGCACCGAGTCGAGGATGAGCAGGCCGGGCTTGACCGCGTCGAGGTGGCCGAGCACGGCGCCGAGGTCGCTCTCGGACGCCAGGTAGAGCTTGTCGTGCAGGGCGCCCAGGCGCTCGGCGCGCAGGCGGACCTGGCTCACCGATTCCTCGCCGCTGACCACGAGCGACGGTGTGCCGGCGCCGGCCGCCCACTGCTGGGCGACATCGAGCAGCAGTGTGGACTTGCCCACACCGGGCTCGCCGGCGAGCAGCACCACCGCGCCGGGGACCAGGCCGCCGCCGAGCACCCGGTCGAGCTCGCTGACGTTGGTCGGCACGGCCTTGGCGGGGGCCGCGCTGATCGTGGCGATCGGGCGGGCCGGCTCGGCCGGCAGGCGGGAGCTGACCACTCGCCCGGCACCCAGTGGGCTGGTCACCGTGGACTCGATCACCGAGCCCCACTCGCCGCACTCGGTGCACCGGCCGAGCCATTTCGGTGGCTGGTGCCCGCAGGCGTCGCAGACGTAGGCGGGGCGGGCTGCCTTGGCGGCCGTGCGGGAGGTGGTCACCCGGTCAAGTTAGCCGGGGGGTACGACAATTACTCCTCGGAGTTCTCGCCCTCGATACCCGGAGCGCGCGAGACCGGGGAGGCCGGGACCCCGAACGGGGCAACCACGTCGAGGGTCTGGCCGTTGTCGACCTGGATGGTGAGGCTCAGCGAGTAACCCGGGCGGAGCTTGCCGCTCAGGCCGGAGGCCACCAGCATCTCGTCGTCCTGCGGCAGGAAGGTGGCGCTGCTCAGCCCGGGGATGGTGATCTTGGCCGGCTGGAGCGCTGCCTCGGCCGGCTCGGCCGGGGCCGCCGGCTCCGACGACGTGCCGGCGGAAGGGCCTTCGACCTGCTCGGAGGGGAGGCCGGAGTTGGCCGGCGGGCGGCTGCCGGACGGCTCCGGGTTGGCGCTCGGCGAGGCCGCGGCGGCACCGCCGCTCAGGCCGATCTGCTGCGCCGAGACGACGCCCTCGGTGGCCTCCTGCTGCGGCTTGCTGGTGATCGTCACGGTCATCGGCTGCTCGGTCTGGTTGAACAGGCTGAGCTCGATCGGGGCGGTGCCGTTGGCTTCGTAACCCTCGGGGTTGTTGTAGATCACCTGGAGGTTGCGGACGAGCAGGGCGCCGTCGGGGCTCTGGGTGTTGAGGCCCGAGACCGGCGCCTTCAGGATGGCGGTCTCGGCCACCTGCCCGGCCGAGCAGCCGGCGAGGGCGATCACGGCGACCATCGCGGCACCCGCGGCCTGTGCGACGCGGCGGGTTCCCAGCGAGCGCATCACGATCCTCCAAGTAAAGACACCAATGGCGTGAGACTCAGGCTATCGGTCCGAGATCGGGCTCGTGCGCCGACCCGTCCATTCACACCACCGGGCCCGAGAAGATCAGCAAAAGGACGTCGATCAGGGCCACCACGATCACCGCGCGGAACATCGCCACCCGGCGTCCCGTCGCGCGCCGGGCGGCGTACCAACCGAGCGGCAGGACCACGACGGCGGCCGCGGCGGCCGACCAGCCGGACCACGACGGTGGCCCGGACGGTCCGAAGACCAGCGTGAGAGTCGCGCCGAGCAGGAGAAACGCGGCCGCCAGGGCGGAGCCGGCGGCGCCCAGGCGATGCGGCAGGCCGTGCACCCCGGTGGCCGCGTCGTCGTCCAGGTCGGGCAGCACGTTGGCGAAGTGGGCGCCGCCGCCGAGCAGGGCGCCCGCGGCGACCAGCCAGGCCGGCGGCGTCGGGTCGCCCGGCAGCGCGGTGATCACAAAGGCCGGGAGCAGTCCGAAGGTGACCAGGTAGGGCACCACCGAGAACACCGTGGACTTCAGCGGCCAGTCGTAGAGCAGGGCGGACGCCGCGGCGACGACGAGAATCAGCGTCGGCCGGAGGCCGAACGGCAAGGCCAGGAAGGGTACGGCGAGGGAGGCGAGCAGTCCGGCGACCCCGACCGTACGGCGGCCGACCGCGCCCGTGGCGATCGGCTTGTCCCCGCGCCCGGCGACCCGATCGCGCGGCGCGTCCAGCCAGTCGTTGACCCAGCCCACCGAGAGCTGGGTGGCACCCACCGCCAGGAAGATCCCCGGGAGGGCCCAGCCACGGTGGCCCGCGCCGGCCGCGAGCAGGGTCATCGCGACGGTGACCGCGCCGCCCGGCTCCGGATGCGAAGCCTTGATCAGGGCGAGCGCGCGTTTCATGCGGCCAGTGTGGTGGATGTGCCGGATGCGTGCCAGAGTCGATCACATGCGGTCGATGCCTCGTAACGATCCGCTCCAATACGACGAACTCGCCGACCAGTGGTGGCACCCGGGCGGCGGGTTCGAAATGCTGCACTGGCTCGCCGAGGCCCGGGCGGCCCTGATCCCGCCGGCCGGCCGGGCCGGCGCGGTGCTGGTCGACGCCGGTTGCGGGGGCGGGCTGATGGCGCCGCACGTGGCCGGCAAGGGCTACCGGCACATCGGTGTCGATCTCGGGCGGACCGGGCTGCGGCTGGCCGCCTCGCACGGCGTGCAGCCGGTCAACGGCGATGTCACGGCGCTGCCGCTGGCCTCCGGAACGGCCGACGTGGTGGCGGCCGGCGAGATCCTCGAGCACGTCACCGACCTGCCGGGGACGGTCGCCGAGCTGTCCCGGGTGCTGCGGCCGGGCGGCCTCGTGGTGATCGACACGGTGAACGACAACGCGCTGAGTCGCTTCATCACGATCACAGCGGGTGAGTGGCTGGGCCTCGCCCCGCCCGGGATTCACGATGCGTCACTGTTCGTGCGGCCGAGCCGGCTGATCGCCGAGTTCGCCCGCCACGGCGTGCGGCTGACCGTGCGCGGCGCCCGGCCGACGCTGGGCGGTGTCGTGCGCTGGCGGCTGCGCCGGCGACCGACCCGCGGGCGGATCGTGCCGACCGGGCTGACCGCGGTGCTCTACCAGGGGACCGGCCGCAAAGAGGGGGAGCGCTCATGATCGACGAGGCGAGGCGGCTCGTGCCCCGGTTCGCGGCCCGGGCCGCCGCGCACGACCGGGACGGCACGTTCCCCGCCGAGGACTTCGCCGATCTGCGCCGGGCCGGCCTGTTCGGGCTGATGGTGCCCGAGCGGCTGGGCGGGGCCGGGGCCGGCTTCGCCGACTACGCGGCGATCGCCTACGAGCTGGCCCGGGGCAACGGGGCCACCGCCCTGGTCTTCAACATGCACGCGTCGGTCACCGGGGCACTCAGCGGGGTCACCGACGAGCTGGCCGAGGCACTCGGGCTGCCACCGTCGGCGCTGGCCGCCCGGGACGCCTACCTGCGGGCGGCGGCCGAGGGGTCGTGGTACGCGGTGGCGATGAGCGAACGCGGGGCCGGCTCCCGGCTGTCCCAGATGTCCACCCGCTACACCGCGGTCGACGACGGCTACCGGATCGAGGGCGCCAAGACGTTCTGCTCCGGCGCCGGCCACGCCGACGCCTACCTGGTCGCGGCCCGCAGCAGCGCCGACCCGACCCGGGTGTCGCAGTTCCTGGTGCCGCCCGGCGACGGCCTGCGGGTCGAGGAGACCTGGGACGCCCTCGGCATGCGCGCCACCTCCTCGCACGACCTGCACGTCGACGTCACCGTGCCGGCCGATGCCCTGCTCGGCGGCGTGGAGGGTCTCGCCCTGGTGGTCGCCCAGCTCGCGCCGCACTGGATGGTGGCCAGCTACGCCGCGGTCTACGTGGGCGTCGCCCGGGCCGCCGTGGACGCCGCGATCGAGCACGTCAACGAGCGCAAGCTGGGCCACCTGCCGGCCATCCGGGCGCGGATCGGCCGGGCCGACGCCGCGGTCGCGGCCGCCCACCTGGCGGTGCTGGAGGCGGCCCGCCGGGTCGACGCGGCACCCGGTGACGCCGAGACGAACCGCTGGGTGTGGCGGGCCAAGCTGCTGGCCGGCACGACCGCGGCCGAGGTGGCGGCGTCGATGCTGGAGGCGGCCGGCACCTCGGCGATGCGCCGCGGCCACCCGCTGGAACGCCTCTACCGCGACGCCCGCGCCGGTTCCCTGCAACCGGCCACCAGTGACGTCTGCGCCGACTGGCTGGGCGTCGACGCGCTCGGCGGTGATCCCGATTCGGAGGGGTTCGCCCCGCGCTGGTAACAGGAGAGGACGACGTGGAGCACTACGCGACCATCGCGGGGCTCGGCATCGCACTGCCACCCTCGGTGGATCAGCGCGAGATCTGGGACGGTTACTTCCAGCACCAATATTCGGGTCCACGTCGCGCCCTGGCCAAACGGATCTTCGAGAACTCCGGGGTGCGCACCCGGCAGGCCGCGGTGAGCCCGCTGCTGGAGGACGTCGCCAACTGGTCGACCGAACAGCGGATGCGCCGCTACCAGGCCGAGGCCATCCCGCTCGGGAAGGAGGCGGCCGCCCGGGCGATCGCCGACGCGGGCCTGACCGCCGACGAGATCGGCCTGTTCGCGGTCTGCTCCTGCACCGGTTACGCCACCCCCGGCCTGGACATCCTGCTCGCCCGCGACCTGGGCATGGCGCCCGACCTGCAGCGGCTGTTCGTCGGCCACATGGGCTGTTACGCGGCGCTGCCCGGCCTGGGCACGGCAGCCGACTTCGTGGTGGCCCGCGGCCGGCCCGCCCTGCTGCTCTGCGCCGAGCTGACCAGCCTGCACCTGCAGCCGCCCGCGGTGCGGGCGGACGTGCAACAGATCGTTTCCCATGCGCTTTTCAGCGACGCGGCGGCCGCCGTCGTGCTCAAGCCGGGAGACGGCGGCGGGTACGCGGTACGCGAGGTCGCCGCGGTCACGGACAGTACGACCGCCGACCACATGACCTGGGAGGTGACCGACCGTGGCTTCCGGATGGGGTTGTCGCCCCGGGTGCCGGACGTGCTCGCCGTGCACGTCCGCGGTCTCGTCGTCGATCTGCTCGCCCGGCACGGCCTGACCATCGGCGACGTGGATGGCTGGGCCGTGCACCCGGGCGGCCCGAAGATCCTCGACGTGGTCGGCGAGCAGCTCGGCCTCGACGAGGCGGCGCTGGCTCCCTCGCGGGCGGTGCTCACGGCGTACGGAAACTGCTCCTCTCCGACCGTGCTCCTGGTGCTGGACGCGCTGCGCCGCCGTGCGGCGCCGCCGCGTCGCGTTCTCATGCTGGCCTTCGGGCCGGGTCTCACGCTGTACGGAACTCTGCTCGAGACCTCTACAGTCACAGCGTGATGGGGGAGCGGGACCGGGGTGTCGTGCTGTATGCGTGTGCCGCCCTGCTGCTGGCCGGTGGCGGCGCCTGGTGGTTCGCGACCGCGCCGCGGGCGGAGGCCGATCCGCAGATCGAGCAGTGGCGTGCGACGGCCGAGCGACTGCTGCCGGACATCGACCAGCAGGAGGAGGCCCACACGGTGCCTCTCGCGCCCAACAGCGACCGTGAGCTGACGGCCAACGTCGGTAACGGGGAGTACCTGGTGACGGTGCTCTGCGTGGGCGGCGAGCAGAGTCAGGTGCGGGTGAGCCTCGGCGACGCGGGAACCGACACCGGGCGCGGGCTTTCGTGCGGCGATGATCGGCAGAGCTCCGATTTCACGGTGGGCTCAGCCGGACAGTTTCGGATGAATGTGTCCGTCAACGACGCGGGGCCGGTCGTCTTTCGTTACTCCCTGCTGCGGCAGGCCGGTTCCTAGAGGCGGGCCAGATCGGGGCGGAATGTCTCGATCGAGGCGGTGCGCGCATCCGTCCGGATGATCTCGCCGTCCTTGTTGACCAGCAGAGCCGCCGCCGTGCCGTCGGGCGAACCGAGCTTGAGCTGAGTGCGCAGGCTGCCGGACGGGTCGTGCAGCACCCGCACGGTCTTGCCCTGCGCCTGCGGGGTGGCGCCGGTCGGCGGGATGGTGCCGGCCGAGGCGACGACCGTGCCGCCGACCGCGATCACGGTGATCTCGGGGCGGACCGCGTCGACGGTGTCGGCGACCAGCGTGGCACAGTCGCAGCCCTCGATCAGCAGGATCACGACGGGCAGGTCGTGGCGCAGCGAGACGGCCTGGCCGTCGGCGTTGATCAGCTCGAGGGCGGGCAGCGCGCTCGTGCGGACGTTGGTGGTGCTCGCGGTGCGCTGGGTGTTGGGCTGCAGGACCGGCCCGGGCCAGGCCGATGCGAAGAGGCTGGCCACGGTCACGAGCACGGCCATCGAGATGATCAGAACAGGGGCGCGGACCGCACCGGAGGCGATCTTGCGAAGACCGCGCATCACCGGGCGATCGGCGAAGCGGCGCCAGCGGGAGGGGCTCTGGGTGGCGCGCAGCTCGGCGCGCACGGCCTCGACCTCGTCGGAAAGCTCGGACAGATCGTCGGGAATGACGATCACGCCCCACTCCTCGGGGAGATCAGGCAGATCATCCGGCGAGCCGCCGTTCGACGACCATCCGCCGCCGTTATCGCTCGAACCAGCCATGACTCACCCTCCCCCCTGGCCGACCCACTGGTTCTTCGGTCGGGGACCCACTGCCAGCCTCCCTTAACCTCGGCCGAACCGCCAGTAGTGCGCGCTTCCGGACCTTAGCGATAAGCTTGACCTCACAAACGCCGTAGGTGCGAAATATCCGACTCGCTGGTCAAAGCGGTCACGCAATCGTCACATAGCGTCACCGAGGCAGCTCCCGCCGCTTCTGTCAAGCCGTAGAAAGGCCCGTCACAAGGCCCCTGAGCTGCACTAACAGTCACCGGCTGGGCGGGACATAGCTGCCTGAGCGTGTTACCCTAGACACAGCGAAAGGGGCTTCGAACCTATGGTTTTCAGTGTCGGCGAGACCGTTGTTTACCCCCACCACGGGGCCGCACTCATCGAGGCAATCGAGACTCGGGTCATCAAGGGCGAGCCAAAGCAGTATCTCGTTCTGCGCGTTGCCCAGGGTGATCTGACTGTTCGGGTGCCCGCTGAGAACGCCGAAATCGTCGGCGTGCGCGAAGTGGTTGGCGAGGAAGGCCTGGGCAAGGTCTTCGACGTCCTCCGCGCTCCGCACACCGAGGAGCCGACCAACTGGTCGCGGCGTTACAAGGCCAATCTCGAGAAGCTGGCCTCGGGTAACCCCCTCAAGGTTGCCGAAGTTGTTCGTGACCTTTGGCGTCGCGAGCGCGAGCGTGGTCTCTCGGCCGGAGAGAAGCGCATGCTTGCGAAGGCCCGCGACATTCTGGTCGGCGAGGTTGCTCTCGCGGAGAAGAGCACCAAGGACGAGGCCGAGGTTCTCCTCGACAAGGTCCTCACCGAGGCCTGACGACGCCTCGACAACACCATCTCTGCACAGGACCGCGACGTGACCGCGCAGCTTAATGCTCGGGGTGACGTCGCGGTCCTTGTTCCAGCGGCTGGTGCGGGGCTGCGACTCGGGCCGGGCGGTCCGAAAGCGCTCCGCCTGCTGGCCGGCGAGCCCCTGCTGGTGCACGCGATCCGGCGCATCGCCGCCGCCGGATCGGTGCGCGCGATCGTCGTCGCCGCCCCCGCCGGCGAGGTGGAAGCCGTTCAGGAACTGCTTGCCCCGGTCGCTCCGGTGACCGTCGTGGCCGGTGGTGCCGAACGGCAGGAGTCCGTCTCGCTGGCGCTGGCCGCGGTGCCGGCCGGTGTCGGCATCGTGCTGGTGCACGACGCGGCCCGCGCGCTCACCCCGCCGCAGTTGATCGAGTCGGTGGCCGCCGCCGTCCGGGCCGGCCATCCCGCGGTGATCCCGGTCCTCCCGGTGGTCGACACGATCAAAGAAGTGGGTCCCGGTGCGGCCGGGCCCGCCGATTCCGGTCCTCCGCTCGAAGTCGTTCTCGGGACCGTGGACCGGGCGGTTCTTCGCAGCGTGCAGACGCCCCAGGGGTTTCGGTATGACGTTCTCGCGGCCGCGCACGCGGCGGCGGCCGACCCGCTGACCGATGACGCGGGGCTGGTGGAGAAAGCGGGCGTGCCGGTCACCTGCGTGCCGGGGTCCGAGCTGGCCATGAAGATCACTCGGCCGCTCGACCTGATCCTGGCCGAGGCGCTGCTGCACGTATCGTGATCGGGTGATCAATCAGCGGGTCGGCATCGGCACCGATGTGCATGCGTTCGCGGCGGGGCGGCCCTGCTGGGTGGCCGGGCTCCTCTGGCCCGGTGAGGTGGGGCTGGCCGGGCACTCGGACGCCGACGTGGCCGCGCACGCCGCCTGCGACGCGCTGTTCGGGGCGGCCGGGCTGGGCGACCTGGGCAGCAACTTCGGCACCAGCCGGCCGGAGTGGGCCGGTGCCTCCGGGGTGGCCATGCTGACCGAGACGGCGCGGATCCTGCGGGCCGCGTCGTTCGAGATCGTCAACGTCTCCATCCAGGTGATCGGCAACCACCCGAAGATCGGCACCCGCCGCGCCGAGGCCCAGCAGGTGCTCTCCGCCGCGGCCGGCGCACCGGTCACCGTGTCCGGCACGACCGCCGACGGCCTCGGCCTGACCGGCCGCGGCGAGGGTGTCGCCGCCACGGCCGTCGCCCTCGTCACCGCGCCCTGACCCGGGGCTGTCGCTCGGAGCGCTCGACCTCGTCGTCGCACCCTGATCCGCGATCCGGCAAGATCCCGGGTATGACTGTGGGATTGCCGGAGGCGGCGCGGCGGCTGGTGGACGGGAACACCTTTGCGGTGTTGAGCACGATCAATGCGGATGGAAGCCCGCAGTCGACCGTGGTGTGGGTTCGGCGGGACGGGGACGACGTGCTTTTCTCGACCATTCGGGGGCGGGTCAAGACGCGGAACATGGAGCGCGATCACCGGGTTTCGCTGTGCGCCTACGACCCGGCCGATCCGTACGTCTATTTCACCGTCGAGGGGACCGTCGCGCTTGTCGAAGAGGGCGGGGACGCGCTTATCGACGAGTTGAGCCGGAAGTATGACGGGAAGCCCTGGATTCCTACGCCCGGCGCGGTGCGGGTGGTCGGCCGGCTCACGCCCACTCGGGTGATCTCGCGGTAGCCCCCGACCCGCGTGGGGTGCGGCGGGCGCCTACGCTCGACCCGTGGCCGCTCCACTGGATCCCGAGACCTCGCCGGAGGAGTACCGGCAGCGGGCACTGCTGCTCGCCGATCTCGGCCGCTACGACGAGGCGACCGAGGAGATCGCGGCCGGGCTGACCGCGGCGCCCGGCGAGCCGGGACTGCTGGCCACCCTGGCCCGGATCCACCTGGCCGCCGAGCAGCCGGCCGAGGCTCTCGCGGCGGCCGAGCGGGCCGTCTCCTCGGCGCCGGGCACCCTTCCGACGCTGGTCGTGCGGGCCATGGCGCTGACCGACTCCCGGCGCTACGCCGAGGCCGCCCGGGTCGCCGCCGACATCCTGCGCCGCTGGCCCGCCGACGCCTATGCCCAGCGCACCGGCGCGGCCCTGCTCAGCGAGTCGCGCAACGGGCAGGAAGCGCTGAACGCGGCCTGGAACGGGGTGCGGGTGGCGCCGGCCGAGGGCGAGGCGCACCTGGTGCTGGCCGTCGTCGCGGCCCGGCTGCGACTGTTCGACCTGGCCCAGCGCGCCTACGCGGAAGCCCTCGACCTCGACCCGGCGATCGGCGAGGCGCAGCACGACGTCGGGATCGTCCGGTTCGAGCGCCGCCGCTGGGCCGCCGCACTGGAAGAGCTGGCCGACGACGCCTCGCTGCCGGTTCCGGCCGAGGACGGCGGGCCGCCGGGGCCGACGGTGGACGACGGGGCCTACCCGACGCCGTTCCCGCGGCCCTATCCGGCGCCGGACCGGCCCGATCCGGAGGGACCGCCCGCGCACACCTCGGCCAGCTGGACCGGTCAGGTCAGCCGCCCCGGCAAGCCGGTGCTCGACATGTCGTCCGACGTGACCGCCGCGGTGCGCCGCGGCGCGCAGACCGGAGCCAACGCCACCTTGATCGCCGCCGTGGTGGTGGCCGGGATGATGCTGGTCAACGAGAGCATCTCCCGGATCTGGGCCGGCCTGATCGGCGTGATCATCCTGGTCGGCGTGATCGTCTGGCTCAACCGGATCGTGCCGGGGCGGCTGGCGCCGGCGCTGGCGGGTCTGCGCACGGGTAACCGGCCGCTGGCCGCGGCGGCCTACCTGAGTTTCGCGGCGCCGCTGCTGTTGCCGGTCTACGCGCTGGTCGGCGGGGTGATTCCGCTGATCGCCGGAATGGTGCTGGCGGCCGCGGCCAGCATTTTGATCTTGACGAGGCGCTGACCGGAAGCCAGGCGGACGGTCTTTCCAGGTGCGCGATTTCTTGAACGACACGTCCGGCGCCTGCCCACCGCGCGCCGGCTGACATGAGGATGGCGCCGGCTCGGAGGGGTGGACCTCCGGGCCGGCGCCGTCGTTCGCGGGGCACAGGTCGTGTGCCCCGGCGTCTCAGTCCGCGATCGGATCGAGCCGCGCGAGTTTCGCGGCCGGGGCGGGGATCGCGGCCGGCGTTGCGACCTGGCCCGGGAACGCTGTGAGGTTTGCGGTCGGGGCGGGAAGGGTGGCTCGGTCTGTGGTCGAGGTGAGGGTGACGGTGGGGACCTGGGGGGCGGGGGTGGGGGTGCGGTTGGCCAGGGCGGTCCGCAGGGTGGGCTCGGCGACTGGGGCCCGGCCCATCGCGTCCAGGGCCAGCAGGGCCGCGCCGGTTACCGGTGGGGTGGACAGGACGGAGACCTCTACCAGGGGGGCCTGGCGGCGGGCGCCGGCCTTGATCTGGTCGTTCAGTTGGGGGTGGCGGGCTCGCATCACGCCGCCGCCGAGGACCAGGGCGTGCGGGCGGGTGAGCAGGTCCAGACGGGCGGCGGCCACCCGGTGCTGGGCCAGGATCTCGGCGGCCTGGCGGTCGATCAGGGCCGAGGCCACCTCGTCGCCGGTCGCGGCGACCGCGAACAGCAACGGGGACAGTTCGTGGATTCGTTCCATCGGCAGGTCGCCCAGGTGCAGCGCGATGCTGACGGCCTCCACCGTGGGCAGGCCGAAGTGGGCCGCCACGGCCGCCGACAGGGCTGTCGAGCGGCCCCGGCCGTCCTCGCCGCGGACCGCCTCGCGCAGCGCGTGGTCGGCCAGGTCGTGGCCGCCGCCCCAATCGCCGGAGATCGGGCCGAGGGCCGGGAAGCGGGCGGTCCGGCCGTCCGCGGCGCGGCCCACGCAGTTGGTGCCCGCGCCGCAGACGACCGTTACCGCGTCCGGCATGGCGGTGCCGGCGCGCAGCAGGGCGAAGCAGTCGTTGTCGACGATCGTCGTGCCGGCCCACGCCTCGGCCGCGATGACCTCGTGCAGGCGGCTCACCTCGATCGGCAGGTCGGCGCCGGCCAGGTAGACGGCGATCGTGTCGATCGGGGTGCCCAGCGGCAGGCCGGCGTCGGCGTGCACGTCCCGGATCAGCCGGCCCAGCACCTCGACCGTGCCGGGTAGGCCGATGTTGTGCGGTGATGACGTGCCGCCCCGGACGAATCCCAGGACCTGGCCGGATGCGTCGCCGAGGACGACGTCGGTCTTCGAGTTGCCGCCGTCGGCCGCCAGATAGAGCGCTCTCATGAGGCCCACGCGAGATGCTGCCGACCGGCCGCGATGAGCCTGTCGGTCAGGGCGTCCGCGTACTCGTGCTGGCCGATCAGGGGATGGGCGAGCAGGGCGCGGTAGACCCGTTGGCGGCCACCCCGTAGTGCGGCGTCGATCGCGAGTTCCTCGTACCCCCAGACGTGCGTGATGAGACCGGCCAGGTCGGGCGGCAGTGCGGTGACCGGCAGCGTGGCCGGGCCATCGAGGCCCGCCCGGGCCGAGACCTCGATGACCGCGTCGGCCGGGAGGAAGGGCAGCGTGCCGTTGTTGCGCACGTTGACCGAGTGGACCGAGGTGTCGTCGTGACCGTGCAGTGAGGCGAGCAGGCCGACGGCGGCCTCGGAGTAGTAGGCGCCGCCGCGTTCGCCGAGGAGGGCCGGTTTTTCGACGAGGGTCACGTCGCGGTACATGTCGAGGAGGACGGCCTCGATCTCGGCGACGCGCTGCCCGCGGGTGGGCTGGCCGAGGGACTCCCGGACGTGCTTGTCGTGACGGTAGAAGTAGGACAGGTAGTAGGACGGGACGTTGCCGAGGGTGGTGAGGACCTCGGCGGCGATGTCCACCTCGTCGGAAATTTCGGATAGATGCCGTGCAAGCAGGTCAGGGAGGCGGTCTACGCCGTCCACATAGGCTGCCCGCTCCCACGTCAGGTGGTTGAGGCCTACGTGGTCGAGGACCACCGCGGACGGGTCGACGCCCAGGTAACCGGCGAAGCGGCGCTGGAAGCCGATCGCCACGTTGCACAGGCCGACGGCGCGATGGCCGGCGTCGAGCAGGGCGCGGGTGACGATGCCGACCGGGTTGGTGAAGTCGACGATCCAGGCGCCCGGCTTGGCGCGGCGCCGGATCCGGTCGGCCACGTCGAGCACGACCGGGACCGTGCGCAGCGCCTTGGCCAGGCCGCCGGCGCCGGTCGTCTCCTGGCCGACGCAGCCGCACTCGAGCGGGAAGGTCTCGTCGGTGATCCGGGCCTGCTGGCCGCCGACCCGCAGCTGGATCACCGCGGCGTCGGCGTCGGTGACCCCGGCGTCCAGGTCGGTGGTCCAGGTGACCTTGCCCGGATGGCCTTGAGCAGCGAAGATCCGGGCAGCGAACGCGCCGACGATTTCGAGCCGCTCAGCTGCCGGGTCGATCAGGACGAGTTCGTCGACCATCGAGCCGAGCCGTGCGAAACCGTCCACGAGTTCCGGCGTGTAGGTGGATCCACCGCCGATAACCGCAATTTTCACCCTTTGAACCCCGTTAACGTGATGCCCTGCACGAACGCGCGCTGGGCGAAGAAGAAGATGATGATGAGCGGGGCCATGGCCAGCACCGTTGCGGCCGTGACCAGGTTCCAGTCGACGTGGTGGACGGTCCGGAACGACGCCAGGCCCAGCGTCAGCGTCCACGAGTTCTCGTTCTCGCTGGTGTAGAGCAGCGGGCCGTAGTAATCGTTCCAGCAGTAGAAGAACTGGAACAGGCCGGCCGCCGCGATGCCCGGCCGGGCCATCGGCAGCACGACCCGCAGCAGCGTGCGCCACTCGCCGCAGCCGTCGACCCGGGCCGCGTCGAGGTATTCGGACGGGATGGTCAGCAGGAACTGGCGCAGCAGGAAGATGCAGAACGCGTCGCCGAACAGGGCCGGGATGATCAGCGGCGCGAGCGAGCCGGTCAGGCCGTAGCGGGCCCACATCAGGTAGAGCGGGACGGTCACCACCTGCGGCGGCAGCATCATCACGCAGATGATGGTGAGGAACAGGGCGTTGCGGCCGCGGAATTTCAACTTCGCCAGGGCGTACGCGGCGGGCACGCTGGACGCCAGGGTGAGCACCGTGGAGCTCACTGCGTAGATCATCGTGTTGAGCAGGTAGTGCGGCAGCGGCGTCGACCGGAACACCTTGACGTAGTTCTCGGGATGCCAGGTGTTGGGCCAGTAATCGCTGGTCAGCGCCTGGTTGCTGGTCATCAGCGAGAGCAGCACGAGGTAGATGACCGGCGTCAAGAACATGATCACCAGGACGATCGCGATGCTGTGCTTGGCGATCCAGGCGAGCCGGTTCTGCCGTTTGATCTTGCGGGCCGGCAGGTCCGCGATCGCCGGCGGCGCCTCCAGAAGAGTCGTCACGATTCCTCCCCGGAGAAGGCCTTGGCCCGGCGCATCAGGATCACGGTGACCGCGAGCGCGACCACGAACAGCGCGATCGCGAGGGCGTTGGCGTAGCCGAGCGCGTTGTACCGGAACCCGACCGTGTAGAGCCACAGTGGATAGGTGAAGGTCGAGCCTTCGGGATAGCCGAAGGACTGGGAGATCCCGGCCCCGACGGTGGCCTGCCCGCTGGCGATCGAGCCGGCCACCGCCGCCTGGTCGAAGTACTGCAACGTGTAGATCACGCCGGTGACCGCGGCGAACAGGATCACCGGGCGGATCGACGGCAGGGTTATCGACTTGAACCGGTGCCAGGCGTTCGCGCCGTCCAGCGACGCGGCCTCGTAGAGGCTCTCCGGAACGCCCAGCACCGCGGCCAGGAAGATCACCATCAGGTCGCCGATGGCCCACAGTCCGAGCAGGACCAGCGACGGCTTGGCCCAGGTCGGCGAGTTGAACCAGAGCGGACCGCTGATCCCGATCTTCTCCAGGAAGTGGTCGACCGGACCGGTGCCCGGCTTCAGCAGGTAGACGAACGCGATGGTGGCGGCCACCGGCGGCACCAGGGCCGGCAGGTAGAAGACCGTACGGAAGAAGCCGGCGCCCCGCCGCAGCTGGGTGAGCAGCATCGACAGGCCGATCGCCCCGATGATCCGGGCCGGGACGAAGACCGCCACCATCCACAGCGTGTTGCGTACGGATTGGAGCAGGAACGGGTCGTCCGCCATCCGCTTGTAGTTGTCCAGCCCTACCCACTGGGGCACGGAGAGCAGGTCGAACTTCGTGAAGGAGAAGTAGACCGCCGAGATCAGGGGGTAGACGAAGAACACGGCGATCCCGATCAGTGCCGGGGCCAGGAACGACAGCGTCGTCAAACTACGACGAAGGCGAATGGCGGACATGGTCAGCCGCCCAGCTGCATGACGCTGTTGACCTGCTTGTCGGCATCGGCGAGCCCGGCGTTCAGGTCCTTGACCTTGCCGGCCTGGTAGGTCAGCAGGAACTGGCCGAAGGTCTCCTGGTAGGCGGGTCCGGACGCGGACGGCGGGGTGGTCTGCGAGTTCGGGCTGTTGAAGATGTCGATGAACGCCTTGAAGTCGGGGTCGGCGTTGAGCGTCGGGTCGGCGATCGACTTCGTCGTGGTCGGCACGTTCTTGATCAGCCCGGCCAGCTTGGTGACGGCGGCGTCGTCCGTGGTCAGGTACTTGATCAGCGCCCAGGCCGCCTCGGGGTTCTTGGCGTTCTTGGAGATGCCCATGATGTTGCCGGTGACGTAACCGCCGCCGTACCGGGAGGCGTCACTCGCCGGGAGCGGAGCCACGCCGTACTTCAGGGAAGGTGCCTGGTCCTTGAGGAACGCCAGGCGGTACTCGGCGTCGATGTTGATCGCGACCTGGCCCTTCTGGAACGCGTTGTCCGCGCTGAACTCGTCGCCGAGGCCGGCCTTGAACTTGGTGAGGTTGGCGTAGCCGTACCAGTCGACGAGGTTCTTCTGCCAGGTCAGCAGGGTCTTCCAGGCCGGGTCGGTGCCGACCGCGGACTTGCCGTCGTCGGTCAGCCACTTGGCGCCGACGGCCGGGGCGAGGTGCGCGGCGGCGTTCTCGTAGAAGTCGTAGAGCGGCAGGAAGCCGACCGTCTTCAGCGAGCCGTCCGAGTTGCGTACGGTCAGCTTCTTGGCGTCCTCGGTCAGCTCGTCGAGGGTCTTGGGCGGGCCGGCGATGCCGGCCTTGGCGAAGAGGTCCTTGTTGTAGAACATGCCGTAGGCGTCGGCGAGGAACGGCATTGCGCAGCGCTTGCCGCCGAACTCGGTGTACGACCGGGTGGTCGCGTTCAGCTGGTTGAGGTCCACTTTGTCGCGGTTGATGTACGGGGTGAGATCCACCCACGCGCCGGACGAGCAGAACTTGCCGACGATGTCGGTGGAGTAGGAGAGGCCGATGTCCGGTCCGTTGCCGGCGCCGATCGCCTGGGTGACCTTGGAGTCGTCCTGCCCGGACTTGACCGTGACCTTGATGTTGGGGTGACTCGACTCGAAGTCCTTGATCACCTGGTCGATCGCGTCGGCCTCGCGTTCGGTGAAGAAGTGCCAGAGCTCGACGGTCCCGGACACCGAGGCGCCAGGGTCGGCGACCTTGTTCTCCTTCGGCGCGGGGGTGCAGGCGGCGGTGGTGAGCAAGGCAAGGGCAAAAAGGGCAGAGGGTAGCCGTTTGTTCACTTTGGGGCCTCTCAGGAAACGTCAGCTATCGCGGATGGCAGTGATGAGTGCTTCCCGGATCGCGGCGAGGCCGGCGTCGAGAGCGCCGAGCAGCACCGCGTCGTCGTCGATGGTGGTGACCGCGATCGAGCTCTCCAGCGGCGCGGCCCGGCGTACCGCGGTGTTCACCGCGGCCAGCAGGGTCTCGCCGCCGGCCTGGGCGATCGGGCCGGCCAGCACCACCAGATAGGGGTCGAGAACGGCGATCACCGCGGCCAGGCCGACCGCGACGCGGTCGGCCAGCGTGGTGAGGAATTCGCCGGACGCGGCCGTGGCGGCCCGGACGACCTCGGCCGGGGTGTTCCCGGCGATGCCGTTGTCCCGGGCCAGTTCCATGATCGCGGCGCCGCCGAAGAGGTCCTGCAGGTCGAGCTTGCGATCCGAGGAATCCGGCGAGTAGAGCGGCATGTAGCCGATCTCGCCGGCACCGCCGCGGGCGCCGCGGATCAGCTTGCCGGCGATGTCGATGGCCAGACCGAGACCGTCCTGGCCCATCCAGAGCAGCGCGAATCCCTCCGCGTCCCGGGCGGTGCCGCGCTTGCGCTCGGCCACCGCGGCCAGGTTGACGTCGTTGTCGACGCCCACATGGGTGCCGAGGGCGGCCGCGATCTCCGGCACCAGGCCGGCCCGGCCGAAGCCGGGCACGTCGACGTGCCGGATGGTCTCGGTGCGGGCGTCCCAGGAGCCGGGCACGCCGAGCTGCACGTGGCCGATCCGGTCGGCCGGGACGAGGGCCTGATCGCGCAGCCGGGCGACGACGTCGACGAGCGCGATGGCGGGTTCGGTGCCGAGGAAGTCGATGCGCGACTCGAACCGGGCGCGGACGGCGCCGGTCAGGTCGCAGAGGGCGGCGGTCACCGACGGCGTGCCGCTGGTGCCGATGTCGCGCACGGAGACCGCGACCGCGTACGCCGCATCGGGGTTCGCCGCGTAGATCTCGGCGTTCGGCCCCGGGCGGCCACTGTTGTGGCCCACCACATTGACCAGGCCGGCGTCGGTGAGTCGGCGCAGCACCTCGGAGATGGTCGGGGTGGACAGGGCGGTGAGCTTGCGCAAGTCGGAGCGGGTGAGCATCCCTGGGTCGAGCAGGTGCGCTAGAGCGGCGCTCTCGTTCATGGCGCGGAGCAGCTTGGACGAGCCGGCCAGACGCGTCAACGGGGCTCCCTGCGGATAGGCAAACTGACTAACAGTTGCTCGGACGGTAGACAGAGCCCTCCCCCATGTCAAGGCCCATCAAGCAGGCTAGACCACCTCATCGAAGCCTATTGATAAACCTGGTTAACTGTTCTAGCGTCACTGCCCATCACGCGCGTGATCCCCTTCATCCCCCCTCCCCACAGGAGTGCCATGAAACGCGTGCGGGCAGTCGCATATGCCTCACTTGGCCTGGTCGTCCCCGCTGCAGCCATCGCTTATGGGCTGCTTCCGGCCAGCGCCGCCGTAGCCGGCCCGATCAAGGGACTCGGCAGCAAGTGCATCGACGTCGCTGGCGGTTCCAGCGCCAACGGCTCCGCCGTGCAGCTCTACGACTGCAACGGCAGTGCCGCCCAGCAGTGGACCGTCGGGAACACCGACAACACCATCCGGGCGCTCGGCAAGTGCCTCGACGTCACCTCCGCCTCGACCGCGAACGGAGCGAAGATCCAGCTCTACGACTGCAACGCCACCGGCGCGCAGAAGTGGACCGTGTCCAACGGAGCGCTGGTCAACAGCGGGTCGGGCAAGTGCCTCGACGTGACCGACAAGAGCACGGCGAACGGCGCTCGGTTGCAGATCTGGACGTGCTCGAACACCGCGAACCAGACTTGGGCCATGCCCGGTGGAACCAGTCCCACAACACCGCCCACCTCGTCACCCACCTCTGCCCCTTCAGGCAAGAGCCTGGACGATCCGGCGAAGAAGGACGTCGCCATGCAGCTGGTCTCGGCGGCGGAGAACTCGTCGCTGAACTGGCGGGCCCAGTTCGCCTACATCGAGGACATCGGCGACGGCCGCGGCTACACCGCGGGCATCATCGGGTTCTGCTCCGGGACCGGCGACATGCTGGAACTGGTGGAGGCGTACACGGCCACCAAGCCGTCCAACGTGCTCGCCAAGTACCTCCCGGCGCTGCGCAACGTCGACGGGACCGACTCGCACTCCGGTCTCGACCCCAACTTCACCAAGGACTGGAAGACCGCCGCGGCCGACTCGGTGTTCCAGGCAGCTCAGGAAGCCGAACGCGACCGGGTCTACTTCAACCCGTCGGTGCGGGACGGTAAGAGCGACGGCGTGCGGGCGCTCGGCCAGTTCGCCTACTACGACGCCTCGGTCATGCACGGTTACGAGGGCTTCCGGTCCATCCGCAGCCGCGCCCTGACCAAGGCGAAGCCGCCCTCGCAGGGCGGTGACGAGCGCGCCTGGCTCAACGTCTTCCTCAACGAGCGGGTCGTCGAGATGAAGAAGGAGGAGGCGCACTCCGACACCTCGCGGGTCGACACGGCCCAGCGCGTCTTCCTCAACAACAGCAACTTCGACCTGAACACGCCGCTGGACTTCGCGGTCTACGGCGAGAACTTCCACATCGGCTGATATACCGGGCACCCGGGGCGCTTCGGCGCCCCGGGTACCTTGTCGGTCATGGTCGATCTTCTGCTCGCCGGCGCGGCGGTGGTGGTTCTCGTCGCGGTGACCGTGGTGCTGGTCCGGGGCGAGCGCCGCGGCCTGGTCGCCCTGGTGGCGCTGCTCGTGCTGGCGGCCGGCACGTTCGCGGTGGCGGTCTACCACCGCGCGTCCACCGGCGACGAATCGGACAGCGTTCTTCCTGATCTGCCGATCGCGGTGTCCAGCCCGGCCGCCCAGGGTCTCGGGGCGGCGATGCTGCACGTCGAGGTGCCGATGGGAAGCGGCGACAAATACCCGCAGGGTGCGATCTGGCTCGATCCGCCGCGGGCCGGCACCGACGCCTACACCGGCGACCTCTCGCTGCTCTGCTCGACGCCGGGCAAGACCGATCATGATCAGAACTGCACGGGCGGCGATCAACGCGTGTGGACCGTCGAACCGCTCGAGAAGCGGGCCCTGGTCAGCCCGGCCACCGGTGATCCGTTCGCCGATCCGGCGGCCTGCGACGAGGGCAACGTCAGCTATCAGCCGGGCTATCTGGAGCTGGTCGCCGGCAAGGGGTACTGCGCGCGCATCGCCGATCGCGTCTTCGCGCTGCGGATCCCGAGTTTTCCGGCCGATCAGCCGCTACCGAAGGCGCTGAGCGCCGAGGTCGCGGTCCTCGGGTGAAAACCGACATAGCGGGCCTGGTTGTCCGGCCTCTCAAGCGTCCATTAGGTTCAGATGGTGTCAACGATGGTGCCTACGCTGTTCGCCGGGCTGGTCGATGACGCCTCTTTGCTTCCGCCCAGTCTCATCGGCCTGCCCGATGCCGTGGCCAAGCACGTCGAGCACCGCGGGGCCTGGTTCGCCGGACTGCTCGGTCCGCTCCTGATCCCCGCCTCATTGATAAGCGTCGAAATGCCTCGGCGTGAGCTGCCGGTCGCGCTGGTCGGCGACGTCGCGGTCGGCGCGATGCCGATCGCGGTCGAGAAACTGCGCGCGGCCGGGGCGGTGGTCTTCCACCTCGAGGCGCCGGTGGCCCGGCGCGGCGAAGACCCGCAACCCGGGCTCAGTGATCTGCGCACGCTGGCCGAGCAGGACAAAGACCTCCAGGTGTACGCCGAGATCCCGCTCAGCTGGGGTCTCCTCGGCGCGCTGGACACGGTGGCCGAGTGCCGGGCCGCGAGCCTGCGGATGGCCCCCAAGTTCCGGGTCGGTGGGCTGGCCGCCGAGTTGTTCCCCACCCCGGTCGAACTGGCCGCGGTGATCTGCGCCTGCCGCGACCGGGAGTTGCCGTTCCGGCTGGCCGCCGGCCTGCGCCACGCGATCCGGCACACCGACCCGGAGACCGGCTTCACCCACCACGGCTTCCTCAACGTGGTGGCCGCCGGCATCCTCGCGGCCGAGGGCGCCGAGGTGGCCGAGGTGGCCGAGGTGCTGGCCGCGACCCATCCGCTGCCCCTGGTCGAGCCGTGCCGGCGGCGGCGCGACGACACCCGTCCGCTGTTCGTCGGCTTCGGCGCGGCCAGCGTGGTCGAGCCCCTGACCGAGCTGATCCGGCTCGGCCTGATCAACGGTGGTCCCGAATGAGCCGGTACGGCAGCGAAAACCTTCCCTACGGCGTCTTCAGCCGGCCGCGTGGCGAGCGCCGTCTCGGCGTACGCCTGGGGTCCTCGGTTGTTGATCTTTCGTCGTTGGGTGGGCAGTTGGCCGCGGCGACGCTGAATCCCCTGCTCGCGGCCGGTCCGGCCGAATGGGCGGCGGCCCGGGCCGCGGTCGCCGACCTGGTCTCCGGCTCGCCGGAGCGCATTCCGCTCAGCGAGGTCACCCTGCATCTGCCGTTCGAGGTGGCCGACTACACCGACTTCTACTCGTCCGAGCACCACGCGCGGAACGTGTCGGCGATCCTGCGGCCCGGTGAGTCGGGCCTGCCGCCGCACTGGAAACATCTGCCGATCGGCTATCACGGCCGGTCGAGCACGGTGGTGGTGTCCGGCACCCCGATCCGGCGGCCGCACGGGCAGCTCGGCGAGGGCGTGTTCGGGCCGTCCCGGCGGCTCGACGTCGAGGCCGAGGTCGGGTTCGTGGTGGGGGTGCCCGGCCGGCGGCTGCGCACCACCGACTTCGCCGACCACGTCTTCGGGATCACCCTGGTCAACGACTGGTCCGCCCGCGACATCCAGGCCTGGGAATACCGTCCGCTCGGCCCGTTCCTGGCCAAGTCGTTCGCCACCTCGGTGTCGCCGTGGGTGGTGCCGCTCTCGGCGCTGTCCTCCGTTGTGGCGTTGCCGCAAGATCCGCCGCCACTCGACTATCTGCAGCCGGCCGGGCCGGCCTTCGATCTGCGGCTGTCGGTCGAGTGGAACGACACCCGGGTGTCCGCGCCGCCGTTCGCCTCGATGTACTGGACCGCCGCCCAGCAGTTGGCCCACCTGACCAGCAACGGCGCCTCGGTGCGCACCGGTGATCTGTTCGCCTCCGGCACCGTCTCCGGGCCGGCTCGCGAGGAGGTCGGCTCGTTCCTCGAACTCACCCGCAACGGCGCCGAGCCGGTGAAGCTCACCGATGGCAGCGTGCGCGGTTTCCTCGAGGACGGCGACAAGGTCACCATCAGCGGTACGGCCATCGGCGCGGCCGGCGTGGAAATCGGTCTGGGCGAGGTAACCGGAACCGTAGTGCCCTAGCGCCCGCGCGCCTTACCCTCGTAGCGTGTACGCGGGAGGTCACTCTATGTCCACCGTCGCGGTGACACGCCTGATCGAGGCACCGGTCGCCTCGGTCTGGCAGGTGTTCACCGACCTGGCCCGGCGACGGGACTGGTTGTCGGCCGTAACGCGGGTCGAGGTGCTCAGCAAGGGTCCGTTCGGCGCCGGTACGGCATGGCGCGAGACCCGGCCGATGGCCGACGGTGGCGAGATCACCGAGGAGTTTCACGTGCTCGAATGCGTGATCCCGGATCGGTTCGTGGTCACCTCACCGGGCATCGGCGCCGACTACACGATGACCTACTCGTTCGTACCGGTCGTCTCCGGCCGGCACCGCGGCGGCACGATGGTCACCGTCGTACAGGATGGTGGCGCGACCCAACCGGGCGGCCGTCTCCTCGCGCTGATCTTCGGCGGTTTGGCCGCCGGCACCGCCGAGGTGGCGATGCGCCGCGACCTGGACGACCTGGCCGCCGTGGCCTGACATAGTCTCGGCTGGTGCAAAAGGTACTTCTGCGGGCGCTGGTCGCGCTGGTCGTGGCCGCCGCGGCGGTACTGGTCGGCTGGCGGGTGCTGGCCCCCGCCGAGGTCCTCGCCGTCGTCAAGCCGCCCTATCCGGCCGCCGGTCAGGCGCTTCCCGGCGTGACCGGCCGCCTCCCGGTCGCCCCGCTGATCGTCGACCAGCAGATCCGGGTCTATGCCTCGAAACGGCAGATCCGGGCCGACGCGCCGATCAACGCGAAAACCGTCCGCACCGCGATCTGGTCGTTCCGGCGCTGGCCGCAGCAACTCTCCGGAGTGGTTGCGGTCGGACCCACCGTGATCAGCCGATGGTCCGACGGCGCGCTGGTGGCCATCGACGGCCGCACCGGCACCATCGCCTGGCGGGCCGACGGGCCCGCGGCACCGGGTTGGTCCGGGCATCGGACCGGCGCCGGCGCGGTCTGGCGACCGGCCGGCCTGCACGTGGCCGGCGACGTCGTGCTGGTCACGGCCGCTTCCGAGTCTTCCGCGTACGCGGCTAGCACCGGCACCCGCCTCTGGACAGCGTCGGGTCTCTGCGCCGACGGCTTCACCACCGGCGGCGGCCGGTACGTCTGCCCGCTCGGTGCCTACGACACGGCGACCGGTGGTGCGGTCGCGTCCTTCCCGGCCGGGCCGTACACGCCGCTCGGCTGTGATGTCGCCGCGTCCGGCTGTGCCGGGCTCCGCGACGGCTCCGGCCGGGGCTGGCTCACCGACGGCTCGACGCCAGTGCGCGCGCCCACCCTGGATGCCGCGGGCAGCACGGTCGCTCTCGGCCTGGTCTTCCAGCCCACGGCCGACGCGCTGGTCGCCGTCGATCCGGTCACCGGTGTCGCGGTGCGGCGCTATCCCGCCGGCGCGCAGGTGCTCGGGGCGGCCGGCGACGTTGTCGTGCTGCTGACCGCGGACCGGCAGGTCATGGAGGTGTCGCCACGATCCGGGACGGTGCGGGCGACGTTCCCGGCCGCTTTCGGCACCGAGCGTCCACATTTCGACGTCGGCGGTGTGCAGGTGACCTCGCGGTATGTTGCGATCGAGCGGCTCGCTGTCGCGCGACCCGCCAACCCGGACACTCCCGGTTACTACTACTCGGCCGACACTGTGCTGATGGCGGCGATGTGACGATGGGTTCTCCACGCGAAGTGCTCACCGGGATCGTGATGGGCGAGTCGGCTCGCTGGCACGACGGGCAACTCTGGTTCTGCGACTGGGGTGCCGGCGAGGTGATCCGGCTCGAGGGTTCGTCGCCTTCGGTGGTCGCCAGGGTGCGCGGTCTGCCGTTCTGCATCGACTGGCTGCCCGGCGGTGACCTGCTCATTCTGGATGGGCCAGGGGCGCGGTTGCTGCGTGCCGGCTCGCTCCACGCCGACCTGTCGGACATCGACGGCAGCCACCCGTGGAACGACATCGCCGTCGACTCCCGGGGGAACGTCTTCGTCAACAACATCGGCTACGACTTTCCCGCCGGCCCCGCGCCCGGCCTCATCGCCGTGGTGACCCCGTCCGGTTCCGTTCGCCAGGTGGCCGACGGCCTGGAATTCCCGAACGGCATGGCCGTGACCGCCGACGACGGCACCCTTATCGTCGCCGAGTCGCACGCTTCCCGGCTGACCGCTTTCGACATCGGCGCCGACGGCTCGCTGACCAACCGCCGGGTGTGGGCCGACCTGCCCGGCGCGGCCCCCGACGGCATCTGCATCGACCGGGCGGGCGCGGTTTGGTACGCCGCCGTTCCCAACCAGCACTGCCAGCTCGTCCGGGAGGGCGGCGAGGTGCTGGCCACGATTTCGCTGCCGGACGGCGCTTTCGACTGCGCCCTGACCGACGACGGTCGGACCCTCTACGCGCTGACCGCCGACTACGCCAACTTGTTCGGCGGCCGCACCGGACGGCTGTTCGCGATCCCGCTCAGCTGACCTTCGCGACGATCTCCACCAGGTTGCCGTCCGGGTCCTTGAGCAGGGCGTTGCGATTGTTGTTGCCGACGTTGCGCGGCGCGATCAGCCCGGGGACGCCGGCCGCCGTCAGCCGGTCGAAGTCGGTGTCCACGTCGTCGGTCCAGAAGACCAGGGCCATGGCCGGACGGCCGGGCTCCGCCTCGACGCCGTGGACTCGCTCGGCGGCCTGCACTGTGCCCAGACCCAGCGTGAAGCCGCCGACCTGGAACTCGATGTGCTCGGGCGTGCCCTCGGTGGGCGTCCGGAACGTCTCGTTCAGGCCGAGCAGGTCCCGGTAGAAGTGGATCGCTGCCTCGATGTCGCGGGTATAGATGTTGATCAGCCCGTCGGTGAACATGGCCACCAGGCTAGATCTCGTGGATCCGGGCCGCACGGGCGATCTTGCGCTGCACGGATCGCAGCAGGCGGATCGTCTCCTCGTCGGACCGGCCGGTGGTGGCCGACCAGTCCCAGCCCGACCCGAACACGTCACTGGCGAAGACGATCTCGAACGAGACGAGGGCTCTCCGCCAATCGCGGCGAGTCAGAGGGCGGTCCTCCTTGATCAGGAGCCTCAGCCGTCGGGCTTCCTCGAACAGGTCTGCGGCGCTGCCGAAGTCCATGGCTACGGCGAGGGCATCGGTGCAGTGGGCTGGTCCGCCCCACTCCAGGAGGCTGCGAGCGAGCACCTGCCGCTCCTCGTCGGTCAGGTCGGGCACCGTGATCTCGTCGGCTGTCACGGCCACGATGATGCCGGATCAGGCACCGGCCGGCGCGTAAGGTCGCTGGTATGGCGACCATCAACCCGACCTGACCGATGCGGCGATCCTGGAGTTCGTGAAATGAGGGAAATACTCGACGGCCTCGAGGTGGTCGATGACCCGGACGTGCTGGAAAGCCTCAGCCACGACGACGCGGAATGGGCACCCTACGGGAAGGCGGTCGCGGCCGTCCGGCCACGGACCACCGAGGAGGTACGCCGGGTGGTCGCGGCCTGCGCTGGGCGGAACGTCCCGATCGTGCCGCGCGGCGCCGGCACCGGATTGTCCGGTGGAGCCAATGCCGTCGACGGCGCGATGATCCTCGATCTGTCCAAAATGAACAAGATCGTGGAGATCGACGTCGAGAACATGACCGCCACGGTGCAGCCGGGCGTGGTCAACGACGACCTGAAGCGGGCGGTCGCCGAGCACGGGCTGTGGTACCCGCCCGATCCGGCCAGCGCCCCCTGGTCGACCATCGGCGGCAACGTGTCGACCAACGCCGGCGGTCTGTGCTGCCTGAAGTACGGCGTGACCCGCGACTACGTACTCGGCATGGAGGTTGTGGTCGGCGGCCCGGCCGGCGAGTACGGCACCGTGGTGCGGCTCGGCCGGCGCACCACCAAGGGCGTCAGTGGTTACGACCTGGCCGGCCTGTTCACCGGCTCGGAGGGCACGTTCGGCGTGATCACCGAGGTCACCCTGCGGCTGCGCCCGGCCCGCCGGGAGGCACCCAAGACCGTGGTCGGCGCGTTCGGCAGCGTGGTCGCGGCCGGCGAGGCGGTCGCGGCGGTGACCCGGGCCGGGCTGCTGCCGGCCGCGCTGGAACTGCTCGATCGCACCTGTCTGAAAGCCGTGGAGGACTGGAAGCACCTGGGCCTGGAGTCGGACGCCGCGGCGCTGCTGCTGGCCCAGCTGGACACGCCGGGCGACGCGGAGGCGACCGCGGTGGCCGAGGTGTTCCGCGCGGCCGGAGCACTCTGGGCGGAACAGTCCACCGACGAGATCGAGGCCGAGGCGCTGTTCGCCGCGCGGCGGCTGGCCTACCCGGCGCTGGAGCGGCTGAGCCCGGTACTGACCGAGGACATCTGTGTGCCGCGGTCACGCGTACCGGAAATGTTGTCCTCGATCGAAGCGATCGCCGCCCACCATGGCGCGACCATCGCGGTGATCGCGCATGCCGGCGACGGCAACCTGCACCCGCTGATCCTGGCCCCGACCGGCGACGAGGCCGCGAAACGGGCGGCCCAGGGCGCGTTCGAGGACATGCTGAGCGCGGCCATCGCGATGGGCGGCACGGTGACCGGCGAACACGGCGTCGGCCTGCTGAAGCGGGCCGGCATGCGGCAGGAACTGTCCGCCGGGGTGCTGGCGATGCAGGTGGCGGTCAAGCAGACGCTGGATCCATTGAACCTCTTCAACCCCGGCAAGGTGATCGGCTAGCGGCGGCTGATGCCCAGGACCGGCTTGGTTACCTCGGCGAAGAAGTCGTTGCCCTTGTCGTCTACCACGATGAAGGCTGGGAAGTCCTCTACCTCGATCTTCCAGACCGCTTCCATGCCCAGCTCGGGGTATTCCAGGACCTCTACGTGGCGGATGCAGTCCTGGGCCAGGCGGGCGGCCGGGCCGCCGATCGAGCCCAGGTAGAAGCCGCCGTAGGACTGGCAGGCTCGGGTCACCTGGGCTGAGCGGTTGCCCTTGGCCAG
This sequence comes from Paractinoplanes toevensis, assembly GCF_018332695.1. GTDB lineage: Bacteria > Actinomycetota > Actinomycetes > Mycobacteriales > Micromonosporaceae > Actinoplanes > Actinoplanes toevensis. The sequence goes on from NZ_BOQN01000067.1 coordinate 28,899, forward strand.
CATCACCAGGCTGCCGCCGGCGGCCTGGAACTGCTCGACGTACGAGTCCATGCGGCCGGCCGTGGTCGGGCCGAACGAGCCCGATGCGTAGCCCTCGGGGGTTTTCGCCGGGCCGGCGTAGTAGACCGCGTGGTCGCGCATGTATTGCGGCATCGGCTGGCCGGCGGCCAGGAGCTCGGCGATCTTCGCGTGGGCGATGTCGCGGGCCACCACCAGCGGGCCGGTCAGCGACAGGCGGGTCTTTACGGGGTATTGCGAGAGCTCGGCGCGGATCTCGGCCATCGGGCGGTTGAGGTCGACCCGGACGACCGGGCCCTCGTTCAGCTCGACGTCGGGGAGGAAGCGGGCCGGGTCGGTCTCGAGGCGTTCCAGCCAGACGCCGGACGGCGTGACCTTGGCCAGGGCCTGGCGGTCGGCCGAGCAGGAGACGGCGATGGCGACCGGGCAGGAGGCGCCGTGCCGGGGGAGGCGGATGACGCGCACGTCGTGGCAGAAGTACCGGCCGCCGAACTGGGCGCCGATGCCGAAGTCGCGGGTCAGCTCGAGGACCGCGGCCTCCAGCTCGACGTCGCGGAAGCCGTGCGCCGACATCGTGCCGTGCCGGGGCAGGTTGTCGAGGTATTTGGCGCTGGCCAGCTTGGCGGTCTTGAGGGCGAACTCGCCGCTGGTGCCGCCGATCACCACGGCCAGGTGGTAGGGCGGGCAGGCCGAGGTGCCGATCAGCCGGAGTTTCTCGTCCAGGAACTCCATCATCCGCGCCGGGTTCAGCAGCGCCTTGGTCTCCTGGTAGAGGTAGCTCTTGTTGGCCGAGCCGCCGCCCTTGGCCATGAACAGGAATTTGTACGCGTCGGGCTGGCCGCCCGGGTCTTCCGCGTACAGCTCGATCTGGGCGGGCAGGTTGGAACCGGTGTTGCGCTCGTCCCACATGGTCAGCGGGGCCAGCTGCGAGTAGCGCAGGTTGAGCCGGGTGTACGCCTGGTAGACGCCCTGGGCGATGGCTTCCTCGTCGGTGCCGTCGGTCAGCACGTGCCGGCCGCGCTTGCCCATCACGATCGCGGTGCCGGTGTCCTGGCACATCGGCAGCACCCCGCCGGCCGCGATGTTCGCGTTGCGCAGCAGGTCCATCGCCACGAACCGGTCGTTCGGCGACGCTTTCGGGTCGTCGATGATCGAGCGGAGCTGGGAGAGGTGGGCCGGGCGCAGGTAGTGCGCGATGTCGTGCATGGCCTCGGCGGTGAGCTGGGTGATCGCGGCCGGTTCGACGGTGAGGAACCGGCGGCCGCCGGGACCGTGCACCACGTCCACGCCCTCGTCCGTGACCAGTCGGTACTCGGTCAGGTCGTCGCCGATCGGCAACAGCGGCGAGTACGAGAATGCGGCGCCTCTGCTCATGACGGGCAAGCCTAGGACAGCGGCATCGGGATATGCGAACCGCTCCCGCCGTGCCGACATACCAGTTCGGTCAAGTAAAGGGCAGGTAGGCCATGTCACGGCCGTCGACGACGATCATTCCGCCCGGTCCGGTGGCGAAAATCTTGGCATTCGTCCGAACCTCGGCGAGGACTCGGCCGCTGGACGGCGACAGGGCGGCCACCCGGCCAGGCTTTGTGGTGACGATCACCACGGCGTTGGGGGTGATCGCCACGGAGCCGGAGTTCGCGCGTGTCCAGGACACCGATCCACGGGACAGGGCCAGGCCGCGCAGCGAGGTACCGCTGCGGATGACCGCGAACGAGTCGTTCACCGCCTGCACCTCCTCTCCCTTGGCGCCGTGCCACAGGATCCGCCCGTCGTGGGCGGCGATGAGTTCCTGCCGGCCGACCGGGTCGACGCCGAGCACCACGTCCTCGCCACCGGCCGGGTCGCGGTCCTGTTTGCAGCCGGACCCGTTGGACGCGGTCCGCAGGTTGAGCCCGTCCCTCTTCCAGACCGTGCCACCGCCGGGTGGGTCGCTGGCGACCACGCCGAAGTAGCAGGTGCCGTCGGCGGAGGTGGCGGTGACGGTGAGGACCCGGCCGCCGGCGATCGCGACCCGCTGGTCGGCGCCCGGTTCGGCGGTCTGCACGAGTTTGCCGGTGGCGGTGTCGATGACCCGGACCTTGCCGTCGTCGGGCAGCCCGATCAGGGACGGCATCTGCCGGGGGCCGGCCACGTCGTCGTCGATGTTGTTGGCGGTCATCGGCTTGGTGTCGGGCAGGTCGGGGTTGGCGGCGTCGAGCACGAACCCGATGCCGCCGGTGCTGACCCGCCAGCGGGCTTTGCCGCGGGTGTCCCAGGCGGTCAGCTCGCAGTCGCTGCCCTTGCCGCAGCGCAGGTCGAGGATGCCGGTGCGGTAGGTCCACACGGCGGTGGCCTCGGTGTCGGCTCGCCGCACGGTGCCGCTGCGCGGGTCGAGGACCTGGTAGCCCTTGGTGAGCAGGCGGCCGGTGACGACCACCGCGTCGTTGCCCTCGCCGGCCACGCCGGCCCAGTCGGCGTCGTTGCCCCACAGCTTGACGCCGGCGGTGAGCCCGTACGCCTCGATGGAGGTGCGGTATTCGACGATCACCGCGTCGCCCGCGATGGTGACGCTCTGTGGGCTGCCGCCGATCGTGCTCTGCCATCGGGAGACGCCGGCGGCGATCGGGTCGCTGGTGTTGAACCAGGTCCAGAGCTTGGGCCAGGGGTTCCAGGTGTGGGTGGTGGCCAGCACGACCAGAACCACGACGACGGAGATCAGCATGTATCCCATACGGGAGTTGCCACCCGACGCCATGGGCGACACGCTAACTAGATCAATCCCCCGGACGAGGGATCGCGATTTGCCCGTGTCGTTGGCTTATGCGAGGGATGCGGCCTTCACCAGCGGCAACGTGCGGTAGTGGATCAGCTCGGCCAGGGCGATGATCGTGTGCGCTCGGACGATGCCCTCGTAGCCGACGATCAGGTCGATCACCCGCTGCAGGTCGGCGTTCGACCGGGCCACGATCCGGCACAGCACGTCGCCGCTGCCGGTGATCGTGTGCGCCTCCAGGACCTCGGGGATGTCGGCCAGGTGTTCGGCGACCGCGCCATGCCCGTACCGCTGGCTGATCTCCAATGTCACGAAGCTCATCACCCCGAAGCCGATGGCTTCGGGAATGACCTCGGGCCCGAAGCCTTGGATCGCGCCCCGCGCGATCAATTTGTCCAGCCGGGCCTGAACCGTCCCGCGAGCGACGGCCAACCGTCGGGACAATTCGAGTACGCCGATGCGCGGCTCGGCCGCAAGCATCTCCACCAGCCGCGCGTCGAGGGCGTCGAGCTGGACAGATCGCATAGTCATCCCCGGAAGTTACCGTACGAATTGCGCAGGCTGACCAGCGTGAAATGCAACTGTTGCCTACCTCGAAGGGTGCGGGCAGCCTCGGTTCATGACGCAGATGATGGAATCCGAGACCCGCCAAGCCGACGTCTTCCCCGTCAAGGGCGTCGACTACCTCCAGTTCCTCGTGGGCAACGCCAAGCAGGCCGCCCACTACTACTCCACCGCGTTCGGGATGACCTGTGTCGCCTACCGTGGCCCGGAGAACGGCTATCGCGACCATGCGGAATATGTGCTGGTCAGCGGCTCGGCCCGGTTCCTGATCACGGGTGCGGTGCACGCCGGTGCGCCCGGCGCCGACCACGTCACCAAGCACAGCGACGGGATCTACGACATCGCCCTCGAGGTGCCCGACGTCGACGCCGCCTACCTGCACGCGGTCAACGCCGGCGCCCGCGGCGTCACCGAGCCGCACGACGTCACCGACGAGCACGGCACGGTGCGGATCGCGGCGATCGCCACCTACGGCGACACCGTCCACTCGCTGGTCGACCGCTCGAAGTACGACGGCCCGTTCCTGCCCGGCTTCGTCGCCCGCGGCCCGATCGGCACCCCGCCCGCCAAGCGCTACTTCCAGGCCGTCGACCACGTGGTCGGCAACGTCGAGCTCGGCAAGATGGACGAGTGGGTCGAGTTCTACGGCCGGGTCATGGGCTTCACCAACATGGCCGAGTTCATCGGCGACGACATCGCCACCGACTACTCGGCGCTGATGTCCAAGGTCGTCGCGGACGGGCACCGCAAGGTCAAGTTCCCGCTGAACGAGCCGGCCGTGTCCAAGCGCAAGTCGCAGATCGACGAGTACCTCGAGTTCTACGGCGGCCCGGGCGCGCAGCACATCGCGATCGCCACCAACGACATCATCCGCAGCGTGGACGCCATGCGGGCGGCCGGTGTCGAGTTCCTGGACACGCCCGACTCGTACTACGACGACCCGGAGCTGCGCGCGCGGATCGGTGAGGTTCGGGCGCCGATCGAGGAGCTGAAGCGGCGGAAGATCCTGGTCGACCGGGACGAGGACGGTTACCTGCTGCAGATCTTCACGAAGCCGGTGCAGGACCGGCCGACCGTGTTCTTCGAGCTGATCGAGCGGCACGGGTCGCTGGGTTTCGGCAAGGGCAACTTCAAGGCGCTCTTCGAGGCCATCGAGCGGGAGCAGGAACTCCGCGGCAATCTGTAACACTGCTCCGCGTGAGCTACCCGCCCCTTCCGCCGGGTTACTACTACGTTCCCGTGCGCCCGCCGGTGCCGGCCAGCCCCGGCGGGCTGCCGCTCGCCGATTTCGGTACGCGTCTGGTCGCGTACATCATCGATGTGGCCGTTCTCGGCGCCGCCGCGATCGTCCTCGCCGTGCCCGGCTTCTTCCTGCTCTTCGCCCAGCTGCCCGACCCGCAGACGTTCGCCTACGACACCGGCCCGGGCCGGATGATGCGTGAGTTCCTGCTGCCGCTGCTGCTGTTCGAGCTGGCCTTCTACGTCCTCGTGCTGCTGCTCTACTACCTCTACGTGGTCGAGTACATGCACCGCAGCGGCCAGACGATCGGCAAGAAAGCCATGAAGATCCGGGTCGTCCCGCTCGACCCGACCAGGCGGCTCACCCGGGGCATGGCCGCCAAGCGCTACCTCATCGAGGTCGTGTGCGGCACCTTCGTTCCGTTCTTCAGCTACGTCGACGGGCTGTGGCAACTCTGGGACAAGCCCTACCAGCAGGCCCTGCACGACAAGGTGGCACAGACCGTGGTGGTTAAGGTTTCCCCATGAGCTCGCTGCCTGCCGGCTGGTACAAGGATCCGGCCGACCCCACGACCCAGCGCTACTGGGACGGTGAGGGCTGGCTCGGCAAGGCCATCCCGGCCGACGCGGTCCCGCCGGACGGACCGCCCCCGGTCGAGGAGGAGGAGCCGCCACCGGCCCCCGCTCCCGAGCCGGCGTCCCCGGCCGCCGCGGCCCCTCCGCCGCCACCGGCCTGGATGCCGCCGCAGCAGCAGGCGCCGCCCGGCTGGGGTCCGATGCCGCCACCGCCGCCCGGCTGGCAGCCGCCTCCGGGGTGGCAACCGCCCCCGGGCATCCCGACGCCGGGGACCGTGCCGCCCGGGGCCCTGCCGCCCGGGGCCCTGCCCCCGTCCGGGGTTCCGCCGCAGCCCGGCTGGCAGTACGCGCCCTACCCGGTCCAGGCCCGGCCGCACGGCTTCGCGCTGGCCGGGCTCGGCCCGCGGCTGGCCGCCCGGCTGCTCGACATCCTCGCCGTCCTGCTGCTCAACATCGTCGTCAACGGCTACTTCGCCTACCAGTTCTGGCAGGAGTTCCTGCCCACCTATCGAGCCAGCATGGACGCGGTGGCGAACGGCCAGAGCGCCTTCGACGTGCAGCCCGCCTCCGGGCGCACCGACTCGCTGCTCTGGGTCATGCTGATCGTGGCGACCCTGCTCTGGCTGCTCTACGAGGCGCCGTCCACCGCGAGCACCGGGCAGACCCTCGGCAAGCGGCTGATGCGGATCAAGGTGGTCGCGATCGAGAACACCGAGCCGCTCGGGTTCGGCCGTGCCTTCGGCCGGTGGGCCCGGCTCGGGCTGTGGACCCCGGCCTGGGGCTGTGCCGGCTTCGGCCTGGTCATGCAGTTCGTCGACTCGATCTCGCCGCTGTTCGACCAGCAACTGCGGCAGGCGTTCCACGACAAGACGGCGCGCACGGTCGTGGTCGCGCTGCCACCCGACTACCAGCCCCCGGTTCCCCGGAAGGACAACACCGATGACTCGGCTCACTCGCGCTGACCTGGACAGCCTCCCGGCCTACGTGCCCGGTCGCAGTCTCGCCGACCTCACCCGTGAGCTGGGGATCGCCGAGGCGATCAAGCTGGCCAGCAACGAGGTCCCCTACGGTCCGCTGCCCGGCGTGGTCGAGGCCGTCGCCGAGGCGATGCTGCAGTCGCACCGTTACCCCGACATGGGCGTGCTGGCGCTGCGCGACGCGCTGGCCGCCCGCTTCGGAGTGGCCGCCGACCGGATCGTCACCGGCTGCGGCTCGGTCGCCCTGGCCGAGATCCTGGTGAAGGCGACCTGCCTGCCCGGCGACGAGATCGTCTACTCGTGGCGTTCGTTCGAGGCGTACCCGATCATCTCGGCCGGGGTGGGCGCCACCAGCGTGCGGGTGCCGAACACGGCCGAGCACGGCCACGACCTGCCGGCCATGGCCGACGCGATCACCGATCGGACCCGCCTGGTGATCGTCTGCAACCCCAACAACCCGACGGGTACGGCGGTGCGGAAGGCCGAACTGGACCGCTTCCTCGCCGAGGTGCCGTCGGACGTGCTGGTGGTGCTGGACGAGGCGTATCGCGAGCTGGTCACCGACCCCGACGTGCCGGACGCCATCGACACGTACGCCGGGCGGCCCAACGTGGTCGTGCTGCGCACCATGTCGAAGGCGTGGGGCCTGGCCGGCCTGCGGATGGGTTACCTGGTGGCTCAGCCGGAGGTGGCCGCGGCCATCCGCAAGGTGCTCACCCCGTTCTCCACCAGCCTGGTCGCGCAGGCCGCCGCGCTCGCCGCGCTCCAGCAGGAGGACGAGGTCAAGCGCCGGTGCGCGCTGGTCGTGTCCGAGCGGTCGCGGGTCACCGAGGCGCTGCGCAAGCTCAACGTGGAGGTGCCGGAGAGCCAGGCCAACTTCGTCTGGCTGCCGCTGGGCGACAGATCCGCGCCCTTCGGCGCGGTCTGCGAGGGGCGCGGGGTCATCGTGCGGCCGTTCCAGCCCGATGGCGTACGGGTGACCATCGGCACCCCGGAGGAGAACGACGCGTTCCTGGCCGCCGCCGAGATCGCCCTCGACCAGCTCGGCTAGGTCAGTGTCGCGGACCGCCGGCCAGTTCGACGGCGGGCGCTTCGAGCCGGCTCGGGAACAATTCCCGGGCCGGCACCACCAGGGCCAGCGCGATCACCGCGAAGCCCGCGGCGAGCAGCGGCAGCGCGCCCAGGTAACCGGCCGAGGTGAGGCGCTCGCCGACGAACGCGCCGCCGCCGATGCCGATCTGGAACGACACGACGTAGACGGCGCTGGCCGCGTCCCGGGCCCGCGGCGCGATCCGCAGCACGGTCGCGGCCAGGCACACCGGGATGGCGCAGAACGCCCCGCCCCACAGCAAGGTGGCCAGCACGGTCGGCACCGGGCCGAGCACCGGGGCGAGCGCGGCCACCGACACCGCCATGACCCCGAGCAGCACCGTCAACGCGGGGCCCGGCCGGCGGTCGACGAACCGGCCGACCGCGTATCCGGCGACGAGCGCGGCCGCCCCGTACCCCAGAAGCAACGCACTCAGGCCGACGCCCTCCAGCCCGCCGTCGCGGCGGGCCAGCGGGGCGATGTAGGTGTAGGCCGCGAAGTGGCCGATCACGAGGAGACCGGTGATCGCGCAGAGCAGCGCCACCTTCCGGTCGCGGATGATCGCTACGGAGGCGCGCAGCTGGGTGCCGAGCCGGGTCTCGCGGTCGTGCGGGAGCGGGTCGAGCTTCGGCAGGAACCTCATCAGGAGCACCAGGCAGATCGCCGCGCCGACGGCCATCGTGCCGACCGCCACCCGCCAGCCCAGCCACTGCCCGACAGCGGTGCCGATCGGCACGCCGGCCACGATGGCCAGCGAGTTGCCGACGAAGACCAGCGCGGTGGCCCGCCCGGCCTGGCCGGGCGGCGCGAGCCGGGCGGTGATCGGCCCGATGATCGACCAGAACACACCGTGGGCGAGCGCGCAGATCAGCCGGGTCCCGCCGAGCACCAGGAAGTTGGGCGCGAACGTCGCCGCGGCCTGGGAGACCACGAAGATCGCCATGGTGACCGCGATCAGTACGTGCCGTGGAATCCGCATGGTGAGCGCGGTCAGCGGGATCGTGCTCAGAGCCGCTACAACTGCGTAGCTGGTCAGCAGCAGACCGACGTCGGCCTCGTCCACGTGCAGACCTTGGGAGATCTGCGGGAGCAACCCGACCGGCAGGGTCTCGGCGGTGACGAAGCAGAAGGCGGAGGCCCCTAGGACGGCCAGCGCCGGGCGGTTCATGGACACGTTGGCAGAATAAGCTCTTGATCAGAGTAAAAGGAGGAGGTCTGGCTGTGACGACGCGCTCAACCGAGCTGCTCCGGGTGGCCCACGCCCGCCCGGGAGTGACCCGGGCCGAGGCCGCCCGCCTGCTCGGCGTGGGCACCGGCGCCGCCACCGAGATCGTGGCCCGGCTCGTCCAGGCGTCGCTGCTGGCCGAGGCTCCGGCCGCGCCGAGCGGCAGCCGTGGCCGGCCGACCATGCAGCTGGTGCCGCACCCGTCCGGGCCGCTGGTGCTCGCGGCCGCGATCACCCACGAGGCCTGGCGGATCGACGTGGTCGAGCTGGGCGGCAACACCCTGACCTCGGTGGGCGGCCTGCACGACGGCGGCGGGTGGGATGCGGTCGCGGCGGCCGTCACGGCCGCGGTCGGTGAACTGCTTACGGCGTATGGTGATCGCCTGCGCGCCATGGGTGTCTCGGTGCCCGGCACGGTGTCACCGGAGCTGCGCCTGGACGCGAGCACCTCGGGCTGGCACGACGCCGACCTGACCGCCCTGTGGGCCGGCCCGGTGTTCGTGGCCGGGAACGACGCGACGCTGGCCGCGGCGGCCGAGACGGCCCGGGGCGCGGCCCTCGGCGCCACCGTGGCCCTGCACCTGCGGATCGAGGGCGGCCTGGGCGGTGCCGTGGTTGACCACGGCAAGGTGCTGGTGGGGGCCCGGGGCGCGGGCGGCGAGTTCGGGCACATGCCGTTCGGCGACCCGTCGATCGACTGCCCGTGCGGGGCCCGGGGCTGCTGGGGCACGGCGGTCGACGGCACCGCGCTCGCCCGCCTGCTCGGCCGGCCGGCCCCGCCCGACCCGGTGACCTACGCCCGCCGGGTCATCGCCGCCGACTCGCCGGCCGAACGGGCCGCCGTCCGGCAGGTGGCCGCCGCCCTGGGCCGCGGCATCGCCGGGCTGGTCAACGGGCTCGACGCCGACCTGGTCACGCTGGGCGGCATCGGGGTGGACCTGCTCGCGGCAGCGCCCGCCGAGCTGGACGCCGCCTACCGGGCCGGCCTCATGAGCGTCCACCGGGCGTCCCCGCCACCGGTCCGGCCGGCGGCCCTGGGTGACGACGGCCCGATCGCCGGCGCCGGCGAGGAGGCGTGGTCTCGCCTCCTCCCCGGGCTGGCCTGATCAGTACTGCCAGATGGTCTCGCAGTCGACGACCTCGTCGGCCCGGCCCACGGCGCAGCTGTCGCCGGCCGACCAGTGGATCCCACCGTCCAGCAGCACGCCGACGCCGGTCTGACCCGAGCCGTACAGCAGGTCGTCGCCCGCCTCGCCGTAGAGCTTGGCGTGACCGAGCCCGGCGGTGAGCGAGTCGTCGCCGCCCAGGCCGTGGATGACGTCGTCGCCGCCTTGCCCGTAGATCCGGTTGTCGGCCGCGCTGCCGGTCAGGGAGTCGGTGAACCGGGTGCCGGCCAGGTCTTCCACGTCGACGCCGATCGTGTCGCCCTCGCCGGCCGCGCCGTCGTCGCCCGCCTCCGCGTCCAGGTCGACGGTGACCGGCCGGTCGTGCTCGCCGTAGCTGACCAGGTCACGGCCGTCGCCGCCGACGAACACGTCGGCATCGACCGAGAACTGCTCGCCGGACAAGTACGTCTCCCCGGACAGCGTGTCGTCGCCGGCGCCACCGTCGAGGTGGTCGCGGCCGGGTCCGCCGGCCAGGCTGTCGTCGCCGTCGCTGCCCACCAGCGTGTCGTTGCCGGCGCCGCCCGTCAGCGTGGCACCGCCGGGCGGTGCGTACAGGGTGTCGGCGGCGCTGCCGCCGCCGAAACCGCCACGGAACGCGGCGTCGACCGTGTCGTGCTCGCCGGCCTGGCCGTCGTCGCCGCTGATCCCGTCGGCGTCCACGGTGACCGGCTGGGTGCGCAGAGCGTAGGTGAGCAGATCGTGGCCGCCGCCACCGACGATCAGGTCCGCGTCGGCCACCCCGGCCCGGTAGTCATCGTTCTGCCAGAACTCGTCGTAGTCCGGCCCGCCGTACTCCTTGTCGTTGCCCAGGCCGCCGCCGAGGTCGTTGTTACCCGGGCCGCCGTAGAGCGTGTCGGTGCCGTCGTGGCCGTACACGTCGTCGTTGCCGGCACCACCGCTCAGGTAGTCGTTGCCGGCCGAACCGTCCGTGGTGTCGTTGCCGGCCGCGCCCCAGATCCGGTCGTCGCCGGCGTCGCCGGTCAGTTGGTCGTGGCCGTCCTGGCCGAGGACGGTGTCGTTGCCGGTCCCGGCCGCCACCTGGTCGTTGCCGGCGCCCACGTCGATGGTGTCGTGGCCGGCGTCGCCGTACACGAAGTCGTTGCCGGTGCCGGTGGCGGCCCGGTCGTTGCCGTTGCCCAGCCAGACCCGATCGTGGCCGTCGCCGGCGCTGATGGTGTCGTTGCCGTCGTCACCGCGCGGGTAGTCGTTGCCGGCGCCGGTGTTGATGCTGTCGTTGCCGGCACCGCCGTAAACCACGTCGTTGCCGTCGCCGCCCCAGATCGCGTCGTCGCCGGCCTCGCCGTACAGGCTGTCGCCGGCCGTGCCGCCCAGGACCCGGTCGTTGCCGCTGCCGGCGTACGCGGTCATCGGCAGAGCCGCGCTGTCCTGTACCGAGTCGTTGCCGTCGGACAGGTAGACGGTGACTCGGGCCGGGGTGCGGCTCGTGGTGCAGCGCACCTTGGTGGCATCGCCGGAGACCGCCTTGCAGCCGATCCCGGCCCGCACCGTCACCCGGTCGTCAACGGTGATCGTGTTACCGGAGCGCGTCATCACGACCTGGTTGATGCGGCCCGGACCAGCCTTGTACTGCACCGTCGTGCCGGCCACCGACGCGACGCCGGAACTGGCCGCGTCGGCCGGATTGATCGCGATGACGGTCAGGACGACCGGGACGGACAGGACGGCACCGAGGCGGAGCAGGGCTCCTGGACGTAACACGCCGAGGATCCTAGACGCTCCACCGGCGACAGTGGATGGTTACGGCGTGGTGCAGTAACCGGCCACCGGGTTCAGCCACTCGGTGAACTGGGCCTCGACCGTCTTGTTGAGGTCGGTGAGGGTTTTCACCTTGTCGAAATAGCGGCGATCGGCGGCGCTGGACTCCAGTTTCGAGGCGGAGACCTTGCCGGCCGCGATGAAGTCCGGGTCCTGAGCCGATGCGGTCTCCTTGCGGATCTTGGTGGCCGCGGCCTTCAGCTGGGCCGCTGCCGCCGCCTCGGCCTTGTCCGCCTCCGCCGTCTGCTTGGCCTCCTTGTAGGTGACCATCTTGCCCATCGCCGTCCCGAAACTGCGCAGTTCGGCGGTGTAGAGCGTCTGCAGCTTGGTGCACACCAGCTTGGTGCTCGCCGAGTAGTCCGGGGCCGACGTGCTGGCGGCGGCGGTCGGCGCGGCCGACTGGGCGGCCGCCTCGGGAGCAGCGGGTGCGTCGCTGTCGCAGGCGGAGCCGGCCAGTACCACGGCACCGGCGATCACGGCCAGGATGGCGCGTCGCATGCAGAATCCTTCTCGTCGGGGACGTCCGAACCCGCTCGACGGTACGTTCCGGTTCGCGACTCGTCCAACCGAGAGTGATCATCGTGATACGAACAGCCCACCCGGGCGACGTCCGGGTGGCGCGGATCATCTGCGGCCGCGGCCACGCCGAGAGACGATGGTGGGGTGACTACCGAGCAGAGTGGCTATCGCGTAGAGCGGGACACGATGGGCGAGGTCCGGGTGCCGGCCGACGCCCTGTGGCGAGCGCAGACCCAGCGGGCCGTGGAGAACTTCCCGATCTCGGGGCGGGGACTGGAACCGGCGCACATCGTCGCCCTCGCGCAGATCAAGGGGGCGGCCGCGCAGGTGAATGCCGCCCTCGGCGTACTCGATGGGGAAATCGCCGAAGCGATAGCGAAGGCAGCGGCGCATGTCGCCGCCGGGGGTTATGAGGACGAATTCCCGATCGACGTGTTCCAGACCGGGTCGGGCACCTCGTCGAACATGAACGCCAACGAGGTCATCGCCACCCTCGCCGAGCGCGAGCTGGGCCGTCCGGTGCACCCGAACGACCACGTCAACGCGTCGCAGTCGAGCAACGACGTCTTCCCGTCGTCGATCCACCTGGCCGCGACCGAGGCGGTCGTGGCCACCCTGATCCCGGCCCTCGAGCATCTCGCCGCCGCCCTCTCCGCCAAGGCGGAGGAGTGGGCGACGGTGGTCAAGAGCGGGCGGACCCACCTGATGGACGCCACGCCGGTCACTCTCGGTCAAGAATTTTCCGGGTACGCCCAGCAGGTGGCCAACGGCATCGAACGGCTGAACGCCACGCTGCCCCGCCTGGCCGAACTGCCGTTGGGCGGCACCGCGGTCGGCACCGGCGTGAACACCCCGCCCGGGTTCGCCGCCGCCGTGATCGAGAAACTGCGGGAGACCACCGGCCTGCCGGTGACCGAGGCCCGCAACCACTTCGAGGCGCAGGGCGCGCGGGACGGGCTGGTCGAGGCGTCCGGGCAGCTCCGGACGATCGCGGTGGGCCTTTACAAGATCGTCAACGACATCCGCTGGATGGGTTCCGGGCCGCGCGCCGGCCTGCGCGAGCTGCGCCTGCCCGACCTGCAGCCCGGGTCGTCGATCATGCCGGGCAAGGTGAACCCGGTCGTGCCCGAGGCGGTCCGGCAGGTCTGCGCCCAGGTGATCGGCAACGACGCGACGGTGGCCTTCGCCGGCACCCAGGGCGACTTCGAGCTCAACGTCATGCTCCCGGTGATGGCCCGCAACGTGCTCGAGTCGATCCGGCTGCTGGCCAACGTCGCCCGGCTGCTGGCCGACCGCTGCGTGGCCGGCCTGGAGCCGAACGTCGAGGTCGCTCTGGGGTACGCGGAGGGATCACCGTCGATCGTCACCCCGCTCAACCGGTACCTCGGCTACGACGAGGCCGCCGCCATCGCCAAATCGGCGCTGGCCACCGGGCGCACCATCCGCGAGGTGGTGATCGAACGCGGCCACCTCGACTCCGGCAAGCTCACCGAGAAGCAGCTCGACGAGGCCCTCGACGTGCTCCGCATGACCCGTCCGTGACCGTTGTCGCTACCCTTGTACGGTGACGCTGCGCTTGTACGACACTGCGACCCGATCCGTCCGGGACTTCGTCCCGAAGACGCCCGGTCAGGTCGGGATCTACCTGTGTGGTCTCACCGTGCAGTCCACGCCGCACATCGGGCATCTGCGCTCCGCGGTGAACTACGACGTGTTGCGGCGCTGGCTGCTGCACACCAACCACGAAGTCACCTTCATCCGGAACATCACCGACGTCGACGACAAGATCCTGGACAAAGCGTCCGCCGGGCGGCCGTTCTGGGCGATCGCGCACGCGAACCGGCTGGTTCTCGACGCCAACTACCGCGACCTCAACGTCATCCCGCCCACCTACGAGCCGCTCGCCACCGGTCACATCCCGGAGATGCACGAGCTGATCGCGGCGTTGATCGCGCTGGGTCACGCCTATCCGGCGGCGGGTGGCAACGGTGACGTCTACTTCGATGTCCCGTCCTATCGGGAGTACGGCGCGCTGTCCGGGCAGAACCCGGATGACATGCGCCCGCCCACCGACGGCGGCGAGCCCGACAAACGGGATTATCGTGACTTCGCCCTCTGGAAGGGCGCCAAGTCCGACGAACCGGCCGACGCCACCTGGCCGTCGCCGTGGGGTCGCGGCCGGCCCGGCTGGCACATCGAGTGCTCCGCGATGGCCCGGCGCTACCTCGGCGACGAGTTCGACATCCACGGCGGCGGCCTCGACCTGACCTTCCCGCACCACGAGAACGAGATCGCCCAGTCCCGCTCGGCCGGTCTGCCGTTCGCGCGTTACTGGGTGCACCACGCGCTGCTCAACCTCGGCGAGGCCAAGATGAGCAAATCGCTGGGCAACGTGATCGATGTGGCGGCGGTGCAGGCGATGGGCATCCGCCTGGTCGAGTTGCGTTACTACCTGGGCACCCCGCATTATCGCTCCCGGATCGATTACTCCGACGACGCGCTGCGCGAGGCCGCGGTCGCCTACCGCCGGATCGAGGGATTCGTGCAGCGGGCCGCCGAGATCGTCGGGCCGGGCCGTCCCAAGGACGTCCCGCCGCAGTTCGCCGCCGCCATGAACGACGACCTCAACACGTCGGCCGCGCTGGCCGTCGTGCACGACACGATCCGCGAGGGCAACACCGCTCTCGCGGCCGGCGAGGAAGCCGGCATCCGGGGCGCGCTCACCGCCGTCCGCGCGATGCTCGGGGTCCTCGGCCTCGATCCGCTCGACGCGGCGTGGACCGGCGGCACCACCACCAGCGACCTCAAGCCCGTGGTCGACTCCCTGGTGAAGCTCGCGCTCGAACAGCGGGCGCAGGCGCGGGCACGGAAGGACTGGTCGGCCGCCGACTCGGTCCGTGATCAGCTCAAGAACGCGGGAATTCAGGTGGAGGACACTCCGGCCGGGCCGCGCTGGACGGTAGGAGAGCACTGATGCCGGGTAACTCCCGCAACGTAAGCAAGCGGGTCGTGTCCAAGAAGGGCGCGGTCAAAGGTTCCGGAGGCAAGAACCGGGACACCCTGAAGGGCCGGGGCAAGACCCTGCCCGCCGACGAACGTCCCTGGCACAAGGGCTACTCGGGCAGCGAGAAACTCCCCGAGAAGACCGCCCGCAAGCAGGACAAGGAACGCCGCGCCGCGGCCGCCGAGGGCCGTGCGCCCAAGATCGGTACGCCCGGCAGCAAGGACACCACCTGGGGTCGCGGCGGTGGCCGGGGCACCGGTCGTCCCGCCCCGCAGCGCGGTGGCCGGGGCGGCCAGTTCCGCAGCGGCCCCCGGATCGCTCCGGGCCGCCGTTCCAACCCCACCAAGGAGGGGCCGGAGCTGCTGCTCGGCCGCAACCCGGTGGTCGAGGCGCTGCGCGCGCTGGTGCCGGCCACGGCGCTCTACATCGCGCAGGGCATCGACATCGACGAGCGGGTCACCGAGATCGTCCGGACTGCCGGGGACCGGGGCATCCCGATTCTGGAGATCGGCCGGCACGAGCTCGACCGGATGACCGGCGGGGTGCTGCACCAGGGCATCGGCCTGCAGGTGCCGCCGTTCGCGTACGAGAACTTCGACGACCTGGTCGCCGCCGCTCTCGAACAGACCGCTCCGCTGCTGGTCGCCCTCGACGGCATCACCGACCCGCGCAACCTCGGCGCGGTGATCCGCTCGGTGGCCGCCTTCGGCGGTCACGGCGTGTTCATGACCGAGCGCCGCGCGGCCGGCATCACCGCCACGGCCTGGCGCACCAGCGCCGGCGCCGCGGCTCGGGTCCCGGTGTCCCAGGTGGTCAACCTGACCCGGGCCATCAAGACCGCGCAAAAGGAAGGCTTCACCGCGATCGGCCTCGACGCCGACGGCGAGACCGACCTCTACCAGCTGGAGGCCGCGGTCGGCCCGCTGCTGGTGGTGGTGGGTTCCGAGGGGCGCGGTCTGTCCCGCCTGGTCGGCGAGACCTGTGACCTGCGGGTGAGCATCCCGATGGCCTCCGATGTCGAGTCGTTGAACGCAAGCGTCGCGGCGGCGGTCACCCTTGCCGAGGTGAGCCGCCGCCGCATCCACGGTCGATGAGTCAGTAAGTACTGACACAAAGCGGTACCGCCGGGCGAGAGAAAGCCCGGCGGTACCGCTTAGACCCCATGAAGTTTTGTCGCAAGGCTTCCGGCTATATGCCTCCTGGTTTTCGCCTGCCCGCTGTCAGCGCGCTAAATCTCGAAAATCAGCGACCGATGGCCGGACCGATTCAGCGGATCGGACCGGTCCGAACCGGGCCGGTCTGGGTGCCGGGGCCGGTCTGAGTGCCGGGGCCGGTCTGAGTGCCCGGGCCGGTCTGGGGGCCGGTCCGAACCGGGCCGGTCTGAGGGCCTGTCTGCGTGGCCGGGCCGGTGCGCGGGAAGCCCGTGCCGGTACGCGGCGGGATGCCTACACCGGGACGCGGGAAGCCCACACCGGGACGCGGGAAGCCCACGCCCGGACGGGGGAAGCCCACGCCGGGACGCGGGAAGCCGATACCCGGGCCGGGCCGGAAGGCGCCCGGCCAAGACGGCCGGAACCGGGACGGGAAACCGCCGATGGCGCGGAAGGGCACGCCGAAGCCGATGCGGTCCCAGTCGTCATCACTGGCGACCTGCAGGGCCCAGGCACCGCGCCGGACGCCGACGTGGACCGGGGTGCAGTTGTGGTCGTCCCAGTTACCGACCCGCTCGCCGAAGTTGCCCGCGAGTTCGCAACCCTGCAGCGTCCGGTAATAGCCGACGACCTGTTCGCCCGACCGCCAGTGGATCTGGTGTTCAGCTGCCGACCTGGGCTCGTGGTTACCGCTCGGGGTCGCCGCGGTAGCCGGCCCTGCGGTTGCCAGGGCGGCGAGCAGACCAAATCCACCCATCGTCAGGATTCGGGTGAGCTTTTTCATCGCGATTCCTTTCATGCGGTATTTCCGCCGTGCATTTCGAAAGGGAAAACCCGATTAGCGCTACGTCGGTTGTCGCCAGAATGACCGCTGACGGATGACCGTTCGGATGACAGTTTTGGTGGCATTGAGAACATTAGGTCGGTTTCACGTTAGACACGAGATCGGTTCATGCTAAACGCGCTTAGTCGCCACTTCTCGCTCTCCGTAATTACGTGACTACTCGTTCGATGTAATGCGAATGGTTGAGACGGTCGACCGATCACCAGGTGGGACCGTCCATCCGGAGTCCGGGCGGCGCCGAAATCCCGACAATGGCTGGCCGGGCGGCGGTCTTGTTCGTCGTTCCTAACTCGAATGGTGGCATATCCGCTTTTGATCCCCATTGCCTTAGGTCCGGTCCGCTGATAGCGGTGCGCGGAGGGCCGGAATGGGCCCTCGTGACGTACCCAGACCCTTCTGGCATGTTTATGGAATGCCGACAAACGAATGGCCATTTGGCCACGCTGCCGCGTTGTCTGATCTGTACATTGTGGACAACAGAATTGCGGTGCGGACCGGAAGTTTGATCACCTGCGGTGCGCGACGGCGCCGTCGCTTCGCCGGAAAAGGCTGTGTGGTGTCCCGGCGATCATTGCCGGCGGCGTCGAGCCGGTTATAGCCGACAGCGCATCAGGGGGAGCCCGGGCGACGAGCTGCGGGCAACGGGGTCATCGGGGGATATCTACTTATCAGGTGCATACCGGACTGGCTGGCCTCGGGCGGGGTAAGGCCGAAGTACCGGACAGGCAACAACGCGACGAGGAACCAACTCCATGGAACACAGCAACAATCTCTTGGAACGCACCAACACTGCCCTGCCGGCTCGGTGGCGAGCGGCCTACCGGGCAGCAGTGGAGATGCTCGAGAGCGATCAGCCGTACAGCGATCCGTCGGACCCCGTCGCCCGCGCTCGGGTGCAGCGTCTGCGCACGGACACCCGCAGGTGGATCCGTGACCAGAAGACGCTCGCATCCGTCGGCGTCCTCGATCCCGTCCAGACCTTCTTCATCGCGCAGATCCCGGACAACTGGCGAGAGATCGACCTGCGGCGACGTCATCGTCGGCGGGCCTGACCACCGCCCGATCAACAGCGAAAGCGTCTGAACCGCGAGGTTTCGCGGTTCAGACGCTACAAAATGAGATCTCGCTCAGCCTTCCCCGGCCGAACCCACCGGTCCGCCGGGCAGTTGTGCTCGAGCCTCGTGTTCCCCGGCCGCCTCGGACCGTTCCCCCCACAGCACGCGCAGCTGGGTGTGCATGAACGAGGCGAGTTGATGCCGGTAGTCGGCATCGAAGACGACCAGCGTCTCGATCTGCTTCTGCAGCGCTTCCCGCTTGATCTCCAAGCTGCCGACGGCGTCCTCGTACCGGTGCCGGGCCCGGAGATCGGACTGCTCGGCCCGATCACGTCCGTCCGCGACGATCCGTTCGGCCTCCGCGCGCGCCTCGGCCAGTGCTGCCGCGGCCTGACGCCGGATTTCGTCGGCCTCCGCATCGGCGTCGCGTTTGAGCAGCTCGGAAGCGGCCCGCGCCTCGTCAACGAGCCGGTCCGCCTCGGCCTTTACCTGGTCGGCGTACGCATGAGCCTCGGCCCGGATCTGCTCGGCCGAGGTCTGGGCCTCGGACCGGACCGTCAGCGCGTGCCGGTTCGCCGCGGTGATGTGGTTCTCGGCCGTGCGCTGGGCCAGCGCCAGCACCTGAAGAGCTTCATCCGGCATCGCGGGTGACTCCGATGGCTCCGGCGGTGTCTCCGGCGCCGGCGTCGTCGGGATCACGACCGAAGCACTGCCGATGGCGATGTGATGGCGCGCGACCTTGACGCGCTCCACCGTCTGGTTGTCACTCACAACGGCCTCCATGATTCCGAGCAGGGGCGAGCGGTCATGATCCGTTGCCGTCGGGCAGGTAGCCGCTGTAGTAGACCGATCCGAGCGGCGTCACCGATACGGTCGAGGGCCCCGGACGATGGCCGGGCCGGGCTCGCCGGCCGCGCACCCAGAGCCCGATCAGGGCGAGATACCGGATCGGGATGACGAGCACCAGGTTGACCACCGCCTCGGCCGGAGTGAGCAGAAGCCAGGTGCGGAGCTTCTCCCGGCGGTTCATCGCGGGCAGATCGATCAGGTGCAGTGCGGCCGCGGCGTACCGCAGGAGCAGGTAGAACGCCGCGCCGAGAAAGATCGCCGGCCATTGCGGGCCGGCCCACCAGGTGCTCGTCGCGATCGCGGCGACCGAGCCGGCGCTCGCCGCCGGAATGACGACCAGGTGCATCAGCGCGAGCAGCCGGGAGATCCCGCCGCGGTCGGCGCCGGTCGACGCGAGCCGGACCAGGCGCCACCACGAAGCCGACCAGGCCAGCCGCTGGCGGTAGGCGGTGCTCGCGCCGACCGCCGCCGGGGTCCAGGCGAGTGCGTCGCTCACCCCCACGACCTCACCCTGGTCGAGGGCGAAGACGGCCAACTTGCAGCTGTCGTCGCTGCCGCCCCCGGCGAGATGGCGGCGCCGATGCTGGAAGGGGATTCGGGCGCGGTACAGGACCGGCATCCCTGCAATGATCTTGAAAAGACGTGCCGGTGATCTCCCCGCCACCGGTGTGGCGGCGGAGACGCCGAGGTTCAGGTCGGCGATCCGGGTGAGCAGCGTCGGCCGGGAGGTGCGGGCGATCGTCTTCCCGACGGTCGCCATCACCCGGGGCCGGGAGAACGCCCGGAGCTGACGCGCGATCGAACGTTCCTCGAGCACGCAACCGGCGTCGACGACCAGAACGAAATCCCAGTCGTCCGGCTGGAGCCGGTCGAGCACGTAGCCCGCGGCGGCGTGCCCGCCGGCGTTCTTCGTGCGATGCCAGCGGACCCGGGGATGCGAGAACGGTTTCACCGGCTGACGGGTCGATCCGTCGTCGACGACGTGCACCTCCTCGACCGTGACGCCGCGCTGATCGAGGATCGACCGGACGCAGGCCGCCAGATCCTCGGCGGTCTGCTCGTAGGCCGGAACGATCGCGACGATGCGGCCGCTCGCCATCGGCAGCCGGCGTACGTTGCCGCTCCTGAGGTAGGCGAGGACGAAGAACAGCAGCATGGTGTTGCCGAGCCACCAGACGACGAGGAAGGCCGGGCCGGAGATCGAGTGATGCAGGTATCCCGTCGCGACGGCCAGCACGAGGACGAGGATTCCCCCGGTCGGCGCGAGGGCCGGCCAGCCGCGCCGGACGAGGAGGCTTTCAGGCGACACGGATGGACCTCCCCCCGGTCACGAAGCGGAGAACTTGCACGGAACCGGTCGTACCGGCGTCGGGGTACATGCGCGTGGACCTTTCGGCTGGGAGTGGTGGGAGGCGTCCGCGTCCCGGCGCGAATGCTGGCAAAAACCCCCAAAATTGGCAAAGCCGATCAACGTGTTCATATTAAATTCAGCCTTTCAGCGTCAAATTCGAGCGCCGTGGAATCGGCCGGCTACGGGTGCCCTCGTCCGAACCGGCAACGCTGAATTCCGAACGGGCGATCGCGCTCGTCGGCCGGGGTGCGGGCAATCGAATACCGATCTTTCGATGGGCGCACCGCAGGTGTTCACGCCGTTGGGAATAATGCTTATGGGTGGACCTGCCTGAAGGATCGGTGCGGGTCGACGATGCGTACCGCCGAATGCCTACGTATATATCTCGCGGTTGTTCGGAGTGAGGGTCCAACGGCGAGAGGAAGCCGAGCCATGCGAGAAGTCGACCTCACCGATGATCGGCGCAGTCGGGAACCCGGCTGCGCCGGCGAGCGCTGGCGACCGCTCGCCCAGCAGCTCGCGGCCCGCTTCGTGGCGGCCGGGGACAGCGACGAAGGAATGGTCCGGACCGCCATCGAGGTGATCCTCGTCGTCGAGCGCCGCCTCGGTTCGCGCGGACCCGAGTTGATCTCCCTGGCCGTGCCGCTGGTCATCCGGGCTCTGCGACGTCTGCGGCGCGAGCGGTTCCGGATGTGGCCGGAATCCGTGCCGCCGTTCCCGCTGCTCCAACTGGCGATCGCCAACGCCGAGAGCGAGCTGTACGCGCGCCTTCGGCGATCGCCCACGGTCGGCGAGGTCGCGAGCCACCTGGACGTGGCCGAGGATCAGGTCATCGCCGGGCTGGAGGCCGCATGGCCGGCCGGCGGATGACACCCCACGGCCACTCTCGGCCGATCGGTCAGCCGCCGGCGTCCCAATTGTCGGCAACGGCGGACCCGCGACCGAGATCCGGCGTGGCCGAATGCGAGTTTCTCACCACGCAACACGCGGTTAGCGAAAAGTGATCGGGCCGATAAACCCTTAACCGGCAGCAGTGCCGGCGGGGCTTGAATCGCAACGCGAACCAGCCGGGGGTTCTCCGGTCACGACTCGTGAGAACCCCCGGTTCAGTCATGGACCGGAATACGGAATGACATAGCAGGTGACCGATGATCGCGCCCGGAAACTACCATCTCTATCTCGCTCTCACGCTCGGCATCCTCATTTCCAGCGGTTACGCCGTCGGGCGGATCCATCAGTGGCACAAGGACGGCCGAGAACGTGACGAAGCGTATCGCCGCGGATATGAAACGGCCTCGTTGTCCGTACTCAGCACGATGATTCGGGAAAATCCGGCCGGCGGCCCGCCGACGGCACACACCGTACCCCGGCACCACGGGCGGCACGTTCGCAGTAGCGCCGCCCCGGCCGATCGGCCGAAGGCCTATCCGCGGCGTACGGAACGTCTACGCGCCGGCAGCTGAACTTTTCTGAACCGTCCGAGAATGCGATGCCTCCCTCGCTAAATCGGACGCAAAGGGTGGCCCATCCTCCGCGAACCCGGGATGGGCCGCCCTTTTATTGCATATCGTGCCGCCCCGCCGCAAACCGCGAGAACGCTGGTCTGATCGGCTGACAAGGGCAACCCGAAAGTTCTGAATCAGGCGCCTCGGGCGGCATTACTCCCCGTGGTTCGGTGCTTTAAAATAGTCGAGTGCCGACCGTTGATAACAGTGCCTTTCAGATCATTGCCTACATGTTGGTAATAGTGCTGTGTGCCTACGGCGGCGGACGGGTCCATCAGTGGTACAAGCACAGCATGGACCAGGACCAGTCATTCCGGGACGGCTACAACCACGGCTATCGCGCCCTCTTCGCCCTCGCCGCCCGGCACGCTCAGCCGACGACCACTCGACCGAGCTCGATCGAGCAGCGCGACCAAGAGCTGTTTCGTGACTGAACCGAGCGCTTCTATCGTTCCGGGCCGCGGGCCGGGCGGTAATCGTCCGATTAACACCAAAAGAGCTACCGTCGTCTTATCGTTGGCGTGACGAGGGGTATTAAACGGGCACCTTGGGCCACTGATGATCGTTTGGTGGGCTGGACGGTCGTGCGTGATCGTCCATTCGCCAAGATGAGATGAGTTGCAGCATGTCAATCTTGCCCAAGGTTGTCCTCGCCGCCGCGGTTACCGCTGGTGCGCTCCTCCTGCCGGCCACGGCGGCCCAGGCGGCCGTTGACCACCGCCCGTGTGGCGGCTTCGGCGCCGGCCCCGGATTCGGTCCCGGTTTCGGCCCGGGATTCGGTCCGGGATTCGGTCCCGGTTTCGGTGGCCGTCACCGTTTCTGCGGCGGTCCCGGTTTCGGCGGCCACGCATTCTTCGGAAACCCGGGCTTCCTCGACGACGATGACGACTTCCCCTTCCTCGACGACGATGACGACCTGTTCTTCGACGACGATGACGACGACAACGACACCACGGTCGTGATCGTCAACAACGTCCCGGCAAAGCCGCACCACCACCACAAGCCGAAGCCGGCCACCGCCGACGACAACGGCGCCGACGCGGGCTACGAGAAGCCGGCCGACAACGACGGCTACAAGGGTTCCTGACGACGCAGTCCGACGGGTGACCACCCACCGGGGGCCGGCCACGAGGCCGGCCCCCGCATCAGTCCTAGTAGTTCAGAACTTGCCGTCGGCGACGTCCGCGATGGTCTCCCGGGTCACCGTGTAGTTGATCGCGACGTCGTCGGCGGCGTACTTGATCGGCAGGCCGGTGTCGGCGTTGACGGTCAGGCGTTCCTTGCCGACCGCGGCCGGCAGGCCCGCGGTCAGAACCAGCACCGGCTGAGCACCGATGGTGCTCTTCCGCACCGTGATCTCCGGCATCTGGCCCAGCAGGCGCAGCACACCGGCCCGGACGAGCGGGTCGCCGGCGCCGTCCCGCAGGGCGTCCATCGAGTTGGTCCAGACCCAGTTGTCAGTCTTGTTGACCTTGGCGAGTTCCTGGATGTCCTTGGGAAGCTTCGTGCTGACCGGCCCCGGCGGCGTGACGCCGGGCGCCTCGATCGTCGGCTTGACCTTCGGGTTCTTGGGCAGATAGGCGAGGGCCATCCGCTTGCGGGCGTCATTCAGGTTGCCCTGGGCCGCCAGCTTTGCCGCCGCGACCGCCTTCTTCCGCCCGGCCTCGTCCTCCTGCTTGTGCCCGCCCTTCACCTGCGCCGGGAGCGCGCCCCGGGTCTTGGCGAAGTAGTAATCGCCGTTGTCGGCGTGCAGGTCCCACACGTCGACCTTGAGGCCGTTCGTATACACCTGGTCACGCCGCAGCAGCGTCGCGTCGCCGGCGGGCTTTGGCGCGGTGGTCAGGTAGCCGACCAACTGGGCGAGGGGGGTCTCGGCCGCCGCACTGCTGGTTGCGGTCGGGTTCGGGGCCGCGAGCTGGGTCGCCGGCGCGTGGGTGCCGGAGCCGGTGGTGGCCACGGCGACCGCGGCGATCGCGGCGGCGGCGAACGTCGCGCCGCCGGTCAGGCGCCAGGCCGTCCGGCGGTGCCGCAGCTTGCGACCGCGGTTCTCGATCCGGTCCAGGTCGGGTGCGTACGGCCGGTCGCCGGCGATGTCCTGCATCGCGGCGCTGAGGCGTTCCTCGGTGTCGTACGACATGATCAGTTGTCTCCTCGGTTCAGGGCGGACTTGAGTTTGATCAACGCCCGGCTGGTCTGGCTCTTGACGGTGCCCTCGCTGCAGCCGAGGGTCTCGGCGGTCTCCCGCTCGCTGAGCCCTTCAAGAAACCGCAGGACAACGGTCGCCCGCTGCCGAGCAGGCAGCGACTGCAGCGCCTGCACCAGCTCAGCCCGGTCCACCACGCCGGTCAGACAGGTCCGCAACATTGCCTTCGGCTGCTGGCAGAGCAGTCACGGCCGGCCGATTCCGGCGCCAGCCACGTCGCGATTCGTTGATCAGGATGCGCCGCACGTAAGCGGACGGGTTGTCGGCCCGCTGGACCTTGCCCCAATGGCTGTAGGCCCGTGCCAGAGCCTCTTGGACAAGGTCATCAGCCAGGTACCAGTCCCCGCACAGCAGATAGGCAGTGCGGTGCAGCGATGCGGCAACCCCCTGGACGAAAGCCCGAAACTCCAGCTCCGCCCCGCGAGCCGTCCCACCCGGTCGGTGCTTCATAACGGTCGTCACACCCACCAAGACCCACCCCGACCCCCAGGGGTTGTCAACGACCCAGAACTTTCTACGCAAGCCCCGCACAGCCAAGGAACCAACCGCCACCACCCGGAGTGCGACCCACCCGGAGCGCGGCCACCGCGGAGCGCGACCAACACACCGTGGGGGGTTCGGGGGGCTCGGCCCCCGGCAAGCATGCGAGGCGGAAGGTCTGCGCTTTCCTCAGACAGACTTCGCCGCCGCCGAGCCCCCGGTCCTCTTCCACGTCCCGTGGGATGACGAGGTCTTCCCCCGCAACGGCCAGTTCCCGGTGTTCGATGCCATCGGCTCAGCGGAGAAGGAACTGATCGCGATGCCCGGCCACCACGCGGAGAACAGACCGTCGGCCGTCGCCCGCTGGCGCGACTTCATCACCCAGCACCTGGGCAGCAACGATTCGGCTCACTGAGAAACGTTCATCGCCTGAGCCAGCTCGCGGCGGCCGGCGACGCCCAGCTTCGTGTAAGCGCGGGTGAGGTGATTGTCGACGGTGCGCACCGACAGGGTCAGGCTGCGGGCGATGTCCCGGCTGGAGGCGCCGGACGCCGCCCGCAACGCGATCTCACGTTCCCGGCCGGTCAGCGGGACGATTGTGTCGCGCACGGCCAGCAGCGGGGTCGCGGCGCCGTCGTGCCGGGCGAGTGCGGTTGCCGCAGCCGCGCGGCGGGCCTCGCCGTCCGCCGCGAACGCCAGCGCCGCGCAGTTGGCCGATTCCGCCGCGACCAGTTCCGCACCCGTCTCGCGTAGCAACGCGGCCGCGTCGAGCAGCCGGTGCGGGTCGTTTGCCGCCAGCGCGGTGATGAACGCGACGCGCGCGGCGGCCAACCGGCCATCACAGGCCGCGGCCAGCGTCTCGGCCCGGGCCGAGACGTCGGCCGCGCCACCCAGCCGGGCGATCTCGGTCAGCAGGTACAGCTCGTCGGTGACCGCGCCGAACTCCCGCGCCACCGTGACCGCCCGGGTCAGCAGGGCGCGCGCCTCGGTCAGGGCACCAGACGCGGCCAGAGTCCAGGCCCGGCCCACGCGACCGTCGACATCCACCGGCCAAACCTCGGCCGTCGCATCGGGCAGCGCCTTGCCCTGCTGGCCGGCCACTGCGGCCAGGCCCGCCGTCGCTATGGCGTACGCCCGCCGGTAGCCGAGTCCGCGGGTGAGGCTGGCCGCCTCGCGGTACCACTGCTGGGCCGCGCCGAGCTGGCCGGCCAGCAGTTCGGTGCGGCCCAGCGCGATCGCCGCCCATGCTCGGGGCAGGCCGGCGCCGGCGTCGAGCAGTTCGGTGAACGCCCGGCGCAGTGCCTCCCGGGCCGCCACCAGGTCACCCGCCTCCGCCTGGGCCGACCCGAGTGAGGTCAGATGTGTGGCCGCGTGCGGCAGGAGAGCATGGTCGGCGTTGCGCAAATTGGCCTCGTACGCACGCCGGGCCCACTCGACCGCGTCCGCGGTCCGGCCGACGGCGACCAGGGCATCCGGCGTCGGGCCGGCGGCCAGCAACCACAACGGCATGCCCGCCGGGTCGATCGAGCCGGGGTCACCGACATCGAGCAGGCGTACGGCCTCCGCCGCGTTGCCGAGCGCGAACTGCAGGCCGCCCTCGTTCAGGTCGAGCACCGCGCGCAGGTCCTCGCTGGCCAGGCCGGCCTGGGTTCGGCGGCTGAGCTCCAGGGCCCCGGCCGCCGAGTGGCCGCGCCAGAAGAGATCACGGGTGCGGATGAGGGTGACCCGAACCCGGTCCTCATCGGTGGCGGCCTGGGCGGAGGCGGTGGTGAGGGCCTCCTCGGCCAGCTCCGCCGATCCCATCTGGACCAGTGAGTCGGCGACCAAAAGGGTGTCGGTGAGGGTACGCCCGGCTTCCGGAACCGCGCGGAGCAGCCGGATGGCGTGCGGGTAGTCGTGTGCCTGCCGGGCGATGGTGGCGGCACGCCGCAACAGTGCCGGGTCGGCGGTGCCGGTGGCAGCCAGCCGGTAGCTGGCGATACGCAGGGCGTCCTCGCGACGGCGGCCGCCGTACGACTCGATCTGGGCGACCGCCTCCAGCAGGACCGCCCGATGCCGCAGTACCGGTATGTCGGCGCGGGCGGTCTCGGCGTACAGCGGATGGGCGAAGGAAAGCATGGTCCGCCGGCCGTCCCGGTCCACCCGCAGCAGGCCGGCGGCTTCCACGTCGATCAGCTCCGGCAGCGGCGCGACGTGTTCGGCATCGGCCAGCGACACCGGCGCGCAGAGGGCGACCATTTCGACAAGCGGGCGGTTCGCCGACGCCAGCAGCCGGCGGACGATGTCGCGCAGCCGCGCGGTGCCGCACAGCTCGTACTCGGACACCTCCCACATCCGCCCGTCCGACCGGAACATCTGCCGGCGCAGCGCGTTGACCACCAGCTCGTGCAGGAACAACGCGTTCCCGCCGGAGGCGGTGAAGAACTCGTGCACGGTTCGCTGCCCGGCCGGCCCGCCGAGAACCCGATGCAGGAGTTCGGCGACGTCGTCGCGGGTCAGCGGCTGGAGATCCACATGCCGGACCGCGTCGCTGCCGCACAGCGCGCTGGTAGCGGCACAGGCCGGCGCCCCGCCGCGCAACGTGGCGACGTAACGGGCCACCCCGGTGTCGGCCAGCTGCCGCAGGAGGACGGCCGACGCACCGTCCATCAGGTGCAAGTCGTCGATCATGAGGACCCGACCCGGTTCGCCGGCCCGGACGGCGAAGGTGTCGGCGACCCGGTGAAACGCGGTGACCGGGTCGGCCAGGCCGACGTCCGGCGGCAGGAGGTGGGCGATCGCGCCGAACGGCACCGTCTGGGCCGCCTCGGAGCAGGTGACCCGGGTGGTCCGGAACCCGGCCGCGGCCGCCCGGGACAGGCACTCCGCCGCCAGCCGGGACTTGCCGGCGCCGAGCGGGCCGCGAAACACCAGGCCGGGGCGTACGCCGGAGAGCAGGCCGGCGCAGGCCTCGAGCTCGTCGTCCCGGCCGACCAGCGGCCATTCCCGGTCGTCGTTCCATCTGTACATGGGACCTCCGCCGGCCGACCCTACCGGCGCGAGCAGCGCGGCAGAGTCGGCCGGCGGACGCCGCCAGGGTGCGGCGGATCACTGAACTCTTCAACGTGGCCAGGCCGGCAGCGCCCGGCGCCGGTCATCGCGCCGGAACCGCAGGCCCGATGCCGGTTGAACAAATTCACTTGGTGATGACACAGCCCTCCCCGGTCTCCACCGTGAAGTGCACCGGTGAGTCCGGCAGCAGCTCGTGCGGCCCCGCATCGGGGTGCTGCGGCGCGACGATGGTGCCCGGCGCCTCGATGCACTTGGCGATGTGCGAGATGACCCCCACCCGCAGCCCGATCGCCTTGAGGGCGGCACCGGCTTGGTCCGGGGTCATCCCGATCAGGTCGGGAACGTTGTAGGTCTTCTTCGCGACCGGCGGCGGCAGGGTGAGCGCCAATGCCGCCGACAACGACGGGGTGGCGCCCGTCGCGACCGCCGCGCCCGTCGCGATCACCTGACCGCTCGCGGTGAGCCGCCGCAGTTTCCCGTCGCTGTGCTGGAACAGCACGTCGAATCCGGCGGCGGTGACCGCGATGCCCGGGCTCGCGGCCGACGCCATCGGCTGCCCGGTGGTGACCATTGAACCGGTCGGGCCGACCGTTGCCAGGACACCGCTCTGGTGCTGGAACGCGATGCGGTAGTCGCCGGCCGCGTTGAACGCCACGCTCGGGTTGGTTCCGGCGCGCATCGCGATGCCCGGCTCGACCAGGTCGCCGGCCGGATTCAGCCAGCGCAGGTTCCCGTCGGCGCCCTGGAACGCCACGACGTACCCGCCGTTCGGCGCCGATCCGACGGTGGGGCTCGCACCGGCCGGCATCGCCAGACCGGTCGGCACGCCGCCGCCGGCCAGGGTGGCGATCCACAGGGTGC
The DNA here is from genome assembly GCF_018332695.1 of Paractinoplanes toevensis. Taxonomy (GTDB): domain Bacteria; phylum Actinomycetota; class Actinomycetes; order Mycobacteriales; family Micromonosporaceae; genus Actinoplanes; species Actinoplanes toevensis. The sequence continues at coordinate 57,158 of NZ_BOQN01000067.1, forward strand.
CGTCGTTGGCCTGCATGGCGATCACGCAGTTGTCGCCGTTGGCGAGCGGTGCGATGGACGGGCTGGTGCCGGCCTTCATGCCGAGGCCTAGGCTGGTGTTCATCCAGGACGGGCTGACGAAGCACAGACCGCCGGTGTTCGCCGCCTGGTAGGCGATGACGAATCCGCCGGCCGGTAGGGCGGCGATGCTCGGGCTGGTCGAGGGGGCGACGACGATGCCGGCGATGCCGCCCAGCTGGCCGCCCTGCCCGCTGGGTGACCGGTACCAGAGCTTGCCGTTGTTGGCCTGGAACGTGGCCTGCCATTCGCCGGTCGCGTTCATGGCGATGCTCGGGCTGGTGCCGGCGGCCATGCCGAGGCCGAGGCTGCTCACCGAGCCGCCGGAGACGATGCACATGTTGCCGGTGGCACCGTCCTGCAGCACGCCCGGCCCCTCGACGACGACCGACTTCGGCAGCGGGAACGGCGTCTTCAGCAGCAGCTGGCTGTTGCGCTGAGCTGAGTTGGCGCCGCGCCGCCCGACCGTCATGTCATTCGGGTTGCCGTCCTCGTCGAGCCGCTCCTGCGGATCGTTGACGGCCAGCTCGCGGGCGGTGGCGGCGAGTAACGCCGGGGTGCCGTTGCCGGCGTCTCCGTTGAGCGGAGCATCGATGTCCACCACGGTGGTGAAGATCGAGAGGGTGCCGCCCCCCTCGGCGATCTCGATGGTCCGGCTCTGCGCCGGCCAGTCGATGTGCGACGCGGCGCTGACCTCCCAGAACCCGCCGTCGCCGACCAGCGCGTTGACCTTCGTGCCGACCTCCCGCAGGTGCGCCTTGACCTCGTTGCGGTGGGTGTGGCCATTGGCCATCAGGATCACGTTGGGGAACCGGCGCAGCAGGTCCAGGACGTCGGCCGCGCCGTGATTGCCGTCGCTGTCGTTGCTCATCGTCAGGATCGTGTGGTGGCAGAAGATCACAAAGAGCTTGTCCTGGACCTTCGGCTGGACGACCAGTTCGAATTCCGGATTCATGTAGCGGGAGCTGTTCGCGATGAGCTGCTGCGTCAGCCACTTGAATTGGACGTCGTCCACGCGGCCGTCGGCCGAGTCCTCGCTGGTGGTGTCCAGGACGATGTACCGGACGATGTCGTTCGGTCCGTGCGGGACGGCGTAGTACGCCTTCTTGCCCGATCCGGCGAAGCCGTGCCCGAGGGGGAAGCCGGCCGTGGCGAGGTGCTCAGCGACGAACTGTTCGCGGAAGAGCAGGCGACGGTACGGATCGGGCGTCACCGTGATGGCGTCGACCCCGTCCTCGACGACATCCCACCAGTCGAGTATGCCGTCCGGGACCTTCGGAAACGTCTTGAACAGCTTCCAGTCGTTGACCGCCACCCACTTGAGCGAGTGCAGGAACAGGATGTCGAAGTCGACCGGAACGTTTCCCTGGATCAGGGCGTCATGGTTGCCGTAGACGGCGTACCACGGCATCCCGAGCCCGGTCGAGGTGAATTGCTTGCGGGCCGCGGCAAGCAGGCCGGGCCGATCGCCGAAGCCGAGACCGGGATGGACGTCCCCGGTCTTGGCCTTCTCCGGGTGCCAGAAGAACTTCTCGCCCGCCGGGAACAGGCCGAATCCGCCGGACACGCTCTGCTCCAGAGCCGGGTTGCCGGAGTTCGGGACGATGTAGCGGCCGCCGTCGAGCAGGTCGATGTACCAGCGGGTCTCGTTGTACTGGGCGTTGTCGACCGCGTCGCCGGTGACGGCGGTGAAGCCGAGCGGCAGCCTGGTCACCGGCCCTCGGCCGATCTTGCGCAGCGCCCGGGCCATCGCGTCGACGACCTGGGTGGAGAGGAACTCGTGCGGCCGGTATGCCGAGCCGGTCGGCCACGGGTCCTCGCCGGGGTCGGCCAGGTGGTCGACGAACTCGACCCGCAGCGGTGACTGGTCATCGACGATGTGCAGGTCGCTCATGTGCCCGAACGCCGCGAGCACGGTGGCCGGAGTGGTCACCGGAAATTTGCCGGGGTTGTTCAGCACGTGCGGCTCGCCCGGCCCGGCCTTCAGCTTGCGGTAGCCGAGTGCGTTCGGCGCGTCGGGCAGCACCGTCTTGGCGAGCGTCGTGCCGGCCGCACCGACGCCGGTGGGGTTCGGTATGGGCTGGGCGGCCGCGTCCGCCTGGGATGCCAGGGCGATCAGAGCCGGGCCGGCCACGGCCGCCGCCGTACCCGCGCCGAAGGTTTTGAGGGCTTTTCTACGGGACATCGTCATGGTTGTCGTCTCCTCGATGGACGGATCGGGGTCAGCGCTGGTTGACGAAGACGGAGCCGCCGGCGACCACGTCGCAGCGCCCGTCGCCGTTGACGTCGCCGAGTTGGACAGCGGCCACCCGGGCCGCGGACTGGTCGAGGTACACCCAGCGGCCGCCCTGCGCGCTGGACGCGTACCACCAGGTCACGCCGGTGGCCATGAACGGGTCGGCGGTGCCGTCGGCGTCGAAGTCGCAGGATTTACGCTCGTCGAACGCGCTGGTGCCGAAGGTGTTGCCGAGGCCGGCGTGCAGGCCGGTCTCGGTCTGATCGAGTGCGCCGTCGGTGACCGCGGTGGCGAACTCGATGGTGTGCCGGAAGACGTTGTGCTCGACGTTCATCTGGTCGGTGGGGGTGCCGCGCAGCATGATCGAGGTGCCGTCGGTGTCGGCCACCGCGTTGTACTGGATGTCGGCGTACTCCCCGGCCGGGCCGCAGTTGTAGTGCGCGGCACCACAATCGTTGCGGCCGTGCATGTCGATCAGGTGGTTGTAGTGGACGTAGCCGAGCTTGCGGCTGTCGATCCCGGCGTGCAGCAGCAGGTTCCGGTACGCGAGATAGCCGGTGCCAACCTTGCCGTCACCGGTGATCGAGTGCCGGTTGTCGCTGAACACGTTGCGTTCGATCAGGGCGTACGCGCCGTCGGCCAGCGTCACGCCGTACCCGGCGCCGTGCCCGGACGCGGTGGGATCCCACGAGTCGACGGTCGGGTGCTGGTTGTCGTGCAGGTAGTTGTCGTGGACGTGCACGGTGCCGGCGTTGCCGCGGTTGATCCGGCCGAGTCCGTCGTGGACGTTGATCGCGGAGCCGCGCCACCGGCTGAACTCACTGTGGTCGATCTCTACACCGGTGCTCGACCACACCGTCACGCCGTCCGCGTCGGTGGTGCCGACCGAGGCGTACGGGTCGGAGGACGCACCACCGTCGAAGCGCAGGCCGCTGATCCGGACGTCGTCGGCAGTGGCCCCGCTCTCCGTGCCGATCTCGAACAGCCGGCGCGGGAAGGTCGTGGTGCGTAGCCGCGGGCCGCGCGGGTTCACCGACCGGTCGCCGGCGAGCAGCACCCCCGCGGCGATCGGCAACGATTCCAGGCCGCTCAGATCTAGCTCGACACCGCCGGCGACCAGCACGACTGCTCGGGGCGTCGCGATGCCCTGGAGGAACTGCTCGAGCTGGGCGCCCGACGTGATGCCGAAGAACGTGGTCATGCCCAGCCCCAGGTCGGTGGCGGTGCCCTCGGCGGAGCGGAACCACAGCTTGCCGTTGTTCGCCTGGAATGCGACCTGCCATCCGCCGGCGCCGGCCGCGGCACTCGGGCTGGTGCCGCCGAGCACGCCCAGGCCCAGCCCGGTGGCCGTGCCGTCCGGCGTCACCTGGCCGAGCAAGCCATCGCTGGTCTGGTAAAGGATGCGGTAGCCGCCGGCCGGGTCGGCGATGACACTGGGCGCGCTGCCCGGCATCATCGTGCGCGCGGCGCCGGTCGCCCGGCTCGCGGCCCCCGCCGACGTCCGGGTCCAGAGTGTGCCGTCGTTGGCCTGGAACCCGATCTGCCACCCGCCAGCCCGGGCGGCGATGCTTGGGCTGGTTCCGGCGGCCATGCCGAGGCCGAGGCCGGTCACCGCGCCGCTGGGCGCGACCGTCCCGAGCAGCCCGTCGGCGGTCTGGTAGGCGATCTCGAACCCGCCGTCCGGCAGCGCGACCGCGCTCGGGCTGGTCCCGGCCGCGACCGGGTGGCCGGCGCCGACCGGACCGGCCGTGCCCGCCGACGTCCGGGTCCACAGCTTGCCGTCGTTGGCGACGAACGCGATCGTCCAGTCTCCGGCCGCGTTCGCGGCCATGCTCGGGCTGGTGCCGGCTGCCATCCCCAGGCCCAGCCCGGAGACCGTGCCGTCCGCCGCGACCAGGCCGAGCACCGCGTCGGCGGTCTGGTAGGCGACCTGGAACGCGCCGTTCGGCAGCGCGACGATGCTCGGGCTGGTGTGCGGCGCGACCAGGTGACCGGTGCCGGCCTGGCCGGCCGCACCCGTCGACGACCGGGTCCACAGCTTGCCGTCGTTGGCCTGGAACGCGATCCGCCACGCACCGGAGGAGGCCACCGCGATGCTGGGGTTGGTGCCCAGCACCGGGTTGGCCGCGCCACCGGGCGCCGGGCCGGCCTGGGCGGGCCCGGCCACGACGAGGGTTCCGGCCACGACAAGGCCGGCCATGCTCACGAACAATTTCACGGAATGCCCTTCTTGAGAAGAGAGCGTGCTCAGGAACCGGCGACGCGTTGCAATGCACGCCGATTCAGCACGCCCATTTTTCGATAAATGCGATAAAGGTGATTGCCGACCGTGCGCGCGGAAAGGGTGAGCCGATCGGCGATCTCCCGATCGCTGAGGCCCTGCGCGACCAGCAGCACGATCTCGCGTTCCCGCAGGCTCAGCGGACGCGTGCTCTCGAGCAGCAGAAGGGCCGGGGTGATCGCCCCCGGGCAGCGACCGGCCAGCTCACGCGCCTGGGACGCGGCGGCAGTGGCGGCCCGGACCCGGCCGGCGGCCCGGTTGAGGCGGCTCAGCTCCGCGTATGCCTCGGCCGCGAAGAGATCCGCGCCGGCCCCGGCGAAATCGGCGGCGACCTGTCGCAGCCGCGGGATGTCGCCGGCCGCCAACGCTCGCGCGTACTCCATTTTGGCGCGCAGATACATTCCCTGCGGCTGCGGTGCGCCGTCGGCCAGGGACGGATCAGCCATGCCCATCCGCGCCATTTCGTGCATGAGCATCGCGAGGTCTTTTCCGGCGCCCGCGGCCCGCGCCCGGCCGGCCGCTGCCGTGAGCACCTCGCGGGCTTGACGGCGGTCGCCGGCCAGGAAGGCCGGCCAGGCCCTGGCCAGAGCTCCGGCCGGGTGGGCCGGCGCCGAGCCGGCGGCGACGTCGCCGGCCCGGCCGAGGTTGGCCAGTGCGATGGTCGCCCGGATCGCGACCTGCCCGTGCCACCGGGGCCACCCGAACTGGTCGTCGGTGTGAAACCGGAACAGTTCCAGCGCCCGCCGGGGCCGGCCACGTTCCAGCAGGGCCACGCCGAGCGCGTACCCGAGCTGCTCCTCGAGCCGCATCCAGCCCTCGCCGATCGCCCGTTCGTAAGCGTGTTCGAGCAGGTCGACCGCGTCCACCAGGCGGCCAAGATCCTGCAGCGCGGCGGCCCGCAGCTGCGGCAGCCAGTCGGCATGCAACGCGGTCACGCTCGCCCGGGACGCGGCGGGCAGGGCGCGATCGCAGAGCGCGAGGGCGTCCTCGGGCCGGCCCATCCGCAGCAGGGCCGCGGTACCGAACGCGGCCGCCTCGGCGAAATCCGCACCGTTCTCATCCGCCAGCATCGGCTCGGCCAGCGCGACGACCGGGGCGAACTCGTTCCGGAAGAACGCCGCCATCAGCCCGAGCAGGCCGCTGTCCGGGCCGGAGGGGTCTTCGTCGCCGCGGAGCAGGGCGATCCGGGCCCGTACCACGCCCAGCTCGGCCGCCTGCGGAAACGCTGCCTCGGCCGCGGTCAGCGCCTCGTCGGCCGCCGCCAGGTCGGCGGTCGAGACCAGCGACAGGATGTACGCCACAGCGGTACTCAGGTTGGGAAACGCCTGCCAGGCCACCGCGGTGAAGCGAACGGCGGCCCGCAGGTCGTGCGCGGCGGCCGCCTCATCCGCCGCCCGCAAAAGGTCGGCCTCGGCGACCGGCTCCCCGGTCTCCAGTCGCCACCCGATGATCCGGCGAAGGTCGCCGTCCGCGGGATACCGATCCAGCCAGGCGCGCAGATGAGCACGGCGGCGCAACGGCGGAAGGGTGCGCCGGATCAGATGGCCGACCAGCGGATGCGAGACACCCACCGCATCCGCCGGCCCGACCTCGATGAGGCCCTCCTCTTCCAGCCGTTGCAGCAGCTCGGTCGTGAAGGCCACCTCCAGCAGGCCCAGCGGGGCGGGTTCCACCAGGGCCACCAGCTCCAGGACGGAACGCGAGGCGGGATCCTGGCGGTCCACCCGGCCGCGGATTAGCTCGCCGAGCGGCACCGACAGCGGCACCCGCTCGGCGAGCTTCCAACCGCCGGCCGAACCGGCCAGCCCATCCTGTTCGACGGCGGCCCGGGCCAACTCGCGCAGCAACGCGGGGTTGCCGGCGGAGAGCCGGGCCAGCCGCACGGCGGAGCTGTGCGCGAGCCGCTCGCTGACCATCGAGCAGGCCAGCCGCCGGGTGGCCACCGGGTCGAGCGGCCGGAGCTCGACCCGGTGCAGGTGGTCGTCCTTCCACAGCGCGGTCACCCCGGCCGGGACCGGCACGGCGGTGTCCACCGTGACCAGCACCCGGGCATGACGGTGGCGGGCGACCTCCAGGAGCAGGCTCACCGACGCCGGATCCAGCAGGTGGGCGTCGTCGACGAAGACGACCGGGGTACGCCGGCCCGGATCTGGCTGCCGCAGCCGGCGGATCGCCTCCGGCATCGAGGTCCCGGCGTCCACCACGCGATGGGTCGCGGCCAGCGCCTCGAGAACCTCGCGAGCCAGCCGGGTACGTCCCACCCCGCCCGCCCCGGCCAGCAGTGCACCGGCGTAGTAGCCGCCCTGGCCGAGGAGCCGGACCAGCCGGGAGAGCTCACTCTCCCGGCCGACCAGCGGTACCTGCTCCGGGGACAGCAGGCCGATCATCGGGGCCTCGGTGGTGCCGGCCCGGTCGAACAACTTCGCACGCGTCAGGGGGCACTCCGCCGTATCCGGCCGGCCTCCCGGGTTCTGTCCAGTCAACTCGCTCTCCGTTCGAGATCCGAGTCTGTGGGCGGAACGGCCGGCGCCCATGAGTAATCACTACTCATCCGGTTCAGGCCGCACCGATTGAGTAGCGACTACTCAGGGTTCGCGTCGTTCGCGGTGTTTCGCTGGCCACCGGAAACACGCGAACTCTCAGGAGGAATCACAGCGATGCCGGTGACAAGAAAGAGGCGGCTGCTCAGTGCGGTCGTCCCGGTGGTGGCGGCGGTGCTGATCGGCGTGGGCCTCGTGCCCGCGCGAGCCGGCGTGGGCGACACCCTGTCGGCGTACGGCGGCTACCTCTCGACGGCCTACAACATCTACAACAAGCTGCTGGGCAACGAGGTCTCGGTCGCCGACGCGCTGGAGCAGATCACCGCCCAGATAGAACAGGTCCGGACCGAGGTCCTCGCCGAGGTCGGCCGGCTCGCGGCCGGTCAGGTCAAGTCCTGCACCGAGGACGCGGTGATCAACCTCGACGACCTCGACAAGTACAGCCCGGACGTGTCCCAGCAGTTCGCCCTGAACGCAACCAAGTGCGTGACCGATGCCAAGGCCGGGATCAGCGGCGTGTCCGAGCTGGCGGCGGCGGACGTCATGGGGACGGCGCTCAATGCGATCGGCCCGATCGCGCTGATCGCCCGCGCCCACGCCGGACTGAGCACCGGCGCACTGCGCCAGAGCCTGATCATCGCCAACCAGCAGTACCTCGCACGGATCACCCCGAAGCACGAGTACGTCCTGTGGTGGGGAGACGGCTACACCGAATACAGCACCATGGGTAAGTGGTACGCGGGCTCCCGGGGTTACGACGGCACCGTCCGGACCGATCCCAGCCGCATCTACAAGATCCCGTTCAAGGAGCCGCTCGTTGTCGGCAAAACCCCGGTGGTGGCCGACGGCGCCCCGCAGCTGGACTGGTCCGGCACGGACACGCAGGTCCTGGAGGCGATGAGCAAGGGCGCCCCGATCGCTCGCGCCGTCCTGCCGCAACTCCAGCTGATGGACACCCCGACCGTGGCCGCCCGCTTCCAGTCGGCCGGGCACGGCTTGGCGGTCAGCTCGGTTTCCGGCGTGACCGAGCAGCTCACCCAGCAGATGGCGGCCAACTCCACCCCGGCGGTCGCGGCCCTGCCCACCGGTGGATTCGTCACGGCCTTTCAGGCGCCGGACAACAACCTCGCGTTCGTCTCGCCGACCGGCGCGGTGAGCGGTCTGGGGCTCGGTATGGCGGCCGGGACCAGCCCGAGCATCGCGGTTTTGCCGGACGGATCCTGGACGATCGCGTTCATCGCCAACAACGGCCGCCTGTGGACCCGCTCCGCCAACGGCACCGGCGGCCCGGTCGGCCCCGGCGCCGGCCTCCTCGCCGACGACGGCAGCAGCCCGGCGATCAGCGTGAATGCGCTGGGCGGCTGGGTGATCGCCTACCAGTCGGCCGAGCATCTGCTGGTCACCGTCACCTCGTCGGGTGCCGTCACGAGCAGCGGCCTGGGCATGGACCACACCGCCACCCCGGCGGTGACCCGGTATCTGCCCGGCGGGTTCAAGGTGGCGTTCCGGGACTCGCACGACGGCCTGTGGACGTACGACCCGATCACCGGCGGCACCGACCTCAAGCGGACCATGGACCCGAACGGAAACCCGGCGATCACCACGCTTTCCGACGGAAAGACCGAGATTGCGTACGGAACCAGCGACTACCTGCTGGCCACCGTCTCCCCGGCCGGCGCCGTCGCCAGTGTCGGACTCGGCATCGTCCCCGGCACCAGCCCCGCCATCACCGCAACGGCCGGTGGCGCGTTCGTCATCGTCGCCCAGGGCCAGGACGGCCATGCCTGGCAGTACCCGTCAACGACCGGAATCGGCGTCCAGCTCAACCTGACCCTGGACCGCTACTCCAGCCCGGCCGTCACAGCGTCGGCCGGCTGAGACGTTCATCGGCCTGTCCGACCGAAGACGGACCAGGATCTACAGACCCGTGCCGGCTGCGGCCCAGCCAGTCCTGGGCAGCAGCCGGCCGCCGGCCTCGGCGTCGATCTTCCTCACCCGTCGACTCAACCGGAGTGCCCAGGTTGACGCTGTCAACCTGGGATGCCCGCCGGGCCCGGCTCGGGGCCGCCTGGCAAACGGCCAACGTTTCAGGGCGGAGTCGTTGTCTTCTGGGACGACCCAGCGGTCTGACCGATCACGCGCCCGCACCGTCGCGGCGAGGCGACGGCCAAGCACGGCGACTTCTTGCTCGCCGGTCGACAGCTGCTGCAGGTTCGCCAAAGCCATGGCCGACAGATCAGGCGCCAGCCGCAATCGCGGTCATCGTGAAGGCTCGAGCCGAAGTTCCAGCCAAGATCCCTACCCTCGCCGACCGTCGCCTCGGCAAGTAGCGATGGCTGGCCTAGAAATCATGCGCTTACCAGCGCAAACGTTCTGAGCGCGGAGTTCGCGGCCGAAGGTCGAACCGATGGCCACCCGTTTACCGGTGGGGCGCTGTTGTTTCGCGCTCCTGATGGCCCCTGACCTGGTCGTATGCGAACGCATGGAGCACGCACCAGGGCTGGAGACAGGGGGCTGGGCGCGCAGCGGCTTGAGTTTACGGGCGAGAGTTTCCGCAGGTCAGGATCCGTTTGAGCCCCCGGTCGGGATCGAACCGACGACCTCCCGTTTACAAGACGGGTGCTCTGGCCATCTGAGCTACAGGGGCGTGTGCGGGAAGCATAACGTCCTGAATCCTGGTGGCCGCCTTGGCAGGTCACGTAAAACGGTTTACGTTTACACAGCTGTTTCCACTCGGATCGTCCGGCACGTTCCTGCCGGTGGAAAGGAAGTTGGTTTCACCATGGCTACGGTCACCTATGACAAGGCCTCTCGTATCTACCCGGGCTCTGAGCGCCCCGCGGTGAACGAGCTCAACCTCGAGATCGGCGACGGGGAGTTCCTCGTCCTGGTCGGCCCCTCCGGTTGCGGTAAGTCCACGAGCCTGCGCATGCTCGCCGGCCTCGAGGACGTCGACAAGGGTCGCATCCTCATCGAGGGCAAGGACGTCACGAACCTCCCGCCGAAGTCGCGTGACATCGCGATGGTGTTCCAGAACTACGCGCTGTACCCGCACATGTCGGTGTACGAGAACATGGCGTTCGCGCTGAAGCTGCGCAAGACCAGCAAGGCCGAGATCGACCGCCGGGTCAAGGAGGCCGCCGCGCTCCTGCAGCTGGAGGAGTACCTTTCGCGCAAGCCGAAGGCCCTCTCCGGTGGCCAGCGTCAGCGTGTCGCCATGGGCCGCGCCATCGTGCGTGAGCCGCAGGTGTTCCTCATGGACGAGCCGCTGTCGAACCTTGACGCCAAGCTCCGGGTCCAGACCCGTTCGCAGATCGCCACGCTGCAGGCCAAGCTGGGCGTCACCACCGTCTACGTCACCCACGACCAGGTCGAGGCCATGACCATGGGTCACCGGGTCGCGGTCATGCTGGACGGCGTGCTTCAGCAGGTGGACACCCCGCGGGCGCTCTACGACACCCCCGGCAACGTCTTCGTGGCCGGCTTCATGGGCTCCCCGGCCATGAACATCAAGACCGTTCCGCTGACCGAGGCCGGCGGCCACTTCGGTTCGCTGGCCGTTCCGCTGTCCCGCGAGCAGGTGGCGGGCGCGCAGAGCGGTGGCGGCAAGGTGACCATCGGCTTCCGCCCGGAGGCGGCTGACCTGGTCTCGGAGACCGAGGGTGGCTTCCCGATCGTCGTCGACCTGGTCGAGGACCTCGGTTCGGACGCCAACGTCTACGGCCACGCCGAGCTCGAGGGTGGTTCGGAGCGCTTCACGGTCCGCACCGACCGGCGGCACATGCCCAACATGGGCGACACCGTCTACGTCAAGCCGCAGACCAACAGCCTCCACGTGTTCAACGCGGAGACCGGCGTCCGCATCTGACGCAGCTCTGGAAACCGGGCGGTCCCTGACGGGGCCGCCCGGTTTTTGCTATCCCGCGAACTGCTGCAGCACGAAGTTCTCGTCGGCCACGCAGGCCAGCATCGACGTGTTCCAGGCGCAGGTGTCGGAGCGGATGGCGTTGAGCGAGCCGAGCGGCACCGCCTGATCGCCGAGGTGCCGGCCGGCGAGCGCCGGGTCGCTGGGCGAGAGGCTCAGCGCCTTGGAGAACTCGAGCAGGTTGCCGCCGTCGAGCCGGGCCGCTTCCCCGGTGTGCGTCCAGATCCGCTTGCCGGTGCCGTCGATCAGCGTGGTCTCGGGCACCGTGGTGGTGACCAGGACGGCCTCGCCGACCGGGATGATCGTGTCGACGTTGGCCAGCTTGTACCGCCAGACCACGGTGTCGTCCTCGGCGGCCACGTCCAGCGCGACGACGGTGGTGGTCTTCGCGTCGTACGAGATCTCCTCGTCGAAGCAGACCCGGTCGTCGCCGCAGGGTGTGACGTCCTTCATCTCGCTGTCGGCCGCCTGGGTCGTGTAGACCACCTTCGGTTCGCCCAGTTTGTCCAGCCGGTAGGAGAGAATTCGCTGGTCGTCGGGCTGCAGCACGATGAGCCGGCCGTTGTGCGCGACCACCTCGTCCTTCGGTTCGGCCACGTTCTGCCGGGAGGTCAGGATCTTCCCGGTGTTCGCGTCGATCACCCGGGCCGACTTGTCGGCACCGATCTGCACGATCCGCGGGTCGTCGGCGAGGTCGGGCTCGTAAGGGCGGCCGAACACGGTGGCCGGCCCGCCGAGATCCTTCGGCGTGGTCACGGTGAGCACCTTGGTGTCGGTGGTCAGGGTGCTCACCGGGTCGGCCTGGGACCAGCGCTGGCTGCCGTCGGTGAGTTTGACCCCGATCAGCCGCTTGCCGGCCCGGTCGGCGATCACCGCGGAGTCCCCGGCGAAGAACACTTCGTCTTCCTGTTCGAGGGTGCGCTGCCAGAGCAGGTTGCCGTGGTCGGCACCGAGGACGACCAGCCGTCGCCGATAGTCGTTCGCCGAGTCCAGATCGGTGAACAGCGCCACCCCGACGGGCAGCGGCACCATCGATTTCCAGCGGGTCGCGGTGCCGGCTTCCCGGCTGGTCCAGGTGGGCTTTGTCGCGTTCAACCGGATTGCCACCACGCCCACCGCGCCGTTGCTCGTGGAGTCGGAGCTGGCGAAATAGGCCCGGTCGCGGTAAATCTCCGCATCGGACCAGTCGGAGGTGACCGGCACGAGCGGCGTGATCACCCGCGGCTCACTGAGCGGGTGATAGTCGAGGGCCCGATACTCGGGCCAGAAAACCCAGGCCAGGACGGCACCGGCGGCAAGGACGACGGTCACGGCCGAGGCAATGAAGATGTACGCCCTACGCCGGCGTCCCGTGGTTCGGGCGCCGGCTTCCGGCTTGGTCGCGCCCGCCGGCCCGGCGCCGGGCGGCGTGCGGGGTTGCGACGCCGCGGTCCCGGGCCAGGCCGGGCTCTGCGGCTGCGGGTTGTGGTGCTGCTGGTTGTGGTGCGGCGGATAGCCCGGCGAGGTGGGCGCCGCGACGTAGGGCGGCGAGGACGGCGTCGGCGCGGGCGTCGAGGGCCCGACGATCGGGTCGGCCGCGGTCGGCAGGGCGGCCGCCTCACCGGTGGCCCAGGGGTCGACGGGCGCGGCCCGCAGCCGCTCGTCGGTCTCCTCCTCGGGCGGCGCGGCCTGCGTAGGCGGCCCGGACTGCGGGGGCCCGGACTGCGGGGGCGCCGAGGTGGGCGCGGCCGGCTCGGCGCGCGTGTCGGTGATCGGCGGCGGCGAGTCCTGCCGAGTGGCCGGCGTCGGCGTCGGAGTGGCCGAGGTAGCCAGCCCGGCCGCAAACTTCACCGGCTCTGCTTGAGCGCCCGCGGATCCGCCTGCCGCGGCCTCAGCCGTGCCCGGCCTGGGCTGTGCGGGTGTGGGTGCTGGGGTGGCCTGGGCGGCGGCGATGATCGCGCCCTCGGCGACCGGCAGCTCGGGCTGCTCGAGGACGGTGGGGGCGATGCCCAGTTCGCTGTGCAGCAGGCGGGCCACCAGCGGGATCCGGGACGAGCCGCCGACCAGGAACAATCCCGCCAGGTCGGCCGGTTTCAGGCCGGCCGCCGCGATCACCTCGGCCGCCTCGGACACTCCGCGTCGCACCAGTGGGTCGGCCGCCGCCTCCAGCTCGTCGCGGGTGAGGTGCACCGCGTGCTCCACGCCGGGCACCGGCACCGGCGCGAACGAGCTGCGGGACAGCATCTCCTTGGCGCCGCGCACGTCGTCCCAGAACCGGCGGCGGGCCCGCCACTCGGCCAGCGTGGTCGGCTCGGTGAGCCGCTGCCACGCGGCCGGCTCGCCCCCGGCCAGGGATTTGCCGAGGTGGTCGACGAGTGCCGCGTCGATGTCGAGCCCGCCCAGGTCGTCGGCCCCGCCCGAGGCGGTCACCACGAAGCTGCCCTGGTCGGCGCGCACCACGGCCACGTCGAGCGTGCCGCCGCCGAGGTCGAAGACGGCGAGTGAGGAACCGGCCGGGACCGGCCGGCGCAGCACCTCGGCGAAGTAGCGCGCGGCCGCGACCGGCTCAGGCACCAGCCGGGTCTCGGCCGGCCAGCCGGCCCGGGTGAGCGCCTCGCCGAGCACCGCCCGGCGGCGGGCGCCCCAGGCGGCCGGGAAGGTCAGGATGGCCGGCGGCAGGAACCCGGTGGTGGCCACGGCTTCCCGGGCGACGGCGCCGAGCAGGGCCGCGAAGAGGTCGGCGACCGGAATGCTCTGGTCGGAGCCGAGCAGCACGGTGCCGTCGTCGACGTGGCGTTTCGGGTTGGGCTCGAGCCGGGCCGGGTCGGCGTGCCCGAGCCGCAGCGCGTCGGTGCCGACGTGCAGCCGGCCGGTGGTGTCCAGATAGACCGCGGAGGGCAGGAGCGGCTGACCGTCGAAGAGTAGAGGCCGGGTGCGCCCGTCGGGATGGCGCAGCATCGCCACCGTGTGCGATGTGCCCAGGTCAACCCCGAGCACGAAGCCATCGGTATCGGTCACGCTGCCCCCTCACCCCTCGGCCGTCATGCTACGACCCGGGTACGACGGTTCCGGCGGGGCGCAGGCCCGCGAAGACGATGGCGAGGGTGTCCCGCTGCAACGACGGCGACCATCCGCCCCGCAACGCACCCTGGCAGACCGCGACGAGCAACGCCATCACCTCGTCCGGTCCGATTTCGGGGCGCACCTCGCCGGCTTCCCGGGCGCGGGTGAGCAGCCCGGCGACGACCGCGTGGAACTGGGCGATCGACTCGGCGACCTCGAGGTGTGGCAGCAGGTCGATGACCGAGCGCCGGGCGGCGGCCGATGCGACCAGGTCGGTGAAGACGCCGAACAGGGTCGCGTCCGGAGCGGCCACCCGCGCGGCCAGGCCGGCCAGGGTGTCCTTCATGATCGCGGCGAGCAGGTCGGCCTTGGTCGGGAAGTGCCGGAAGACCGTGCCGATCGCGACGCCGGCCTCGGCGGCTACCTGCTCGGTGGAGGCCGAGGCGCCCTGTTCGGCGAAGACCCGGGCGGCGACCTCGAGGATCTTGGCGCGGTTGCGGACGGCGTCAGCCCGTGGCGACATGGACACTCCCGTTGACAAGATGAGTCGCGACTCATAATTTACCTGAGTCATGACTCACTTTATCGGAGGTGCGCGATGAACACGCGTGAGGTCTTCGAGCGGGCGATCACGAGCGGCGAGGTCCGTACCGATCACCTGGCCGACGATGTGGTGATCGAGTGGCCGTTCGCGGCCGGCGGTCCCCGCCGGATCGAGGGCCGGGCGGCGTTCGCCGCGATGGCCGGCACGGCCCGGGCCGCCCTGCCGTTCCGGGTCGACGCCATGGTGATCGACGTCGTCCACGAGACCGCCGACCCGGAGGTGATCGTGGCGGAGTACCACCTCGACGGCACCATGTCGGCCACCGGCGAGCGTCGCTCCAGCCCGCTGATCGCGGTGATCCGCGCCACCGGCGACCAGATCACGCACTGGCGCGAATATCAGGACACGCTGGCCATCGCCCAGGCCATGACCGGGTCGTGACCAACTGCACCTAGGGTGGCCGCATGCGGGTCGAACGGATCAAGGACGCCGCCCCGGTCCTGGCCGCGGCGGACCTCTTCGATGCGCCGCCGATACCGGCGGCGACCGAGCGATTTCTCGCGGCGCCGGGCCACCATCTGCTTTTCGCGTACGACGAGAGCGGTCGCGCCGTCGGCATGATCTCGGGAGTCGAGATGACCCACCCGGACAAGGGCACCGAGATGTTCATCTACGAGCTCGGGGTCGCCCCGGTGGCGCGCCTGCAGGGGGTCGGCACCCGCCTGGTGACCGAGCTGGCCGGCATCGCCCGGGCGAACGGCTGCTACGGCATGTGGGTCGGCACCGAGATCGACAACGAGGCCGCCCTGGCCACCTACCGCCGGGCCGGCGCGACCGACGAGACGTCGTTCACGCTGCTCAACTGGGACCTGCTCGAGGGAGTTGGCGAATGACCGCCCCGACCCGCAACTGGCTGATCCCGATGCGGGCCCGCAGCACCGACGAGCCGCACCGCGTCTCCACCCCGCTCGAGCTGTTCTTCGACCTCTGTTTCGTGGTCGCCGTGGCGCAGGCGGCCGCGCCGCTGCACCACAGCATCGCCGAGCACCACGTGCTGTCCGGCCTGCGCGGCTATCTGATGGTCTTCTTCGCCATCTGGTGGGCGTGGATGAACTTCACCTGGTTCGCCTCGGCCTACGACACCGACGACGACGTCTACCGCCTCACCACGTTCGTGCAGATCGCCGGGTGCCTGGTGCTGGCGGCCGGCGTCGGCCCGGCGTTCGAGGACGCCGACTTCCGGATCATCACCATCGGGTACGTGATCATGCGGCTGGCCCTGGTGGCGCAGTGGCTGCGCGCGTCCCGTTCCGACCCGGAGCGCCGCAACGTCGCCCTGCGCTACGCGATCGGCGTCACGGTGGTGCAGCTGTTCTGGGTCCTGCGCCTGTGGACGCCGGAGTCCTGGCCGATCGTGCCGGTCTTCGTGGTGCTCGCGCTGGCCGACCTCGCGGTGCCGATCTGGGCCGAGCGGGCCAGCGGCGGCCCCACCACCTACCACCCGCACCACATCAGCGAGCGCTACGGACTGTTCACGATCATCGTGCTCGGCGAGTCGATCGCGTCCGCGACGGTCGCCTTCCGCGGCGCCTTCGACGAGGGCAGCGACTACAACCAGGTGCTGCTCCGGCTGGCCGTGGCGGGCCTGGTGATCGTCTTCGCGCTGTGGTGGCTCTACTTCGACCGCTCGGCGCACGCCCTGGTCACGACGCTGCGTACGTCGTTCCTGTGGGGTTACGGCCACTACTTCATCTTCGCCGCGGCGGCCGCGGTCGGTGCCGGTCTGGGTGTCGCGGTCGACCACGCCACCCACCACGCCGAGATCTCCTCGACCCTCACCGGCTACGCGATCGCCGTACCCGTCGCGGTCTATTTGTTCTTCGTCTGGTTGTTGCACATCCGCCCGCACCAGAGCGGTCCGATGCTGCTGGCCTTCCCGGTCGCCGTGGTGCTGGCGCTGCTCACCCCGCTCACCCATGCCTCGCTGGAGCTGCTGGCCGTCGTCCTGGTCGTGCTGGTCGCGGTGAACGTGACGCTGGGCCGCCGGGTTCCCGACCGGATCAGCTGACCATCGCGGCCAGGCCGCGCAGGACGATGGCCAGCCCGCCGTCGAACTCGTCGTCGAGCGAGACGGTGACGGCGCGGCGGGCGGTGTCGCGCAGCAGCGGGAAGTCGGCGGCCGGGAGGGCCGCCATGACCAGCGTGCCCGGGCCGCCCAGCGAGCCGAGACTCTCCTGCAGGAGCGCGCCGTTCAGGTAGGCGACGAGTCCGCGCAGCGCCACCACCCGGTCGGCGTCGTCGAATCCGGCCTGGGTGAGCACGGTGAGCACCGTCTCGGTCCAGCGCAGCACGGCGCGGCACCGCTGGCGGTTCGCGATCAGCAACGGCACCACCCGCTGGTGGGCGGCGAGCGATGCCCGTACGCGATGGCAAAGGGTTTTGATCTTCTCGGTCCAGACCGGATCGTCCGGCACGGTGGTGTCGAGATCGCGTAGCACCCACTCGCAGACCAGCAGCTCGAGCTCGTCGCGGTCGGCGACATATCGATAGAGGGCCATCGTGCTCATGCCGAGTTCGGCGGCGGCGGAGCGCATGGTCAGGCCGGCCAGCCCATCGCGATCGATGATCGCGACGGCGGCCGCGGCGAGGCGGTCCGGTTGCAGCGAGCGGGGACGAGGCACGGCTTGACAGCGTACGCGATACGCCTACGCTATTAAACGTACGCTGTACGCCTACGAAGGGCAGCTACCGTGCGCGACCTGACCGCGGTGGACGGCACCACCGTGCCGATCCCCGACCCCGACCATCTCGTCCACCTGCAGTTCCGGCGGTTCGCCGGCTGCCCGATCTGCAACCTGCATCTGCGCGAGATCGTCCGCCGGCACGACGAGATCGAGGCGGCCGGTGTCCGCGAGGTGGTCGTCTTCCACTCGCCGGCGTCCGAGCTGGTGGAATACGACCTTCCGGTCGCCGTCATCGCCGATCCGGAGAAGCTGCTGTATGCGGAGTTCGGGGTCGGCGCCTCCCGGCGGGCGCTGCTCCACCCGCGGGTCTACGGCCCGCTGCTGCGCGCCGTCACCCGCGGCACGATCGCCGTGCTCCGCGGTCGCGAGAAGGGCCCGGCCGCCCATCAGGCCAAGGGCCGCCTCGGACTGCCCGCGGATTTTCTGATCGCCCCGGACGGCCGCACGGTGGCCAAGAAGTATGGCCGGCACGCCTACGACCAGTGGACCGTCGACGAGCTGCTGCGCCTGGCCGCCGAGACGACGATGCCCGCCCGGCGCGGCCGGACGGGCATCTGATTCGGCGTAGGTACTACTTGTACTGCTCGTCGATGCCGGCCACCGGGCGGCCGTCGGGGGAGAAGTCGCGGCGGGCCTCGCCGTCGATCGGCTCCTCGTGCAGGCGCGGGTCGTCGGGGGTGGCGGCCGGGGTCGGCGTCTCGTCGGCGGCCGGCTCGGCGGGGCTGCTCGTGGCCGGGGCGGGCTTGGCCGGGTCACTCGCGGCGGGCTTCGGGGTGTCGTCGGCGGCCGGCTCGGCGGGGGCCTGGCCGGTCGCCGCGGCCGGGATGACGGCCAGGCCGCCGGCCGGAAGGCCGGAGGTGTCCGGGGCCTCGCCGACCGGGTCGGCCGTCGGCAGACCGTTCACCGGCAGCAGGCCGCCGAGGCCGCCGAGCAGGGGAACACCGCCGCGGAAGGCCTCGGCCTGACGCGGGGTCGTGGGCCGCACCGCGCTCGGCGTGCCACCGTCCGGCAGCAGGCCGCTGAAGAGCGGGATGCCGCTGAAGACGCTGCGCATCGGCATGTCGCCCACGGACATGCCGCCCATGCCGTTCAGCTGCGGCACGTTGACGTTGCGGCTGTTCGCGTCGCCGATCGGGCGGCTCAGCGCGCCGCTCACCACGTCGGCCGCCGGCAGGTTTGGGCGCGGATCGTCTGCGGACTCGCCGGTCAGGGCCGGCTTGAGGTCGGTGCCGTTGTTGCCGCCGGCGACGTCCAGCAGCGGGGGTGCGCCCAGCGGTGTGTTGCCCAGCGTGCTGTGGCGGAGCGGATTCTCCACAGTGGCCCCGTTGGAGCGGCCGAGCAGGTTGGCGAGCTGCTCGTCCGCCTGCTGTTCCGCCGTGCCGGTTCCGGGCAGCAGGTCGGCCTGCGCGGGGGCGGCGGCACCGAACAGGAAGATCCCGCCAGCGACGACCGCACCGGCATACCAGAACTTGCGCACTGAATTTCCTCCAGGCAATCGGGATTGGGTGACAACTGTGCAAACTCGGGCGAATAGCGTCGGAAAGGGCAACGACTCGCCCCACCGGCGGGTTCCGGCTCGATAACATCGCGGGTGTGCCCGGCGAACCGATCAAGGACTTGGTGTCACGTCTGCGCGATCGTTCCGGGGACGACCGTCCACATGTGGTGGTCTGCGGTTCGGATGCTCTCGTCTACACCGTCGCCGAAGAGTTGATCAGTGCCGATCGGCCCCTGCGGATCACCGTCATCACCCCACCCGATCTGCGCCCTGACGTGCCGAACTTCGACGATCTGAAGGCCCGCGGCGTCCGGGTGATCACGGCGGCTCGGCTCGACGAGCGGACCTTCCGGGAGGCCGGACTGGCCGGTGCTGCCGGCCTCGCGCTGGCCATGCCGGACGACATGGTGAACCTGCACGCGGCCCTCTGCGCCCGCGCGGTGGAGGGCGATCTGCGGTTGGTGATCCGAATGTTCACCACCGGTCTCGCACAGAATGTGCGTCGTCTCTTCACCGACTGCGCGGTCCTGTCCGACGCCGCGATGGCCGCCCCGGCGTTCGTCTCGGCGGCGCTCGGCGAGGTCGCGCCCACCCACTTCCGCTACGCCGGCCGCACCCTCTACGTGACCCGGCGCGAGGACGCGGCGGACGGCAGCGTGGTGCTGCCACTGACCGCGCCGGCCGACGGTGGGCAGATCGTGGTGCTGCCGGGCAACGACGAGGGCCGCCCGGCCGACCTGGTGCTGGCCGAGGCGGTCGGCCGGTCGTCCGGGCCGGCGGCGGCCCGGCGGCGACCGGCAAGATCCAGGCGCCTTTCCGTACGCCGTGCGTTGCGGGTGGGCATGACCCGCAAGCTGACCGTCGCGGTGGCGATCGCGGTGACGCTGACGGTCGCGGCCGGGGCGGTGCTCACCCGATACACCGGGGTGCACGGCTTCTGGGAGTCGATCTACCTGACCATGCTGACCGTCGTCGGCTCCTCCGATGTGGAGCCGGACCGTCGGCCGATCGCCCAGGCCGCCCAGCTGGTGCTGACCGTGGCCGGGGTCGCGCTGCTGCCGCTGATCACCGCGGCGGTGGTCGACGGGGTGGTGAAGACCCGGCTGGCCCGGGAGCGGGGCGAAGTGTTCGGCGAGCACGCCGACCACGTCGTGCTGGTCGGTCTCGGCAACGTCGGCACCCGGATCCTGCGGCAGCTGAACGACTTCGGCGTGGACGTGGTCGGGATCGACGTGGCGCCGGACGCGCGCGGTGTCCGGGTCGCCGAGGAACTCGGCCGGCCGGTGATCGTCGGGGACGCGTCGCAGGCCGAGACGTTGCGGGCGGCGTCGATCGACACCTGCCGGGCACTCGTCGTGGTCTCCACCGACGACGCCGTGAACCTGCAGGCCGCGCTGCACGCCCGGGCGGCCCGCAGCGACCTGCGGGTGGTGCTGCGGCTGTTCGACGACGACTTCGCCACCCGCGTCCAGGACGTCTTCGACATCAACATCTCGCGCAGTGTGCCCCGGCTGTGCGCGCCGGCGTTCGCGGCCGCGCTCCTCGAACGCGAGGTGCTCGCCACCATCCCGGTCGGGCGGCACGCGCTGCTGGTCGCCACGGCCGAGGTGGCGGCCCGGTCCGATCTGGACGGTGCACCGCTCGGCCGGGTCGACCGCCCGCAGAGCGCCCGGGTGATCGCGATGCGTTCGGCCGGCGAACAGTGGGTCGACTGGCAGCCCGACCCGCGCCGGGTGCTCAGCCCGGGCGACGAGGTCGTGGTGGTGGCCCGCCGGGCCGGCCTGCGAGCACTTCGCCAGCAGGCGGCGGCACCCCTGACCGGCTAGACGGCGGGCAGTGAGCTGACCTCGACGCCGAGTACGGCCTGCTCGTCGGGCTTCTTGGCCAGCACGTCGGTCAGGTAGGACTGCACGGCCGGGGCCATGCCCACGTCGCGCCCGGCCTTCTCGGACAGCAGCCACTTGTGCTGGATGATCTGGGTGAAGATCTCCTGCGGCTCCAGCTTGCGGCGCATGCCGTGCGGGACGGCCCGCACGACCGGCTCGAACACCTCGGTGAGCCACCGGTGCGCGGCCTGCTGCTCGTCGGTGAGCGCGCTCTCGGCCCGATAGGTGTCCAGGTCGTTGAGCAGCTGCCGGGCCTGATTTTCCTCGGCGTCCAGGCCGGTCAGGCGCAGCAGGCGGCGGGTGTGGTAGCCGGCGTCGACAACCTTGGGGCGCACCCGGATGCCGCCGTCCACGGTGGACATCGCCACCTCGGCCACGTCGAAGCCGAGCTCGTTGAGCCGGCGGATGCGGCCCTCGAGGTCGTGCCGGGTGTCCCGCTGGGCGATTTCCTGCTCGTAGGTGACCTCGTGCCACAGCCGTTCGTAGCGGGCCACGATGTCGTCGACCACCTGCTCCGGGTCGATCGACTCGTGCAGCAGCTCGGCGGCCTGCAGGTCGAGGCATTCGCCGAAGACGTTCACCCGCATGATCTCGATGTCTTCGCTGCGCTGGCCCTCGGACAGCTTGGGATAAAGATTGCCGGTCTCGGCGTCCACCAGGTAAGCCGCGAACGAGCCCGCGTCCCGCCGGAAGAGGGTGTTGGACAGCGAGCAGTCACCCCAGAAGAAGCCGGTCAGGTGCATCCGGACGAACAGCGCGACCATCGCGTCGAGCAGCCGGTTGAGCGTGTTCGGCCGCAGCACGTGCGAGAAGAGCGCCCGGTAGGGCAGCGAGAACTGCAGGTGCCGGGTGACCAGCACGGTCTCCAGGGGCTCGCCGTTGACGTCGAGCCGGTCGGTGACGGTGGCTATCGCCTCAACCGACGGGAAGTCGATGCGCTCAAGGGCGCGCAGCAGGTCGTACTCCTTCTCGGCGATCCGTTCCCGGGTCTCCTTGAGGGCGTAGACCACGTCGTTGAGCTTGACGAACCGCACGATGTGCCGGGAGATGCCCTGCGGAAGCGCGACCAGGTGGTCGGCGGGCCATTCCTCCAGCGGGATGCTCCAGGGCAGCTCGAGGAGCGCCGGGTCGATGAGAGCGGACGTGATGCGCACCCAACCAGTGTGCCCGTCGCCGCGGCGCGTCGCGGCCGCAGGTGGCTCGTTACACAGGTTCGAGAACGCTGGATCGGTTCAGATTTCCCGTGATATGACGTGAATGGCGGTTGAGATGCGACGTAAGGCAGGCGTGGCCGCCGGGGCGTGCGCGGCCCTGGTGTTGGCCGGCGCGACGGGCGTCACGGCGTGGCGGTACGCCGGTGACGACGGCCGCCCGGTCGGCACCTGGCACGAGGCACCCGGCATCGCCCGTACGCCTGTCTCAGCGGGTCAAGCGGAACGCCCGAACCCGGCGTCACCCGGCGCCGCGCGGCTTGACGAGGCGGTGCCGGGCGAGGCCAAGGGCGACGTCGTCGCCCCCGCGCCGGAGCGATCGACGCCGGAGCAGTCGGCGGCAGAGGATGGGCCGGCGGCGGAGCGGCCGCTGGAGTCCGGCGCCGTCGACGGCCGCCAGCGCGTCGGCGAGCTGCTGCGCGTCGACCGGCTGCTCGGTTACCTGAGCCGGAGCCCGCGGAAGGAGACGTTCAGCTACCCGGGCGCGTCCTACGTCAAGCTGCACTTCAAGCGCATGGCGATGCTGCCCGGCGATTACCTGACCGTCTCGAACGCGGACGGCACCGAGTCCTACCGCTACGACGCTCCCAAGGTCACCGAGACCAGGACCATCGACAAGTGGGCGATGTCGGTCACCGGGGACACCGCCGTGCTGGAGATGCACCGCGCGGTCAACCCGCTGGGGGTCGGCGACCTGCTCGGCACCCTCGGCGTCGGCGTCGACCGGGTCGCGCGCGGCTTCAGCCGTACCGAACAGGAGCGGCAGCCGGAGTCGCAGCTCTCCCCGCCCGGCCGCACCGGCCGGGAGGAATCGGTGTGCGGCAGCGACACGTCGAGTGACGCGGTCTGTTACCGCTCGGCCGACCCGGTCGCCTACACCAAGTCCAAGGCCATCGCCCGGCTCCTGATCAACGGCACCGAGCTGTGCACCGGCTGGCGGGTCGGCATCAAGAACCGCATGCTCACCAACAACCACTGCTTCACCTCGTCGAGCGAGGCCTACGACACCGAGGTCTGGTTCAACTACCAGTGCGCGACCTGCGGCGGGTACGACGTCTTCCGGCCCACCAAGGTGTGGGGCAAGCAGGTGCTGTCGACCGACCACACCTATGACTACACGCTCTTCACGGTCGACGACTTCGAGGCCGTCAAGAAGTTCGGCTTCCTCGAGCTCGACGCCGCCCGCCCGGCCAAGAACCAGGAACTCTACGTTCCGCAGCACCCGGCCGGTGAGCCCACCCGGATCGCCGGTTCGCTCGGCGAGAAGGCCGGGAACTGCTCGGTGACCAACCCGGGCTACACCGGTTACACGGCCGGCTCGGACGTCGCCTACTACTGCGACACCGAGGGTGGTTCGTCGGGTTCGCCGGTGCTGTCGAGGAAGACCAACAAGGTGGTGGCGCTGCACCACTTCGGCGGCTGCCCCAACTCCGGCGTCCGCGGTGACCTGCTCCTCACCAAGTTGCGCAGCCTCCTCTAGTTTTGAGGGCGTGATCTCGTCCCTCCGACGCTGGTGGATCGACGCCGCCCTGGTGGCGGCGTTCGTGGCGTTGACCGCCGCCCTGATCGACGGCCATCTGCTGGGTTTCGACCAGCGGGTGGCCGACTGGTCGTTCGCCCACCAACCGGCCCCGATCTACTGGACCGCCCGAGTGTTCAACTACCTGGGTCAGGGCGGTCAGGTGCTGATGCCGATCGGCCTGATCCTGACCGGTCTGCTGTTCTGGCGCACCCGGTCGTGGCGGGCGGTGATTCCGTTCGCGGCCGCGTTCGTGCTCACCTACATCACCATCGGCCCGCTGAAGATCTGGGCCGACCGGGCGGCGCCGCGCTTCGACGGCCCGGACAAGACGATCATGTTCAACCCCGCCGCCTCCGGCGTCGAGGCGATGAGCTATCCCTCCGGCCACATGGGCAACAGCATGGTTTGGTACGCGGTGATAGCGCTGCTGGTGGCCGCGTTGCTGGGTCGCCCGCTGGGCCGCTGGGAGTGGATCGCGGTGCGGGTGGTGCCGGTGACGATCCTGTTCTGCACCACGGTCTACACCGGCTTCCACTGGGTCACCGACTCGGTGGCGGGCGCCCTGCTCGGACTGTTCCTGGCCCGGCTGATCGAGCGGATCCCTACCCGGTGGTGGGCCGAATCCAGGTCCCGCCCCGCATCACACGTCTGACCCGCAGGTCGGGGTCGAGCACCACCAGGTCGGCCTTCTTGCCCACCCCGATCTCGCCGCGGTCGGCCAGCCCCAGCACCCTCGCCGGGGTGGCGGTGGCCATGGTGACCGCGTCCGGCAGGGAGATCCCGGCGGCGACCGCGTTGCGCAGCGCCGCGTCCATGGTCAGCGTGCTGCCGGCGATCGAGCCGTTGCGGGCCAGCCGGGCCACCCGGTCCGCCACGATCACCTCCTGACCGCCCAGGTCGTAGACGCCGTCCGGCATGCCGGTGGCGTCCATCGCGTCGGTGATCAGGGCGGCGCGGTCCGGTCCGGCGGTCGTCGCGGCGAACGCCAGCATGCCCGGGTGCAGGTGGATGTTGTCGGCGATCAACTCGCAGACCGCGGTCGACGCGAGCAGGCCGATCACCGGGCCGGGCTCGCGGTGGTGCGGCGGGCGCATCCCGTTGAACAGGTGGGTGCCGACGGTCGCGCCGGCCGCGACGCCGGCCAGGACATCGGCGTACGAGGCGTCGGTGTGCCCGATCGCCGCGACCACACCGTTGTCCCGGAGGAAGGCGATGGCGTCCAGGGCACCCGGCAGCTCGGGCGCGACGGTCACCATCCGTACCGTGCCCTCGCCCAGCTTGACCAGCGCGGACAGTTCCTCGACCGACGGGTCCCGGAGGAACTCCGGGTTCTGCGCGCCGCAGCGCGCCCCGGAGAGGTACGGCCCCTCGAAGTGCACGCCCGCGATGACACCGGCCCGCACCAGCGGCAGATAGGCGGCGGTGGCGTCGCGCATCAGGTCGAACGGGGAGCTGACCAGGCTGGCCAGCAGGGAGGTGGTGCCGTGCGCGAGGTGGAAGGCCGCGGCCGCGCGGGCGTCGCCCGGGTCGCCCTCGGTGAAGGTGTGCCCGCCGCCGCCGTGGCAGTGCAGGTCGACGAAGCCGGGCACGATGATGTCGTCGCCGGCCCGGTCGTCCTCGGTGATCTCGCCGATCAGCGGGCCGTCGAGGTGCAGGTGGCCGCGGATCACGGCGCCGGGGCGGACGATCTGGCCGCTGATCAAGCTTTCTCCAGGTGGTCGAGGGCCAGCAGGGCCGCGCCCTTGCATCCGGCGGTGTCGCCCAGTTCGGCTTTGACGATCCGCGGCATCCGGTGGAAGGTCAGGCGTTTTTCCAGCTCGCCCCGCAGCGGTTCGAGAAGCGCCTCGCCGGCCTCGGCCAGCCCGCCGCCCAGGACCAGGACATCCACGTCGTAGAGGGCCTGTGCGGTCAGAAGGCCGTCGGCCAGGGCGTCGACGGCCTCCTGCCAGACCTGGCGGGCCGCCGGGTCCTGATCGAGTCGGCCGACGACGTCGAAAGCGGTTGCCTCCGGGTTGCCGGAGATCTCGGCGTAGCGGCGGCCGATCGACCGGGCCGACGTCACCGCCTCCAGGCAGCCGCGCGCGCCGCACGGGCAGGGTGTGCCGCCCGGTCGCACCACGATGTGGCCCAGTTCGCCGGCCGCGCCGTGGGCTCCGCCGTAGGTTTTGCCGTCGACCACCAGCGCGGCGGCGATCCCGGTGCCGATCGCGACGAAAAGGACGTAGCGCTGGCCGCGGCCGGCGCCGAGGCGGGCCTCGGCCAGGCCGCCGACGCGGACGTCGTGGCCGAGCGCCGCGGGCAACCCCAGCCGGTCGGTGAGCAGCTTCCGCAGGGGTACGTCGCGGAAGCCCACGTTCGACGACCAGACCGCGACGCCGTTCTCCTCGTCGATCACGCCCGGGACGGCGATGCCGACCGCGATCGGGTTCTCCGCCCGTGCCGCCAGGCCGGCCGCGATCTCCAGGATGTTCTCGGTGACCGCCTCGGGCCCGCGGGCGGCCAGGGTGGGATGCCGTTCCTCGTGCAGGACGGTGCCGTCCGGGCGGACCAACGCGCATTTCATGCCTGTTCCGCCGACGTCCAGTGCTACGACGACGGGCCCGCTCACGCCAGGACCACTGATCGGGTCAGGTTCCTCGGGTGGTCGGGGTCGAGGCCCTGACTGGTGGCGAGCAGCACCGCCACCCGCTGGGCCAGCACCAGGTCGGCCATCGGATCGAGCGGGGCCCGGCCGCCGCACCAGCTGCCCAGCGCGGCGTAACCGCCGTGGTGGCGGCTGTGCACGAACAGGGCGCCGGTCGCCTCCACGTCGTCGGCCAGCCCGACCGGGATCTCGCCGAACGCCCACACCACCCGGCGCGGCGCGGCGATCGAGATCGGCCCGTGCCGGTAGTCCATCGCCGGGTACGCCTCGGCCCAGAACATCGCGGCCTCGCGGCACTTCAGCGCGGCCTCCTCGGCCAGGCCGACCGTCCAGCCGCGGCCCAGGAAGGTGATCTGCTCGGCCAGCGCCGGGTGCACCGGCAGCGGCATCCGCACGGCCACCTCGGCGTCCGCGGCCACCGACTCGATGTCCTCGCCCAGGTGGGCGCGGAGCAGGGCCAGGGCGCTGGTGGCGAAGCGGGTCTGCACCACCGCCTGCTCGTCGGCGAAGTCCAGCACGATCGCCGCGGTGGCGATGGCCGCGGCCGGCTGCTCGCTGTCGGCGGTGATCACCGTCGTGGTCGGCAGGGTGCTGAGCAGCTCGACGACCTCAGTCGTGGTGCCCGAGCGGGTGATCGCGACGACCCGGTCGTACTTACGGGTGTGCGGGAACTCGGAAGCCTGGAACGCGTCGGTCTCGCCGTGTCCGGCCCGCTCGCGGAGCGCCGCGTACGCCTTGGCCATGAACCACGATGTGCCGCAACCGACCACCGCGACCCGCTCACCGCGGACAGGCAGGCCCGGTGAATCGGCCAGCTTCGCGGCGAGCCGCCAGCAGTCCGGTTGGCTTGCGATCTCCGCCTTGACGTACGTCATGGGCCACCCTTCGGTCTCAAAGGCAGTTCGCATCGTCGCGGCTGCGCATAAGCGCGCGGTTCCCGGCACTTTCGAGCGTTATTCTGCGCGGAGGGCAGGCGTGGACGCAACAGTCATCCCCCGACCGCGCAAGGGGCGAGCTTTGCATCCCGGCCTTTCGCGCACTAATGTGCACACACTTATCACGAAACGTGCATCGGGAGTGGTTGGTGGACCGGTACGCGCGGTGGAATGCCCTGCTCGAGTTACTCACGGAGACCGGTCGGGTCAGCGTCGAGGACGCCTCATCGCGCCTCGACGTCTCGCAGGCCACCATTCGGCGTGACTTCGACCAGCTCGCCCAGCAGCAGATGATCACCAGGACCCGGGGCGGCGCGGTCGCCAACGGCGTCTCCTACGACCTGCCGCTGCGCTACAAGAGCGCCAAGCACTCCGCCGAGAAACAGCGCATCGGCGAGGCCGCGGCCGGCCTGGTCACCCCCGGCACGGTGGTCGGCCTCAACGGCGGCACCACGGTCACCGAGGTGGCGCGGGCCCTGGCGGTCCGCCCCGACCTGAACACCGGCGGTGAGGGCTCCCAGCTGACGGTCGTCACCAACGCCCTGAACATCGCGAACGAGCTGCTGGTCCGCTCCCGCATGAAGATCGTGGTGGCCGGCGGCGTGGTCCGCCCGCAGTCCTTCGAGGTGGTCGGCCCGCTCGGCGGCGCGCTGCTCAACGAGGTCACCCTGGACATCGTCCTGCTCGGCGTCGACGCCCTCGACGTGGAGCTGGGCGCGGCCTCCCACCACGAGGGGGAGGCCGCGATGAACAGCCTGATGGTGGCCCGGGCCAAGCGCGTCGTGGTGATCGCCGACTCGTCCAAGCTGGGCGGCCACGCGTTCGCCCGGATCTGCCCCATCACCAAGGTCGAGACCCTGGTCACCGACTCGGGCGCGCCGGCCGCCACGGTGGCCGCCTTCCGCGAGGCCGGCGTCCAGGTGATCAGCGCCTAGGCACCTTTTGAGGTCGGGGTCGGGAGAATCAAACCCACTTTCCGGTACGGGAGACACCCTCGACAACCGCACCATCACCCGACCGCCGCCACCCCGCAAGCAGCGGGCCACACCAGCACGTGCCGCGACTCTCGCGCAACGACACACGCACGCAGCCCCGCGCGGCAACGCCCGGCAACGCAGATCTTGTGGAGTAGCCGCTCTGTCCTCACGGCAAGTCCACAAGATTGCGTCTGGCCGAGCGGTCAGCGTCGGACATGGGCGATATGTCATGTTCTTTTGACCGCTGGGTGGCCCAGGTTGTGGAAGCGCTGCTCATCAGGCAGGACTGTGCCCGTGATGCGGGACGTCGACCCGATATCCGAGAGCAGCGACCACCGTGCGGGAGGTCGATGGCCGTCGCCCGGGCTGTTCGTCCTGGCCGGTAGGTGGGTTGGGGTTGCGAGCTTGGGCCGGGCCCGCCCGCAGCGGGCGCGCGGAGGGTGAGTTGCACCGGCCGGGACCGCGTGCCACGGGAGTGGAGCGGCGCGTACGGCAAAGGTCTGATCTTCCGCGCCGAGCGGTTCGTGCCGCGTGGATAGCCGCAGGTCGGGCTGGACGTGCTGGTACCGATCGCCCTCGATGTGCTCGCGGCGGAACCGCTCGCCGAGGGGACTATCCGGGGGACCTGCTGGCCTCCGTGCTGCGGGTGCCGGGCGAGTACTGGCAGGTCCATCCCCTCGTGGGGCGCTCGTTTGAGGGACATCGTCCGGGTGGTCGAAGCCGAAGATGAGTACCTACAGCGGGAGATTTCGGCATTTCGTGCGAGCGGATATTGACGGTGCTGCCTAGAGTCTCGCGGCATGGACGCCGTACTCGAGATAGCTGGGCTGCAGAAGACCTATCGCAGCCGGAAAGGCGTGCGCCGGGCGCTCGATGGGTTCGACATGGTGGTCGAAGCCGGGCAGGTGCACGGATTCCTCGGGCCCAACGGGTCGGGGAAGACGACCACGCTGCGTACCCTCCTGGGGCTGATCCGGCCCAACGGTGGCCGGATGTCGATCCTCGGGCAGGAGGTGCCGGCGCATCTGCCGGCGGTGGCGGGGCAGGTCGGCGCGATCGTGGAGAGCCCGCAGTTCTTCGGGAACTTCACCGCGCGGGACACGCTGTCGCTGCTCGCCGACGCGGGCGGGGTGCGGCGGGAGCGGGTCGACGCGGTGTTGGAGCTGGTCGGGCTGCGGGATCGGGCCAAGGATCGGGTGCGCACCTACTCGCTCGGTATGAAGCAGCGCCTCGCGGTGGCGTCGGCGCTGCTCAAGGAGCCGAGGCTGCTGATTCTCGACGAGCCGGCCAACGGGCTCGACCCGGGCGGCATCCGGGAGATGCGGACGTTGATGCGCACGCTGTCCGAGTCGGGCATGACGGTGGTGCTGTCCAGCCACATTCTCGGAGAGATCCAGCTGATCTGCGACTCGGTGACGATCATCGCGGCGGGGCGGCGGGTGGCGGCCGGATCGGTGGCCGACGTGCTGGCCACGCACACGTCGTCGTCGGTGAAGGTGCGGCTGGAGCCGGGTATCGATCTGCTCGGGGCGGCCGAGATCCTGCGGACCGCCGGTGCTCAGGTGGACCTCGGCACCGACTTCTTCACGGTGGGTAACGCCGGCAACCCGGCGCAGATCACCCGGATCCTGGCCGAGCGGCAGATCTACGTCAGCGAGCTGACGCCGGTCGCGGCCGACCTGGAGAGCGTGTTCCTGGAGTTGACCGGCACCGCGCCGGTCGATGGGCAGAACCGTCAGGTGGATCAGGTGGCGGCGGGGTGGGGTCAGTGAGTCTGTATCGAGCGGAGACGCGCCGGCTGGTCAAGCGGCGGTTCACCAAGCTGTTCACGGTCGGCGCGCTGCTGATCCTGGCCGCGGTGCTGGCGGGTGTGTTCCTCACCAATGAGAAGGTGGGGCCGGATCAGGTTGCTCAGGCGACCGCGCGGGCGCAGGCCGAGTACAAGCAGTCGGTGGCCGCCACCGAGCAGATCAGGGCGGAGTGCGAGTCGGTACAGGGCACTCCGCGGGCCAGTGAGTTCCCGCCGAACTGCGAGATCAGCGCGCCGTCCGAGTCGGACTTCAACCCCGAGTGGTACATGCCGCCCACCTTCGGTTTGAAGGACAACCTGCCCGACATGATCACGACGTTGGCCGCGGTGCTGGCGCTGGCGGCGTTCGTGATCGGCGCGTCCTTCGTGGGCGCCGAGTGGAGCAGCGGCGGCATGATGAACCTGCTGCTCTGGCGTCCGCGCCGGTTGCAGGTGCTGTCCACGAAGCTGGCCGCGCTGCTGGTCGGTGCGACCGTGCTGACGGTGGTGGTCGCGGCGATCTGGACGGTGGCCTTCTGGGGCGTCGCGAAGACCCGCGGCAACACCATCGGCATGACGTCCGGGACGTGGCAGTCGTTCGGGCTCATGGAGTTGCGGGCGCTCGTGCTGGTGCTGGCGGCGGGTGCGCTCGGCTTCGGGCTGGCCTCGCTGGGCCGGCACACGGCGATGGCCCTGGGCGTCGCGATCGGTGTGATCGTGGTCTTCCAGTTCGGCGTGGCCGCGGTGCTGGGGATCGCCCACGTCAAGTTTCCCGAGCTCTTCCTCGCGCCGTTCTGGGTGATCGCGTGGATGAGCAAGGAGTACGTCGCCCAGGACTACGACGCCTGCAATTACGACGTGCGCGGGGCCTGCCAGCCGGACACGTTGACGATCACCTGGCAGATGGCGGGCAGCGCCCTCGTCGTCATTCTGGTGCTCGTGGTGGGTGCCGCTATGTGGACAATGCGTAAGCGGGACATTACGTGAGGTAACGTCGGGCGGGTCATGCGGCGGGGTCGTCGGCAACATATGCTGCTGGCGGCCCCTCGCCTTCGCATTTGGAGCACCATGCAGCCCGCCGCCGCGGACCCGTCCGAAGAAGAGTCCACCCAGCACATTCCGGCACCGCGGCCGGCGGAAAGCGCGCCGCCCGAAAACCCCGCCGGTCTCACCCAACGTGAGCGAGACATCCTCGCGTTCGAGGCCCGCTGGTGGAAGCACGCCGGCGCCAAGGAGCAGGCCATCCGCGACACCTTCAGCCTGTCCTCGACCCGTTACTACCAGGTGCTCAACGCCCTGCTCGACAAGCCCGAGGCCACCGAGCACGACCCGGTCCTGGTCGGCCGCCTGCGCCGGCTGCGGGCCACGAGGGCCCGCACCCGGCGTCGATGATCAGCCGGGCTGATGGGTCGAGGCGTACGCCTCGAGCCAGGCCACCTGAGTCGGATCGAGCGAGGGCCGCACCCGCTTACGGGCGGTAGCCACGTTCTCCGCGGTGACCGTCGACGCCTCCAGCGAGTCCCGCATGGCCGCCAGGGCCGACTCCCGGATCAGCGCCGCGCAGTCCGCCGCCGAGAAACCCTCCAGCGCGGCTCCCAGTTCGTCGAGATCCACCGACTTGTCCAGCGGCACCGCCTTCGACGACGCCCGCAGGATCGCGGCCCGGGCCGAGGCGTCCGGCGGCGGCACGTAGACGAGCCGTTCGAGCCGGCCGGGCCGCAGCAGCGCCGGGTCGATCAGATCGGGCCGGTTGGTCGCCCCGATCACCACGACGTTGCGCAGGTCTTCCACCCCGTCGAGCTCGGTGAGCAGCGCCGCCACCACCCGGTCGGTGGTGCCGCCGTCGGTGGCCTGCCCGCGGGTCGGCGCCAGCGCGTCCACCTCGTCGAGGAAGACCAGGGTGGGGGCCGCTTCCCGGGCCCGCCGGAACAGCTCCCGCACGGCCCGCTCGCTGTCACCCACCCACTTGCTGAGCAGTTCCGCGCCCTTGACCGAGAGCACGTTGGCCTTCCCCGTCCCGGCGATCGCCTTGACCAGGTAGGTCTTGCCGCAGCCGGGCGGACCGTAGAGCAGCACGCCGCGCGGTGGCGAGACGCCGAGCCGGGCGAACGTGTCCGGGTAGGTGAGCGGCCACAGCACCGACTCGGTGAGCATCTGCTTGACGTCCACGAGATCACCGACGTCGTCCAGGGTCACCGCCGCGACCTCGAGGGTCGACTCGGCCATCGAGGTCGGCCGCACCACGTCGAGCGCGGCCTCGAAGTCCGCCATGGTCACGGTGGGTGATTCGGCGTCCTTCTGACGAAGGGCCGCCCGGACCCCCGCTTCGCGGGCGAGAGCGCCGAGGTCGGCGGCGACAAATCCGGGTGTACGGCCGGAGACGTCGTCCAGGCGTACGTCCTCGGCGAGCGGCATGCCGCGGGTGAGCACGCCCAGCTGTTCCCGCCGCATGGCCGCGTCCGGCAGGGGGACGGCGAGCTGCACCGCGAGCAGGTCGGGCGCGCGCAGCGACGGATCGACCGACTCGGGCCGGCTGGTCGTGCACACCACCGCGACGCCGGCCCGCACGATCTCCTCGAGCACCTGGTGGAAGACGGTGGAGATGGGCCCCGGCTCCTCGCGCGGGGCGAGCGCCTCGACGTCGGCGACGAGCAGCACGGCCGGCCCGTCGCCGCGCGCGTCCCGGGCCAGGCCGCGCAGCCGGGCGGCGGCCGAGTCGTTGGTCAGCGCGGCCAGCTCGGGCCCCCAGACCGGCAGCACCCGCGCGCCGACCCGGGTGGCCACCGCCCGGACCAGCGCGGACTTCCCCGACCCGGACGGACCCGAGATGAGTACGCCGAGCGAGACCTTGGTGCCGAGCCGGGCCAGCACCTCCCCGTGGTGGAAGCCGAGGTCGAGCAGCTCTTCCAGCTCCTTGGCCTGGGCCCGCAGGCCGGGCAGGTCGTCGAGGCTGGGCGGCGGCACCTCCGGGTCGGTGGCCGCCGGTGAGCTCGCCGCCACCGCGACCGAGCCGGTCGGGCCGCCGGCGGTGTGGTGACCGCCCACCCAGCCCACCACCGTGTCGGGGCTGACCAGGGCGGCGTCGGCGTCGTCGACCGCGGTGACGTTGAGCAGGGCGCTGGTGAAGCTGTAGCCGAGCCGGTTCTTGAGGCTCGGGGTGACCGTCTCGACGAGCGCGCGGTGGTCGCCGGGCAGCACGTCCTGCGGCAGCAGCGAGACATCGTCGCCCGCGCTGACCACCTTGCCCAGCAGGGCCAGCCGCAGCATCTCGGGCGAGACCAGGGCGACGATCTCGGCCGGTCCGCCGAGGGTGACCTGGCGGGCGTGCACGATCGGCACCTTGGTGATGGTGACCTGGCCGCCGTCGCGCAGCCCGAGATTGCCGATGATCAGGTCGTCGGCGTAGAGCAGGCCGCGGCTCGCGTCGGCCGACTTGGTCGGTATCGCGCGGCAGGCGGTGGTGAGCCGGCCGACCAGGCGTACCGGATCTCCGGGGTTGATCTCGAGGGCTGCCATCACCTCGGGGTGCAGCCGGACGACGCCACGGCGGGCGTCCAGGGGCGCCGACTGGGTGGTGACGGTCAGCGTCAGTTCTTCGGCCACCGCGGGATGCCCTCCATCGTCTGGATGTTGTGGGTCCACGCTATCGCTGACACGCCCGCGCTGAGACCGCTCACAGCACGGACTCAGACTGCGCCGGATAGCTTTGCCGCATGTCACTGTCGAGCCGGCTGCGCCGTGCGCTGCCCCGGCCCACTCGCCGCCGTGTCGTCTCCGGTTCGGTGGTCCTCGTCCTGGTCGCCGGGTTGGTCGGCTGGGCGGTGTGGCCCGACCGTCCCGGCTGGACCAGCGCGGACGAGCGGATCACCGTCAAGACCGGGCCGGCCGGGGCCGAGAGCGTCGACCTCGACGCCCGCCTCTACCTCCCGCGCGACCGCGGCGGCAAGGTGCCGGCGGTGCTGCTCGCGCACGGTTTCGGCGGCACCAAGGAGTCGGTGAGCGACAACGCCGAGGAGTTGGCCGACCGTGGCTACGCCGTGCTGACCTGGACCGCTCAGGGTTTCGGCCGCAGTGGCGGCCAGATCCACCTGGACAGCCCCGACTACGAGGTGCGCGACGCTCAGGGCCTGCTCGACTGGCTGGCCGCCCGGCCGGAGATCCAGCTGGACGCGGCCGGCGACCCGCGGGTGGGTGTGGTCGGCGGCTCCTACGGCGGCGCGCTGGCTCTGCTGCTGGCCGGGCAGGACGCCCGGGTCGACGCGATCGTCCCGTCGATCACCTGGAACGACCTGACCAACGTCTTCCTCCAGCAGTCGGCCGACACCAGCGCGACCGGTGTCTTCAAGAAGGGCTGGGCCGGCCTGTACTTCGGCAACGGCGCGGCGAGCCTGCTCCCCGACGCGCCCGAGCCGGCGGACAGCGATCCGGCCTGCGGGCGCTTCGCGGCCGACGTCTGCGCGGCCTACCTTCAGCTCGCCACCAGCGGCACGGCCGACGCGAAGACGCTGGAGGTGCTCCGCAAGTCGAGCCCGGCCACCGTGCTCGACCAGATCAAGGCGCCGACGCTGCTGATCCAGGGCGCGGTGGACACGCTCTTCCCGCTCTCCGAGGGCGACGCCAACGCCAAGGGCATCGCCGCGACCGGCACCCCGGTGAAGGTCGCCTGGTTCACCGGCGGCCACGACGGCGGCGCCGGTCCGCAGACCGACCAGGACCGGGTCAAATACCTCACCGTCCAGTGGCTCGACCACTACCTGAAGGGCGAGGGCGGCACCCCTTCGGACGACTTCACCTACTCGCGCGTGGCCGGTTTCAGCGCACTCGACCGCGGCCTGGTCACCAACGGGTACTCGACGGAGGAGTACCCCGGATTGGGCGGAACCGGAAGCACCCAGGTCTCCCTCTCGGGGCCGGCGCAGCCGGTCGCCAACCCGCCCAACGGCAACCCGGCCGCGCTGTCCTCGCTGCCCGGCGCGGGCAGCCGGCTGAGCGAACTGCTCGGCGGTGGTGTCGCGGCCGACATCCCCGGCCAGCACGCCACGTTCGAGTCCACCCCGGTGGCCGGCGCGATCGACGTGGCCGGCGCGCCCACCGTGCGGCTGCGCGCGGCGTCGCCGACCGGCGAGGCCACGCTGTTCGTCAAGCTCTACGACGTCGACGAGGCCGGTGCCGAGACGCTCAGCGCCGGGCTGATCGCGCCGGTGCGGCTCACCGGCCTGCCGACCTCGATCGAGCAGGCCCAGCCGGTCACCGTGACACTGCCCGCGATCGTCCGGCGGATCGACACCGGGCACACCGTCCGAGTTGTCGTCGCCACCAGTGACCAGGCGTTCCTCACCCCGGCGAAACCGGCCGTCTACACCGTGCAGGTCGAGTCGGCGATCACCCTGCCGACCGTCGTCGGCACCCCGATCGCCAACCCGCAGACCGTGTGGCGCTGGGTGCTCGGCGGTCTGCTGCTGGTGATCGCGCTGGGTCTCGCGGTGGTCCTGCTGGTCCGCCGCCGCCTGCGGCGCCGCCGGCACGACGAGACGATCGAGGAGTACGCCGAGACGCCGCTCGTGGTGCGGGGGCTGCGGAAGGCGTACGCGGATGGCTTCGTCGCCGTTGAGGAGATCAGTTTCGCGGTGCAACGTGGGCAGGTCGTCGGCCTGCTCGGGCCGAACGGCGCGGGCAAGACCACGACGCTGCGGGTGCTGATGGGCCTGACCATGCCGACCGCGGGCGACGCGCTGGTCTTCGGCCACCGGCTGATGCCGGGTGCGCCGATCCTGTCCCGGGTGGGCGCCCTGGTCGAGGGGCCGGGGTTCCTGCCGCACCTGAGCGGCCTGGAGAACCTGAAGGCGTACTGGCGGGCGACCGGCCGGCCGGCGGCCGACGCGCACTTCGACGAGGCCCTGGAGATCGCCGGCCTGGGCGACTCGGTGCACCGCAAGACCCGCAAGTACAGCCACGGCATGCGGCAGCGACTGGCCATCGCCCAGGCCATGCTCGGCCTGCCCGAGCTGCTGGTGCTGGACGAACCGACCGACGGCCTCGACCCGCCGCAGATCGCCGAGATGCGCCGGGTGCTCAAGCGCTACGCCACCGACGGCCGGGCCGTACTGGTCTCCAGCCACCTGCTCGCCGAGGTGGAGCAGACCTGCACGCACGCGGTGGTGGTCAACAAGGGCCGGATCGTGGCGTCCGGCCCGGTCGAGGACATCGTCGGCGAGTCGCCGTCGGTGCAGATCGAGGTCTCCGACGTGCCGGCCGCCTCCTTGATCTTGGAGGAGCTGGGCGTGCGGTCGGTGACCCCCGACGGCGTGTCCGGCCTGATCGTGGACATGAACGGCACGTCCCGGTCCGAGGCGGTGGCCTCGCTGGTGCGGGCCGGCGTGGACGTGGACCGAGTGGTGCCACGCAGACGTCTCGAGGATGCCTTCCTGGCCCTGGTGGGCGACAACTCGCGGGGGAGTGGGGACCGATGAGCGCGGTCACGGGTTACCGGCCGGCGGCGACGTT
Source organism: Paractinoplanes toevensis (assembly GCF_018332695.1). GTDB lineage: Bacteria > Actinomycetota > Actinomycetes > Mycobacteriales > Micromonosporaceae > Actinoplanes > Actinoplanes toevensis. The sequence goes on from NZ_BOQN01000067.1 coordinate 93,493, forward strand.
GCCGATCTGGGCCGAGGTGCGTCGGCAGGCGTCGCGGCGGCGCACCCAGCTGGCGCTCGGCTTCATGGTGCTGCTGCCGCTGATCATCCTGGTCGCCTTCGAGTTCGGCGGGAACAACGGCGACGACGACGGCAACGGCGGCGGCGCGTTCGGCAGCCTGGTCGACCTGGCCACCTCGGGCGGCCTGAACTTCGCGCTGTTCTGCCTCGCCGTCTCGGCCGGCTTCCTGCTGGTCGTGGTGGTGGCACTGTTCTGCGGCGACCCGGTGGCCAGCGAGGCGAGCTGGGGCAGCCTGCGCTACCTGCTGGCGATCCCGGTGCCCCGGGTCCGGCTGCTCGCCGTGAAGCTGGTGGTGGCGCTCGGCTATTCGTTGGTGGCGCTGCTGATCCTGGCCGCGACCGGCCTGCTGGTCGGCACCCTGCGCTACGGCTGGCACCCGCTGGGCAGCACCGTCGCGGCCGCCGTGCCGCCCGGGCAGGGTCTGCTGCGGCTGCTCGGCATCGTCGCCTACCTGGCCGTCATCATGCTGGTGGTGGCCGGCCTGGCCTTCCTGCTGTCGGTGCTGACCGACGCGGCGCTGGGCGCGGTCGGCGGTGCCGTGCTGCTCTGGATCCTGTCCAGCATCCTCGACCAGATCACCGCCCTGGGTAACCTGCGCTACCTGCTGCCGACCCATTTCAGCGACGCCTGGCTCGGCCTGCTGTCCACCCCGCCGCAGGTCGATGACCTGGTCAAGGGCGCGATCGCGGCGATCAGTTACGCCACCCTGTTCTGGTCGCTAGCGTTCTGGCGCTTCACCCGGAAGGACATCACCTCGTAGGCGTTGTCCGGCTCACACCTCGGGATTCTGCTGGCGGAAAGTCCCTGAGGCAGACGTAAGGTGTTGGAAACACAACTGAATACCTCATCCAGAGGGGCAGAGGGAACGGCCCTGTGAAGCCCCGGCAACCACCGCGCAAGTCTCGAAGAAGAGGCCGCCGCGCGGCAGGTGCTAATTCCGTCCTCGCTCGGCAGATTGCCGCCGAGGAAAGATGAGAGGGAAGGCCTCGATGACGTCTGCCGTCAGTTCACCCAGTGCTACCACTTCGCCGGCCCGCGGCCTCGTCTGCCGCGCCTGTGGCGCCGAATATCCGCTGGTCGCGCAGCATGCGTGCTACGAGTGTTTCGGCCCGCTCGAGGTGGCCTACGACCAGGACGCCCTCGCGCGGGTAACCCGTGAGCAGATCGAGGCCGGCCCGCAGAACATCTGGCGTTACGCCGGTCTGCTCCCGGCCGGACAGGACCCGGCCACCCGGGTCACCCTCGACCCCGGCCTGACCCCGCTGGTCGAGTCGCCGGCCCTGGCCGCCGCGGTCGGCCTGCGCGCGCCGCTGTACGTCAAGGACGACTCGGCCAACCCGACCCACTCGTTCAAGGACCGGGTCGTCTCGGTGGCCCTCACCGCGGCCCGCGGCCTCGGCTTCACCCGTTTCGCCTGCGCCTCGACCGGCAACCTGGCCAACTCGGTCGCCGCCCACGCGGCCCGGGTCGGCGCCCCCAGCATCGTCTTCATCCCGCACGACCTGGAACAAGGCAAGATCATCACCACCGCGGTGTACGGCGGTGAGCTGGTCGCCATCGAGGGCTCCTACGACGACGTGAACCGGCTCTGCGGCGAACTGGTCGAGACCGACGAGTTCGAGGACACCGCGTTCGTCAACGTGAACGTGCGCCCGTTCTACGCCGAGGGCTCCAAGACACTCGGCTACGAGGTGGCCGAACAGCTCGGTTGGCGCATCCCGGCCCAGGTCGTCATCCCGATGGCCTCCGGCGAGCTGCTCACCAAGGTGGACAAGGCGTTCTCCGAGCTGGTCGAGATCGGCCTGGCCACCGCGCCCGAGGGCGGCTGGGTGGTGTTCGGCGCCCAGTCGGCCGGCTGCAACCCGATCGCGACGGCGCTGCAGCAGGGCACCGACCAGATCGTCCCGGTCAAGCCGACCGGCATCGCCAAGTCGCTGAACATCGGCGACCCGGCCGCCGGGGCGTACGCGATCGAGGCGGTCCGCCGCACCGGTGGCTGGATGGACTACGCCGACGACGACGAGATCCGGGACGGCATCCGGCTGCTCGCCGAGACCACCGGCATCTTCGCCGAGACGGCCGGCGGCACCACCGTGGCCGTGCTCAAGAAGCTGGTGGCGAGCGGCAAGCTCGACCCGGAGAAAGAGACGGTCGTCTACAACACCGGCGACGGTCTCAAGACGCTCGACGCGGTTGCCGACCTGGTCGGGCCCACCCACACGATCAAGCCGTCGCTCCGCGGGGCCCGCGAAGCCGGCCTGCTGGGATAACTCTCAGTAACCACTAGTCTGCCTTAAGTTGAAGATTCCATCCGCAGAGGACTTGCGCACCGATCTCAGTGTCGGCAGGATGCTCTCTGCGGGAGGGCCGACGCCGTACGTGGCCCCTCACCTCCGAGCTTGGCGACAATCTCTCGAGGTGCCCAACGACCCAGCGCCGGAGGCGCTGTGCGTTCGTCCTCCCGACCAAAATCGTTTAGCCAAAATAAGTGGCACAGCATGGCCGCTGCCCGGCAGGGTGGCGGCCATGTCCGTAATCATCGATCCACTCGTGTCACCCGACGATGCCTACGAGATCGACCGGGCCTGCACCGAGCACGATCAGCCGGACGCTCCGATCCACAGCCGCGAGGTGTTCGCCGCCCGGCTGACGACGCCGCCCGCCGGCCACACCGCCGAATACCATCTGGCCCGCCTCGACGACGAGCCCGCCGGTTACCTCGAGCTGATGTACCCGCAGGTCGACAACCTCGGCAACGTGCACGTCGACCTGCTGGTGGCGCCGTCCGCGCGGCGGCGCGGAGTGGGCCGCGCGCTGTACGAGGTGGCCGTCGAACGCACCCGGGCGCAGGGCCGGCTGCGCCTGCTGTCCCAGTCGATCCAGCGCCCGTCGAGTGTGGTCTTCGCGACCTCGGTGGGGGCCCGGGCCGCGCTCGAGGAGCTGCGCAGCCGCCTCGACCTGGGTGCGGCCGATCAGACGGGTTACGACGCGATGCTGGCCGCCGCGTGGGAGCGGGCGGCCGGTTACCGCCTGATCCAGTGGAGCGGGGTGCCGCCCGAGGAGGTCATCGACGACGTCGCGACGCTCGACTCGATGTTCCTGGAGGAGGCGCCGATCGGCGACCTGGACTGGGAGCCGGAGAAAGTCGACGCCGCCCGGGTGCGGGCCACCGAGGAGAGCCGCACCAAGCGCGGCCGGGTCACCTTCCACACCGGAGCCCTGCACGGCGATCGCCTGGTCGCCTGGACCACGCTGAACTGCGCGATCGAGGGCGGCGAGCATGCCTGGCAGAACGCCACGCTGGTCGCCCCGGCCCACCGCGGCCACCGGCTCGGACTGCTGGTCAAGCTGGCCAACCTGGCCCACGCCCGCACCCACCAGCCCGGCCTGAAGGTGATCGACACCTTCAACGCCGCGACTAACGAGCACATGCTGCGGATCAATCGGGAGATGGGCTTCCGGGTGGTGGAGTCGGTGGTCCACTGGCAGCACGACCTTTGAGCTTCTTCATCCACGGTCGCACCGGCGGATCGACGGGATAGCCGCCGGCGTGCAGGCCCGCCCGCTTCTCGAAGAAGTTCCGGCTGCCCCACGAGCCGGTGGCGGCGTAGGACCAGCCGCAGGCGGCCCAGTAGGCCGGCCAGAACAGCGGGCCGAGCACCGCGTACTGCCCGCGGTGGTGGCACTCGTGGCCGAACAGGGCGGACCGCTCCTCGGCCAGCAGCCACTCGGCGCTGCGCCGGCACATGATCACCGAGCCGACCGTGAAACAGGTCGCGGGCGGCACCCGGCGGCGGTAACCCTCCCCGATCAGCACGCCGTCTCGGCCGCGCCGGATCTTGGCCCCGCCCGTCACGGCGACCAGCAGCCCCACCGCGGTCGTGCCGTTGATCGCGGTGAGCAGGGTGCGCGCCCGGGGCCCCATCAGATCCGCCGGCGCATCCGCAGCTCGGTGAGGACGGGCAGCACCGGGTGCGGCACCCGCTCGCCGGTGTCCTCGAAACCGAGCTTCTCGTACGCCCGGACGGCGCGGTCGTTGCCGACCACCACCTCGAGCATCAACCGCTCCCGCCCGCACTCGTGCGACCAGGCGGCCACCGCCTCGACCAACTCGGCGAGCACCTTGCCGCCCCGGCTCGACGGGGTCACGTAGACCGCGAAGATCACCGTTTCGTCCGGTTCCTCCGGCAGGACCGTGCCGCCGGCGTGCCCGACCAGCCGGGACCGGCCGCCCGGGTCGGCCACGAACTGGGCCAGCTGGCAACCCTGCGCCGCGTGGGCGATGCGCTGCCGATAGGCCTCGTGCGGACGGGCCGCGGCGGCCGCGAGGGTCTCCAGGAACGCCAGCGGGGTGTCGGCGAGCATCTCCAGCCGCAGCGCCCGCATGCGCGCCGCGTCGTCGGCCGTCACCCGGTGCACCCGCCAGCTCTCCACGTGGTCCTGCCTACCCTGCCGGAGCAGCCCGGGCAACCTGTTGCCGGGAAGCCGACCGGGTGGCGGACTGCAGCTTCGCTGAGGCAAAGTGTGTCGATGGACCGCAACGACGCGCTGCACCTCGTCGGTGACGTGGTGGTCGAGCGCGCCGATCCGTTCGACCCGGAGTCGCGGACGGTCGAGCTGCCCCGCCCGGGCGGGCCGGCCGTTCCGGTCGCCGACGAGGACGATCCACTGGTCCCGCCGCTGGGCTCCGGGCTGCGCGGCTGGGCCGAGCGGTTCGGCGGCGTGGCGCTGCGCTGCGGGGTGCCGCTGTCGCCGGTCGGCCTGCTGGCCGCGGTCCCGACGCACTTCTTCGTCGGCCGGGTGGACGACACGGTGGTGGCCGCGCCCGCCCTGTCCGACCTGCTCGGCGGCTTCGCCCTGCTGCTGCTCCCGCTGATGTGGCTGGCCTTCTTCACGGTGTCCGCGCTGCCCCTGGTGATCGGCCTGGCCGGCACCGTCGGGGTGGCGGTCTATCGGGCGACCCTCGGCGTCCCGCCCCGGCCGGCCGCGGTGTGGCGCCTGGTGGCTTACCGGTTGCGGGCCCTCTGGCTGTGGTTCGCCGCCTTCGGCGTGATCACCCAGGCGCTGCCGCTGGTGCTCACCACCGATCGGCTCGGCCCGGCGGTGGCCGGTCCGCTCGCCGTCGGCCTCACCCTGGTCTCCACCGCGGTGCTCACCTTCACCGGGGTGCTCGGCTGCGTCGTGCTGATCGAGCGGGGCAACGGCCGGCGCCGGGCCGCCCACCTGACCTCGATGATGCCGCTGGGCGGACTGATCGTCGCCTCGCTGGCGGTCACGGTGCTGCCCCGGCTCGCCGAGGCCGCCTGGGGTGGCATCGCCTCGACCGTGGTGTCGGTGCCCACCGTTCTGCTCTGGGCGATGGCCGCGCTGGTGGCCTACTGCCAGGGTCGCCGGGCGGAGGGCCCGGTGACCAGCAAGTCCCTCTATGCCGCGCTGTCCGCGCCCGAGCTCGACTGACCCTCGCACCGGTGCGCGCAAGGTGGCGTTTTCTTGCACTCGACCCCTGGGAGTGCTAAACAGGTCCTTGGCACTCCTGACAGGTGAGTGCCAAGCAGGTCGGGACGGTGGGGTCTCGGTCACGGCGTCGCCATCGACGCCGCGGCACGGGGTCGGTCGTCGCGGGCTAATCCGGCTCGGCCTGAGGACGTCACATCGCCAGGTGGTGACGTCCGCAGATCTCCGCAACGTGCGGGTTATGCGGGGCCTCGCGGCCCGGCACCGCGAATGTCCAGGAGGACACAGCCGAATGGCCAAGATCATCGCATTTGACGAGGAAGCTCGTCGCGGCCTCGAGAGTGGTATGAACCAGCTCGCCGACGCCGTCAAGGTGACGCTCGGCCCCAGGGGCCGCAACGTCGTGCTCGAGAAGAAGTGGGGCGCTCCCACGATCACCAACGATGGTGTATCCATCGCCAAGGAGATCGAGCTCGAGGGCACCTTCGAGAAGATCGGCGCCGAGCTGGTCAAGGAGGTCGCCAAGAAGACCGACGACGTGGCCGGTGACGGCACGACGACGGCGACCGTTCTCGCCCAGGCTCTGGTCCGCGAGGGCCTGCGTAACGTTGCCGCCGGCGCCAACCCGATGGCCCTCAAGCGGGGCATCGAGGCCGCCGTGGCCAGCGTCTCCGAGGCTCTCTCGCAGCTGGCGAAGGACGTGGAGACCAAGGAGCAGATCGCCTCCACCGCCTCCATCTCCGCCGGTGACTCCACGGTCGGCGAGATCATCGCCGAGGCCATGGACAAGGTCGGCAAGGAAGGCGTCATCACCGTCGAGGAGAGCAACACCTTCGGGCTCGAGCTCGAGCTCACCGAGGGCATGCGCTTCGACAAGGGCTACATCTCGGCGTACTTCATGACCGACGCCGAGCGTATGGAGGCCGTCTTCGACGACCCCTACATCCTGATCGCGAACAGCAAGATCTCCGCGGTCAAGGACCTGCTCCCCGTCCTCGAGAAGGTCATGCAGGGCGGCAAGCCGCTCGTCATCATCGCCGAGGACGTCGAGGGCGAGGCCCTGGCGACCCTGGTGGTCAACAAGGTCCGTGGCACCTTCAAGTCCGTCGCCGTCAAGGCCCCGGGCTTCGGTGACCGCCGCAAGGCCATGCTGGAGGACATCGCCATCCTGACCGGTGGCGCCGTCATCAGCGAAGAGGTCGGCCTCAAGCTCGACAACGCCGACCTGAGCCTGCTGGGCTCGGCTCGCAAGATCGTCATCACCAAGGACGAGACCACGGTCGTCGACGGTGGCGGTGACGCCGAGCAGATCCAGGGCCGGGTCAACCAGATCCGTGCCGAGATCGAGAAGTCGGACTCCGACTACGACCGCGAGAAGCTGCAGGAGCGCCTGGCCAAGCTGGCCGGCGGCGTTGCGGTCATCAAGGTCGGCGCGGCCACCGAGGTCGAGCTGAAGGAGCGCAAGCACCGCATCGAGGACGCCGTTCGCAACGCGAAGGCGGCCGTCGAGGAGGGCATCGTCCCCGGTGGTGGCGTCGCGCTGGTTCAGGCCGGCAAGACCGCGTTCGAGAAGCTGGACCTGGTCGGCGACGAGGCGACCGGCGCGCAGATCGTGAAGCTCGCGCTCGACGCCCCGCTGCGCCAGATCGCCGTGAACGCCGGCCTCGAGGGCGGCGTCGTGGTGGAGAAGGTGCGCAACCTCGAAGCGGGTCACGGCCTCAACGCCGCGACCGGCGAGTACGTCGACCTGCTGGCCGCGGGCATCATCGACCCGGCCAAGGTCACCCGCTCGGCGCTGCAGAACGCCGCGTCGATCGCCGCGCTGTTCCTCACCACCGAGGCCGTCGTGGCCGACAAGCCCGAGAAGAACCCGGCTCCGGCCGGCGCCCCGGGCGGCGGTGACATGGACTTCTGAGTCCAGTCGTAACAACCGGTAAGGGCGGGTCGCTTCGGCGGCCCGCCCTTACTGCGTCGGCGGGGGTGCTGCCGCGTCCTTCGGCCGTGGCAGCCCCACCCAGTAGATGAGTCCCCCGGTCGCCACCGCGATCAAACCGGCCCGGGCCAGGACGAGCGCGTCGCTGCCGGTGATCGGCAGGGTGTCCAGCGTCCGCACCTCGATGGTCACCGTCGCGGTGGCGAGCCCGCCGCGCCCGTCGGCGATCGTGTAGGAGAACCGGTCCCGGCCGGCCTCGCCGGATCGGTAGATCACGGTGTCGTCCGGGCCGGCCGCGACCGTGCCGTGCGCGGGCCGGCCGAGCTTGACGATGGTGACCGGATCGCCGTCCGGGTCGGTGTCGTTGATGGTGGGCCGCAGCTCCACGCTCTCCCCGGCCGCCATGGTCACCGAGTCGGCCGCCGCGATCGGTGGCCGGTTGGCGGCGGGCGGATCGGTCACGGTCACGATCACCGAGGCGGTGGCCACGTTGCCGTCCGCGTCGACCACCTCGTAGGTGAAGGTGTCCACGCCGGTGAAGCCCGGGTCGGGGGTGTAGGTGACGCTGCCGTCCGGGTTGAGCACGGCCGTACCGTGCGCCGGCTTGCCGACCCAGCGGACGGTGACCGACCGGCCGCCGTCGTCGGTGGTCGGCAGCGGCACGCTGACCGACCCGCCCGGCTTGGCGACGGCCGACTTGTCCGGGACGGCGGGCGGCGCGCCGACCGTCACGGTGACTGCGGCGCTGGTGCGGTGCCCGCCGTCGTCGGTGGCGGTGTAGCTGAAGCCGGCGATGCCGCCGAAACCCTCCGGCGGCGCGTAGGTGACGCTGCGGCCGGCGAGCGAGGCCGTGCCACTGGCGGGCTGGGTGACCGAGGTGAGGGCCAGGGTGCCGGCCGGGTCGAAGTCGTTGCCGAGCACGCCGATGGTGACCGGCTTGTGATACGGCGTGTCGGCCTGGTCGGCCACGGCCACCGGCGAACCGTCGCTGATCGTGATCGTGATGGTGGCCGTGGCGGATCCGCCGTGGCCGTCGCTGATCCGGTAGGAGAAGACGTCCCGGCCGGTCCACCCGGCCGCCGGGACGAACCGCACGCGCCCGCCGGCCACGCTCGCCGTGCCGTGCGCCGGCGTGCCCACGCTGTCGATGGTCAGCGTCTGCCCGAGGTTCGGGTCGTCGTCGTTGGCCAGCACGTCCACCGTCACCGGCCGGTCGGCGAGCCCGGCACCCTGATCCGGCCGGGCGCGCGGGGCGCCGTTCGCCACCGTCACGCTGACCCGGGCGGAGGCGGTGTTGCCGATCGGGTCGCTGATCGTGTAGCCGAAGAAGTCGGTGCCGGAGAAGCCGGGCGCCGGGGTGTAGTGGACCGAGCCGTCCGGATTGAGCCGGGTGTTGCCGCTGATCGCGGTGACGCGCAGCGGCCGGGCCTCCGGGTCGGTGTCGTTGTCGAGGACCCGGATGTCGACCGGTGTCGCGTACGGCGTGGTGGCGGTGTCGTCGACGGCGGTCGGCCCGCCGTCGATGGTGATCGTGACGTCGGCCGAATCGGTGCTACCCCGGTCGTCGATGAGCAGGTAGGTGAATCCGTCCGGCCCGATCTGGCCGGCCGCAGCCCGGTAGGTGACCGTCCCGTCGGCGCCGAGCACCAGGGTGCCCTTGGCCACCGGGCCGACCGAGGCGACCCGCAGGTGCTGACCGGTGTTCGGGTCGGTGTCGTTGGCGAGCAGGTCGAGCCGGGTGGACACGTCCGGCCGGACCCGGAAGGTGTCGTCGGCGGCGACCGGGGGCGCGTTGCGCACGGTGACCGTGACGATGGCCGAGTCGGTGAGCCCGCTCGGGTCGCGGATCGAGTAGAGGAACGCGTCGGTGCCGAAGAAGCCGGTGGCCGGCGTGTAGGTGAAGGTGCGGTCGCCGTTGTCGGCGACCGTGCCGTGCCCACCGCCGCCGACCACGTCCAGCGTGATCGGATCGCCGTTCGGGTCTTCGTCGTTGGCCAGCGCCGGGATGATCACGGCGGTGTTCGTATCGGTGCTGACCGAGTCGGGCCGGGCCACCGGTGCCGTGTTCACCGCGGTGATCGTGACGGTCGCGCCGCTCACGCCACCGTGCTGATCGTCGAGCTGGTAGTGGAAGCTGTCGGTGCCGAGGAAGCCGCTGTTCGGCGTGTAGGTGATCCGCCGGTCGGCGCCGATCGAGTAGTTCCCGTTCGGCGGCGGCACGTCGACCGTGATCGTGAGGGCGTCACCGTTCGGATCGTCGTCGTCGTTCGCCAGCACGGCGATCACCACGGGATGGCCGCCGGTGGCGGTCGCGGCGTCCGCCCGGGCTATCGGGACGCCGTTGTCCACGGTGACCGTGACGGTTCCGGTGTCGGTGCCGCCGTTGCCGTCGTCGATCGTGTAGGTGAAGGTGTCGGTGCCGGAGAACACGACGTCCGGGAGGTAGGTGATCTCCCCGGTCGTCTCCAGGGTGACCACCCCGTGGGCCGGGTCGGTCACGCCGGTGACCTGCAGGGTGTCCGGATTCGGGTCGATCGCCCAGTGCACCGGGTCGAGTGTCACCGCGGTGCGGTAGGGCGTGGTCACCGGGAAGTCCGCCGCGGCCGGCGCGGTGTTGGCCACGGTGACCGTGACGGTCGCGGTGTCGGTGCCGCCGCTGCCGTCGTCGATCGTGTACGTGAAGGTGTCGACACCGGAGAAGCCGGCCGGCACCGCGGTGTAAAGGACGCTCAGCTTGTCCGCCGCGGGCGTCACCGTGCCGTGCGCGGCCGGACCGGCGGCCGAGACGGTGATGGTGTTGTTGCCGTTGGGGTCGGTGTCGTTGGCGAGCACCGGCAGCGACGTGCCGCTGGCCCCGGCCGGCGCGGACAGCGTGTCGTCGGCCGCCGTCGGCGCCGCGTTCTCGACATCGACGTGCACGTCCGCGGTCGCGGTCGCGCCGTGCCCGTCGTCGATCGTGTAGCCGAACGAGGCTGTCCCGGCGAAGGCCGACGTCGGGGTGAAGGTGACCGTAGTCGGCGTGAACGTGACCGTGCCCTCGTTGCCCGGCGGCTGGGTCACCGCGACGACGGTGAGCGTGTCGGCCGGGTTCGGGTCGGCGTCGTTGTCCAGCACGGTGAGCGTGACCGGGCTGTTCGACGGCGTGTTGATCATGTCGTCGCCGGCCGTCGGTGCGGCGTTCGCGGTGGTCACCGTGGCGGTGGCGGTGGCCGTGCCGCCGTGCGGGTCGGTCACCCGGTAGACGAACGGGTCGGCACCCGCCCACCCGCCGGCCGGCGTGTAGGTGACGGTCATGTCGGCGTTGACCACGGCCGCGCCGTTCGCCGGACCACTGACGATCGAGACGGTCAGGGTGCCGGTCGCGTCGTCCGGGTCGGAGTCGTTGGCCAGCACCGGGACGGTGACCTGACTGCCGTTGGTGGTGCCGGCGGTGTCGGCGACGGCGACCGGTGGCGAGTTGACCGCGAGGGTCGCGGTCGCGGTGTCGTTGCCGGCCGTCTGGTCGTTGCCGCTGCCGGCGGCCCGCAGTGCGGCGACCGCGCTGTCGGCGGCGGTGCTGTCCACGATCACCGGGATCGGCACGCTCGCCGAGGTGCCGGCCGCGAGCGGGCCGAGGGGGCAGGTGACCACCGCGCCGGACGCGGTGCAGCCGCCGGTCAGGCTGCCCGGGGTGACCCCGGCGGGCAGGGTCAGCACGGCCTGGGCGGTCGGTTCCAGGTCGCTCCCGGACGCGTTGGTGACCGTGGCGGTGTAGGTGGCGGTCACCGGGGTGGCCGAGCGCTGCACGAACGCGGGGCTCAGGGTCAGGGTGGCGGACCGGTCGACGTGCGGCTGCAGCACCGGGGTGGCCACCGCGCCGCCCAGGGCCGCGACGCTGACGCTGGTGGTGTGGCCCGAGTAGGCGACGTTCACCAGGTTGGTGATCGCGTAGCCGGCCGGGGTGGACACGTCGACGGTCACCCGGAAAGTGACGTACTTCGTGGTCAGGTAGGGGATGCTCCCCAGATTCCAGGCGGCCGTCCCCCCGGTGAACCAGCCGTCGTCGTCGCCGGTGGCGTCGGTGACCGCGGCGCCCTGCACGGTGAGCGACCCCGGCACGTAGGTGGTGTGCGGCGGCACGGCGTCCGACAGCAGCAGGTTGTCGGCCGTGTCGCTGCCGTCGTTGCGCACCGCGATCCGGTACTCGATGACGTCGCCGGGCAGCAGGTCGTTGCCGTTCACGTCGGTGCCGGTCACCGTGGTGGTGATCTTCGGGGCGTACAGGTCGATGCTGAACGTGACCACGCCCGGGTAGTAGGTGTCACCGACCGTGGTCAGGGTCAGCGTGGTCGACAGTTGGCCGTTGGTGAACATGCCGGTCGCGTCGACCTGGTCGATGTCGACGCCGAGCAGGTTGGGATAGGGCGGATCGCGGGTGGTCACGGCCATGCCGGCGTCACTGACCGTACTGTTGAAGAAGTTGTTGGCGGGGTTGAGGTTGGTCACGTCGTGCAGAGCCTGCCCGTCGACCTGCAGGCTGTCGCCGACGTTGCCGAGGTCGCCTTCGTAGGCGATCGCGCCGACCTTGGCGTGCACCGCGCCGGTGTGCGGGGTCTCGAAACCGCTGATCGGGATGTTCACGGTGCCCGACGAGATCGATCCGAAGCCGTCGTAGATCCGCAGGCTGCGCATGTCCTCGGCCGGATTCGAGTACGCGATGGCCAGCCCCCACCCGGCGTAGTAGCCGACTCCGAGGGTGGCCTGGATGTTCGCCACGCCGTACGCCCCGTTGCCGGCCCCCGCGACCAGTGCGGTCACGTCCGCGAAGCCCTGGTAGACCCCGCTGGCCGGCAGTGCGTGCACGGTCGACGCGGTGACCGTGGTCCAGGACGATCCGGCCGGCGTCCGGAACAGGACCTGATTGCGGCTGCCCGGGGTGAGCGCGAGCGACGAGTCGGCGCCCCAGTACAGGCCGGCGAAGAGCACGGTGCTGCCGCTGGGCATGCTGATCGTCGCGGTGCTGTCGTTGAACGTGGCCAGGCTGCCGTCCGCGTCGGTGTAGACCATCGCGAAGTTGTTGTTGTTCAGCGAGCCGCCGGACCCGTTCCGGGCGGCTGAGCAGGCCAGGCTGAGCGTGCACGTCAGGTTGCTGTTGCCGCGCAGCAGGATCGACCCGTTCGCGTTGGTATCGAAGCGCGACGTGAACGGCGTGGTGATGGCGGCGACTGCCGGACGGGTAGCAAAGGTCGTGGCCGCCAGCAGGAGCGCGACGGCCACCGCCAGGGCCGCGGCTACCCGGCGAACCCCCACCCCCGGAGCCTAGGGAGAGCGGGTCAAAGTTGTTTGCGATAAAGGAAAAACACTCGCTCGACCCGGGCGCCCACCGCCGACGAGTAGAACGGGACCGGCCCTACCCAGCCGATCTGGGCCGAGTCGAGCCCGCTGTCCCGCTGGTCGGCCAGGCAGCGGCGGAGCAGGATCGACCCGATCCCACGGCCCCGGGCCGCCGCGGTGGTGCCCATCGGGCCGAACCAACTGGGCCGCGACGACCCGTACGCCGCGAAGCCCAGCAGCGTGCCGTCCTTCTCCACGGCGATGTGGCACCCGGCCCGGTCGCGCCCGATCGAGTCGGTGATCTCGCCGGCCCAGCCGGAACCCCAGTTGGCCAGCGCGAACTCGGCCAGCCCGGCCGAGTCGGCCGGCTCGGCCCGGCGGATCGTCACTCCCTCGCCGGCCAGACGTTCCTCCGCGGCCGAGGTGGGCCGGAGGTGGCGCAGGTCGGCGGTCATGTTCCAGGCCGGCTGATCCTGGGCGAAGCCGAGCGCCATGGCCGCGCAGATCGCCGGTGTGTAGCGCACGTCGATGCCCGGCCAGGCGTAGTGCGGCGCGTTGCCGGCCAGCACCACGTCATCGGCGCCCAGCCCGGCCAGCGCGCCCTCGACCCGGGTCATCAGCGCCCGGCCGATGCCGCGGCGCCGCTCGGCCGGGTCGACCGCGATCAGGTCGACGTGCCCGATCGAGGCGTCCCGATGCGACACCGAGCCGAGCACCACCCCGATCACCCGCTCGCCGGGGGCGACGGCCAGGAAGCCCGTGCGGCGCGGACCGGTCTCGCGCAGCCGCCGGACTATCTCCGCCGCCTCGGTCGCGTCCTCGGGCAGGTCCAGGGCGTTCCGGCACAGGGCGATCACGGCAGGTAGGTGTTCGTCGGTCAGCTCGGAGATCCAGAACTCGCGGTCCACAACCGCCGAACCTATCCGACGGCTACGAGCGCTAACGTGGGACGGGTGCGTGAACCCTCCGTCTCCCGATACGCGGCCGGCCGACTGTCTCCGATCCGCCGGGTCGCCGACCTGAGGCGCCTCCGCGACGAGCAATTCGACGTGCTGGTCGTCGGCGGCGGTGTCACCGGTGCCGGTGCCGCCCTCGACGCCGCCTCCCGGGGGCTCAAGGTGGCCCTGGTCGAGGCGCGTGACCTGGCCGCCGGCACGTCCAGCCGGTCCAGCAAGCTGATCCACGGCGGCCTGCGTTACCTGGAGCAGCTCGAGTTGCACCTGGTGCACGAGGCACTCACCGAGCGCGGCCTGCTCTCCACCCGGCTCGCGCCGCACCTGGTGCGGCCGGTGCCGATCCTGGTGCCGCTGCCCGCCGCGAAACCGCCGGCCCGGGTCTGGCACCGGGCCTACTACGGCCTGGGCGTGGCGGCCTACGACGTCTTCGCCGGCATCTTCGGCTCCGGCCGGGGCATGCCGTTGCACCGCCACCTGACCCGCGACGGCGCCCGGCACCTGTTCCCGAGCCTGCGGGCCGACGCCATCACCGGCGCGATCCGCTACTACGACGGCCAGGTCGACGACGCCCGCCTGGTGGTCAACCTCGCGCGCACCGCGGCCAGCCTGGGCGCGGCCGTGGTGACCAGCGCCCGGGTGGTCGGTTTCGTGCGGGAGGCACGCGAGGTGGTCGGCGTCCGGGTCCGCGACCTGGAGTCGCCCGACTCGCCGGAGTTCGAGGTGCGGGCGCGCACGGTGGTGGCCGCCACCGGTGTCTGGAGCGACGACATGTCGCGCATGCTCAGCGACGTCGGCGTCCGTCCCGGCCTGCGGGTGCGCGCCTCCAAGGGGGTGCACCTCGTGGTGCCCCGCTCGGCGATCACCGGCGAGGCCGGCCTGATCCTGCGCACCCCGACCTCGGTGCTCTTCGTCATCCCGTGGGGCGGGCACTGGATCATCGGCACCACCGACACCGACTGGAAGCTCGACCGCTCCCACCCGGCCGCGTCGGCGCGCGACATCCGCTACCTCCTCGACCAGGTCAACACGGTGCTGGACCGGCCGCTGACCACCGACGACATCGAAGGCGTCTACGCCGGTCTGCGCCCGCTGCTCTCCGGCGAGGCCGACTCGACCTCCAAGCTGTCCCGCGAGCACGCCGTCTTCGAGCCGATGCTCGGGCTGCTGCTGGTGGCCGGCGGTAAGTACACGACCTACCGGGTGATGGCGGCCGACGTCATCGACCGGGCGGTGCGGCGGCTGGGTGGTGCGGTCCGCCCGTCGCGCACCGATCAGCTGCCGCTGCTCGGCGCGGACGGCTTCGCCGCCGCCTGGCGGGACCGTCAGGACGCGGCCCGGCGGCACGGCGTCACCGCCGGGGTGATCGAGCACCTCCTGGAGCGGTACGGCACGCTCACGGTCCACCTGCTCGCGATGATCGAGGCCGATCCCGCCCTGGCCACCCCGCTCACCGGTGCACCGGAATACCTGGCGGCCGAGGTGGCCTACGCCGCGCTCGCCGAGGGCGCGCTGCATCTCGACGACGTGCTGACCCGGCGCACCCGCATCTCGATCGAGACCCCGCACCGGGGCAGCGAGACCGCCGCCCACGCCGCCGAGGTCATGGGGGAGGCGCTGGGCTGGGACAAGGCGGTGCGCGAGCGCGAGGTCGAGCACTACCTGGCCCGGGTGGCCGCCGAGCGGCAGTCGCAGACCATGCCCGACGACCTGACCGCCGACGCGGCCCGGATCGGCGTGCCGGACGTCCGCGGTTTCGCCGCCGACCGAGGCGTCGACCTCCTGGAAGTCGATCTTTGATCCTCGTCGACGAGCCGCTCTGGCCGGCCCGCGGCCGGTTGTGGTCGCACCTGGTCAGCGACCTGTCCTACGCGGAGTTACACGCGTTCGCCGAGATCCTGGGGGCGCCGCGGCGGGCCTTCGACCGGGACCACTACGACATCCCGGAGCAGCGGTTCCGCAGCGCGATCTGGCTCGGCGCGACCCTGCTGCCCTCCCGCGAGCTGGCCTTCCGGCTGCGGGCGGCGGGCCTGCGCCGCCCGAAACACCTCAGCCCGCGAGTTCCCGCTCAAGGTTCCGTCGCGCCCGCTCTTCCCACCTCTCGCGCAGCGGCTCGAGACGGTAGATCGTCGGAAGCTCCAGCAGTGCCTTGAGCACCTGCGCCCGGCCGTCCTTGAACGCGGCGTCCGGCACGTGTGCGTACTCCCGGCGGATGGCCGCGGTGTACGCCGCGTACGCCTCGTCGTCGCCGGCCAGGATGGCCAGATCGGCGTCGCAGAGCAGTTCGCCGTCCGGGTCGTCCGCGCCGGTGGCGTGCCCGGCGGTCAGCCCGACCAGCCGGGCCACCTCGTCGGCCACCTGAGCCGGCACCCCCAGGGTGGCCAGCAGGCCGGCCGCGAACTCGGCGCTGTCCCGCTCGTTGGCGTCGCCGAGCGCCCGCGGGTCGTAGACCGCGTCGTGCATCCACGCGGCCAGCCGCACCCGTTCCGGATGCGGAGCCAGACCGGCAAAATCTTCAACCACTTCGAGTACGGCGGACAGGTGCGCCACGGTGTGGTAGTGCCGCTGCGGCTCCGACCAGCGGGAGAGCAGATATTCGCCGGCGGCGTCCAGATCGGCGGCGTCCGCGGTAGCACCGGCCGAACGGGCGGCCGCGCGGAACTCGTCCACGAGAGATGTCACGAGTCCCATCCTGACACGCTCGTAAGTAGGGTCTGGACCATGACGTCCGCAGTGGCCCGGCTTGCCGCCCGGTCCCGCACCGGGCTGGCCGCCGGCCTGCACCGGGTGCGCGGCGGCCTGATGCTGGCCGTGCAGGCCGGTGTCGCCGCCGCGCTGGCCTGGTTCGTCGCGCACGACGTGATCGGCCGCCCGATGCCGTTCTTCGCCCCGATCGCCGCCGTGATCACGCTGGCCTCCTCGGTCGGCCAGCGTGCCCGCCGCACTGCCGAGCTGGTGCTCGGCGTCGCGATCGGCATCGGCATCGGCGACGCGCTGATCCTGCTGATCGGCACCGGGCCGTGGCAGATCGGCCTGGTCGTGCTGCTCGCCATCCTGGTCGCCACCGCGGTCGGCGGCGGCACCCCGCTGGTCGTGCAGTCCGCCTCCTCGGCCGTCCTGGTCGCCACCCTGACCAGCAACACCGGCCTGCCCTGGACCCGCTTCTTCGACGCGCTGGTCGGCGGGGGCGTGGGCCTGGTGGTGATGACCGTGCTGTTGCCGCTGAACCCGCTCAACGTCGTGAAACGGGCCGCCGACCCGGCGCTGCGGGCACTCGCCGAGGGCCTGCACGAGGTCGCCGCGGGCCTGGCCGACCGCGATCCCGAGCAGATCCAGCTGGCGCTGGCCCGGCTGCGCGCCGCCGAGACCGCCTTCGCGGCGTTCGCCACGGCCGGCACCGCGGCCAGTGAGAACGTGGCGTTCGCGCCGGCCCGGTGGCGAACCCGGGGCGCCCTGGCCCAGTACGTCGACGGCGCCAAGGAGGTCACCTACGCGCTGCGGAACGTCCGGGTGCTGATCCGGCGGGTGGGCACCGCGCTCGGCGACGAGGAGAAGCTGCCCGAGGTGCTGGCGACCGCGGTGGGCCTGCTCGGCGACGCCGTCGATCTGCTGCGGGCGGAGTGGGCCAAGGGCGCCGAGCCGATCGCGGCGCGGGAACGTGCTCTGCGCGCGGTCACCGAGGCCGCCAAGGCGTACGACGAAGGGGTGGGTTTTTCCGGCGGTGTGGTGGTGGCCCAGATCCGCAGCACCGCCACCGACCTGCTGCGGGCCGCCGGTGTCGACTTCGCCGAGGCGCCGCGTCTGGTCCGCCGTGCGGCCGGTTGGCACAACCGCCCGCGCGCGAACCGGCGTCCCGGCCGCCGTCCGCCCGCCCCGGGGCACGCCTGAACCCGCTCGGGGTGACTACGCTGGCTGTCATGGCCGACGTTTCGCCGGGCGGGCCGCCGCCCGACCCCTACGCCGTGGCATACGCGTCACCGCCCACGCCCGACGTAACGCCGGCCGGAGCCGGTCTGCCGGCCGCCGCCGGTCGCAAGACCGGTTGGCGGCGCTGGCTGCCGATGGCCATCGTGATCAGCGGCCTCGGGCTGGCCGCCATCGCGATGCTGCTGTTCCTCGGCGTCGACATCGGCATCGTCGGCCTCACCGTCGGCCTGATCGCCGCGATGCTGCCGGTGCCGCTGCTGGTGGCCAGCTTCATGTGGCTCGACCGCTACGAGCCCGAGCCGGTGCGCTTCCTGGCGTTCTGCTTCGTGTGGGGAGCCGCGGTCGCCACCGGTGTCGCGCTGGTGGTCAACACCGCCGCCTCGGTCTGGTTCGACCGCTGGGGGCTGCCGGACGCCCTGGTCGCGGTGCTGGTGGCGCCGTTCATCGAGGAGTCGATGAAGGCCGCGGGCCCGATCCTGCTGAGCTGGCGGCGGCGCAGCGAGTGGTCCGGCATCACCGACGGCATCGTCTACTGCGGCATGTCGGCGATCGGCTTCGCCATGGTGGAGAACATCCTCTACCTCGGCAAACACGGCTACGCCACCGGCGTCGAGGAGTACGGCCCGGCCACCGGCCTGCAAAATCTCTTCCTGATCTTCATCGTGCGCATCCTGTTCACCGGCTTCGCGCACCCGCTCTTCACCTCGATGACCGGCATCGGCCTGGGCATCGCCACCCGCTCCGGCGACCGCCGGGTCCGCTGGCTCGCGCCGGTCGCCGGGCTGCTGCTGGCGATGATCCTGCACGGCACGTTCAACCTGCTGCCGACGCTCTCGGTGAGCTTCTCCCAACCCCTGATCATGCTGTACGGCTACCTGGGCTTCATGGTGCCGTTCTTCTTCGCCGTGGTCGGTTTCGCGATCGCGCTGCGCTCCTGGGAGGGCCGGCTGACCGAGCGGGTCCTGCCGCTCTATGTGCGCAGTGGCTGGTTCTCGCCGCCCGAGGTGGCGGCGCTGGGCAGCCTGGGCCGGCGGCACTCGGCCCGGCAGTGGGCCAAGCGGGTGGCCGGCCCGGCCGGGGCCAAGGCGATGCGCGACTTCCAGTTCGCCGCGACCCAGCTGGCCCTGCTCCGCGACGGCATGCAGCGCGGCCTGCACGCGCGGCCGCTGGAGCAGCAGGTCGACCTGACCGAGGAGCACCGTCTGCTGGTCGACCTGCAGGGTTACCGCACGGCGTTCAACGGGAAGGACCCGACGGCTCCGCAGGCCTTCTGGGACGGCGTCAACTACCAGCTGCTGTTCCCGGACGGCGTGGCCCGGACGGTCGCGGCACCGGAGAGCCCGGTGGTGCCGGTCCCGATCCGGCTGGCCCCGGCCTACCACCCGTACGGCGGCGGTTATCCCCAGCCGTTCTCGGCGCCGCCGGCCTACCCGCCGGGTTACGGCACGTGGGGGAACGGGCCTTCGGCCTACGGGGGCGGATATCCCGCTCCGCCGCCCCGCCAGAACTGATCCGGGGCGGTCTCAGAGGTAGAGGCCGGTGCCGTCCGGCTCGACCCGGCTCGCGGCCACCGCGTGTACGTCCCGCTCGCGCAGCAGGACGTATTCGCGGCCGTGCAGTTCCACCTCGGAACGCTCCTCCGGGTCGAACAGGACCCGGTCGCCGACCACTATCGACCGCACGTTGGGGCCGATGCCCACCGCGGTCGCCCAGGACAGCCGCCGGCCGACGGACGCGGTCGCCGGGATGACGATGCCGGACACGGATCGCCTCTCGCCCTCGGCGCCGTCCTGGCGAACCAGCACGCGATCATGCAACATCCGGATCGGCAGTCCGGCCTCGGTACGGGTGTCCGTGCTCACGATTGCAGACGGTACGCCGGTGATCCGAGACCCTTGCGCGCCGGTCCGGATGGTTTTGCCCGTGGTGCCGGAGGGGTCTGAGGGGCACTCGACCATTACGGTGGTTACCGCGTGCCGCGATGGTGCCGTTACCGCGAGGGGGTTGGCCGGTTGAGCCGCTTGCAGCGTGTCCGGGACAACTTGCGCAAGGCCTACGACTCGGGTCGGGAGTCGGTGCGCTCGGCCAGGACCGACGAGGTGGCAGCGGAGGGACCAAGCATCGACGACGACTACGAGCCGCCGCCGCGCGAGCCCGAGCTGGTGCACGATTCGACGAACAGCCGGGACGACGCGGAGGTGCCGCATTCGCTGCGCCTGGCCGCCGCCTGGAGCTGGCGGCTGATCGTGGTGGGGGTGGTCGGCTGGGCGCTGCTGCACTTCGTCGCGATCGTCAGCATCGTGGTGGTCCCGCTGGCCATCGCCCTGCTGCTGTCGGCGTTGCTGGCCCCGGCGGTGGGCTGGCTGCTGCGGTTGCGGCTGCCCCGATCGCTGGCCACGTTCCTGGTGCTGATCTGCGGCATCGGTGCGGTGGCCGGCACCCTGACGCTGGTGATCAGCCAGTTCGTGGACGGTGTGGGCGAGCTGACGCAGAAAGCCAGCGATGGTGTGCGGCAGATCCAGAACTGGGCCCGCACGGGTCCGCTGCACCTCTCCGACGACCAGGTCAACAAGGCGATCGATCAGGGTCAGCAGTGGGTCAACGAGCACACCTCGCAGCTGACCTCGACGGGCATCGCCACCGCGGCGACCCTGTTCGAAGTGGTCGCCGGGATGCTGCTGGTGCTGTTCTCGACCTTCTTCTTCCTGCGCGACGGCCGGAAGATCTGGCGCTTCATCGTGCGGCTGTTCCCGCTGAACGCGCGCTGGTCGCTGGCCGACGCGGGGGACGCGTCCTGGGTGACGCTGAGCGCCTACGTGCGGGCCACCGTGCTGGTGGCGTTCATCGACGCGCTCGGCGTCGGCATCGCCCTGGTGATCCTCAAGGTGCCGTTCCCGTTCCCGCTGGCCGCGCTGGTGTTCCTGGGAGCGTTCATCCCGATCGTCGGCGCGAGCGTGTCGGGTGCGGTGGCGGTGCTGGTCGCGCTGGTCGATCAGGGCTGGGTGATCTCGCTGGTGGTGCTCGGCGCGGTGATCCTGGTGCAGCAGGTGGAGGGCCACCTGCTCCAGCCACTGATCATGGGCCGCGCGGTGGCCATCCACCCGCTCGTGGTGATCATCGGAATCGCCTGCGGTGCCACCCTGGCCGGCATCATCGGAGCCCTGGTGGCGGTGCCGCTGATCGCGGTGCTCAACACCGGCATCCGGCGGCTGTCCCGAACCCGTCCCGAGGTGCCGCCGACCGCGGTCGTAGTAGGAGGCGGGACCCGAACGGATCCCGCCTCCTGAACTGCAACAGAGCGTGGGTCAGGCGGCGGCCACGCTGAGCGCGACCTCGTTGACGCCACGGGTGACGTCGACCGTCAGCTCACCGTTGCCGGCCCGGCTCAGCGCCCGCAGGGTCCACGAACCCGGCGCGGCGAAGAAGCGGAACACGCCCTCGGGCGAGGTGACGACCTCGGCGGTGAACTCGCCGGACGAGTCGAGCAGGCGCACGTACGCGCCCCCGACCGCCTCGCCGTCGGCGGTGTTCACGAAGCCGGTGATGACGGTTTCCTTCTCCAGGTCGACGCTCGCGGGGAGGGGCGCCGACTGGTCGGGGGCGGCGCAACCGGCCGCGATGTTCGGAGACGTCATGGTCACGCCTTTCCGGGCTCGTCGCCGAGCGCGATCGGCACGCCGATGAGCGAGCCGTACTCGGTCCACGAACCGTCGTAGTTCTTCACGTTCTGCTGGCCGAGCAGCTCCTTGAGCACGAACCAGGTGTGCGAGGAGCGCTCGCCGATCCGGCAGTACGCGATGGTGTCCTTGCTGCCGTCCAGGCCGGCCTCGCCGTAGATCTTGCCGAGCTCGTCGTCCGACTTGAACGTGCCGTCCTCGTTGGCCGCCTTGCTCCACGGCACGCTGATCGCCGTGGGGATGTGGCCGGCCCGCTGCGACTGCTCCTGCGGCAGGTGCGCCGGGGCGAGCAGGCGACCCGCGAACTCGTCGGGGCTGCGCACGTCGACCAGGTTCTTCACGCCGATGGCCTGCACGACCTCGTCGCGGAAGGCGCGGATCGACAGGTCGGGCGCGGAGGCCGTGTAGCTGGTCTTGGCCCGGCTCGGCACGTCCTTCGAGTACGGACGGGCGTCGAGCTCCCACTTCTTGCGGCCGCCGTCGAGCAGCACGACGTCGCGGTGGCCGTAGAGCTTGAAGTACCAGTACGCGTACGCGGCGAACCAGTTGTTGTTGCCGCCGTAGAGCACGACCTTGTCGTCGTTGCCGATGCCGCGCTCACTCAGGAGCGCGGAGAACTGCTCCTGGTTGACGAAGTCCCGCCGGACCGGGTCCTGCAGGTCCTGCTTCCAGTCGATCTTGACGGCGCCCGGGATGTGGCCGCCGTCGTAGGCGGTGGTGTCCTCGTCGACCTCGACGAAGACGACGCCCGGAGCGTCGAGGTTCTTCTCGGCCCAGTCGGCCGAAACGAGTGCGGTGTCGCGACTCATCGGTTCACTCCCTTGGTGAGGTGAGAGATGGGGGAGAGTCAGCGCACAGGGATTTGGTCGCACCCCGCGCGGGACCCATTACTGGTTGGGATCTCGGGCTGTGCGACGGCGCCACTGCCGGCCGTTCAGGAGATTCGAGCTAGAAAATGCTCAGCACAGTGGCCCCGTCAGATGACAGGGCGACACAGGCACGCGGCCACGCGACACAGGTCGATCGCGCGCCTTTTCGTGAGCAAGAGGCTCATAGAAATGGACCCTACCAGCGGTTCCAGACCGCGGAACAGCCTCGACCACCATCCGGGATCGAGTCGGGGGTCACAGGCCACTCGAGTTGAGCGGAACGTCGGTCGCGCCGGCCGTGACCCGCAGGCCCTCATCGGTCGCTTCGACGTTCTGAACGGTGAGTTTGAGCGGCAGCGCCGGAACTCGAAGATCAAAGGCCAACTTATTGACGTACGAGTTGACGAGGCCCTTGACGATCGGGTTGTCCGGCAGACCCTCGGCCGACACATTGCTGAAACGCACCTGAACCACGTTCCCGTTCTTGACGGTCAGCTGCGCGGTGCCGGTGACGTTGACCGTCTGGCCGAGCACCTGAACCGGCGCCGAGCCGGTCAGCTTGCCGTCCTTGGCGGCCAGCTTCACACCCGGCTGCCCGACCAGCTCGACGAGTTGCGCGTAGTCGACCAGGCCGACGCCGGTGACCGTGCCCGCCACGATGTCGCCGGTGCCGGAGCGGATCGTCTCCAGCGGCGCGACCACGTCCTTCGCCCGTACGTCCAGAAGCTTCATCTTGATCGTGCGGTTGTTCCCGGCCGGGCCGGCGAAGTTGGCCAGCTCGATCTTGATTTCGTCGTACCGGCCCCGGGCCACCTGGGTGATGAACGGGAAGCCCTCGATCGTGACGGCCGGTTTCTCACTGGTCGCCTTCTGATTGGTGACCTGCTCGGCCACCTTGTCGCTGATCATCCGCTCGGCGTAGGAGCGCCCCACCCGGTCGGCCACGAAGGCCGCGCCCAGCACGAGTAGCAACAGCACGATGAACGTGATCAACAGGCGTCGTCCCCACCGTCGCCGCGGCCGGACCTGCTCGCCGTATACCTCGCCCACCGGGCCTCCCGACCATCGACTGTGGTGGACCGTACATGCCCGGTTCTACCGGCCGCCGAAACAGCTATTGGAGATACCAGTGTGCGATGGCGTAGGCGGCCGGGGCGGCCAGCGCGAACGCACCCAGCGGGCCCTGCATGTGCCGGGCCACCCAGAACGTCGGCGCGTCCCCGGCCAGCCGCCGGCCCGCCTCACCGAAGTTCACCGCCAGGTCGACCAGGTTGGCGATCACCGCGGCGATCAGGCCGGCCACCGCGCCCTTCGCCGGCGTGAACGGCAGCACCAGCACGCTGCCCAGCGCCGCCGACGCGAGCGTGCCCAGCATGGAGCCCAGCACCACGCCGGTCGCGCCGCGCGGCACCTGAGCGGCGATCCGCGGCTTCGGGAAAACTGCGTCGGTGGCCCGGGCGACCAGCAACGCCACGCCCGCGCCCGCGGCGCAGACCACGATCGTCTGCGTGCCCAGCGACTGCCGGGTCATGATCACCGGGATCGCGTACGCCACCACACCGAGCACGATCCACAGCGTCGTCCGCCAGGAATCGGTGACCCGTTTACGGTCCTCGGCCCGGAACAACTGCCCGACCACCGCCGCCACGAAGCCGCCCAGCGCGATCAGGAACAGCGGGAACAGCCCCGGCGGCTCCCGGGTCACCGCGAAGTAGTCGGCCACCAGCGCCACCACCGCGCAGACCGCGGCGGTCGCCCCCGCCGCCGGCGGATGCAACGCCATGATCCAGGCGAGCAGGTAGAGCAACTGCACACCGAAGAGGACGATCGCGTACGGCAGTCGGTAGTCGGGTGCGGAGGTCTGCGCACCCAGCGCGAGACCGAGGCCGAGCAGCCCGGCGAAGCCCGCGATGGCCAGCGACAACTGCCGCCGGACCGGGACGACCTGGATCTCCTCGAACTCCTCCTCGTCCTCCGCGTCCGGATCGGTGGCGGGCGTGTCGGCGTCCGGCATCGCACCGTAAAAACCGGTTGGTGGTCGACCCGGGCCCGAACGCGCGATCTCGCGCGAGGCGTCGGGTTCCCAGGGATCTTCCTGCGGCACGGTGGGGAACACGCCTGCGATGGTGCCAGACCCGGGTGCGGTTCGGTCAGGCGCGCTGGGCGGTCCGCTCGGGTAAAAGGCTGGTTACGAATCGGCCGTTCGGCCACCTTACGAGCGTTTACTACATCACTTGCACACACGATGAGGGCGCTCAACCCGATGCATCGGTTAAGGTAACGCCAGCCCACCCGTCGGTGACGCCGGGGAAACAGTCCTCCGGGAGCGGTCCGTTCACATCGGCCGCAGACCGGGTCACCCGAGCGGCGATTGCGCCGCAAGGACGGAGGTGAGTGTGGAAATCCTTCTGTTGGTGACAGCACGCGCCGGCGAGCCCTCTGCCGTGCTGCCCGCGCTGGATCTACTTCCCCACTCCGTACGCACCGCCCCTCGCGACGTCCGCACCCTGGTTTCCGGGCCCAGCCCCGACGCCATCCTGGTGGACGCCCGCTCCGAGCTTTCCGAGGCTCGCGCCACGTGCCGCATGCTGCACGCGACCGGCGTCGGTGTTCCGCTCGTCGCGGTGGTCACCGAGGCGGGCCTGATCGCACTCAACGCCGACTGGGGCGTCGACGACGTCATCCTGGCCAGCGCCGGTCCCGCCGAGGTCGAGGCCCGTCTGCGCCTGGGCGTCGGCCGCCTCAACAACGCCACCGCCGGTGCCGGCGGATCGATCCGGGCCGGCGAGCTCAACATCGACCCGGACACCTACGCGGCGAAGCTCAAGGGCCGCCCGCTCGACCTCACCTACAAGGAGTTCGAGCTGCTCAAGTTCCTGGCCCAGCACCCCGGCCGGGTCTTCACCCGCGACCAGCTGCTGCGCGAGGTCTGGGGCTACGACTACTTCGGTGGCACCCGCACGGTCGACGTCCACGTGCGTCGCCTGCGCGCCAAGCTCGGCGTCGAGCACGAGTCGATGATCGGCACCGTGCGCCAGGTCGGCTACAAGTTCGTCGTGCCGCCGACCGGCCGCCAGCTGCCCGACAACGAGCCGGTCTCCCTCCCGGTCTGAAATCCATGACGAAAATCCGGTCGCTTGACCGGTTGAGTGACGCCGAGGTGGCCGACGTTCTCGCGTTGGCAACCTCGGCCTCCCTCGCCGACGGGGTCTATCCACTGTCGGAAGATGTTGTCCTCCGCGTCCGTAACGGGGGCGGACTCCACCTGCTGTCGCAGGCCGAAGACGGCGTGCTGGCGGGCTACGCCTTCGTCGACAAATCAGGCTCGGGCGAGCTGGTCGTCGCCCCCGCCTATCGCCGGCAGGGGCACGGCACTGCGCTGCTCGCGGCCGCCGGTAGTGGCACGCTGGCTTTCTGGGCGCACGGGGACGAACCCGGCGCTCATGCCTTCGCGGAGAAGAACGGATTCAGCCGGGCGCGGGTGCTGTGGCAGATGCGCCGTTCCCTGACCGACTTCACCGCCGAATCCGTGCTGCCCGAGGGCATTACTATTCGGCCGTTCAGTGTCGGGCATGACGAAGAAGCTTGGCTTGGGGTCAATGCCCGGGCCTTCGCTCATCATCCTGAGCAAGGGCGCTGGACCCTCGACGACCTGCGGTTACGCGAGACCGAGCCTTGGTTTGATCCGGCCGGGTTTCTCCTGGCCGTCGATATCTCGGACACTCTGGTCGGGTTTCACTGGACCAAGGTTCATCCGCCGTCGGGGAACGATCCGGCATTGGGTGAGATTTACGTCTTGGGCGTTGATCCCGGGGGGCATCGGCGCGGGTTGGGTGTTGCCTTGAGTGTCGCTGGTCTTCGGCATCTGGCTGATGCTGGGCTTACTCAGGCGCTTCTCTACGTCGATGAGTCTAATGCTGCTGCTGTGGCGCTTTATCGGAAGCTTGGCTTTTCGGTTTATAAGACTGACGTCAATTATCAGCGGTAAGCGCTTCGCTTTCGGGGCGCCCCGGACCCCGGCCGGGCGCTCGGAGATGCCTGCCTCTTCGCTTTCGCCTTGCTTGGTGTTGGGCTTTAGAGCTTGGCTTGGGGTGGGCTGTTGCTCGGGCTCGGCTGCCTGTCGTGGGGGTTGCTGCTTGGGGTCGGGCTTGGGCGTGGGGGCTGCTGCTGGGGTCGGGCTTGGCGCGGGGCGTGCTGCTTGGGCGCGAGCTTGGCGCGGGGGCTGCTGCGGCGATCTTGTTGAGTTTGGGTTCGGAGCGGACTGGAAGTCGACAACCTTGGGCTTTGGCCGCCTCGCATATCGTAAATAGGCGTTTCGTCGAGCGGAGTTTGTCCGCTTTCTGGGACGCTTCGCCGTCAGATGGGAAAGGCGCTAGGGGACTACCGTTACGGGCCACTTTCCGTAGCGGACCAGGCGGATTGCCAATGAGCCGGCTATGCGGTGGCCGAAGCTTGCTGAGGAACCCACTATCAGTGCGTCCGCCCTTGTTTCTTTTGCTACTTCGGCCAGCACTGTCATGGGGTCACCCTGGCGGATGATTACCTCCGAGTCTGCGCCCCAGCCGTGGATCTCGGCTCTCAGCTGTTGTTCCAGTTCCTCCTGGGCATCCAGGACCGCGTTCACCGCCATGCCGCTGTGGTCGGCGATGGTCAGCAGCGTGGTGGGGGTGGTGCGGGCGTAGACCGCGATCAGGCGGGTGCGCTGGCGCCTTGCCAGGCCGGCAGCGTAGGCGGCGGCTCGCATCGACGTGGGGGAGCCGTCCACCCCGACCACTATTGCGCCGGGGCCGTCGGTTCCTAGCTCGAATCCCATGGCGAGAACCTAAGCCTGGCGCAGGCCCGCCAGCACGGCCGGGTTCAGGGGGTGCGGAGTTTCGCCCTCGCTTAGCAGGACCACGGTGCTTCGGGTGGCGTGGGTCAGGGCCGAGGTGAAGCTTCCCTCGGCGAACTGGGACGCCGGGCCTCGTGCGGAACGGCCCACCGCGACCGTCCGGGCGTGCACCTCGTCGGCGTGCTGGGCCAGGACTCGGCCGGCCGCGGCGTGGTCGCCGACGCTGTGCAGCAGGAGGGCGGTGGCGGTTACGCCTTGGGCGGTCAGCTCGTCGACCAAATCGTTTACCGCCTGCCGGGCATCGCTGTCGTCCTCGGGGTCGATGGCCATCTCCTCGATGATGACCGTCTCCCGGACCCGGACCACCTCCAGCGGGGCGCCGGCCTCCCGGGCGATGGACGCTGCTGCCGCTACTACCTCGGCGGCGTCGGGGGTGGCGCCGATGGCTACCACCACCGGGCGCTGCACCGGAACAGCCTCGCCCACCGGCTCCAGGACGGGAGTCGGTGCCAGGTCGGCCTCGGCCGCGCTGATCAGTCTGTGGCCGCTGGCCAGCACGACTATGGCCAGCAGGAAGGCCACTCCGCCCAGGTAGAACGGGACGCTCAGGTCGAAGCGGTCGGCCAGCTTGCCGGCCACAAACGGGGCCAGGCCGCCGCCGATGAAGCGCACGAAGCCGTACGACGACGAGGCGATCGACCGCTCGACCGGAGCTACCAGCATTACCGCCTGGGTGGTCAGGGTGTTGTTGATGCCGATGAACGCGCCGCTGACGATGACCGCGACGATGACCACGGTGGGGGTGTTCACGCCGGCGGCGATCACGGCCATCACGATGCCCAGCGCGAACATGTTGGCGTAGAGGACCTTGGCCGTGCCGAAGCGGGCCTGCAGCCGGGGCGCGAACCAGACGCTGAACGCGGCTACCAGCAGGCCCCAGCCGGTGAAGACCAGGCCCAGCTTCTCGGCGCCCAACTCCATGGGGTACGGCGCGTAGCCGAGCATGGTGAAGAAGCCCCAGTTGTAGAGCAGCGCCATGATGCCCATGGTCAGCAGGCCGCGGTGGCGCAGCGCTTTGATCGGTGCGGCCAGGGCGGTGGGCTTGGCCGGCTTCGGCAGCTCGGGGACGAAGAGAACGGTGGCTACCAGGGCGATCGCCATCAGCGCGGAGACGCCGAAGAAGGGGCCGCGCCAGCTGATCGAGCCCAGCTCGCCGCCGAGCAGCGGGCCGACCGCGATGCCCAGGCCCAGGGCCGTCTCGTAGAGGATGATCGCCCCGGCGAAGCCGCCGCTGGCCGACGCCACGATTACGGCGAGGCTGGTGGCGATGAACAGGGCGTTGCCCAGGCCCCAGCCGGCCCGGAAGCCGACGATGCCGCCGACCGTGTCGGTGGTGCCGGCCAGGGCCGCGAACACCACGATGATCGCCAGGCCGGTGATGAGCGTGCGCTTCGCCCCGATCCGGCTGGAGACCCAGCCGACCACGAGCATCGCCACCGCGGTGACCACCAGATAGCTGGTGAACAGCAGCGAGACCTGGCTGGGCGTGGCGTGCAGGTCGGACGCCAGCGCCGGGAGGATCGGGTCGACCAGGCCGATGCCCATGAACGAGATCACACAGGCAAAGGCGACGGCCCAGACGGCGCGGGGCTGGCGGAACGGATTCGACGCGGGTTTGGCACCTGAGCTCATAACTGCATTATGCAGCTACCTGGGCGAGGGCGGCCAGTCTCATGCGTCACGGGACGGACACCGCGGGATCTCAGGGCGGTAAAGACTACGCGAAAATGTAGGATTTTTCGGACTTACGTCCCCCGGTTCACGGAACGGACAACTCGGGCTCAGCAGAAAGCAAACTTGAGGTGCGTACGTGTTCACCCTGCGTTCACTTGTGCCGGGGAAACCGGCTACCTGGCCCTTTTAACTTCGGGGTGCGCCGTTGAGATCGGCGCCTGTACCTCACCCCCCGAAGGGAAATTTTCATCGTGAAGCTCCAGCGGTCCGGTTACCTCGCCGGCATTGCTTTGACTGCGACGCTCGCGCTCGCTGCTTGCGGGTCGGACAACACCGCCGAGCCGAGCGGGAGCGACAACTCCGCCGCGCCTGGCAGCTGTTCCTCGGGCAGCCTGACGGCTCAGGGCTCGACGGC
Source organism: Paractinoplanes toevensis (assembly GCF_018332695.1). GTDB lineage: Bacteria > Actinomycetota > Actinomycetes > Mycobacteriales > Micromonosporaceae > Actinoplanes > Actinoplanes toevensis. Next base: position 122,659 of record NZ_BOQN01000067.1, read on the forward strand.
CCAGAAGAACGCCATGGACGAGTGGATCAAGGCCTACCAGGCCCAGTGCTCCGGCGCGAAGATCGACTACCAGGGCACCGGCTCGGGCGCCGGCATCCAGGCCTTCATCGCGGGCACGGCCGACTTCGCCGGCTCCGACTCGGCCCTCAAGGACGACGAGCAGAAGCAGGCCGACGCCAAGTGCGCCACCGGCACGGCTCTGAACCTCCCGATGGTCATCGGCCCGATCGCGGTCGTCTACAACCTGGACGGTGTCGACAACCTCCAGCTGGACGCCTCGACGCTGGCCAAGATCTTCGCCGGCAAGATCACCAAGTGGGACGACGCCGCGATCGCCGCTCTCAACAGTGGCGTCAAGCTGCCGTCGACCGCGATCCAGGCCGTGCACCGCTCGGACGAGTCGGGCACGACCGACAACTTCACCAAGTACCTGAGCAAGACCGCCGAGGCCGACTGGACCTTCGGCAACGCCAAGGCGTGGAAGGCTCCGGGCGGCACCGGCGCGGCCAAGTCGGACGGCGTGGCCAGCCAGGTCAAGAGCACCGCGGGCACCATCTCCTACGTGGAGCTCTCGTTCGCCGAGAACAGCGACCTGAAGAAGGCGAAGATCAAGAACGGCGCCGGTGAGTTCACCGAGCTGACCGGTGAGAGCGCCGGCAAGACCATCGAGGGTGCCAAGATCACCGGCACCGGCAACGACCTCAAGCTGTCGATCGACTACGCCACCAGCACCGCGGGTGCGTACCCGATCGTGCTGGTCACCTACGAGATCGCCTGTGAAAAGGGTTCCGCCAAGGCCGCCGACATCAAGGCGTTCCTGAACTACACCTCGAGCACCGCGGGCCAGACGGCGCTGAGCGAGCTGGGCTACGCCCCGCTGCCCGCGTCGATCCAGTCGAAGGTCGCGACCTCCGTCGCCGCCATCAGCTGACGCTGTAACACATCCCTCCGAGACGACAGCGAGCGAGCAGATGGGTGACTACCCCTCGAGCTCGACGAACGCCACCGCCGGCGGCTCGGGCGTGACAGGACGTCACGCCCGGTCCGCCGGCACCGGCGTTTCGCCGAGTAGTTACGAACCCCCGATCGGTGGCGGTGACGGCCTGCCCAAGAAGGCCCGTTTCTCGATGGAGAGCGGGTTCCGCGGGCTCTCCACGGCCGCCGGTGCCATGGTGCTCGTCATCATCGTGGCCATCGCGATCTTCCTGATCTCGAAGGCCGTCCCGGCGCTGCGCGCCGACACGGTGAACTTCCTGAGCTACAAGCAGTGGTTCCCGAACGACGCCGACCCCAAGTTCGGTATCGCGGCGCTCGCCTTCGGCACGGTGCTGTCCTCGGTGATCGCCCTGATCGTCGCGGTGCCGATCGCCCTCGGCATCGCTCTGTTCCTCTCGCACTACGCGCCCAAGCGGCTCGCCAACCCGCTCGGCTTCGTCATCGACCTGCTCGCGGCCGTGCCCAGTGTGGTCTTCGGACTCTGGGGCCGGGACGTCTTCCTCGAGCCGGTGCGTGACTTCTCGGTCTGGCTCAACCACTACTTCAGCTGGCTGCCGATCTTCGGTGGCGACGGCCCGTTCGGCCGGTCGATCCTGCTCGGCAGCCTGGTGCTGGCGATCATGGTGCTGCCGATCGTCACCTCCCTGTCCCGCGAGGTCTTCCAGCAGACCCCGGGGATGAACGAGGAGGCCGCGCTCGCCCTGGGCGCCACCAAGTGGGAGATGATCCGCACCGCGGTCCTGCCGTACGGCAAGCCCGGTGTGATCGCCGCGGTGATGCTCGGCCTCGGCCGCGCACTCGGTGAGACGATCGCCCTGGCGCTGACCCTCGGCACCGTCTTCAGCATCTCGTTCAACGTGATCGAGAACGGCGGCAACTCGATCGCCGCCAACATCGCCAACACGTTCGGCGAGGCCAACGCCACCGGTCGCGGCGCTCTGATCGCCTCCGGTCTGGTGCTGTTCGCCATCACCCTGGTGGTCAACATGGCGGCCCGGGCGATCATCTACCGTCGTCGCGAGTTCCGGGACAGTGCCGCATGAGCCTTCTAGATCGTGAGCTCGCCGGCGTCGTCATGACGCCCGACAACATCCGCACCAAGAAGCTGTCGTTGGTCGCCAACCTCGGCGTCGCGGTGGCCGCGTTCGTGATCGCCGCGGCCGTCGTGCTGGGCTTCGGCATCGGCAACTGGGTGCTCATCGTCGTACTGGGCTGGGTCTTCTACCTCGTCGGGCTGCTCTACGCGGCCGGCCGGGTCGAAGGCCGCCGGGCCGCCCGCAACCGGGCCTGGAAGTCGCTGATCTACTCGGCCTGCATCCTGGCGATCCTCCCGCTCGCGAGCGTCGTCTGGACCCTGGTCTCCAAGGGCGTCGGCCGGCTCGACGGCGACTTCTTCGGCACCTCGATGAACAACATCGGCGCCCGCGACCAGAACGGTGGCGCTTACCACGCCATCATCGGCACCCTCGAGCAGGTCGGCATCGCCGCCCTGATCGCGGTTCCGCTGGGTGTGCTCGGCGCGATCTACCTGGTCGAGTACGGCCGAGGCAAGTTCGCCGGCACCGTCCGGTTCTTCGTGGACGTGATGACCGGTATCCCGTCGATCGTGGCCGGCCTGTTCGTCCTGTCGTTCTGGGTGCTGATCGTGAGCCCGTGGTTCAACGACGGGAACCCGCGGTTCTCCGGCTTCGCCGCCTCGCTGGCACTGTCGGTGCTGATGTTGCCGACGATCGTGCGGTCCACCGAGGAGATGCTGCGCCTGGTGCCCGGCCCGCTGCGAGAGGGCGCCTACGCCCTCGGCGTTCCGCAGTGGAAGACGATCCTCAAGATCGTCGTGCCGACCGCGCTGCCCGGCATCGTCACCGGCGTCATGCTGGCGATCGCCCGCGCCGCCGGCGAGACGGCACCGGTCCTGCTGGTCGCCGGCGGTGCTGCCGCGATCAACTTCGACCCGTTCAACGGCAACCAGTCCTCGCTGGCGCTCTTCGTCTACCAGCAGGCCGGCGACGCCTCGAAGTACGCCCCGGCGCGCGCCTGGACCGCCGCGCTGACCCTGGTCGCGATCGTGCTGGTGCTGACGATCGCCGCCAAGATGCTCGCCCGTCGCAACAGTTTGACCCGTTAAGAGGTATGACCATGGCCAAGCGCATCGAGGCGAGCAACGTCTCCTCCTACTACGGTTCGTTCAAGGCGATCGACAGCATCTCGATGACCGTCGAGCCCAAGACGATCACCGCCCTGATCGGCCCGTCCGGTTGCGGCAAGTCCACGTTCCTCCGGTCGATCAACCGGATGCACGAGGTGCTGCCGAACGCCCGCATCGAGGGCCGGCTGACCATCGACGAGCAGAACATCTACGACCCGGACGTCGACGTCACCGCCGTCCGTCGGCTGATCGGCATGGTGTTCCAGCGCCCCAACCCGTTCCCGACGATGTCGATCTACGAGAACGTGGTGGCCGGCCTCAAGCTGAACGGCGTCAAGAAGAAGTCGGCGCTGGACGACGCGGCCGAGCAGTCGCTGAAGTCGGCGAACCTCTGGAACGAGGTCAAGGACCGGCTCAACCGGCCCGGTGCCGGCCTCTCCGGCGGCCAGCAGCAGCGTCTCTGCATCGCCCGCACCATCGCGGTCGAGCCGCAGGTCGTGCTGATGGACGAGCCCTGCTCGGCGCTCGACCCGATCTCGACGCTGGCGATCGAGGACCTGATGTTCAAGCTGAAGGACCGCTTCACGATCATCATCGTCACGCACAACATGCAGCAGGCCGCCCGGGTCAGCGACAAGACCGGCTTCTTCTCGATCGACAAGACGGGTGACCCCGGCCGCCTGATCGAGTACGACGACACCCAGAAGATCTTCAGCAACCCGACCCAGAAGAAGACCGAGGACTACATCACCGGCCGCTTCGGCTAGGTCTTTCTCCGCGTCACAGCGCCCTGCTGCTCATTCGATGTGCAGCAGGGCGCTGCCGTCTTCGCGAAAGACAACGCGAGGCATGACCGGCGTCGCGGCATCGCGGCGACTCGAGGCCGCGATCACTTCCGCAATTTTTTCGTACGGGCGGAAAGAGTTCACTGTCGACAACGTAGGCGGGAGCATCGGAAGCTCCTCGGCCGCCTGCGCGCGGGCCCACGCGGCCACCTCACTCTCACCGGACACGTCGCGCGCCGTCTGCCCTTCCGGCAGGAGAGCGACGAAGAACCAGGTGTCGAACCGCTTCGGCTCGAACTCCGGGGTGATCCAGCGCGCCCACGGGAACAGCAGGTCGTCGCGCAGCCGTAGGCCACGGCGCTGCAGGACCTCGGTCAGGGTCAGCTCGCGGGCGGCGATGGCGGCCCGGTCCGCCTCCCAGTCGGCCGCGCTGACGTCGCCCACCACCAGGTCGTCGTCGACCTCCCGGCCGTGCGTCACGGAACCGCCCAGCGTTCCGTCGCTGACCGTCCGGTCCGGTTCGTCGAGCGGCCCGGCCAGAAGGACGCCCGCCTCCTCGAACAGCTCGCGGGCGGCGGCGCCGACGATGGCCCGGGCCTGCTCGTCAGCGACGCCGAGCCGCGAGGCCCAGTCGGTGCGGAGGGTCTCGGGCCGGTCGGTGGGGTCGACCCCGCCACCCGGGAATGCGTAGAGACCGCCGAACACCATGGTTTTCGCGCGCTTCAGCACGTACAGCTGGAATTTGTCCTCGTCGGGGCGCAGGAGGACGACGGTGGCCGCGGGCCGCGGGGTGGCCGGCTCGCCGCGGAACTCGCGCGCCCGCCGGACCATCGCCTCGGGGATCGGAAAGGTCAGCGTGCCTGGCTCTGCGTCGGTCACCGGTCGATCCTCCCACCGGACCGGCCGTCAGCCCGATATTGGGCGGTCGTCGGGGCGGTCGGACGGGCGGCGGATAACGTTGTGATCATGACTGCTCAGAAGGTGCGCTGGGGCATCGTCGGCCCCGGCGGGATCGCCGCCCAGTTCGCCAAGGACCTCCCGCTGGTCGAGGGCGCCGAGCTCGCCGCCGTCGGTTCCCGGTCGGCCGAGACCGCGGCCGCGTTCGCCGAGCGCTACGGTTTCGCCCGCGCCCACGGCTCGTACGCGGATCTCGCCGCCGACCCCGAGGTCGACGTCGTCTACATCGCGACCCCGCACGCGCAGCACTTCGACGCCGCGTTGCGGTGCATCGAGGCCGGCAAGGCCGTCCTGGTCGAGAAGCCGATCACGCTGGACCTGGTCGCGGCGGCTCAGCTGGTGCAGGCCGCGCGCACCAACAACGTCTTCCTGATGGAAGCGATGTGGATGCGGTTCAACCCGGCCATCCGCAAGATCCACGAGCTGGTCGAGGAGGGCGCGATCGGCTGGGTCAGTGCGATCCACGCCGACTTCGGCCTGCAGGGCCCGTTCGAGCCCGAGCACCGGCTGCGCAACCCGCGGCTGGGCGGCGGCGCGCTGCTCGACCTCGGCGTCTACCCGATCAACCTGGCCCACCTGATCATGGGCGCGCCCACCTCGGTGCACGCGTGGGCGCACCTGACGCCGGAGGGCGTGGACGAGAACACCGGCGTGCTGCTCGGCTGGCAGCCCGGCGCGGTCGGCGCGCTGACCTGCAGCATCAACGGTGAGAGCCGCAACGCCGCGTCGATCACCGGCACCGACGGCCGGATCGACCTGCCGCCCGGCTTCTTCATGCCGCGGTCGTTCGTGCTGAACCGGGCCGGCCACGATCCCGAGACGGTCGAGGTCCCGTTCGAGGGAAACGGCTACCAGTTCGAGGCGGCCGAGGTGCAGCGTTGCATCCTGGCCGGTGAGCTGGAAAGCCCGCTCATGTCGCACGCCACCACGCTCGAGCTGATGGGCCTCCTGGACACGATCCGTGCGGATATCGGCGTCGTCTACTGACTAAAGTGGTCCGCATGCCGTCGAGAAGAGTCGGCGGCAAGCCGACTTCGAGCGATGTGGCCGCGGCCGCGGGGGTCTCCCGGTCCGCCGTCTCGTTCGCGTTCAACAACCCGCAGCGCATCTCGACGGCCACTCGCGAGCGGATTCTCGCGGTGGCCGCCGACCTGGGGTATGCGCCGAACACGCTGGCCCGGATGCTGCAGGCCGGCACCACCAACTCGATCGGCGTGCTGCTGCCGCAGCGGCTCGCGCAGATCCTGGAGAACCCGTACTACGCCCGCTTCCTGATGGGGGTCGGGCAGATCTGCGACCAGGAGGGTTACACCCTGCTGCTCACCCCGCCGCTGCAGGACTCGGTGCTCAAGGCGATTCCGTACGCCGCGGTGGACGGCTTCATCGTCTGCGGTCTGGAGACCGAGGGGGCGGAGGTGGCCGAGCTGATCCGGCGGGACATCCCGTTCGTGCTGATCGACTCGGACCGCTACGAGAACGCGCCGAGTGTCGAGGTGGACGACTGGGGCGGGGCCCGGGAGGTGACCCGCTACCTGCTGGAGCTCGGTCACCGGCGGATCGCCGTACTCTCCATCGCACCCGGACCGGACGTCGCCGAGCGGGGATATCGCGGCCCGTTGGGCCGCCGGATGAGTGGCATCGAGGATGCCCTCGCCGCATCCGGCCTGACCATGGCCGACGTCGCGCTGGCCGAGGTGCCGGTGACGCGGGTCGACGGTTACCGCGCGACCAAGGAACTGCTGGCCGCGCCGGAGCGGCCGACCGCGATCATGGCGCTCTCCGACGTGCTCGCCTACGGCGCGGTGGACGCCCTGCAGGAGCTGGGCCTCAGCGTGCCCGACGACGTCTCGGTGACCGGCTTCGACGACCTGGCCGAGTCGGCCTGGTTCCGGCCGCGGCTGACCACCGTGCGGCAGCCCATAGTCACCAAGGGCAGAAGTGCCGCTGCTTTCCTCATCTCTGCCGTTCGGGGGGAGGACCAGCACCCCCACCAGCTGCTCGGCACCAACCTGATGGTCCGCGACTCGGCGGTCAAACCGCTGATGTAACACGAGTTAGTAACCTGCTACGGTGCTGGCTTATGACTTCAGGGTTGTCTTCGTGGTGGCGCGATGCGGTGATCTACCAGATCTATCCCCGCAGCTTCGCCGACCTGAACGGTGACGGCATCGGCGACCTGCCGGGCATCCGCAGCCGCCTGCCGTACCTGCGTGATCTCGGCGTCGACGCGGTGTGGCTCTCGCCGTTCTACCTGTCCCCGCAGGCCGACGCCGGCTACGACGTGGCCGACTACCGCACCGTGGATCCGATCTTCGGCACCGTCGACGACGCCCGCGGCCTGGTCGCCGACGCGCACGAGATCGGCCTGCGCGTCATCGTCGACCTGGTGCCCAACCACTCCTCGGACCAGCACGTCTGGTTCCAGCAGGCGCTCGCCGAGGGGCCCGGCTCACCGCTGCGCGAGCGGTATCACTTCCGGGACGGCCGCGGTTCACAGGGCGAGCTCCCGCCGAACGACTGGCCGTCCATCTTCGGTGGTCCGGCGTGGACTCGGGTCGAGGACGGCCAGTGGTACATGCACCTGTTCGCCCCCGAACAGCCCGACTTCAACTGGGACCACCCGGCGGTCGCCGACGAGTTCCGTACGATTCTGCGCTTCTGGCTGGACCTTGGGGTTGACGGTTTCCGCATCGACGTGGCGCACGGCCTGGTGAAGGAAGAAGGCCTGCCGGACATCGGCCACGAGGCGACCTGGCACCTGCTCGACGTCGGCGAGAGCCCGTGCTTCGACCGCGACGGCGTGCACGACATCTACCGCAGCTGGCGCCGGATCCTCGACGAGTACCCCGGCGAGCGCATCGCGGTGGCCGAGGCCTGGGCGCCCACCCTCTCCCGGGTGGCCAACTACGTCCGCCCCGACGAACTGCACCAGGCGTTCAACTTCAGCTACCTGGGCACGGCCTGGGAAGCCGGCGCGCAGCGCGCCATGATCGACGCCTCGCTGGCCGCCAACGACGCAGTCGGCGCACCCACCACGTGGACGCTGTCCAACCACGACGTGGTCCGGCACACCCACCGCCTCATGCAGGTCAACGAGGGCGACGTGGCCGGCAGGAAGCCCACCGAGGTCGACCGGGTCGCCGGCCTGCGCCGAGCCCGGGCGGCGTCGCTGCTGCTGCTCGCGCTGCCCGGCTCCGCCTACCTCTACCAGGGCGAGGAGCTGGGCCTGCCGGAGGTCATCGACCTGCCGCCGGAGGTGCGTCAGGACCCGGCGTTCCACCGCGCGACCGGCCAGGACGGCTACCGCGACGGCTGCCGGGTGCCGATCCCGTGGTCGGGCACTTCCGCACCCTACGGCTTCGGTCCCGAGGGCGGCCCCAGCTGGCTGCCCCAGCCCGACTCGTGGGCGTCGCTGAGCGTGGAAGCTCAGGACGGCGTGGCCGGCTCCACGCTGACCATGTACCGCGAGGCGCTGACCCTGCGCCGCAAGGTCTTCGCCGCCGCCGACCCCCTGACCTGGCGCGACGCACCGGCCGGCGTACTCACCTTCGACCGAGGCGCAGGCTTCCGCTGCACGGTCAACATGAGCACCGAGCCGGCCCGGCTGCAAGCCCCCGGCCGGCTGCTGACCACCAGCGGCCCGGTAACGGTGGAAGACGGCACCGCCATACTCCCGCCGGACACCACCGTCTGGTGGTCGATCTAGGAGTCAAGCGGTGGGGTGCCGCCCGCCTGCGACGGCCGCCACCTCACCGCCCCGACGTCGCCCTGGCCGATCCTCCCGCGTGTCTGAGCTTCCGCTTTGGCGAGCCACCCAGCGTCAGCGCGGTACCGTCCTCGGCGCGGTTCTGCATGCCGTCCTCCTTCGGCGAGGCAACCTTGTCGCGCTATAGTCGCGAGTCAGCTAGCTTCAAGACTAGCGAATGCCCGCCTTGCGGTGCACCTGGCGGAGCCGGAGAGGAACGCTGATGAGCGATTTCACGGACTGGCGCGATGTCAAGGCGAAGGCTCGTGAAATCGATCCCCACTGGCATGACGCGGACCGCGTCGAGCAGCGGGCGCTGATGCGAGGAGATGCTCAAGTCGGTCCAGAACCGCGAGCATGACGACTTCCTGTTCGGAGCGAACAGCAGTTCTTCAAGATCGCGGCCCCCGCTGCTGCAACCGGCGGCTCAGTTGAAGAGGGGGCGGACGGCGAAGTAGCAGAGGGCGGCGATGCCGCCGGCGCCCGGGAAGGTCAGGATCCAGGCGCCGACGATGTTGCCGGCCACGCCCCAGCGGACCGCCGACAGCTTCTTGGTGGCGCCTACGCCCATGATCGCCGAGGTGATCGTGTGGGTGGTGCTGATCGGGGCGCCCAGGCCGATGCCGAACGTGAAGAGCAGGCTGCTCGCCACCGCCTCGGCGGCGAAACCCTCCGGTGGGCCCAGGTCGATGATCTTTCGGCCCAGGGTGCGGATGATGCGCCAGCCGCCGGCGTACGTGCCGAGCGCCAGCACCGTCGCCGACGTCCAGTACGCCCACTGCGGGATGTGGTCCTTGTCGCTCTGGAAGCCGCCTACGTAGAGGGCCAGCACCACGACGCCGATGGTTTTCGCAGCGTCCTGCAGGCCGTGCCCGATCGACATCAGAGCGGCCGAGACGGTCTGGGCCCAGCGGAAGCCGCGGTTCAGCTTGGCGGGGCGGCCCTTTCGGAAGGTCCACATCAGGGCGACCATGACCAGGAAGCCGAGCACGAAGCCGGCCACCGGGGAAAGGATCATCGGCAGGACCACTTTTTCGAGGATGCCGTTCCAGTGCACGCCGGCGCCGGCGACGAGGGCCGCGCCGACCAGGCCGCCGATCAGCGCGTGCGAGGACGACGAGGGCAGCCCGAAATACCAGGTGATCAGGTTCCAGGCGATGGCACCCAGCACACCGGCCAGGACCAGCGCCAGGCCGCTGAGTTCCTGCGGCACATCGATGAGGCCGCTGCCGACGGTCTTCGCGACCTTCTCGCCGAAGTGGGTGCCGATGAAGTTGCCGATGGCCGCCATGAGCAGCGCGACCCGCGGAGTCAGGGCCCGGGTGCTGACGCTGGTGGCAATGGCGTTCGCCGCGTCGTGGAAGCCGTTGGTGTAGTCGAACACCATCGCCGCCAGGATCACCGCGAGGACGGCGATGAGTTCGGCTGACAAGGTCTAGGACTCCTTGACCGCGATGGTCTCGACGGTGTTCGCCACGTGCTCGAAGGCGTCGCAGGCCGCCTCCAGCTCGTCGGCGACCTCCTTCATCTTGAGCACGGTGAGAGCGTCGTACTCGCCGGAGAAGAGGCGGACCAGCAGCATGCGGTAGGCGCGGTCGCCGTCGTTCTCCAGGCGGTTGACCTCGATCCAGTATTCCTCGAGGCCCTTCATAGAGCGCAGTCGCGGCATCGCCTCGGCGGTGATCTTCGCCTGCTGGTCGAGCACGTTGATCAGCTCGTGCATCTCGCGGGGCAGCGACGGCAGTTCGGTCAGCCCGTACAGGTAAAGGAGGTTGCCGACCGCTTCGAGGTGGTCCATCACGTCGTCGAGCTGGGAGCCGAGTGAGTAGATGTCGGCCCGGTCGAACGGGGTGATGAAGGTCGAGTTGATCTTTTTGTAGAGGTCGTGGGTGATCTGGTCGCTGTCGTGTTCCACATCGGTCAGGCGGTCGCTGACCGACTGCACGTCCACCCCGGGCAGCGCCAGCTCGTTGAGCAACTCGGTGCCCTTGACCAGGTTGTGCGCGGCGGACGTGAAGAGGTCGTAGAAGGCCCCCTCGACGGGGCGGAAGGAGAACTTCACGGCGCGGACCTCGATCGACGGGGGTGGGACGGATCTCCGGGCATGCTAGCGGTCGCTCGGGGTTCACTTTGCGTTCGCCCGGCCCGGCAGCCCACCGATGCCCTCTTTTGCCGGCGTTTACACCGGCTCGTGACGCCGGTCCGGCCGGGCCGGGTGTGGTCGCGGCGAGGAACGGCGGACGGCCCGGGTGGGTAGCGGCGCGCGCGGCACCCAGCGGCTCACCGGGTGGCGGCGCAGGTGCCGGACCAGTCCGAGCTGGTCGGTGTCGGCGATGACGTCGACCCCGGCGGCACCGAGTTCGGTCCAGATCGCCCGGCGGGCCCGGCGGGAGCCGTCCGGCAGGCCGGTGATCCGGACCGTACGGCCGTCCTCGTGGGCCTGGCGGACCAGGGCGTGCAGCAGGTGGCGTTCCTCGGCGGAGATCGGTTCGCGGCCGTCCCAGCCGAACCGGCGGGTCCACGGTTCGCTGATCATCGGGACCAGGGTGGGTGGCGCCGACCGGGAGCCGAGGTCGTCGAAGGTGCCGTCCGCGAAGGCGTACCGCTTCTCCTGGCCGGCGAGCAGTTCCCGCACGTCGACGATGCCGGTCACCGAGACGGTGACGGCGCCCGGCACGAGGCTTCCGCCTTCGCAGTGGCTGAGCAGGGCGGCATGGTCCCGCAGCTGCTGATCCAGCATGCGGTACGCGCGGAGCAGCGTCTCCGCCTCGCGGTTGGCCCCGACGAACTCGACGACCAGCCGGAACGGCACCTGCTGGTCACGGGCGAGGCGGCCACCACGGCTGCGGGCCCGCGCGAAGAGTGGCGTGAGGACCAGCCGGCGCAGCGTACGCCCGGGTTGTGGCCCGCCCGGGCCGAGGAAGAGCTCGCCGTGCGGTCCTGGGGTGACCGGGACGGTGAGGCCGCCGAGGCCGCGCCGGAGCACGTCGGGCAGCGGGTCGATCTGTTTGGGCAGGGCGATGGCGTGCCCGGTCGGCAGGAACGGGCCGGGCCGCCGCGCGAGGACGGTGCCGACCGACACCGCGCCCGCGAGACCGGCAAGGCCGGCCAGGCTGCCGGCGATCGTCGCACCGTTGCTCACAACGCTCCATCCGATTAGCCCGAAATGGGTGTTTACTACTGTGTCACATCCGGTACCCGAGCCCGGGTAATCTCGCGCAGAATTCCCCCATGCCGTCGCCGACCGCCGCCACCACCGCCGACGAGTTCGAGGCGGAGCGTCCCCACCTGCTGGCCCTGGCCTACCGGATGCTGGGCAGCCGGGCCGAGGCCGAGGACGCGGTGCAGGAAGCCTGGCTGCGATACGCCCGGGCCCGGGACGGCGGCGAGATCCGCGACCTGCGCGGCTGGCTCACCACGGTCACCGGCCGCATCTGCCTCGACGTGCTCAAGTCGGCGCGGGTGAGCCGGGAGGCCTATCCGGGGCAGTGGCTTCCGGCGTACTCCGTCGACCCGGACCCCGGGCCGAGCGAGCGGGCCGAGATGAGCGACCAGGTCGCCCTGGCCCTGCTCGTGGTCCTCGAACGACTCACCCCGGAGCAGCGTGTGGCGCTGGTCCTGCACGACGCCTTCGCGGTGCCGTTCGAGGAGGTCGCGACCGTGCTCGGCACCACCGAGAGCACCGCCCGCCAGCACGCCTCCCGCGGTCGCCGGGCGGTCAGCGAGGGCGGGGTGCGGCATTCGGCCGGGCTCGCCGAGCAGCGCGAGGTGCTCAGCGCGTTCCTGGCCGCGGCCAACAGCGGCGACCTGCAGGCGCTGGCCGCGGTGCTGGCGCCCGACGTGGTGGCCATCGGCGACGGCGGCGGGTTGATCCCCGGCGTCGGCACCCGGCCGGTCGTCGGCGCGGACCGGGTCGCCCGCTTCTACCTGGGCATTCTGGGCAACAAGCTGGGCGAGATCACGGTCGAGCCGGTGGTGGTCAGTGGCTCGGCCGGGGTTCTGGTGCGCGGCATCTACGCCGACGGGCGGCCGCTGCTGTCCGTGCTGGCCGTCGCGGTCGACGAGGGCCGGATCACCGGGCTGTTCAACCAGCTCAACCCGGACAAGATCCTATTGGGTGACCTCGGATAGGTATTTGTGGTACTGCGTGGCGAACGGCTCACTGCCGTCGCCGAGCGCGCCCATCAGCTTGGCCGCGGCCGCCTGGGCCTCGGTCACCAGGTCGTCGGGGTAACCGAACTGCACCCGGTGCTCGTCGAACTCGTCCTCGTCGCGCAGCTCCACCCGGCCGGACTCGCGCCGGCGCACCACATCGAGGTCCAGATCGATGATGTGCACCGTGTCGCCCTCCCAGCGGGCCGGCGTGGTGATGTCGCAGTAGACCTCGCTGGTCCGCGGCGGCGGGTTGAACATGCCCGTCCACCAGGCGTGATGCGGGATCAGCAGGACGAACGGGATCTGCTCGACCGACGGGCGGCCGTGGTAGACCGACGGCGTCCCGTGCGTCACTCCGACCCACACGCCGAGGTCGTCGGAGCCGAAGCGGCGAGCCGGATAGTCCCGGTGGGCCGAACCGTCGTACTTCGTGTAGACGACTCGGACCATGTCTTGCGGCATGACGAGAACCCTAACGGTGGTCGGCTTCTGTCGGTGGTGGCGGGTACCGTCTCTGCGTGCCCGCAGCTACCCGTAAGAAGGCGACCGCCGAGCAACTTCTAGCAGCCGCCGTCGGTGCGGTCCCGGGTGGCGGTGAGCGCCCCGGCCAGCAGGCCATGGTGGCCGCCATCGACCGCGCGGTCAAGGAGCGCGAGCACCTGCTCGTGCAGGCCGGCACGGGCACCGGAAAAAGCCTCGCATATCTGACCCCGGCCCTGCTCGTCGACGGCCCGGTGGTGGTGTCGACGGCGACCCTCGCCCTGCAGAATCAGTTGGTCGAGCACGACCTGCCCCGCCTCGCCGAGGCGGTCGAGCCGGTCCTCGGCCGCCGCCCCACGTTCGCCGTGCTCAAGGGCCGCCACCACTACCTGTGCCTGGCGAAGATGGAGCACGCCGACGAGGAGGCGCCGACCGACACCCTCTTCGACGACGCGCCGCCCAAGGCACAGTGGCTGGGTGAGGCCGGCAAGCTGGGCAAGCAGATCCAGCGCCTGCGGGCCTGGTCGGAAAAGACCACCACCGGCGACCGCGACGAGCTCGACCCCGGCGTCGACGAGACGGCGTGGCGGCAGGTCTCGATGCCGGCCCGGGACTGCGTCGGCGCGCAGAAATGCCCCTACGGCGCGGAGTGCTTCGCCGAGGCCTCCCGCGCCCGCGCTCGCGAGGCCGACATCGTGGTCACCAACCACAGCCTGCTCGCCGTCGACATGCTCGCCGACCGGCACATCGTGCCGCCGCACAAGCTGCTCGTCATCGACGAGGCCCACGAGTTGGCCGACCGCGTCTCGTCGGCGGCCCAGGCCGAGCTGACCCCCGACGCGATCGAGCGTTCGTCCCGGCGCGCCAAGCCCTTCATCCCGCCGGCCACCGCCGAGCAGCTGGCCGAGGCGGCCGACGCCCTCACGGTGGGCCTGGCCGAGACCCCGGCCGGCCGCCTGACCGGCGGCCTTCCCGACCTGTTGCGGCAGTCGGTCACGTTGCTGGAGGCGGGCACCCGGGCCGGCCTGACGGCCATCGGCGACATCAAGGGCGACGACCCCGATCCGGTACGCAAACAGCAGGCCAAAGCTTCCCTGAGCGACCTGTCCGACACCGCCCAGCGGCTGCTCGAGGAGTCCGACTTCGACGTCGCCTGGGTGGAGAAATCCGATCTGGGCAGCGGCCGCCGGGCGCTGGTCGTGGCGCCGCTGTCGGTGGCCGGCACACTGGCCCAGGGGCTCTACGAGGACCGCACGGTCGTCGCCACCTCGGCCACCCTGACCCTGGGCGGTCGATTCGACACGGTGGCCCGCTCGCTCGGCCTGCCCGCCTCCGCCCCGGTCGTGCCGTCGGCCCGCAGCGCGGTCGCCGAGACCGCCGCCCCCGGCTCGCTCACCGCCGGCGCCCCGCCCACCTCGGGTGACGGCTGGACGTCGCTCGACGTGGGTTCCCCCTTCGACTACCCCAAGCAGGGAATTCTGTACGTCGCCGCGCACCTGCCCCGGCCCGCGGCGTCCGGCCTGCCCGACGCGGCCGGCGAGGAGTTGCTGCGGCTGGTCGAGGCGATCGGCGGCCGCACGCTGGGCCTGTTCTCCTCCCGGAAGGCCGCCACCCAGGCCGCCGAGCTGCTGCGCGCCCGCACCGACCTGCCGATCCTGCTGCAGGGCGAGGAAGCGTTGCCGCTGCTGGTCCGCAAATTCCGCGAGGTCAAGGAGAGCTGCCTGTTCGGCGTGATGTCGCTGTGGCAGGGCGTCGACGTCCCCGGCGAGGCGTGCCAGCTCGTGGTCATCGACCGCCTGCCGTTCCCCCGCCCCGATGAGCCCCTGGCCGCGGCCCGCTCGGCCGCCGTCGACGCGGCCGGCGGTTCGGGCTTCGCCTCGGTGAGCGTCCCGATCGCGGCGATCCGACTGGCCCAGGGCGTGGGCCGGTTGATCCGCTCGACCGGCGACAAGGGCGTCGTCGCGGTGCTCGACTCCCGCCTGGAGACGGCCCGGGGCTACGGCGCTTTCCTGCGCAAGTCGCTCCCCCCGTTCTGGTACACGACGAAGCCCGAGGTGGCGCTGGGCGCCCTGCAGCGGCTGGGCAAGAGCTGATGCTGCAGATCGCCTGCGTCTTCCTGACCTCACCTGAGTACACCCAGCTGCCGTGACGGATCCCAGGAAGCGGCGGTGGTGGCTGGTCGGGCTGGTTGTCGCGTGGATCGCGGTGCTCGGCGGGCTGTCGGTGTGGTCGGTCGGGCATGAGAAGGCCAGCGTGCCCGAGCAGCGGGACATCGCCGATGCCGTGCCCGAGTTGCAGCAGGCGGCGGGGGTGCTCATCACCGCGGCCGACGGGGACGGGCGGGCTCTCGTGCTGGGCGGGCTGGAGCTGATCGGGAACTGCCGGATCACGCCGCTTCGCTCGGGGGTGGTGGCGGCCCGGGACCTCACCGTCTACGTGCCGGAGGGGGCGGCCCGGACGGCGCTGGAGGCCATCGCGGACGGGCTCCCGCCGGGTTACCGGGCCGAGCTGGCGTCGGACAAGGGTGGGACGCGGCTGGGCTTTCACGCCGACGCCGGGAACTTCATCGGGATCGACGGCAAAGCCGAAGCCACCGCCAAGGTGCTGACGTTGCGGCTGAGCAGCGGCTGTCGTCCGGACAGTGACCGGATTCCGGGCGAGACCGACCCCGATGCGGGTGCGCCGCCGGCCGCGTTCCAGGCGGTGCTGGCGGCGCTGGGTGGGGGCACCGCGGCGCCGGAGGTGCAGGCGGTGAACCGGCCGGACGGCGGCGTGGCGGCCAGCTGGAGTGTCGAGCTCGACGAGCCGGCCGATCTGGCCGGGCGGCTGCGGACGGTGAGCGCGGGCGCTGCGCTGCTGCGCTCGGACGCCAGTGCCTGGGCCTATCGGGCGGGGGACACCTCGGTGGTCGTGGTGCCGGACGGGAAGAACGTGCGGGTGACCGCCACTCAGTAGACGAGGGCCTGGGCGTCCGGTGAGGTCACTTCCTCGACGAAGACGGCGGCGCCGGCGATCCGGATGCCGGGCAGCACCGCCTCGGGCGTGATGTCGCGGCGGGCGGCGCACTGGGTGCAGGCGGTGACCCGGCCCTCGGCGAGCAGCAGGTCGATCAGGTCGGGCAGGGGAGCGGCGTGCGGCAGTTCGAACTCGGCGGCCCGGCCGGGCAGGGCGAACCAGGTCGACTCGCCGGTCAGCCAGAACGAGACGTCCACGCCGGACGCGGCCGCGGTCGACGCGACCGTGAAAGCCTGCGAGCAGCGCTCGGGAGCGTCGGCCCCGGCGGTTGCCTTGACGACCAGTAAGCGTGCCATGGGCGCCAGCATAAGATGGTCCGGTCATGGTTACCGAGATCGGGTTCGTGAGCCTGCTGGTCGCCGGTTTGGGCGCGCTGGCGGGTGGCATCGGCTATCTGGCCGTTCGTGTTTCCAGGGGGCGTTGGTAAGAGTGAGTGACGAGTCGGACAATCCTCTCGGGCCGCCGCCGTGGCTGAACGCCCCGCCGGTGGAGGCGTACCCGTACGAGGACACCCACGACCTGCGCAAGGGCGCTGACCTGCATCCGGCGCTGCTCGGGCTGCTGCCGTTCGTGGGGCTGTGGCGTGGGCGCGGGCAGGGCGGTTTCCCGGCGGACCACGACTACGACTTCGCGCAGGAGATCCGGATCAGCCACGACGGCCGGCCGTTCCTGCGCTTCGAGGCTCGGTCCTGGCTGCTCGACGAGGACTCCAAGCCGGCCGGTGAGTGGCTGTTCGAGACCGGATTCTGGCGGCCGGTGCTCAACGACGGCCGGGCCACCGACGAGATGGAGGCCACGATCGTCACCCCGGAGGGGACCGCCGAGATCTACCTCGGCAAGACGATCGGCCCGACCCGGCTGGAGATGGAGGCCGACGCGATCGCATACACGCCGTCCGGCCTGCAGTTGACCGGTGCGCACCGGCTCTTCGGCATCGTCGACGCCGCGCTGCTCTACGCGCACGAGGTCGCGGTCGGCGAGAGCGGCCTGCGCCCGCACATGTCGGCCCGGCTGCTGCGCATCGGCGGCTAATAGCCGAGCAGCGCCGACAGGCGGGGCGACCAGGGCGAACGAGCCCGGGCCACCCCGTCGAGCGAGATCACTTCGGCGAGACCGCGCAGGGCGGAGGCGAACCAGATCGCGTCCGCCCTGGCCAGCTCGTCCAGCGTGATCATGCGGAAAACGGGCCGGAGGCCCGCCGACCCGGCGCGGGACAACAGCTCGGCGGCGGTGGTGCCGGCCAGGATGCCGGCCTCTTCCGGGGGTACGGAACACAGCTCCTCGCCCGCCAGCCAGACCAGTGACGCGGTCGGGGCTTCCAGCGCGTACCCGTCAAGCGAAACCCACAAGCAATCGTCGCCTCCCTGAGCCTGCGCCCATCGCCGGGCGGCGAAGTTCGGTCCGTAGGACAGGGTTTTGGCCGCGGACAGCGACCACGGCGGTCGCGGGCCGACGGCCGCGCTGAGCACCCGGATGCCGGATCGCCGCTCGCGGCGGACCGAGTCGGGGATCGGCGAGACCGTCACGTGCAGTGATTCCCGGGTCTGGATGATCCGGAGTGCGCTCTCCGTGATTACCGGCGGTAATGCCGCGACCCGTGCCGCGGCCTCGTCGGTCGAGGCGGTGAAACCCAGCCGGGCGGCCGAGCGGGACAGCCGGGCCAGATGTTGATCTAGCAGCCAGGGGCCGTCCGGACGCAGGTGAACGGTCTCGAAGACGCCGTCGCCGAACAACTCGGCCGGCGAGACCAGAACTCGGTCGGTCACGGGCGGAGCGTAACCACGAGCCGAACTATGCTCGTAACGTGTCCGCCACATCGCTAGCCGAAATGCTCCGTGAGCGCGGGCTGCGGCTCACGCCACAGCGCCAGCTCATCCTGGAGGCTGTGCACGGTCTCGGGCACGCCACGCCCGAGCAGGTGCACACCGCGGTCCGTGAGCGGGTCGCCGGGGTCAACATCACCACCGTCTATCGCACCCTTGAGCTGCTCGAAGAGCTCGGGCTGGTCAACCACACCCACCTGTCGCACGGTTCGCCGACCTACCACGCCGCGGGTGAGGATCAGCACGTTCACCTCGTCTGCCGTGGATGTGGGTCGATCAGTGAGGTAGACCCGACAGTGATGCTGCCGGTGACCGATCGGCTGCTGGCGGAGCGTGGCTTCCGGGTGGACGTCGGCCACGTCTCGCTCTTCGGGGTCTGTGGCGACTGCAAGGAGCTGTGATGACCGTCGTGATGGTCGAGGACCTCGATCCGTCGTCCGCCGATGCGGGGGTGGCCGCGCACTACGGCGACCCCATGCGGGAGCAACGCACCCTGGCCACCGCCGTCGGCCTGGTCGACCGTTCGAACCGCGACGTGATCGCGGTGCCGGGCGACGAGCGCGCCAGTTGGCTGCACACCCTGACCACCCAGCATCTGTCCGACCTGTCCGCCAAGCAGGGCAGTGAGCTGCTGGTCCTCTCGCCGAACGGGCACGTCGAGCAGCACGCCTACGTGACCGAGGACGGCACGACGGCGTGGCTCGACACCGAGCCGGGCGCCGGGGTGGGGCTGCTGAAATACCTGGAGATGATGCGGTTCTTCACCCGGGTCGAGCCCCGCGACGCGACCTCCGAGATCGCGGTGTTGTCGCTGGTCGGGCCGGGTGCGGCCGACCTCTTCCCCGATCTGGCGGAACCCCGCCTGACGGCGGTGCCGGGCCCGAAATTCGCCGCCGGCGAGCTGCCGGGGCACGCCACGAGCACTTATGCCGTACGGGAATTTGAGGGTGGCCTGGCTCGTCGGGTTCCTCTTGGTGTTGATCTTCTGGTGCCGCGCGCTGCCAAGACGGCCGTGATCGAGAAACTGGGCGTGCCGCAGGCCGGGCTCTGGGCCTACGAGGCGATCCGGGTGGAGCACCGCACGCCGCGCCTGGGCTGGGAGACCGACCACCGCACCATTCCGGCCGAGGCCGACCTGATCGCCGCCGCCGTGCACCTCGACAAGGGCTGCTACCGCGGTCAGGAGACGGTCGCCCGGGTGCACCACCTCGGCCGCCCACCGCGCCGGCTGGTGCTGCTGCACTTCGACGGCATCGCCTCCGACCACCCGCCGGTTCGGGGCACCCCGGTGAACCTCGACGACCGCCAGGTCGGCTTCATCGGCACCGCGGTCCGGCACCACGAGCTGGGCCTGATCGCCCTGGCCGTGCTGAAGCGCAACGTGGCCGACGACGCTTCGCTTCAGGTCGGGGATTCGATGGCGGCCATAGATCCGGCCTGAAAAGCAATGGCAGGATGCGTCTCATGACCGGGACCGTGATCACCGTTGCTCCGACCGGTGCGGAGAACACCAAAGAAGACGTACCCGCCCTGCCTGTCACTCTCGACGAGCTGGTGCGGACAGCCAAGGAGTGCGAGGCGCTCGGCGCCTCGATCATCCACGTGCACATCCGGGACGCCGACGCCCAGCCGACCCTCGACCAGGGCCGGCTGCGCGACACGGTGACCGGCCTCCGCGAGGCCACCGACCTGATCGTCCAGCTGTCGAGCGGCGGCGCGGTGACCGACCCGGAGTCGGACCGGCTGGCCGTGCTCTACGCCGCCCCGGAGATGGCCTCCTGCACGATGGGCACGGTCAACTTCGGCGACGGCGTGTTCCTGAACCGCTGGGAGTTCATCGTCGACCTGCACACCCGCATGCAGGACCGGGGCATCGTGCCGGAGTACGAGATCTTCGACCTGGGCCAGCTCACCACGCTCCAGCGCCTGCTCGGGAGATATGGCCTGCCGGCCGGTGGCCACGTGCACGTCGACCTGGTGATGGGTGTGCCGGGCGGGATGCCGGGTACGGCCGCCGCCCTGGTCGCCTGTGAGCAGGCGATCCGCGACCTGCCGGCCGGGACGACCTTCTCGGCGACCGGTATCGGCCGCAGCACCATCCCGGTGATGCTGGCGTCGCTGTCGGCGGGCGGTCACCTGCGGGTCGGCATGGAGGACACGGTCACCTACGCGAAGGGCCAGGCGGTCGAGTCGAACATGCAGCTGGTGGCCCGGGCGGCCGGGTTCGCCCAGCTGGCCCAGCGCCCGCCGCTGACCACCGCCGAGACCCGCGAGCTGCTCGGCATACCGACCCGATGATCATCGCGGAGGTGGTGCGTTCCGGCTTCGTCGAGAGCGTGCACCACGGCTCGGTGGCGGTGCTGGCCGACGGCGGCGAGAGCCGCGGCGACGTGACGACGCCGATCTTCCCGCGATCGGCGCTGAAGCCGTTGCAGACCGTCGGCATGCTGCGGGCCGGCCTGGTGCCACGGGACGAGTCCGACCTCGCCATGATCAGCGCCAGCCACTACGGCGAGGTGCTGCACGTCCGGCGGGTGCGGGAGATCCTGGCGGCGGCCGGCCTGGAACCGGGCGCCCTGCGCTGCCCGCCCGCCCTGCCCCTCGCCGAGCGGGCCCGTGACGACTGGCTGCGGCAGCAGGGCGGCCGGGAGCGGATCCTGATGAACTGCTCCGGCAAGCACGCCGGGATGCTCGCCACCTGCGTGGCGAACGGCTGGCCGACCGAGACCTACCGGGACCGGGACCACCCGCTGCAGAAAGCGCTGGCCGAGGCGGTCACCGAGCTCACCGGCGAGCCGATCGCCGCGGTCGGGGTGGACGGGTGCGGCGCGCCCTGCTTCGCGCTGTCGCTGACCGGTTTGGCCCGGGCGTTCCGGCGGCTCGTCGAGGCGTCCCCGGGCACGTTCGAGCGGCGGGTGGCGGACGCCATGCGGGCGCATCCGGTGCTGGTCGCGGGCACCGGCGTGGACGACTCGGTGCTGATGGAGGCGGTGCCCGGCCTGCTGGCCAAGGGCGGCGCCGAGGGCGTGGTGGCGGTGGCCGTGCCCGGTGTCGGCGCGGTCACCCTCAAGGTCGACGACGGCGCGAGCCGGGCCCGGACCCCGGTGCTGCTGGCCGAGCTGCGCCGGCTCGGGGTGCCGGTGCCGATGATCGAGGCGCTGGTGCTGGGCGGCGGCGAACCGGTGGGCGACGTTCGTCCCGTACGGTGACTCGTTTCACGCTAGCTGTAGTTAGCGTTTTGCTTGCAACAGCTAGCACCCCGAGCTAGCGTCGAGACATGGCCACCCCCAAGGATCTGCCTCAGGACATCGGGAGTTTCATCCGTGACCTGCGGCAGACGGCGAAGATCTCGCTGCGCCAGCTCGCCGACAAGGCGGGCGTGAGCAATCCGTACCTCAGCCAGATCGAGCGTGGCCTGCGCAAGCCGAGTGCCGAGGTGTTGCAGCAGATCGCCAGCGCGCTGCGGGTGTCGACGCCCGCGATGTATTTGCGGGCCGGCCTGCTCGACAGCGAGGGTCAGCAGGGGGTGCTGGCCGCGATCGCGGTCGATCCGGACCTCACGATCGCCCAGAAGCAGTCGCTGTCGCAGATCTACGAGACGTTCCGTAACGAGAACATCCGGCACGCGCCCGAGACCGAGCCCAGCCCGAACTCCGAGGAGTCGAAATGACCGACCAGACCAACACCCGTATCCCCGCCCCGCTCTACGCCGCCGCCGGTGCCGGTGACCTCGCGGTCCAGCAGCTGCGCAAGCTGCCGGCCGTGGTGACCGAGCTGAGCGAGCGCGCCGCCGCCTCGCTGCGCGTCTACAACGAGCAGGCCAACGTCAAGGCCGCCCAGCTCCGCGAGAAGGCGTCCACCACCGACTTCGACGCCCTCCGGGGTAACGCCGCCAGCGTGGCGACCTCCATCGCCCAGATCGCCCAGGACCGGGCCGTCGCGGCGTACACCGCGCTGGTCGCCCGCGGCGAGAAGGTCGTCGGCTCCGGTGTCGTCGAGGCCGCCGACGTGGTCAACGCCGACATCGAGACCACCGAGGAGCCGAAGGTCATCGAGGCCGCCAAGCCGGCCCCCAAGCCGCGCAAGCGCGTCGCCAAGCCGGCCGCCGAGTAAAACATGATCAGCGGGCCCCGGCGGTTGCCGGGGCCCGCGTCATAGACTTCTCACATGGCCTACTCCGCGCCCATCTTCTACGGCGCCGTCCGGGACTACATCGATCTGGTCATCATGATCTTTTCGCTGATCGTCCAAGCGGTGGCGCTGATTCATTGCCTGACCCAACGGGGCGACGGGTTCCAAGCCATCGGCACGCTGCCCAAGGGTGCCTGGGCCGCGATCCTGGCCGTCTGCATCGTGCTCACGCTGCTGTTCAGCGGCCCGATCGGCATCTTCAGCCTGATCGGCATCGGTGCCGCCCTGGTCTACCTGCTCGACGTCCGGCCCGGCCTCAAGGACCTGTCGGACGGCAAAGGCTTCTGGTGAGGCGGTTCGGTCCGCCGCCACCGGACGGCGGGCCACGCCTGCAACGCCCCGATCGCACCGGCCCGCGTTCGGGCCGGCCGACCCTGCCCCCGCCGGTGACCGAGCTGGTCGCCACGACGTCCGGCGTCCGCCTCGAGCAACTGATCACCGGGGTGGGTGAGCCGGTCACCGTCTTCGCGCACGGCCTCGGCGGCGACATCGCCGGCAGCCGCCCGCTGGGCAGCGCGGTGACCGGGCGCCGGGTGTTCTTCCACTTCCGCGGCCACGGCCGCTCGGACGCGCCGCCGGGGCCGTGGAGCTTCGGTGATCTCGCCGGGGACCTGCGGGCGGTGGCCGACCTGTCCGGTGCCACCCGAGCGCTCGGCGTGAGCATGGGCGCCGGTGCCCTGGCCCGCTTGCTCAGCGAGACGCCCGACCGGTTCGAACGGGTGGTCTTCTACCTTCCGGCGCCGCTCGACGGCACCCGCCCGGCTGCGGCCGAGGCCCGGGTGGAGCGCCTGCTGGCCGCCGTCGAGTCCGGTGAGGCCGCCTCGATCGCCGCCGCCGTGGAGTCCGAGATGCCCACGGTCGTGCGCAACACCCCGACCGGCTGGAGCTTCCTGCGGCAGCGGGTCGAGCAGTTGCAGACCGACGGGCTGGCGCCCGAGCTGACCACACTGTGGCACGAGCCGGCGGTGCCCGACGAGTCGAAACTGGCGGCCTTCCGCGGGCGGGCGCTGGTGCTCGGCTGCCTGGGCGACGAGGTGCACCCGGCAGCGTGGGCCGAGCGACTGGCCGGGCTGCTACCGGGTGCGGAGTTGCACGTCTACGACCGGCCCGCGGTGCTCTGGACCAATCGGTCCGAGCTCCGCGAGCGCATCTCGTCGTTCCTGAATTCCTAGCTGGTCAGGGCGTAAGCCACGTAGTGGTCGTCGGAGATGTTGCCGACCTTGTCCCAGGCGTAGTAGTCGACCTCGAACGTCCAGCCCTTGCCCAGGCCCTTGGCGGCCACCGACCAGTTGCCGGCCGCGTCGACCGGGCGCAGCGCCTGCGCGGTGTACGGCAGGGCCTGACCGGTGGTGTATTTCACCCAGGTGCCGGTGGAGAAGTTGTAGTAGTAGATCGTGGTCTGGTTGTACTTGTAGTACTGGACGCCGACCACGTCGATGCCGGCCTCGCTGTCGGCGGCCCGGCCCCGGACGGTCGCCCAGGAGGCGGCCTTGTTGGGGCTGGCCGGGACGGTCAGCGAGACGGTCGGCCTGGTGGTGTCCTCCAGCACGGTCAGCTGATTGGCGGCCCGCGCGGTGGCCCTGCCCTGGCCGTTCTGCAGGGTGATCTTCGGCGTCCAGGTTCCGTAGCCGAACCAGTGGCGGGCGGTCGCCGACGTGCCGGTCCTCAGCAGGCTGGTCTCGCCGTCGCCCCAGGCGTTCCACACCTGGGCGGTGGCCGGCAGCCCGGAGGCCAGCATGGTGGCCTGCTCCTGGTAGGTCGGGAAGATGTAGATCGGCGACTTCTGCCAGGCGTAGGTGCCCGGGGAGGTCGTGACCGTGACCGCGGAGCCGGTGGTGAACACGCCGCTGCCGTCCAGGGCGCCGTCGTTCAGAGTGACCTTGACTCCGAAGGTGCCGGTCGACTGGTACTGGTGGGTGAACCGGCCGTCGGTGGTCCCGTCTCCCCAGTCGACGGTGCGGGTGATGGCGTCCGGCGCGGTGGTGTCGTCGGTGACGCCGCTTTCGGTGAGGATGACGCTCTGGCCGGCCCAGATGGCGGTGCTGTCCAGGGCGTACGACGCGGTGGGTGGGGTGTTGACCGGGTCGTCGGCGTGCGCCGGCGAGGCGATCGAGACGGCTCCGGCGGTGAGCGCCAGGCCGAGTAGGACGGGTAGTGAGCGACGGTTCATTTCTCCCCCGAGGTAACCCGCTCGTCCGTCCACATGGACGGAGGCCTGCGGACATTACCGGCTGCCCGAGCCATTGATCAAGCTGCTTCCCGACCGCTGGGCCGTAACCTTTTTCGCGCTGATGCGGTGTTCCGGTCGTGCGGTTATCCCCTAAATCCATCTTTATCGGACTGGTGGCCCTCGGCCTGCCGATCTCCGTGGCGATCGGCTGGACCCTGGCGACCCCCACTCGTGGTCCCTCCTCCATCGGCGCGCCCGGCGGCACCGGTGCTCTCGGCAACGCGGCCGGCAACGGTGCGGTCGGCGCGGCCCCGGAACGAGCCGCCGCTCGTCCGGTCACCACGGTGAAACTGTCGGCGCGGCCTACTCAATCGGCCGCTGCGGCACTGCCACCGGCCACGGCACCGTCGGCGGCGCCCACCGCCACCACGGCGCCACCGGTCATCCCGACGACGACGGCGTCCACCCTGCCGCCGCCGCTGCCGCCGCTGAACGAGCCACCGGTGCCGACTCCCACCGAGATCACGGTGCCGACCGGGTCGGCGAGCGCCTCGGCTTCGGCCGATCCCAGTGCCGCGGCGGGCTGATCTGGCGGCATGCTGATCTGGCGGCATGCTGATCTGGCGGGCAGGCAATAAGCTCCCGGATCGTGACCGCTGTTCGGCAGTTCCTGCAGGGCGCCGCCCTGCTCGCCCGTGGCCTCGGCCTGATCCTGCGCAGCCCTCGGCTGCTCGTGCTCGGCCTGATACCCGCGGTGATCTCCGGCGTCCTCTACACGGCCGGCCTGGTCGCGCTGGTCGACTTCCTGCCGCGGCTGTCCCGCGGCGTCACCTGGTTCGCCGACGACTGGGCCGAGGGCTGGCGTGACCTGGCCCGGGTGCTGGGCGGGGCCGGCCTGCTCGGAGTGGCCGTGCTGCTCGGCATCCTCACCTTCACGGCGGTGACGCTGCTCATCGGCGACCCGTTCTACGAGCGCATCTCGGAACTGGTCGAGGACCGCTTCGGCGGGGTGCCCGACGAGGTCGAGGTGACTTTCTGGCAGTCACTGCGCCGCAGCCTGGTCGACTCGCTCCGGCTCATCGGGCTGTCCATCCTGTTCGGACTCCCGCTCTTCGTGCTCGGGTTCCTGCCGGTGGTCGGGCAGACGGTGATCCCGGTGCTGGGCGCGATGGTCGGCGGCTGGCTGCTCGCCGTCGAGCTGACCGGCGTGCCGTTCCAGCGGCGCGGTAAACGACTGGCCGCCCGGCGGGCCACGCTCAAGGGGCAGCGGCCGCTCGCGCTCGGCTTCGGCGTGGCCGTCTTCTGCTGCTTCCTGATCCCGCTCGGCGCCGTCCTGCTCATGCCGGCCGCGGTGGCCGGTGGCACCCTGCTCGCTCGGACCGCACTGGGTCACCCGACCGCGGAGCCGTCACGCACTCTCGCGGATCACCAGCTCGGTCGGTAGCACCACGGCGTCCGGCAGGTGCGGCTCGTCGTTGATCAGGCCGAGCAGCTGGCGGGCCATCGTGCGGCCCATCTCCACGATCGGCTGGCGCACGGTGGTCAGCGGCGGCTCGCTGTAGCGGCTGATCTCGAAGTCGTCGAAGCCGATCACCGCGACATCGGCGGGCACCCGGCGACCGGCGTCCTTGAGGGCGGTCAGTGCGCCGTGCGCCATCATGTCGGAGGCCACGAAGACCGCGTCGAGGGCCGGGTCGTCGTCGAGCAGCTTGCGCATCGCCAGCATGCCGGACTCGCGGGTGAAGTCGCCGATCTGCACGTGCTGGGCGAGACCGGCCTCCTCGAGGGTGGCGCGGTAACCGGCGAGCCGATCGATGCCGGCCACCATGTCCTGCGGGCCGGCGATGGTGGCGATCCGGCGGCGGCCGGCCGCGACCAGGTGACGCACCGCCGAGCAGACGCCGCCGAAGTGGTCGACGTCGACGTACGGCACGGCGGCCTCGCCGATCGGGCGGCCGCTGCAGACCACCGGGATGCCGAGCCGCACCAGGGTGCCGGGCAGCGGGTCGGCGCCGTGCATGGACGCGAACATGACGCCGTCCACGTGACCGGCCACGGCATAACGCTCGACGCGGTCGTGGCTCTTGGCCGAGCCGGCCATCATCAGCACGAGTTGCTTGTCGGCGGCCTCGAGCTCGCCGCCGACGCCGCGGATGATCGCCGGGAAGAAGAGATCGTCGGAGAAGACCCGGTTCGCCGTTTCCGGCAGGATCAGCGCGATCGACTCGGTGCGTTGGGTCACGAGGCTGCGGGCGGCCTGGTTCGGCACGTAGCCCAGCTCCTCGACGGCCCGGGTGACCGCCTCACGGATGGAGGCGGCCACCGATGTCGAACCGTTGACGACTCGGGAAACGGTCGCCCTGGACACTCCGGCGCGTCGCGCCACCGCCTCCAGGGTCGGTCGTTCCCGCGTCACCACCAGGTCACCCCTCGCTCTCTCCCGGCTCGGCGATGCCGTTGCGGCGGATCACCTCCCGGTACCACTTCGCGCTGTCCTTGAGCCGCCGCTCCTGGGTGGCGTAGTCGACGTGCACGATCCCGAAGCGCTTCGCGTACCCCTCGGCCCACTCGAAGTTGTCCATGAGCGACCAGACGAAGTATCCACGCAGATCGACTCCGGCCGCCAAGGCATCATGGCAGGCCCGCAGGTGGCCGTCGAGATACTCGATGCGTCGGGTGTCGTGCACTTCCCCGTCGGCGCCCGGGCCCTCGGGGTATGCCGCGCCGTTCTCGGTGATCAGCATCGGGGTGCCCGGGTAGTCGTCGTGGATGCGCTTGAGCAGGCGGGTCAGGCCGGACGGCTCGATCGGCCAGTTCATGTCGGTGACCGGGCCGTTCGGTGCGCGGAACGCGATGCCCTCGCTGCCGGGCTGGTCCGGTGCGGCCGGCTCGCCGGGCTTCGCCGAGACGTACGACGGCATGTAGAAGTTGACGCCCAGTACGTCGATCGGGGCGTTGATGGTGGCGAGGTCGCCGTCCTGGATGTAGGACAGGTCGGTGAACCGGGCCATGTGGGCCAGCATGTCGGCCGGGTATTGCCCTTTCAGCAGCGGATCGAAGAAGACCCGGTTGGACAGCCCGTCGATGATCCGGACGGCCTCGCGGTCGGCCGCGTTGTCCGGGTCGACCGGGAAGACCGCGGACGGGTTGAGCGTGATGCTGACGCTGCGGGCGCCGGCCGAGCGCAGCGCACGAGCCGCCAGGCCGTGGCCGAGCAGGAGGTGATGCACGGCCGCGAAGGTCGCCGCCGGGTCCTGCTTGCCGGGCGCGTGCCGGCCGCTGGAGTAGCCCAGGTAGGCCGAGCACCACGGCTCGTTGAGCGTGGTCCAGGTGCCGACCCGGTCGCCGAGCCGGCCGTAGACGATCTGGGCGTACTCGCCGAAGGCCTCCGCGGTGAGCCGGTTGGCCCAGCCACCGAGGTCTTCCAGGGTCTGCGGCAGATCCCAGTGGTAGAGCGTGACCACCGGGTCGATGCCCTTACCGAGCAGTTCGTCGGTGAGCCGGTCGTAGAAGTCCAGACCCTTGACGTTCACCGGGCCGGTGCCGTCGGGCTGGATGCGCGGCCATGCGATCGAGAACCGGTACGACGCGAGACCGAGATCTGCCATCAGCGCCACGTCGTCGACGTAGCGGTGGTAGTGATCGCAGGCCACGTCGCCGGTGTGCCCGCGGTAGACCCGGCCCGGCTCACGGCTGAAGGTGTCCCAGATGGACTCGCCGCGACCGTCTTCCCGCGCCGCGCCCTCGATCTGGTACGACGCGGTGGCCGCGCCCCAGACGAAGCCGTCGGGGAAGGTGATCCCGGCGAGGGCCGGCTGCGCCGACGTGGACGTGACGGTTGCCGTCATGCGTTCCCCGCTTCCTGGTGTTGCGAAGTGTGTTCGCGAAGTCACTTAACCGGTTAATCATAGGGGCCCAAGTGGCCAGCACGAACCGCCGGTAAGACGAATTTAAACGGGTCAGCCGGTCCGCAAGGCCGAGATCAGGCGAGGATCACCGGTCACTACCAGGCGTTCCATCCGCAACCGGCCCATCAGGGCGAGCAGCAGGTCGCTGGCCGGGCCGGTCGCCTGAGCCCGCGCGTGATGGTCGTCGGAGTCCAGAATCGTGCTGGTGTCGAGCAGCGACACCCCGGCACCGCGCAGCCGCACGAACCACTCGTAGCCCGCGTCGCCGGCCACCAGGTGCACGACGCCGTGCAGGTCGGTGGGGCCTTTCCGCCGGCCGGCCGGCAGCCAGGTGTCGAGCACCTCGCTCACCCCGTCGGCCGCCAGCTTGGTCTCGATCGGCGTGGGGCGGCCGGCCGCGGCCTCCGCATCCCAGCGGTGCACCGAGACCTCGTGGGCCATCCGGCGGTGCCAGAAACCGGCCTGCTTGGCCTGCGGCGCCCAGTTCCACGCCGGGAAGTCGGCCTCGACGGCCTCGAGGGTCTCGATCGTGCCGGTCAGCTCGCGGCGCAGCTCGTCGAGCGCGACGTCCCACTCGGGGCGCTCGCCCTGGCGCACCGGCGCGGTGGTCGGGCCGCTGGTGACGCCGCGCGGCACCGTCTCGCGCACCCAGTGCATCAGGGTCGTGATGTGCTCGACCAGATCGGCGCAGGTCCAGCCGGGGCAGTGGGGCACCTCGGCGGACGGGCCGGCCTGCGCCACCGCGTCCTGCAGCGCGGGGCTGTCGGCCCGAAGGGCGGCGAGCCAGAACTCCTTGGTCGCGTGCAGCCTGTTCATCGCGATTCTCTCCCACTCCATCGGACCGCCGATGAGTGCCCCGGCGCCTTGAGCCTAGGGTGAACGTCGTGCCTGACGTTAGTCGCGACCGCCAAACCGACGCACCCGCGAATTCACCCCTCGCGGCGTACACGACGCTACGCCTCGGGGGCGAGCCCGGCACCTTGACGGTAGCCGCCGAAACGGACCAAGCGGTCACTACCCTGCGTAATGCCTCGGCCGAGGGTCGCCCGGTCCTCGTGCTGGCCGGCGGCAGCAACGTCGTGATCGGCGATGCCGGCTTCGCCGGCGAGGTGCTGCTGCTGCGCGCCCGCGGCATAGAGGTGGTCGGCCAACAGGCCGGGACCATCACGGTACGGGTCGCCGCGGGCGAGGTCTGGGACGACTTCGTGGAGTACGCGGTGACGAACGGCTGGTCCGGCCTCGAGTTCCTGTCCGGCATCCCCGGTTCGGCCGGCGCCACCCCGATCCAGAACGTCGGAGCGTACGGGTCGGAGGTCGCCGACACGATCGTCGCCGTGCACGCCTACGACCGGGAGCAGGACACCGTCCGGGCGATGTCGGCCGCCGAGTGCGCCTTCGCGTACCGCTCCAGCGTCTTCAAGTACAGCGACCGCTACCTGGTGCTGCACGTCGACTTCCGGCTCGCGGTCGCGGACGAGTCGGCGCCCATCCGCTACGCCGAGCTGGCCCGCAGCCTGGGCACCGAGGCCGGCGACCGGGTCTCCCTGCGCCAGGCCCGCGACACCGTGCTGAAACTGCGCGCGGGCAAGGGCATGGTGCTCGACCCGGACGACAGGGACACCTGGTCGGTGGGTTCCTTCTTCACCAATCCGGTGGTCACCGCCGCGCGCTGGGCGTCACTCGGGCTGGAGCAGGCGCCGCACTGGCCCGGCCAGGACGGCAGCGTCAAGCTCCCGGCGGCCTGGCTGATCGAGCACGCGGGCTTCCCGAAGGGCTTCGCCGGCGACGGCGTCTCGATCTCCACCAAGCACACCCTGGCGCTGACCAACCGCGGCGACGGCACGACCACGGCCCTGCTCGACCTGGCGAGGACCATCCGCGACGGGGTCCTCGAGAAGTTCGGCATCGAGCTGCACCCGGAGCCGGTCCTGATCAACTGCGAACTGTGAAGGTCTTCAGTCCGGTCAAGGAGGTGGCGGGGCCGGTGGTGGTTTACTCGTAGCCGAAGACCTGGGTGTAGTACGGCAGGCCGTTGTTGCCGTAGGCGACGCCGGTGCCGATCGAGCGGGCGCTGCAGTTGAGGATGTTCTCCCGGTGGTCCGGGCTGGCCATCCAGGCGTCCAGTACCTCCTCCGAGGTGCGGTAACCCCAGGCGATGTTCTCGCCGGACGGCTGCGCGTAACCGGCCGCGTGCGAGCGGGCCACGAACGTCGTGCCGTCCTTCCATACGTGGGTGAACTGGCCGGTCCGGGCCATGTAGAGGCTCTGCCGGATGGAGGCGATGGTCAGTTCCAGGTCGACGTCGAGCTTGCCGCACCCGTTGGCCCGGCGTTCCTGGTTGGTCTTCGTCACGACCTCGGACATCAGCTGGGCCGGGGTGAGCGCGGCGGCCGGCGCGTTCGCCGGGAGCGGTGGTGCCGGGACTCGGGCCTGGGCCGGCGTTCCGACCGCGAGCAGCGCCGTGGGCGCGGCTGCGAGCAGGGCGAGACGTCGTAACACCAGTGCCTCCCGGGTCCGGGTGGGGCCGAGTCGCCCACCTAGGTATATCGCAGCCGTTCTTTGGGCGTATGTCCCTTATTTGGCGGAAACCGGTATCGGCGTACGCAAAAGTGTCAGGCTGGTGGGATGGCCGAGTGCGTCGG
The DNA here is from genome assembly GCF_018332695.1 of Paractinoplanes toevensis. Taxonomy (GTDB): domain Bacteria; phylum Actinomycetota; class Actinomycetes; order Mycobacteriales; family Micromonosporaceae; genus Actinoplanes; species Actinoplanes toevensis. The sequence goes on from NZ_BOQN01000067.1 coordinate 153,672, forward strand.
CCCGTCCCTCGATTCCGGAAACGTGCGGACCGCCCCCGCTGGCCGGATAGCCCGCTAAACTGTCACTGTCCGTAAATAGACCGTGACATCACGCTATCGTGGCTTTGCGCGGTTAAATCCGTTGCCCGCTGTCGTGCGAGCAACGCCGAGCAAGACGCTGACTTCTTCGACGGGCCGCCTCCGGTGAGCCCGGCGGACAGCCGTGTGCAGCGAGGGGTGGGGCCAGGGTGAGGACACGATGAGTCGCCTTCTCGTCGTCGAGGACGACCCGGACATCGCGCTCGCCCTACGGCTGCTGTTCAGCCGGGCGGGCTACGAGGTGGCACATGCCGGTGACGGCCGTACCGGTCTGAAGGAGGCGTACGCCGAGCATCCCGATCTGGTGGTGCTCGACGTCGGCCTGCCCGAGATGGACGGCTGGCAGGTGCTCGAGCGGCTGCGCGACGTCTCCGACGTACCGGTGCTCGTGCTGACCGCGCACGGCCAGGAGGCCGAGAAGGTACGCGGCCTGCGCGGCGGTGCCGACGATTACCTGACCAAGCCGTTCGCCAACAACGAACTGCTCGCCCGGGTCGAGGCGCTCCTGCGCCGCTCCTCCAGCGGGCAGAACAGCTGGGCCAGCCAGGTCTACGACGACGGGCTCGTGCACCTCGACCCGACCAAGCGCCGGGTGTACGTCAAGGGTGACGAGAAACGGCTGACCCCGACCGAGTTCCGCCTGCTCAATGCGCTGGTTCGGCACGCCGGCGCGGTTCTGAGCCCCAATCAGCTGCTGACTCAGGCGTGGGACGACCCGACCGGTATCGGTCAGGAACGCGTGAAATTTGCCGTACTGCGGCTGCGGCGCAAGCTCGGGTGGTCAGACCCGGACGAATCGCCCATCGAATCGGTCCGAGGATTCGGCTACCGCTACCGCCGCCCCGGCGGCGAGTCCTGATTGCTCAGGTGACGGATGCAACCGTCGATGAGAGCTGTGGAAGCCGAGCAGGAGGTAAGTAAGCGTGGAAGACCTTGGTGAAATCGTTGCTGAATTCCTTCTGGAGAGCCACGAGAACCTGGACCAGATCGACCGCGACCTGGTCGCCCTCGAGCAGGAGCCGAACTCCCGGGATCTGATTTCCCGGATCTTCCGGGCGATCCACACGATCAAGGGCACCAGCGGCTTCCTGGCCTTCAGCAGGCTGGAGAAGCTCGCCCATGGTGGTGAGTCACTGCTCTCCAAGCTGCGCGACGGCGTGCAGCCGGTCACCCCCGCGACGATCACGGTCCTGCTCGCGATGATCGACGGGGTCCGGTCGATCCTCTCCTCGATCGAGGAGAACGGCACCGAGAACGACGTCGACATCGACAGCATTCTCGCCCAGGTGCACGCGCAGATGAACGCCGGCGAAGCGGCGGCCGAGGCCGCGGCCGCGCCGGCCGCCGAGGCGCCCGCGGAGACCGCGGAGACCGCGGAGACCGCGGCCGAGACGCCGGTGCCGCTCGAGGAAGCGCCGCCCGCGGTCCGGCCCGAGCCCGAGCCGGTCGAGGAGCAGCGCAAGCCGATCGGCGAGCTGCTGGTCGAGTCGGGCGGCGCGCAGCCGCAGGACGTCGGTTCGGCGCTGGCCCAGCAGCTCGAGGGGGACGAGCGCAAGCTCGGCACGATCCTCCTCGAGGAGGGTAAGGCCAAGCCGGCCGCCGTCAACGAGGCGCTGCAGCAGCAGGCGCCGAAGCGCAGCATCGCGGACAGCGCGATCCGGGTCGACGTCGACCTGCTCGACACCCTGCTGAACATGGTCGGCGAGCTCGTCCTGGCCCGGAACCAGCTGGTCCGGGGCGTGATGGAGATCGGCGACGCGACCCTGGTGCGCAGCGCGCAGCGGCTCGGCATGATCACGAGCGAGCTGCAAGAGGGCATCATGAAGACCCGGATGCAGCCCATCGAGCACATCTGGTCGAAGCTTCCCCGAGTCATCCGGGACCTGAGCAACTCGCTCGGCAAGAAGGTCGAGCTGGTCATGCAGGGCAAGGAGACCGAGCTCGACCGGAGTCTGCTCGAGGCGGTCAAGGACCCGCTGACCCACCTCGTGCGCAACGCGGTCGACCACGGCATCGAGGACCCGGAGCGCCGGATCGCGGCGGGCAAGGGCCCCGAGGGCACGCTGACCCTGCGCGCTTACCACGAGGGCGGGCACGTCGCGGTCGAGGTCGCCGACGACGGCGCAGGCCTGGACGTGGATCGCATCGCCCAGAAGGCCGTGGAGAAAGGCCTGCTGCGCGCGGAACAGGTCCCCAACATGGACAAGCGCGACATCATGGCAATGGTCTTCCAGCCGGGCTTCTCCACCGCTGCCAAGGTCACCAACGTGTCCGGCCGCGGCGTGGGCATGGACGTCGTGAAGACCAACATCGAGAACATCGGCGGCGCGGTCAGCGTCGACTCGACGCCCGGCGAGGGCACGGTCTGGCGGCTCACCATCCCGCTGACCCTGGCCATCATCCAGGCACTCACCGTCGACTGCGGCGAGCAGCGCTACGTCGTACCCCAGGTTGCGGTCTTGGAATTGGTCTTCATCGACGGCAATTCCACCAAGATCGAGTACGCCTCCGGCGCGCCCGTCTACCGGCTGCGCGGCAAGCTGCTCCCGCTGGTCCGACTGGACCGGACGCTCGGCCTTGACGTCGGCGGCGACCAGGGTGTCTACATCATGGTGCTGCAGGCCGACGGCCGCCGGTTCGGCCTGGTCGTGGACCGGGTGCTGAACACCGAAGAGGTCGTGGTCAAGGCCCTCAACAGCCGATTCAAGGACATCGGGCTGTACGCCGGCGCCACCATTCTGGGCGACGGCAAGGTCGGCCTGATCCTGGACGTGTCCTCGCTCGCCCGGCGTAGCCACCTGACCGCCGACGCTGATCGGAAGAGTCTCGAGGGCTCGTCGCGGGCCAACGCCGCCGCCGGCACCGGAGAACGGCTGCTGGTCACCGCGGTCGGTGAGCGGCGGGTCGCGATCCCGCTGGATACGGTCACCCGGCTCGAGGAGTTCCCGCGCGAGCGGATCGAGCACGCCGGCTCCCGCGAGGTCGTGCAGTACCGCGGGCAGATCCTGCCGCTGGTGCGGCTGTCGCACCTGCTCGGGGCGTACGGCGAAGAGCCCGAGGGCGACACCGTGTCGGTGGTGGTCTACAGCGAGGGCGGTCGCAGCGTGGCACTGGTGGTCGACCGGATCGTGGACATCGCCGAGAACTCCACCACGGCCCGCCGGGACGCGGAGGAGGACGGCCTGGTCGGCACCGCGGTCATCCAGCAGCGGGTGACCGAGCTGCTCGACGTCCGCCGCGCGATCCTCGCCGCCGACCCGAACTTCTACTCCGACCTGGAGAACGACGAGATGCTGGTGGAGGCCTGAGATGGCGAGCCGACAGTTCGCCACCTTCGAGGTGGCCGGTCAGCTCTTCGGCGTCGAGGTGGACACGGTGCAGGAGGTGCTCTCGTACAACGAGTACACCCCGGTGCCGCTCGCGCCGCCGGCCGTCGGCGGGCTGTTCAACCTGCGCGGTCAGGTGATCGCGGCGGTGGACCTGCGGGTCCAGCTGGGCATGGCCCGTAAGGCGCTGCAGGGCCCGGTGATGAACGTGATCCTGCGCGGCGACGGTGAGCCGGTCAGCCTCCTGGTCGACAAGATCGGCGAGGTGGTCGACCTGGACGACGAGCGGTTCGAGCCGCCGCCGGACACGCTCAGCGGGCCGACCCGGGAGCTCGTGGTCGGCACGTTCAAGCTGGACGGACGGCTGATGCTGGCCCTCGACGTCAACCAGGCCGTCGACACGTACCGCGCAACCACCTGATGTACAGCCTGGTCAGCGCCCCGGTGCTCGGCTTCGACCTGACCCGCCTGGCCGGCGGGTCGGCGACGGCCGAGGTGGTGCTGCGTGGCCTGCGGTTGCAGAAGGACGATCTGCACGTCCTCGCCGACCGGCTGCCGGACGAAGGAATCCGGGGGCCGCTGTGGGTGGAGGTGGAGAGCGCGGCGCGCCGGATGCCGTCGCTCAAGGGCATGTCGAAGGAAGACCCGGCCGGCAGCCTGGCACTGGTCGAGCGGGCGCCGATCGGTTCGGTCGACGCCTTGCTCACCTGCCTGCGCTACGACGTGATGGCCTGGACCTGGTCCGGGACGGGCCGGGATGCGCAGCAGAGCGAGACGGCGGCGGCCGCCACGGCGCTGCTGTGTGATGCCGCGGTTGCCAGTTACCTCCGCGAGGTGCTGGACACCGACTCGCGCCGAATGCTCGGCGCCGGCTGGGTGTCGGCGATGCGCAAGCTGCCGACCGGCGCCCCGATCGACCTGGGCCCGCATCACTACGTGGTGTCGGCCCTGCTGGACCGGCTGCGCTCGCTGCGGTCCAAGGACGTGAACCGGCTCGCCACCTCGGCGGAGGATGCGCGCCGGAATGCGGGTGGCTGGTCCCCGGCCGTCCACTCGGCCTCCTGGGCCGCGTATCTCTCGGATCGGGTCCGCACCGCCGCCGCGGCGCAGATGCTGTTGGTACAGGCCGTCGATACGGCCGACATTCCGCTGGCCGACCGGGCCGGCGGGGTCTGGAACATGCTCAGCGGTGCGGTGCAGGCGCTGGTGGTACGTGACCTCTTGGACACCTCCACCGCGCATCGGCTACTCGCACCAGTAGTCGCGGCATTGGGCCCGGCGTGGCTCGGGTGAAGGAGGTGGTCGGATGATTACGGTGCTGGTCGTCGACGACTCGGTCGTGGTTCGTCGGCTCATCGTCGACGCCCTGGGCGGCGCGGAGAACATTGAGGTCGTCGGTACGGCCTCCAACGGTCTGCTGGCCCAGGCGAAGATCGATCAGCTCAAGCCTGACGTGATCACGATGGACATCGAGATGCCCCAGATGGACGGCATCGAAGCGGTCCGGGAACTGCGCAAGCGGCACAAACAGATCCCCGTGATCATGTTCAGCACGCTCTCCGCGGCGGGTGCGTCGGCCACTTTGGAGGCTCTCGCGGCGGGCGCGACGGACTACGTCACCAAGCCGAGCAACGTCGGCTCGGTGAACGAGTCCATCGCGGCGGTCCGGAGCGAGCTGGTCCCGAAGATCCATGCGCTGGGCGGTAAGCGGCGCGCGGCAGGTGCGCCGGCCGGTCCCCCCGGCCGTCCGGGTGCCGCCGCGCCGACCCGGCTTCGCCCGGGTGCCGCGCCACCGCGGGCGGGTCTTCCGCCGGCCGGGCCGCCCGGCCGTCCGGGCGCGGCGCCGGCCGGACCGCCTGCTCGCCCGGCCAAGCGGGGTACGCCCGGCGGGAAGGTCGACATCCTGGCGATCGGCTCGTCCACCGGCGGCCCGGACGCGCTCACCAGGGTGCTGACCGGAATTCCGGCCGACATCCCGGTGCCGATCGTGATCACACAACACATGCCACCCGTCTTCACCCGGATGTTCGCGGAACGCCTGGACCGCAGCACACCGCTGCACGTGGTCGAGGCCACCGACGGGATGGAACTGCAAGCCGGATGGGCGTACATCGCCCCCGGCGACTCGCATCTGGTGCTGCATCGCCGGGGAACGGCGACGCTGACGCAGCTCAGCAGCGCGCCGCCGGAGAACTCCTGCCGCCCGGCCGTGGACGTCATGTTCCGGTCCGTCGCGGCTCTCTACGGGGCATCTGCCTATGCCACCGTACTTACCGGAATGGGACATGACGGACGAGGTGGTGCGAAGGTGCTGAGAGACGCAGGTGCCGAGATATTGGCCCAGGATGAGGCCACCTCGGTGGTGTGGGGTATGCCGGGTGCCGTGGTCGGTGCCGGTTTGGCGGACGAGATCCTGCCGCTGGACCGGATCGCCGCGCACCTGATCAGCCGGGTGAAGACCGGCCGGTCGGCGGCGGTGGCGCGATGACTCTCTCGCAGGCCGAATTCACCTACGTCTCGACGCTGGTCCGCAAGGAAGCCTCGATCGTGCTCGCCCCGGGCAAGGAATACCTGGTGGAAGCGCGGCTGATTCCGGTGGCCCGGGCGGTCGGGGCGGCGAACGTCAACGAGTTCCTCGCCGACCTCCAGCGCCGGCCGAACCCGGCGAACCAGCGCCGGATCATCGACGCGCTCACCACCAACGAGACCTCGTGGTTCCGCGACCGGGAGCCGTTCATGGCTCTCACCGACGTGGTGCTGCCCGAACTGGTCAAGGCCCGTGCCTCGACCCGCAAGATCCGGGTCTGGTCGGCCGCCAGCTCGAGCGGCCAGGAGGCCTACAGCCTGGCCATCACGCTGCAGGAGAACCTGCCGCCGGGCTGGTCGTACGAGATCATGGGAACCGACATCTCCACCGAGATGGTCAAGCGGGCCGAAGCGGCCGAGTACAGCCAGGTCGAGGTCAACCGCGGCCTGCCGGCTCAGCAGCTGGTGCAGTACTTCGAGCGGGCCGGCGCGCACTGGCGGATCACCGCGCAGCTGCGCAAGAACGTCTCGTTCCGGCTGATGAACCTGACCGCGCCGCTGCCGGCGATGCAGCCCTTCGACATCGTCTTCCTGCGCAACGTCCTGATCTATTTCGATGTCGCGACGAAGCGGACCGTGTTGCAGAACGCGGCCAAGCTTCTCCGCCCCGACGGATGGCTTTTCCTCGGCGCGGCCGAGACGACCATCGGGATCGACGACAACTACGAGCGGGTGGCCGCCGGCCGCACCTCTGCCTACCGAGTCCGTAACGGGGTGCCCGCGGGCGCTCCGAGAAGGGGATGACGCCGCGATGCGCGCCATGGTGATCGACGACTCCCGCGCGATGCGCATGATCCTCAAGCGCATTGTCACGAAGCTGAACTTCGATGCGGTGGAAGCAGGCGACGGCAAGGAGGCTATCGACCTGCTCGCCGACATGCCCGAGGTGCCGGATCTGGCCCTCATCGACTGGAACATGCCCAACATGAACGGGCTCGAGTTCGTCATCCACGTCCGCGCCGATCCGCGTCTGCGGGAGATGACGCTGGTCATGGTCACCACTGAGAGCGAACAGAGCCAGATCGTGCGTGCGCTCGCCGCGGGCGCCCACGAGTACGTGATCAAGCCCTTCACCGAGGGCGCGATGATCGAAAAGCTGGCCCTGCTGGGCCTCGTCCCGACCGGAGCGAACTCATGAGTGTCGAAGTCGAGGTCAATGAGGACGACCTCGCCGAGATGGTAGGACAAGTCTGGGAGTCGTACCTGGATCCGGAGGGCATCAACCCGCTGATCCCGACGTACGACGAGCACCAGCCCTCTGAGGTGCATTCCTCGGTCTCCATCAACGGTTCCTGGACCGGGCATCTGGTCTACGCCTGCTCCACCTTGGCGGCTCGTCGCGCCGCTGCCGCGTTCCTGGCCATGGAACCGGACGAGGTGAGCGAGGACGACATGTCCGACGTGCTCGGCGAACTCGCCAACATCGTCGGCGGCAACGTCAAGGCGATGCTGCCGCCCGGCGCCCTTCTCTCCCTGCCCCAGGTTGTCCTGGCTCCCGAGTCGTCGGCCCGGTATCCGAATACCGAGCGGATCGGGGGCGTCTACGGCCTCTGGGAAGACGAACCCGTGTCCATTTCCATGTGGCATAGCCGCGCGGAGAACAGTGAGGAGGACGGCGCATGAAGATTCTCATCGCCGACGACAGTCGGGTCATGCGGCAGATCGTGGTCCGCACGCTGCGGCAGGCCGGCTTCGGGGACCACGATCTGATCGAGGCCACGAACGGCCGGGAAGCATTCGACATGACCAAGTCAGAGAACCCTGATCTGGTGTTGTCCGACTGGAATATGCCCGAAATGACCGGTATTGAGGTACTTCGTCAGCTTCGGGCAGCGGGTAACGCCGTGAAGTTCGGTTTTGTGACGTCGGAGAGCACGCCTGAGATGAAAGACCAGGCGGACGCTGCCGGTGCACTCTTTTTCATCGTGAAGCCCTTCTCGGCTGAGCGATTCGACGAGGTATTCGCTCCGATTTTGGGATGATTAAGACATGTCCGACGTATCGGTTCTTCCTGGCACAGTGGCCGTTCGCAACCTCTTCGAGGACCTGCTCGGCCGAGAAGTGACCGTCAGCCCCGGCGATCCGATCTCCGCTGAGGAGATCGCGACGGCGACGGTCGCGATTTTCACCGACACCGCACAGAACATCTACGGCGTCATGGGTATGGATCTCTCCCTGTCGGCCAACGCGGGCGCCGCGCTCGGCCTGATGCCGGCCGGTGCGGCCGAGGACAGCATCGACGAGAAGAAGTTGTTCCCCAACCTCGCCGAGAACGTCTTCGAGCTCTGCAACGTGCTGACCAGCCTGCTCAACCGGGAGGGTGGCCCGCACATCAAGATGTACCAGGTGGTCTACCCCGGCGATCCGCTGCCGGCGGACGCCCGGGCGCATCTGATGGCGCTCGGCCGCCGGGTGGACCTCCTGGTCGAGGTCAACCGGTACGGCAAGGGAAAGTTCAGCCTGTCTCTCGCGCCCTGACAGCTCCACCAGCAGAGAATGCATCGCGGGTCCGCTTCGGCGGGCCCGCGATTTCTTTTTGTTGAGCCTTCAGTCCGGTCAAGGAGGCGGCGGGGTTGTGGACGGCCTAAGAAAAAATTGGGGGCCGCCGAAGCTTAGGTCGAGCGAAGCAAACGGACAGGAGCTGTTATGACCTCGCCGACCTCGGGAATATCGGGAAATTCGGGTGTTACGGGAGCAAATGCCCCAACGCCCTCGAAGAGTATCGGGGACAAGGCAAAGGACCTTGGGGACAAGGACACCTTCCTCAAGCTGCTCGTGGCACAGCTCAAGTATCAGGACCCCAGCAACCCGGCCGACTCGACCCAGTTCCTGGCGCAGACCGCGCAGTTCACCCAGGTCGAGAAGCTCGGCGACATCGCCGACATGCTCAAGTCACAGCGCATGATCGGCGTGAGCAGCCTGGTCGGGCACGAGGTCACCTACATGGACGAGAACGGCGGCCGGCAGACCGGCGTCGTCTCGGCGGCAAAGCTCAACGGAGACAGCGAACCGATGCTTCGGGTCGGGAACACGGATGTGCAGCTGTCCAAGGTCATGGAAGTCCAGACACTGGGTCAGGCGACCGGCGGCACCGTCGCCACCGCTGGTCCCACCGGCCTCGCCGGTATGACCAGCCCGCCTGCGCCCAAGCCGGAGGCCGACAAGGCCAAGCCGGCATCCGGTCCAGCGACCGCCTGATCGGCCTTCCCGACTCCGCAAAGGACATCGATTCATGCTGCGTTCTCTCTACTCCGGCATCAGCGGCCTGCACGCGCACCAGCAGATGATGGACGTCACCGGTAACAACATCGCCAACGTCAACACCGTCGGCTACAAGGCGAGCACCGTGCAGTTCCAGGACACGCTCAGCCAGATGCTGGGCGCGGCCGGTGCTCCGCAGAACGGCCAGGGTGGCACCAACCCGGCCCAGGTCGGCCTCGGTGTGCGTAACGCCGGCATCCTCTCCAACTGGGCCCAGGGCTCGCAGGAGACCACCGGCCGATCCGGCGACATGATGATCCAGGGCGACGGCTTCTTCATCACCCGCAGCGGCGGCGAAAACCTGTACACGAGGGCGGGTTCGTTCTCCTTCGACGGAAACGGCCTGCTGACCACCGCCACCGGCGAGCCGGTGCAGGGCTGGACCGCGGAGGACGGCGTGGTCAACGCCGCCGGCAAGCCGGGTGACATCACGATGCCGCTGGGCAGCACGATCCCACCCAAGGCGACCTCGACGGTCACCCTCAAGGGCAACCTGAGCAGCGACGACGTCCCGAACTCGACGGATCCCGACAACTCCGGCCTGAACTACACCACGACCATCCCGGTCAAGGTGTACGACGCGCAGGGCGCGACCCACACGGTGACGGCGAGGTTCAGCCGGACGGCGAACGACAACGTCGCCGACACCTCGGCCTGGACGGTGGACCTCTTCGCGGAGGGCGCCGACATGACCACCGCCACCCCGATCGGCACCACGACGATGAACTTCGAGAAGGGCAAGTCGACCGACGGCGCCGGTGTGGCGAAGGATGAGCTGACACTCGGCGACTACACCGTCGACGTCGGTGACATCACCTCGTTCTCGGGCCTCTCCGACGCACGTGTCTTCGACACCGACGGCCAATCGGCCGGCGCACTGACGTCGCTGTCGTACACCGTCTCCGACACCGGCCAGATCATCGGCGTCTACAGCAACGGTCTGAAGCAAGTCCTCGGGCAGATCGCCATGGCGACCTTCAAGAACGTCAACGGTCTCGAGAAGACCGGTGACTCCTCGTACCGCTCGACGGTCAACTCCGGCTACGCCCAAGTGGGCCTGCCGGCCAGTGCCGGCATGGGTCAGGTCATCAGCGGCGCACTGGAGATGTCGAACGTCGACCTCGCACAGGAGTTCACCAACCTGGTCATCGCCCAGCGGGGCTTCCAGGCGAACTCCCGCGTCATCACGACCTCCGACGAGCTCCTCCAGGAGCTCGTCAGCATGAAGCGCTAGCACCACCAGCAGTAGTCCGGCCGGCGGCCGGGACGGGCACTCACGTGCCTGTCCCGGCCGTCCGTTTTTAGCCGAACGGCTGCACCCGTAGTGCGACCGGTTGGATCTCATCAGCAACCGTCAAGTCGCCGAAGTTACATGTGAAAGCGGGCCACGGACGGCCTACCAGCCAGGACCACACCACCACCCAAGGACGGATGTAAGTGATCCTCGTAACTCGCCTAAACGGTGCCGTGTTCGCCCTGAATCCGGACCTGATCGAGCGTGTGGAATGCACGCCCGACACGGTCGTAACGCTGGTCGACGGCACCAAGTACATCGTCGCCGAGTCCGTGCCCGAGTTCATCGACTCGGTTCGCCACTACCGCGCCTCGCTTATCGCCCAAGCGAGTCGCCTAGAGGCTGAGCCTGCGCCAGTTGCCATGTCGTCCACGGACGACCAAGACCACGACGCCAAGGTGCTTCCGCTGCACCGGAAGGAACGCTGATGGACATCTCAACCATCGTCGGTGTAGTTGTTTCACTGATCATCGTCTTCACCGTTCAGATCCTCGAGGGCGGCTCACCGGCCTCCATCATCCTGATCCCCTCGATGCTGCTGGTGTTCGGCGGCGCGTTCATGGCCGGTATGGCCGGTGGTGTGCTGAAGGACGCGACCGGCGCCGGCAAGCAGCTCCAGAAGGCGTTCCTGGCCAAGGTCACCCCGCCGACTCAGCTGGTCGAGAACGTCGTGAAGCTGGCCGAGCGGGCCCGCCGCGAGGG
>NZ_BOQN01000068.1 GCF_018332695.1 Paractinoplanes toevensis
GTACTGCAGGTCGACCTGGTAACCGAGCTCCTCGAGGTCTTTCTTGACGTTCAGGCCGTCACCGTTCCACCGCTCCGAGGAACGGGTCGGCATGGTGACACCGATCAGGGCGCCCTTGGTGTCGCCGGCGGTTCCGGATCCCTGCTTGTCGGTGGTCTTCTCGCTGGAGCCGCACGCGGTCAGCGTGACGGCCAGTACGGCGGCGGATGCCGCGGCGGCCAGAAGGGTGTATCGCATGGCCAGCTCCTTGCTGTTCGCCGTGAGTTCAGTGGGATCTGCCGTAGACGCCGACCTCGACGGTGTCGACGAAGTAGCACCCCGCGTAGAAGTCGGGGCAGGTGATTCCCTCCTCGGCGATCTGGGTGCCGAGCATCGTGTAGCGCAGGTAGCGCACCGCGGACGTGCTGCCCGCCGCGAGGGGGACCTCGTTCATCCGGCCCCGGTTGCCGGCCCCGAAGTGGCCCGCCGACGCGACCGTCCAGGTCTGGCCGTCGGCAGAGGTCTCGACGCGGTAGTCGCCGGTCGAGGCGCTCGGGTCGTCGCCGCAGTTGCCGGACGGGTTGATCGCGATGGACGACACGTCGACGGCGGTGGGCAACCGCACCACCAGGTGGCGTGGGTCGATCTTGCCATTGGCGTCGTAGGTGGCGTCGGTGCTCCACCCGGTCCGCTGCAGGGCATCCACCGCGGCCACCGGGCCACAGCCGACGAACGAGTAGTCGTCGCCGTCGGCATCGGTCACCTGGCTGCCGCCGCCGGTCGCCGCCCAGTCCCGGCGCAGCGTCCAGTCCACCCGGTTGGTGCCGGGACGGATCCGGACGTCCCGCATGCTCGGCTCGTAACCGGGGAGGGTGGCGCCGACCTCGGGGTAGGTGCCGCCGGGCAGGACGCCGGCGATCGTGTACCGGCCGTGCGGGTCGGTGGTCGCCCGGTAGGAGTCGGCGAAGCCGGAGTCGTGGCCGGCGAAGCTGACCGTGACGCCGGCCAGTGGAGTGCCGGAGTCGGCGTCGGTGACGTTGCCGGTGACCGAAGTACGCGCGGCGTCGCGGGCCGGCGGCATCGAGAAGTCCTCGATCGGGGTGACGTCGTCACCGTCCAGGTCGGCGGCGAACCAGCCCATGCCCCGCCCGGCGAAGACCTTCCAGATCTTGTGCTGGTCGCGCCCGTCCCCGGTGACCCTGTCGGCCATCAGGATCGAGTTGCGCATGTCGAGGAAGGACGGGTTGGCCGGGGACAGCTCCATGGCTCGGGTGATCAGGGATTCGGCCAGTTTCGAGCCGACCGCCGTGCGCAGGTCCCACAGCGTCTCGCCCCAGATCTCGCCGTCGGCGTGTGATTCCGGGAAGCCGAGGATCTTGCCGTAGTCACCGTAGGTGTAGCCGCCGGATCCGGCACCGGGGGTTCCCGGACATACGCCGGCACTCGCGCCGACCGTGCAGTCCAGCGGTTGGGTCCGGATCAGGTTCTGGTCGTCGCCCACATACCGGCCGACCAGTACCTCACCCGGTGCGGCGGTGTCCTTCTGCACGCCCAGCGCGGTGAGGTGGTCGAACGCGTACCAGTCGCTCCATGCCTCACCCATCGAGTAGCCCTGGGCACCGGTCAGTGCCGAGTTCCCGGACGCGTCGACGACCAGCCGGTTCGACATGCCGTGGGTGTACTCGTGGTAGACGACGTCACCCTCGTCGCCGGAGTTGGCCGCGATGAACGGGTCGTCCGGCGACGGGTAGTGGAACAGGTACATCTGCATCCGTCCGGGCACACCGTCCGGGGTGGGCAGCATGTTGGCGTTGTCGACGTGGTCGCCGTCCGGCCGGCCGTTCGCGGTGTCGGCGCCGTCGAGCGCGTTGACCTCGATCGGGTCGCCGTCCGCGGTCTCGTAGTTGCCGGCCTGACGGGTGAAGCCGATCGGCGCCTTCTCCAGGTGGTCATGGAAGCTGCTGACGTAGTAGAACAACTGCGCCGCGTTCTGCCGTGAGTTGTCCTTCCACGAGTACGCGGTGTTCGGGTCCCAGGAGCACTGTTTGTCGGCGGCGCAGGGCGGGCCGACCTGGGCGGTGAAGTCCTTGAACGGGAAGCGCCAGTCGCCGGGCCGGGCGGGTGCGACCTCCTCCCCCGGGCCGGCCTGATCGTCGTCGTCGACGTCGAGGAAGACGTGCGCCGAATCGCCGTCGAGGGTGGTCGCGCCGGGTGCGATCCAGCGGGCGAGGGACTGGCGCCGCTGGGTGCCGCCGAGCGGGGCGCCCGGATAGTTCTGCCACACCGCGGCCTGCGGGCCGTTGTCGTTGAGCAGCAGGTCCTGCCGGTAGAGGACGCGGCCGGTCGCCGCGTCGATCACATGCAGGTAGCCCTGCTTCGTGCTGAGGGTCTGCCAGGCGAGGCGGGTGCCTCCCCGAGTGGCGAAGGCGACCAGCTCGGCCGGGTCGCCGGGGCGGGCGCCGACCTTCGAACCGGCGTCCTTGACCGCGGCCGCGCGGGCCTGGTCGGCGGTCATCCTGGCACTGCCCGGCGAGGTGGGCAGGGCCGCCACCGGGGAGCCGGTGACCTGAATGAGCCGGCCGTCCTTCGCGACGTCGGCGCGCACGCCGTTGCCGAAGATCGGCACGTCGCCGACCATCTGCTGGAAGCTCAGGTGGTGGGTGCCGTCGATGTCGACGTAGTCCTTGCGCAGTCGCAGCGCGGCGACCTCGGTCGCGCTCAGGCCGAACACGTCGGGGTGCGCGATCAGGTAGCCGGTGGCGATCTCCTTGGCCGGTTCGCGGCCGGCCGCGGTGAGAAACCCGTCCAGCTTGGCGACCCGGCGGGCCGTCCCGGTCTCCGGGTCGAGGTCGACGATGCCCTGCGGGCCGAGCCCTTCGTGCAGCCTGGTGACGCCGGCGGCCGGGCGGGCGGCACGCAGCGCGACAAGGGTGCGCGCGTCCGGCGTACGGGTGTCGAAGCCGGCCCGCCGCTCTCGGTGGTGGTCACGGACGGTGGCCGGCCCCGGGCCGGGTGCCGCGGACGCCGAGGCGGGTACGGCGCCGATGCCCAGGACGATCGAGGCGGCCGCCGCGACAGTCCTGCGTGCTCGTGCGGATGTCATCGATTGACTCCTTCATGCCGCTGGCACGGCATCTACTGTGGAGTGGTCTGGCCCGCGGGGAGTGACCCCGACCATAGGCAGCCGGCCGATGTTCAGGTTCGGCGTCGATCACTGAACAACAAACACCGGACACGGCGAGACGACGATGACGACTGATGGAGGTGCCGTGCCGCGGCAGGAACGTCCGTTGGAGTCCGAGGACACACCGCTCCTGCGGTTCGCCGGTGACCTGCGTCGACTTCGCCTGCGCGCCGGCCGGCTCTCGTACCGCGAACTGGGGAAGCGGACCAATTACTCGGCCGCGGCACTGTCCGAGGCGCTGTCCGGGCGTCGGCTACCCAGCCTCGCCGTCACCGGGGCGGTCGTGCGGGCCTGTGGTGGCGATATCGACGAATGGACCGAGCGATGGCGTCATCTGGCTTCCGCGCAGCCGGGTGCGAGCGCGGACACGCCGGCGCCGTACGTCGGTCTGGCGCCCTACCAGGTAGGTGATGCCGATCGGTTCTTCGGCCGGGAGGCGGTGACCGACACGCTGGTGAAGCTGGTCGACGACCGCCCCTTCGTCGGCGTCTTCGGCTCCTCCGGCGCGGGTAAGTCGTCGCTGCTGCGGGCCGGGCTGGTCGCGCGGAGCCGGCGTATCCCGATCGTGATCACGCCGGGAGCCGATCCGATCAGCGAACTCGCCGTGGCCGTGGCGAATGTCGCCGACGAGCCCGTCGACCGCGTTCGCGGTGATCTGGCAGCGGGTCCGGAGGCGTTGCGCGGCTGGCTCGCGAAGGCCACGGGCGACGTGTTGCTGGTGGTCGACCAGTTCGAGGAGGCGTTCACCCTCTGCCACGAGGCCGACCGGGACTGGCTGATCCGGGCGTTGACGAACGCCGCGGGACCGCACGCGCGCATCGTGGTCGGCGTTCGCGCCGATTTCTACGGGCACTGCGCACGCCACCCGGAATTGGTCACCGCACTGCACCGGGCGCAGGTGATGCTCGGCCCGATGTCCACCGAGGAGCTGCGGTCGGCGATCACCGAACCGGCCGCACGCGCCGGGGCGACGATCGAGACGGCGCTGGTGGCTCGTCTCGTCTCGGATGTCGCCGGGCAGCCGTCCGTGTTACCGCTGGTGTCGCACGCGCTCGCCGAGACCTGGCAGCGACGCCGCGGCATGGTCGTGACACTGACCGGCTACGACGACGTCGGAGGTGTCGAACATGCCCTCGCCCGGACCGCCGAGCGCACCTTCGAGCAGTTCACCGAGGAGGAGCGCACCGCGGCCCGGTTGCTGTTCCTGCGCCTGGTCGTGCCGGGCGACGGCACCGAGGACACCAAGCGACGGGCCCGGCGTACCGACCTTCCGGTGCCGGACGCACTCCTCGACCGTCTTGCCGCCAGCCGGCTGATCACCATCTCCCGCGACAGCGTCGAGCTGACCCACGAAGCGCTGCTGCGGGCCTGGCCACGACTGGCCGGTTGGATTTCCCAAGATCGAGACGGCCTGCGCGCCCAGCACCGGCTCGCCGAGGCCACCGCCATCTGGGAGTCACACGACCGCGACCCCGACACCCTCTACCGCGGCGCGCGCCTCGATCAGGCCGCCGCGCTGCGCGACCGGCTCAACCGGCACGAGCGCGAGTTCCTCGACGCCGGGCTGGCCGCCGACGACGCCCGTACGAAAGCTGACCGGCGCGCTACCAACCGCTTGCGCAGGCTCGCGGCCGGGCTGACCGCCCTGGCGGTCCTGCTGGCCGGCACCGCGCTCGCGGCGATCGCCGCGCAGCACAAGGCCGCGCGGCAGCGCAACGAAGCGCTCTCCCTGCGGGCTTCCGATACCGCCCGGGACATGATCGCCGGCCGGCCCCGCGACGCCGCGACGCTGGCCCTGGCCGCCTACCGGCTCGCACCCACCCCCGAGGCTCGGGACGTGCTGCTCCTGGCGCACGCCGCCGCGGGTGCCACCACACTCGGGCGTGGATACGCGAGCCCGCCGGGCCGGTTCGCCGTCACCTACGCCGCCGGAACGGACGATGAGCAACTGTGGCGGCGCGTCGGCACGACGTGGCGACCGGCCGCCACTCTGCGCACCGCGAACAGCTATCTCCGTGTGAACAGCATCGACGAACGCCGCGCGATCTACTGGGCGGGCAACACCCGCTCGTTTCTCTGGGACCTGGCCGACCTCGACCACCCTCGTCGGATCACGGTGCCGGCCGACCTCGGAATGATGGACAGCATGGACCGGACCGGTTCCCTGCTGGGCGCGGTCGGCACCGACAGGACGGCCAGGGTGTGGCGGGTCGGCGATCGATCCGTCCGGCGACTGCCCGCCACGGAGGTCCTCGGAACAGCCGTCCTCGCCGACGGTTCCGGCATCGTCCTCAGCCGCCGCGACGGCGCTCAGGACGCCATCGAGAAGTGGACCCCGGACGGCCGCCTGACCACGACCCTGCTGCGCGTCCCGCATCCGGCGGTCGTCCAGGCGGGGCCTGCCGGACTGATCGTCATCACGTCCTACCTGAGCAGCGCAAACATGACGATCATGGACGTACGCGACCAGCATGCCCCACGAGTCGTCGCCCGAGCCGACGGCCTGGACGAAACGGGCACCGCCGCGTTCGATCCGACCGGACGAACGGTGGCCGTCGTCGACGGTGCCGAAGCGAGGATCTGGGACGCCGGGACCGGCGCCCAGATCCTCTCCCTGCGCACTCAAGGCCTGCATCTGAGCACGCCCCGTCTCGACGGCGGCGAGTTGTCCCTGCTGGACGGGAAGTCGGCGGTATGGCGCATCGACAGCGACCTGAATGCTGTCATCCGCCAGACCTGTGCATCGCCGGGCACCGTCGACTGGGACAGCAACTTCCCGGGCACGGCACGGAAGCAGCCGTGCCTCAGAACAGACGGAACGCCGTGACGAAGGAATCGGTCGGGGTTCCGAGGCCGGTGACGTCGTCGAAGCCGGGGGTCACGGTGAGGCCGAGGTCGGCGCCGAGCGTGGTCAGGCACGGTTCCGCGTCGGCGTCGCCGTTGCAGTACTTCACGCCTGCCGTGATCGGTGGGTGGTGCGGATTCACCGGACCGATGTCGTGCAGTGCCCGGGTGCCGGCCAGCTTGTACAGGGCCGGGTTGACGAAGCCGAGCGCGTGGCCGGTGGCCTGCTTGGCGTTCGCCTCCAGCGCGGCCAGCAACGGCGACGATCCGCTGGTGCCGCCGCCCACCGGCCGCTCCGCGTACACCGGCGGGCCGGGCTCGGGGTCGGTGTCGGAAGGTCCGGGATCGCCCGGCTCGACCGGTGCGGGCTCCCCCGGCGCGGTGTAGCCGATCAGCCAGAACGTCCCGGCGTCGGCCGACACATCCGGCACCACACGGCGCGCCGGGACCGTGCCGCCCGCGGAGGCCAGGGCATCGGGAACCACGCCTCGCTGATAGGCGGGCTGGGCGATCTTCGTGCTGAGCCCGCCGCCGGAACCCATCAGGAAGGTGCCCGGCGGGGTGCCGGCGTACCCGGCATCGGTGATCGCCGTGACGGTGTCGCCCCAGCCCCATTCGCCCAGCACCTTGCCGCCCGCGCCGATCGCCAGGCTGGTCCCACCGACGCCGGTCGCCCACGGGTCCGAGGTGGGGAACGGCACCTTCGCCCTGCCCAGGCTGTCGTCGCTGCCGTCGCCGTAGTCGCCGGAGGCGAAATTCATCCCGATTCCCTCGATCGCGCCCTGCTGCAGGATCAGTTCCCAGGCGGTGATCATGGCGGGTGAGGTGTCCGACTCGATACCCGGCCACGAGTTGCTGACCACGTCGGCGAGGTGGTCGTCGACGACGCGGGTGTGCGCGTCGAAGAAGTCGTACTCGCCGTAGGCGCACCCGGCGCTCACGAAGACGACCTTGGCGTCCGGCGCGATGATGTGCACGGTCTCGACGTCGAGGGCCTCCTCGGGGTTGTCGCCGTCGGGCCACTCGGAGCAGTCGAAGTCGGGCGGAAGGTTCTCGGTGTACTGACCCGGCTTGAACCCGGCCACCCCGTGCGCCGCGAAGAACCGGTTCGCGTCGGCCTCCATGGTGGGTGAGCGTCCGTCCAGCACGATCGCGACGGTCGCCCCCTTTCCGGCGTAGGGGCTGCCCTGCACGCCGTAGGCCTGGCGCATCTGGGTGGGCGTGTATCCGCAGACCTCGGTGGGCGCGGTGGTCCGGCCGTACGCCGTCGGGATGTTGACCTGATGTTCGCCCCAGTAATGCGAGCAGGGGTAGGTGGCCGCGGTTCGGGCCTGCTTGGCCTGCGGGACCTGGCGTACCGCCGACCGGCGTTCCGACCCGCTCCAGGCGAAGGAGGTCAGGCCGTTGACGGCGGCGACGGCCGCACCGATCCCGGCCGGCACCGACACGTCACCGACCGGCACGATCTGCGAGTAGGACTCCTTGTCCGTGCCGATCCGGTAGGCCCGGAACTCGGTGCCGAACGCGATTGCGGCCTGCCCGACCGTGGCGTCGGCGGCCAGGTAGTGCCCTGTGCTCGCGGTGACGGTCATGCCTTGACCGGCGAGCCAGTCCCGCACCTGGGCGGTCTGCGCCGGGGTGGCCCCGAACCGCTGCCGGTACTGCGCCGGGGTCAGGTAGTGGGCGTAGTGCGCACTGTCCGGATCGGAGACGGCCAGGGCGGTGCTCACCCGCCCGGCACCGTCCCGGCCGGCCAGAAACACGCGCAGGTGCAGTTCGGTGGCCGGATCGGCCGCCGTGGACTCGCCGGCCGGCGGTTCGCTGACCGGGGACGGCAAGGTGACACGCTCGGGAAGCGACGTGCCGGCGAAGGAGACACCGGCCGTGCCCACCAGGGCGGTGACGGCGAGACCGACGAGCAGTCCGCGCCACAGCTTTTTCGAAGTCATGCTCCTATGACGCGGGTCGATGCCCATCCGTGGCGAAACACCGGGATCGCGTCTCAGGGTCTGGTGAGGCGTCCGATCATGGAATGGGCGGCGGCGGTCACCAGCGCGCGGTCGTAACTGACGACGAATTCGAACTGGCGGTCGGCGTCGGGGCCGGTGTCGCCGAGGTCGCGGGCCATCAGGGCGGCGGCGGTGTGCGCACCGAGGACCACGACGGTCCATTCGGTGGCCAGTGGGTCGAGGACCGGCAGGTCGCTGCCGCGGACGCCGGGAGCCGGTTCGGCCGGCATGTCCACCCCGAGGGCGGCGACGAACGGCAGGTGGGCGGCGAGTTCGGTGAACCTGCGGGTGGTCGACGGGCGGAAGAACTGGACGTGTTCGAAGGCGGCGAGCAGGACCGGCGGGACCGTGGCCTGCAGAGCCGTCAGTTCCAGAGTTTTCGACAGCGGGACGAGCAGATGCTTGGGTGCGTGGCGGATCTGCCGGCCGGCGCCGATCATCTCGTAGGGGGTCGCGCGCAGGGTGGCGCCGATCGGCCGGGCGGCGAACCGCTCCGGCCGGAACGTCGCCGGGGAGAAATGCCGTTCGCCCCGGCTCCAGAGCCATCCTTGACCGAGCGTGGCGCCCAGCACGAGTGCGCGGGTCAGGTCCTGCGGTGTCTCGATGCCTTCGGCGACCACCTCGGCGCCGGCCTGCTCGGCGTAGGCGCGCACAGCGCCGGCCACGATCACGGTGCCGGGGTCCTTGACGGTGCGCAGCAGACCCAGATCGAGCTTGACCACCTCGGGACGCAGCAGCGGAATAAAGGCAAGAGACTCCGGGTGTACGCCTACGTCGTCCAGGGCGATGGCACAGCCGGCGGCGCGCAGCTGCTCGGCGCCGGCCAGCACGCCCGCCAGGTCCTCGGCCAGGGCCCGCTCGGTGATCTCCACAACTACCTGGACGTGCGCGGCACGGACGGCGAGGGCTTCGAGGACGACGTCGAGACGCTGGGTGAGTGTGCTGGGCTCGAGGTTGACGAACAGCGTCACCGGCCGTCCCTCGGACAGGCGGGCGGCGTCGGTCAACGAAGCTTGCAGCGAGGCTCGTTCCAGCTCGGCGAGGCGGCCGGCCGAGCGGGCGGCGTCGAGCAGGGCCATCGGCGACTGCAGGCCGGACCCGTCGGGGCCCCGCAGCAACGCCTCGAACGCCAGCACCGCCCCGGAGTCCAGATCGACGAACGGCTGATAGACGCAGTGCAAGCCGTCCCGCAGCACGCCGTCCAGGCTCACGCTGCCCTCGCCGGCCTCGGCCTGACGCATGTCCATGGCATCCACAATCAGTCATTCGGCAAGGACGGCGCTCGGTTGAGTTCGCCCGTCGTGGCCGGTGCGGAGTTTACGACCGATGCGTCGTGGGTCGGACGTTTCAGGTGGAACACGCGGGGAATGCGCCCCGCCATGATGCCCGTGCCGGTCGACCTGGACGGACCGGCGCTGCCGCCGCACCTGCAGGTCGAGATAACCTCCGCCTGCAACCTGCGGTGCACGATGTGCCTGGTCCGCTATCGGCCGCCGGTGAACAAGCTGGCCGGCGCCATGCCGCTCGAGCTGTTCCAGCGTCTGATCGGCGAACTCCCCGATCTGCGGCGACTCACCCTGCAGGGTCTGGGCGAGCCGCTCCTGTCGCCCTATCTGCTCGACATGATCCGTACGGCCGTGGACCGGCGGGTCACGGTCGGCTTCAACAGCAATGCGACGCTGCTCAATCGCCGACGAGCCGAGGAGCTGGTCGACAGTGGCGTCGACTGGCTGCACGTCTCGCTGGACGGCGCCACCGCGGCCACGTACGAGAACATCCGCGACGGCGCGCACTTCGGGACCGTCACGGAGAATCTGGCTGGACTGGTCGCCGCCAAACGACAGGCCGGAAGTACGACCCCCTGGATCCGGGTGGTCTTCGTGGCGATGCGCGACAACGTTGCCGAACTGCCCGGCCTGGTGCGCCTGCTGGCCGAGATCGGCGTCGACGAGCTGCATGTGCAGAACCTCTCGCACAGCTTCTCGGACACCGATCCGGCCGGCCGTTACGCGGGCATCCGCGCCTTCACGGCCGATCAAGCGCTCTGGACCGGCGCCGATCTCGACAATGCCGCCGCCGCGTTCGCCGCGGCGACCTCCGCCGCCGCCGAGACCAGCCTTCACCTCCGGCTGCCCGGGCTCATGACGGCCGAGGCCGGACCGCTCGACGGCCGAGGGTGTTCCTGGCCGTGGGACGCGGTCTACGTCACCAGCGCCGGCGTGGTCCAGCCCTGCTGCATGGTCATGGGCGACGACCGGGCCACCCTCGGACAGCTCGGCGAGCAATCCTTCCCGGACATCTGGTACGGACCGGCCTACCGCGAGTTCCGCCGACGGCTGATGAGCGACGATCCTCCGGAGGTCTGCCGCGGCTGCTCGCTGTACCGAGGCACCTTCTGAACGTACCGGACACACTAGTACGTTCAGCTAGATTACGATCATTTTTCGGCTAAGTTCGAGTTGCCGGTCAAGAAATGTGCCGACTCCGAGGCGCGGTGACGCCGTCCGACACCCAGCCTCATACATACAGCCGTTCGACCGAAGCTGACCGCTACGCCTCGGACCTCGTACTGGCCCTGGCCGAACTACCCACCGACCATCCGGACCGTCCCGCGGTGCGCCTCCGGGCGATAGAGGCCTGGCTGCCGATGGCACACCGGCTCACCCGCCGTTACGCCGGCCGCGGCCGAGGCCGAATTGATCCAGACCCTCAACCGGTCGCCGACCGTCGCCGACATCGCCGTCCACCTCGACGTCTCCGAGAGGCGGTACTCGAAGGACTGGAAGGCGGACACGCCTACCGTGCCGTCTCGCTGTCCACCCCCATGGGCGACACTCCGGGGTTCGAACTGTCCGACCTGCTCGGCTCCGACGACAGCGGGTACGAACTCGCCGAACTACGCGTCACCATGCCCACCGCGATGGCCCACCTCACCGAACGCGAACAGCGGATCATCGCCCTGCGCTTCTACGGCAACCAGACCCAGGCACAGATCGCCGCTCAGATCGGCGTCTCCCAGATGCAGATATCCCGGCTGCTCACCGGCGCACTGGCCAAACTCCGCGAACACCTGGCCCCCGACCTGACGCCGAGCTGATCCCGAGCCGGTTTGAGCGGCGTCGGCACGGGTATGCGGCGCGCTCGCAGGCCGATCCGAGGAGTGTCAGGTGAACCCGACCAAGAACGTCACCCATCCGGGGCCAGAACCTGCCTCCTCGGCTCGGCCGACACCCGAGACCGACGACGTCACCGTGGTGGTCGCCACCCGGAACCGGCCCGATCGGTTGCGTCAGACCATGCGGCACCACCGGGCGCCGGTGATCGTCGTCGACAACGGCTCCGATCAGCCGCTCGACATCGACGGCGCGGAGGTGATCCGCCTCGACCACAATCTCGGCGCGGCGGCCCGCAACATCGGCGCCGAACGGGCCCGCACCCCGTTCGTCGCCTTCGCCGACGACGACTCGTTCTGGGCGCCCGGTTCGCTGGCCTGCGCCGCCGAAGTGCTCCACGCCTGTCCGCGTACCGCGCTGCTCGCCGCCGAGGTGCGGGTGGGCCCGGAAAACCGCCTCGACCCGATCTCCGCCGACATGGCCACGGCCCCCCTGGGCACTCCGGCCGGCGGTGCCGGACCGGCGGTGCTCGGCTTTCTCGCCTGCGCCGCGGTCGTTCGCCGCGACACCTTCCTGGCCGTGGGTGGATTCAACCCCAAACTTCTGGTGTACGGCGAGGAGGCCCTGCTCGCCATGGACCTGGCCGCCGCCGGTTGGCAACTCAGCTATACGCCGCACCTGACCGTGCACCACCACCCCGAGCCGGCCGGCCGGAACGTCCGCGCCCGGCGGCGCCGCGAGGCACGCAACCGGATTCTGACCGCGCTTTTGCGCCGCCCACCCGCCGTGGTCGCTCGTGCCGTCGCCGCCGGTCTGGTCACCGACCCGACCGCCGTGGCCTCAGTGCTTCCCGAACTGCGCTGGGCCCTCAACGATCGCCGCCGAGTGCCCGAGTCGGTGGAACGCGCGCTGCGCGCCATCGCCTGAGCCTGAAGGCCGACAGCGCCCGGCACGCTTCAGGACGCTCCGCCCGGGTACCCGCCGATGCCATGACGGCAACCACTCCCCGGCGAGGAGGCAACGCGTGACGCAGCAGCTCGCGAGCATGGGCGGAGACACCTCCGCCGACAACGAAGGCGTCAGTGGCGGCGAGTCGGTCGCTCCGGTCCCGTACGCGCTCGGTGACGCGACGGGCCCGCTGGAGCGGCACGAGCTGGAACCGGTCGATGCCTGGTGGCGCGCGGCGAATTATCTCGCCGTCGGGCAGATCTACCTCCAGGCCAACCCGTTGCTGCGGGAACACCC
The DNA here is from genome assembly GCF_018332695.1 of Paractinoplanes toevensis. GTDB lineage: Bacteria > Actinomycetota > Actinomycetes > Mycobacteriales > Micromonosporaceae > Actinoplanes > Actinoplanes toevensis. Next base: position 12,375 of record NZ_BOQN01000068.1, read on the forward strand.
GGATCGTTCCATGAGGGCGGCGAGCTGGGTTACTCGCTGTTGCACGCGTACGGTGCGGTTCTCGACAACCCGGACCTGACCGCCTTCTGCGTCGTCGGGGACGGTGAGGCGGAGACCGGCCCGCTGGCCGGCAGCTGGCATGCCAACAAGTTCATCAATCCCGTACGCGACGGGGTGGTGGTGCCGATTCTGGCCCTCAACCAGTACAAGATCGCCAATCCGACGATCCTCGCCCGCATCCCGGAAGCCGAACTGCTGGATCTCATGCGCGGCTACGGTTACGCACCGCACATGGTCGCCGGCGATGGTCCCGCCGACGTCCACCAGCAGATGGCCACCGCGATGGACGCCTGTCTCGGCACCATCGCCGAGATCCACCGCACGGCCCGCGACGACGGCGACGAACGCCGTCGCGTGCTCGAACAGTGGCTGCGGTCGTACCGGCCGGAGGAACTGTTCGACGACGACGGCCGCCCGATCGCCGGCCTGCGGCAGGCGGTGCCCGCCGGTGACCGGCGGATGAGTGCCAACCCGGTGGCCAACGGCGGCACCGTGCTGCGCGACCTGCGGTTGCCGGACTGGCCAGCAATCGGCTCCAGGACATCCTCGACGTCACCGAGCGCGATTGGCAGGCCGAGATCGGCGAGTTCGACGAGAAGACCGGTCCGCGCGGTCGAGTGATCGAGGTGCTGTCCGAGCACATGTGCCAGGGACTGCTCGAGGGCTACCTGCTCACCGGCCGGCACGGCCTGTTCACCTGCTACGAGGCGATCATCCACATCGTCGACTCGATGTTCAACCAGCACGCCAAATGGCTGAAGGCGAGCGCCGAGGTGCCGTGGCGGCGCCCGCTGGCCAGCCTGAACTACCTGCTTTCCTCACACGTGTGGCGGCAGGACCACAACGGGTTCACCCACCAGGACCCCGGCTTCCTCGATGTGGTGATGAACAAGCAACCCGGCATCGTACGGATCTATCTGCCACCGGACGCGAACACGCTGCTCTCCACGTACGACCGGGTGATCAACGTCGTGGACCTGATGCGGCTGCAGCAGGACAACGAGCACCCGCACGGCCTGCCCGACCGCGAGTTCGACACCCTCTTCACCGCCGACCGGCCGGTGATCTTCGCATTCCACGGCTACCCATGGCTGATCCACCGCCTCACCTACCGGCGCACCAACCACGCCGACATCCACGTCCGCGGCTACCAGGAAAAAGGCCCGACCACCACGCCGTTCGACATGGTCATGCTCAACGACCTCGACCGTTACCACCTGGTCATGGATGTGATCGACCGGGTGCCGGGCCTCGGCGCACGGGCGGCCGGGCTGCGGCAGGACATGGTCGACGCTCGGCTGCGCGCCCGCGCCTGGACCCGCGAGCACGGCGCCGACCTGCCCGAGGTGGCGAACTGGACCTGGCCGGGCACGGCCGGTGAATCCGATAAACTCATCGAGAGTCGTTAATCGCGATGCGTAGTGGGTAGCCGATCGCATCCCTATCAAGGAGGTGCTTCATGGTAACCAGATCCCACTCCGGCAACGTCGCTTCGGCTCGTCATCTGGTGCAGACCACAGCCCTGGCAGTCGCCATTGTCTTTCTGCTCGTCGGCGTATTGGGCTTTATTCCGGGCGTCACGACGGACTACGACAGCATGACGTTCGCCGGGCACCATTCCGATGCGAAGCTGCTGGGCGTCTTCGAGGTTTCCGTCCTGCACAACATCGTGCATCTGCTGTTCGGAGCGGCCGGTCTGGCGATGGCCCGGACCGTCTCCGGTGCACGGCTGTACCTGGTCGGCGGCGGCGCCGTCTACCTGGTCCTCTGGCTGTACGGCATGGTGGTCGGCCAGGACACCGCGGCCAACTTCGTCCCGCTGAACCCGGCGGACGACTGGCTGCACCTGTTCCTGGGACTCGGCATGATCGCGCTCGGACTGCTCACCACCCGCCGATCGGTAGCCCGCCGGTAACCACGGCTGCGCCGGCCTCCCACGAGGGAAGGCCGGCGCACCCAGCCGGTCAGGAGGCGTTGTGAGCCGCCTGCTTCGTCTGTTCCCTGGCATCCTGCGCCGACGACTGGGCCTGGTTCCGGGTCGTCTGCGCGGCGTCCTTCGCCGTCTCCTTGACCTGGCCGACGGCCTGCTGCACGGTGCCGGAGAGGTCGTCCTTCACCTCGGTGGCGATGTCCTTGACCTTGTCGGTCAGTTCCCCGCTGTTGTCCTTGAGCTGCTGCCCGGCGCGGCGTTCGGCGTCGGTGACCGGGATCAGCGTGGCGGCGAGCATGCCCACACCGAACGCGATGATCCCGGCCGCCACGGGATTGCCCTGAGTTTGGGTCGCGACGGCCCGCGGGGCACTGCGGACCGCGTCCGCGGTGTCGTGGGCCTTGTCCTGCACGCTGCTCACGGCTGAGGACGTCTTGTCCTGCACGGTGCCGAGGGCGGACGAGGTGGCGTCGCTCGCCGCGTGCCGCGCTTGATCGGAAGTGCCCATGACCTTCTCCTTGACTGCGGTCCAGCGCCGCTGTGCCACCTTGGTCGGACTGGTTTTCTCGGCGAGCAGGTCGACGTCACGGGTCAGTGAGGCCCGCGTGTTCTCGATGTCCTGCCTCAGCCGGTCGGGTTCTTCAGCCATTGCGCGTCCTCCTTGATCGTGTCGACGGTGCGTCGGGGCATCGGCTCGACGGTCTTGAGCTGCCGGCGGCCACGCAGATAGAGCACGCCGGCGATGATCGCCCACAGGGCGGCGACGATGAGCGCCGCCCAGCCCGGGTCCATCACGTTGGACAGTCCGGCGACCAGCGCGAAGCTGAGCAGAACGACCACGAGGTACCCGGCGAAGCCGGCCCCGCCGAGCATCCCGGCCGCCTTGCCGGCCTTTGCCGCCTCCTGCTTGAGTTCCACCTTGGCCAGCTCGACCTCCTGGCGGAACAGCTGCGACAGGTCATCGCTGATGTTGCCGATCAGGTCACCGATCGAGGTGTCGGCGACCTGATCAGAGCGCTGTTGGGACGGGGGCGTGGTCACGGCCGGCGCTCCTCGACGAGGTAGTCCTGCTCGACCACGACCGGCGCACCGGTCCCGGTCGCCGCGTATTCGGTGCCGGTACCGACGTAGTCCGCGCCGGCACCGGCCGTGGTACCGACGTAGTCGGCGCCGGCACCGGCCGTGGTGGCGACATCGGCGGCGGGGTAGCCGGCGGGATCCGGAGACGGCTGGGCGTTCGACACGAAGGAGTCGCCGGCCGGCTTCCGGCTGCCGGCCGCGGGGTCGGCCTTGGCCACGGTCTTGCCGAGCCGGCCCACCACGAAGCCGGCCGCGAGCGCGGTCGCCAGGAACGCCCCGGGACGGCGCCGGGCGAAGTCCTGCACCTCCTGCAGCACCCCCTCGGGGCCGTTGCGGTCCAGGTAGTCGGCCAGCTGCCGGCCACCCTCGGCGACCCGGGACACGACCATCGCCGCCGGCGAATCACCGCGATCGCCACGCATCTCGTCGAGCTGGGCCGCGGTGTCGCGGATGCTGCCGACCAGGCGGTCGTTCTGCGTGCGAGCCTGTTCGCCGAGCTTGCCGCGCACGTCGGCGGCAACGTTGCGGACCTGATCCTTCGCCTCGGTGCCGACGCGCTGCGCCTGCTCGGCGGTGGTCTCCTTGACGTCGCTCACGGCCTGCCCGGCCGCTTCCTTTGCCTGTCCGGCTACCTGCTTGGCCTTGGACGAATCGTTTCCGGGGGAGTCCAACGCGTAGGCGCCGGTAGATGAATCACTCACAGTGCCTCCTAATTAGGCCGGTCGTACGAAACGCCGGGTTCCCCCGATGCGGGCTTCTAATCTCCCGACCCGTTTATCGCATAAACAACGATCATGGAATGGCACAGGTGAGCGGATCTCGCCGTCAGCCCTTGATGCTGTGCTCGGCAAGGTAGGTCAGCGCGGTCTCGACGTCACCGGGCAACCCCGGCGTGACGGTGGCGAAGAACTCGTGCACCAGCTCCCATGCCGGGCGCTCCCGGCCCAGGCGTACGTCGATCAGCGTTCCGGTCAGGCCTTGGCGGGCCGCCTGCCAATGCGCCCGGTACACCAGGTCCAGGTCCACCGGCGGGTTCGAGCGTCCGGCTTCCAGGTCCTGGGTCGCCGCCACGACGGCGGCTCGCACCAGTGCTGCCACCAGAACACTGTCGTCCACGCCGAGGCAGACGTCACCGGCTCGAACCTGCACCCCGGAATCACGGGGGTGAGGACGCACGGTCCAGCCCGGTACGGCTCGGCTCACCGTGGCGGTGACCTGCCGGACCCGGTCGGCCGTGTGCTCGTGATCGGCGACGGACCACAGCCGGGGGGCCAGCATGCCCAGGGTCTCGCGCTGCTGTTGAACGAAACACCAGCTCGCGTACCCGGTGTCCACCGATCGGTCGAACGGTGAGTTGGCGGTCATCGCGTGGATCACCGGTAGCCACGTCCGCAGGCAATGGAAGATCCGGACGGCAAGCTGCCGATCCGGCACGGCGGCCTCCAGACGCAGCCCGCGGAGGGCAGGCAGCGGCGGTCCGAGCGGCACCGTTCCGAGGGCGACCATGAGCCGGCCCTCCCCGGCCGTGCCGCCGCGGCGGCACGGCGCGCACCGAGCAGAGCCGTACGCAGCCCGCCCAGATCGGCGTACCAGGAGGTCTCCAGGCTGAGCCGCTCGGCGCGGGCTCCCATCGGATCGCGGTCCAGCAGCAGGACATCCTCGACCGCCCGAAGCCGCTTCAACGGACAGCCGCGGCACGGGACGACCGTTTGTCGGCGAAAGTCCCGGGTACGCGGCCGCCATGAACGAAGCAGTCCGGCGAGGCCAGAGCGCCTGGCGAACCGACTTCACCGCGGCCGGCCGCGCGAACTGACCGATGGGCTCCGGATCATGACCCTCTCCGAGGTACCCCGTCCACCGCGCGGCCGGCTGCGGCCCGACACCGTGCTCGATCCCGACAGTCTGGTGCGCGCACTGATCGATGCCGCCACGCCCGGCCCGGCCGGGGCCGACCGCCGGCTGCGGTACGTGCCGCTGCTCGGCCGGCGCGGTGAACTGCCCGACGACGCACGAAAGGTTGCCCTGCGCGCCGAGGCGACAGCGGCCGCGCTGCCGGACAACGCCATCGACCGGATCGACGCCGAAGCGGTGGCCGGCTGGTTGTCCGGCCGTTATGCCGAGCCGGCCTACCCGGCGGTGGTGTTCGGATCGCCGCACGGCTCGGCCGTCCATCTGGCCGCGGCGCTCGGCGGGGCGTGGTTACCCACCAGCTTCCGGCTCCGGGTGCCGTGGCCGGGCGGTTCGCCGGAGAACTGGACCGGCGCAGCCGAGTGGGGACGAGAAGTGGCCGGCCGCATTCTGGCCGCCAACCCCACGATCAGCGTGCGGCAGGTGCACGACCCGGTCCTGGACGGCCCGCTCTGCGGAGCGACGGTGACCCTGCACCTGCGGTGGCGACGCCTGCCGGCCGCGTACTCCCGGTTCCTGCGCACCCGGCTGGCACCCGGCGGCCTGTCGCTCACCCTCCGCGACCTGCGCACCTGGCCGGTCCACCACCTGGCGCCCGGACACACCATGCAGCTCGGCAGCCCGGTCAGCGGGTTGTCGGCGCACGAGTACGACCTCGGTGAACCCGGCCTGCGAGGGACGCCGACACATCGGGACGCCCTGCCGCAGTACGCGGAAGCGGGCGGCGAAGCGGCTCTGGAAACGGAGGTGCGGCACCTCGCCGCGCTCGCCGGGCACCACACGCACCGCGCCCTGTATTCCTCGCCGGACACGCTCAGCCGGTTCGTCGCGGACCTTTACCGGGGCCATCTCCGTGCTGTCGCCGGGCGGGGTGAGTCCTGCCTGATCGAAACGGGACGGCTGATCTCCCCGAGCCGGGTGATCGAACACGGGCTGGTGCCGTACTGGTGCGAGTCGGCGGCGCTGCCGGCCATCGACGCCGCCGAGTGGTGGCTGGCCGGGAGCGATCCGTTCGACCGTCTCTCGGTGCTGCCGGAACCGCCCGGCACGGCCGCGGGAGCCCATGCCGGCCTGGTCCAGTGGCGCTCGCTGGCGAGGTTCGCCCGCCACGACGGGTGGGTGGACCGGCTTGCCGCCGGGCGATACCCGACCCTTCCGATCCCCCGGAGCAACGTGGTCCGAGTGATCACGCAACGGGCGGCACCGGCGGCACCGGTTCCCCTGATGACCAACCAGCAGGTCATCGCGGCCCTCCGGCAGCAGGCGCCGACGTGCGGAATCTTCGTGGACTGATAGCCGTCACCCGAAAGGTGACGTCGTCCGACGTTTGAACTGCCCTCCGGTTGGCATCCGCCTCCGCCACAATTTACCCGAAGAGCGGAGGAACCGGACGTGAGCAGTGCGGACACCGGCCGGGTGTCGTTCGGATACCGGCCGGCCCTCGACGGTCTGCGGGCACTGGCCGTGACGGCGGTGGTTCTCTACCACGCCGGCATCACCGGGCTGGGCGGCGGCTTCCTCGGCGTCGACACCTTCTTCGTCCTGTCCGGCTTCCTGATCACGTCGCTGTTGCTGACCGAACGCCTGGCACACGGACGGATCGACCTGCCCCGCTTCTGGATCCGGCGGGCCCGGCGCCTGTTGCCGGCCCTGCTGGTCATGGTGGTGGCCACCGTGGTCGCCGGGCGCTGGCTGCTCGACCCGGACGCGCTCGGGCTGCTGCGCACCGACGCCTGGGCCGCGCTGGCCTACCTGGCCAACTGGCGGATGATCTTCCGGGGCACCGGGTACGTCGCCGCGACCGCCGCGCCGTCGCCGCTGCAGCACACCTGGTCGCTGGGCATCGAGGAACAGTTCTACCTGATCTGGCCGCTGGTGGTCGCCGGGCTCATCGGCTGGGTGGCGGCCCGGCACACCCGTACCGTGCTGGTCGTCCTCTGCGGGGCCGGCGCCATCGCCTCGCAGCTGGCCTGCGGCTTGGTGTTCCAGCCGGACGACATCGCCCGCGCCTACTACGGCACCGACACCCGCGCCCAGGCCCTGCTGATCGGGGCCGCGCTCGCCGCCGTCCTGACCCGGCCGGCGGCACCGAGCCCCGGCCGCCGCGGGCGCCTGGCCCTCGGGGTCCTCGGCGCCGCCGGTGCGGCCGCGACGGGCCTGCTCTGGCACTTCGGCGCCGATCAGGCCGCCTGGCTCTATCGCGGCGGCCTCACCGCGGCCGCTCTCGGTACCGCCCTGATGATCCTGCCGGTCATGATCGTCCCCGGCGCATTCCTGGCCCGGCTGCTCGGCTTCGCGCCGCTGGTGTGGCTCGGCCGCATCTCGTACGGCGTCTACCTGTGGCACTGGCCGCTGTTCAGCTATCTCACGGCCGACTCGACCGGCCTGTCGCGGTGGCCGCTCCTGGCCCTCCGGCTGGCCGCTACCCTGGCCGCCGCCGTGCTGAGCTACCACCTGATCGAGATGCCGATCCGGCACGGAGTACTGGGCCGGTCGCTTCCCCGTCGCGTACCGGTCGCGGTGGCCGCCGCGACCGTCGCCGTGACAGCCGTCGTGATCGCCTACGCGGCCACTCCCCCGCCCGCCCCGGTGACCACCGCGGCCCCGGTCGTCATCACCACCGTGCCGGCCGCACCGCACCTGGCCAACCGGCGGGTGGTAGCGCCCAGGCCGGCGCCGATCGACCGGCCCGGGCGGCCCGGCGCCGGCCGTGAGCCGCGGGTGATCTTTCTCGGCGACTCGGTCTCCTGGGTCATCGGCACCTACCTGCCGGCCCACCCCGGCATGTGGACCAGCGTCCGGGCCATTCAAGGCTGCGGCATCGCCACCCTCCCGGACATCCTGCAGCTCGGCACCCGGCACACCAACTATCCCGGCTGCACCTCGTGGCAGAAACGCTGGCAGAGGGGCGTGGCCGAGGACCAGCCCGACGTGGCGGTGATCGAGCTGAACCGCTGGGAGCTGATGGATCGCCGGTACCAGGGGCGCTACCAGCACGTCGGCGACCCGGCGTACGACCGGTACCTGACCGCCCAGCTCGATCGGGCGATCGACATCGCCGGCTCCCGCGGCGCCGCGGTCGTGCTGCTGACCGCCGCCTACACCCACCGTGCCGAGAAGCCCGACGGCAGCCTGTACCCCGAGGACCAGCCGGGACGGGTCGATGCCTGGAACCGGCTGCTGCGGGCCACCGCGGCCCGGCACCGCGACTCGGTCACCGTGCTCGACCTCAACCCGGTCGTCTGCCCGGACGGCAAGTTCACCTGGAAGATCGACGGCCGCCGGGTCCGGAGCGACGGCCTGCACTACACCCCGGCCGCCGTCCAGCGAATCATCGCCCCGTGGCTGCTGCCCGAACTCGCCGCGATCGCCAACGGCACCTATCCACGCGCGACCGCCCCCGGGGACTGAAACGGTTCGAGCAGCCCGGAGGTTGCCGGAGCCTGTCGTGGTGGTGGCACAACGCGGCCCGGCTGTCCGGGCGGCAGCAGGTCGGCGGCACCGAGCAGGGCCAGGACTTGGGCAGCCGGTGCGCTGATCGCACAGACCCGCGGTGCCACCCGGACGTTGAGCAGGCCGATGACCGCCGCCCGGAACGCCGGTGCACGATGCATGTCGAGCTCGCCGCGGACGGCCCGGACCTCCAGCACCTCGATCCCCGACCGGCTCAGGCGCCGTAGGTACACCGGATTCAGCGCGGCGCGGACGGCCGGGACCACAGATACGCCAGGGTAGCGGTCCCGTTGACCAGCATTTCGATGGACACCCGTTCATCGCTGCCGTGCCACCGATCCTCGGGCAGCCCGACGCCGAAGAACAGGACCGGCGCGTCGAGCACCCGGCTGAGCAGTTCGGCCGGTCCGCCGCGCGATCGTGAGGTCGTACTCGACCGTGCCGGCGAGATGTCAGCCACCCAGCGCCGCAACTGATCGGCGACGTCGGCGACTGTCTGGCCGGGAACCGTCCGGATGTTCACGGTCGCGGTCGCCACCGCCGGAAAGCCGGTGGCGCGCAACTCGGCCGCCTCATGCCATCTCGGGGCGCCCACCCGTACGGGTTCGGTCCGGCCGAGCGACGACTAACGCTCGCGAATCGGGGCACGCGGGGGGCGTGTTCGAGAACTTGCCCACGATCGCCGACCTGGATGATCTCATCGAACTGATCACCAGCTCGGCGGCAGAAGATCAATTATTCGTACGGTGGTCGGCCGGCCCGGCGGTGGACCTGCGCCAGGACGAGACCAGCCGGGACTCGCTGACCGGTGTGCCGCTGCCCGGCCTGTCGGCCAACCCGCTCGCCGTCGAACCGTGGTGGGGTGACCGATCCCTGCGGCTCTGGGTGGCCCGCCGGCTGTACGACTACCGCCACCTGCGGTACCTGCGCGGGCCGAACGTCCGCCCGTGGGTGCTGGTGGGTAGCCGGTGCGGCCGCGGACCGGACAACGAGCCGCTGGTCAGGGTGCGCCGGCCGGTCGCCTGGATCGCCGACGCCGCGTTGATCGAGGCGGAGCACCTGGTCGAGGCCCAGAATTCGGCCGAGTGGGGCCCGCTGGACCGGCGCGGTGCCCGATGACACCGGCGACGGCGACCGCTTACCCGCCGGGGGTTTGGCCGGCCGCCTGGCGGGGATCCGGTCCGCCATGAGTTCGACCATCATTCCGTACGAGGACGGCCCGCTGATCGTCCGCGGCGACTTCGAGATCGTCACACCGGACGGCGCGCCGATCGAGGCCGGCCGGGCCACGGTCGCCCTGTGCCGGTGCGGGAAGTCGGCGATCAAGCCGTTCTGCGACGGCACCCACAAGGTGATCAACTTCCGGGCGGGCACCGACCGTGTCACACCGCCGCCGCGATGAGCCGGCGATGATCCCCCGGCGGCGTTTACCCGGCGCGTGCGCGGGAAGCCAGCCGGCATGAAACTCCCTGCTCCGCGCGGTGCCGTCTCCACCGCGGTGATCGATCTGCTCGGTGGGAAGGCGGCGACGTTGCCCCGCACGACGACGCCGGACGACGACGAGGATCTGCATCTGGCGCTGTTCGTCTGCTACGAGATGGCCTACCGCGGCTGGGACGGGGTGGACGACCGCTGGGAGTGGGATCCCGAGCTGCTGCGGTTGCGCGCCGCGCTGGAACAGCGGTTCGAGGCCGACCTGCACGCTCTCGCCGGCCCGCCGGAGCACGTGGACCCGGAGACCGTGCCACACCGCCTGACCGAGTTGGTCACGGCCGACGACGGCCCCTCGCTGTCCGGCCGTCTGCGGAGCCGGGCCACCTACGAGCAGTTCCGCGAGTTCGTCACGCACCGTTCCGTCTACCACCTGCGCGAGGCCGACCCGCACACGTACGTGATCCCCCGCCTGGCCGGACGGCCGAAGGCGGCACTGATCGAGATCCAGCTCGACGAGTACGGCGGGGGCGTCGTCTCGAAGATGCACCAGGAACTCTTCAAACGCACGATGAGCTGGTTCGGCCTCGACCTGACCTACGGGGCGTACGTCGATGCGGTCCCCGCCGCGACGCTGGCCACGAACAACGTGATGTCGCTGTTCGCCCTGCACCGCCGCAACCGGGCCGCCCTGCTCGGTCATCTCGCCGCCTACGAGATGACCTCCTCGATACCCAACCGGGCGTACGCCGGCGGGCTGCGCCGGCTGGGCGGGGACGCGAGCGCCACCGCGTTCTACGACGAGCACGTGGAGGCGGACGCGGTACACGAACAGATCGCCGCGCACGACCTGTGCGGGTCCTTCGCCGTCGCCGAACCCGAGCTGGCCGGCGACGTGCTGTACGGCGCCCGCTGCGCCCTGGCGCTCGACGCGCGGTGGGCCGGTACGGTGCTCGCCTCCTGGGACGCCGGTCGATCATCGTTGCGGGAGTGATCCATGCAAGCCACCGTCACCTTCATCGGCAACGCCACGACCGTCCTGCGGCTGGGCGAGTTCACCTTGCTGACCGACCCGGCGTTCGGGCCGGCGGGCAGCCGCGTCTACCTCGGTTACGGGGCGTGGACCCGCCGACTGGCCGATCCCGCCCTGCCGGCCCTCGATCTCGCCCAGGTGGACGCGGTGCTCCTCTCCCATCTGCACGGCGACCATTTCGACCGGGCCGCGCGGCGACGACTCGCGCACTCCCTGCCGATCATCACGACACCCCAGGCGCAACGCCGTCTGCGCCGCCGGCACTTCGAGGCGGTGCACGGGCTGCCGACCTGGGAGTGCCACGAATGGACCCGGGACCGCCAGCGGCTGCGGGTCACCGCGGTGCCCGGCCGGCACGGTCCCGGCCCGGTCGACGCCCTGCTGCCGGACGTGATGGGCTCCGTCGTCGAGCTGGAACAGGACGGGCAGCGCGAGCTGACGGTGTACATCACCGGCGACACGCTGTACGACACGAACCTCGCCGAGATACCGCGGCGGTTCGGCGAGATCGACGCCATGCTCATCCACCTCGGCGGCACCCGGCTGCTCGGGCTGCTGCTGACCATGGACGACCGGCAGGGCACCGATCTCACCCACCTGATCCGGCCGAGGCTCACCGTCCCCGTGCACTTCGATGACTACCGGGTGATGAAGTCGCCGCTGAGCGACTTCCTGGCCCGCGCGCGGCAGCAGGGACTGACCGGCGTTCAACCGATCGCGCGCGGCGACACGCTGGATCTGCGGTCGCCCTGATCAGCGCGAATAGGTCGCCCGGGACGGGGAAACCGCTCGCCATGACGACGATCGGAACGGCCGCACCGGCCGCATCCGCCCAGCTCGACGCCGCCGCCGACGAGGCACTGCTGCGCCTCGGCCGGGCACTCGAGGACCGCGGTTATCGGTTCATCACGGTCACCCCGACCACCCACGAACGGGTCAACCGGCGCCCCGGGAACGCGTGGGCGCACAACGAACGGGACGTGCTGGGCTGGAGCCGGCCGTTCCGGGACGGGGTGCTGCCCGCGGAGCTGATGGAGTTGCTGGACGCCGGCGGAGCCCTCGAGCGCCACGGCGACGGCTGGCGGAGCCGGGTCCGGTTCTCCTCCTACGACGACGAGTTGTTCCTGCACTCCGCGTTCCCTACGGCGACCGCCGATTCGGTCTTCCTGGGCCCGGACACGTACCGGATGGCCGACGCGGCGGTCGCGCACCTGGCGGCGCGGGCAACACCGGTCCGCCGGGCCGTGGACATCGGTTGTGGCACCGGGGCCGGCGCGATCGCCATCGCGAAGCGGGCGCCGGAGGCCGAGGTCATCGGCGTCGACATCAACGACACCGCGCTGCGGTACGCCCGGATCAACGCCGAGCTGGCCGGCACCGAGCGGGTCCGGTTGTCCCGCAGCGACCTGCTGGACGGCGTGGACGGCACTTTCGACCTGATCATCGCCAACCCGCCGTTCATGATCGATCCGGCCGGCCGCACCTACCGCGACGGCGGCGGCCCGCACGGCAACGAACTCTCCCTGGCGGTCGTCGACGCCGCGAAGCAGCGGCTGGCCCCGGGTGGTTCGCTGGTGCTGTTCAGCGGGACGGGCATCGTCGACGGGAAGGACCCGCTCCGCGCGGCCGCCGAACGCCGGCTGGCCGGCGCCGGCCTGGCCTGGACCTACCGCGAGGTGGACCCCGATGTGTACGGCGAGGAGCTGGACACCGCCGCCTATCAGCACGCCGAACGGATTGCGGTCGTGGTGCTGACCGCGACCCGGCCGCGGTGAGCACACCCGGGCCGATCCCCGGCCAAACCCTGGGTGTCGAGGAGGAGTTCCTGCTCCTCGACCCGCACAGCGGCGAGAACGTGCCGGTGGCCGGAAAGGTCCTGAGCTCCCTTCCGGAGTCGGTGCGCGGGCAGAGCCGCCTGGAGTTCCGGCACAGCATGGTCGAGATGGTCACTCCGGTCTGCACCGGCCTGGCCGAACTCCGGCACCACCTGGTCGATCTCCGGCGGGCGGCCGCGGCCGCGGCGACCGGCGCCGGCGCCCGCCTGGTCGCCGTCGGCGCTACTCCGGTGGCCGAACCCTGCCGGGAGCCGACCGAGAACCCGCGGTTCCACGAGATCGCGCGGTACTACGGGCCGATCGCCGCCGACCCCGCCGTGTGCGGCTGTCACGTCCACGTCGGCGTACCGAATCGGGCGCTCGCCATCGAGGTCGGCAACCACCTGCGGGAATGGCTGCCGGTCGTGCAGGCCCTCACGGCGAACTCGCCGCTGTATCAGGGTGCCGACACCGGCTATGCCAGCTGGCGATCCGTGCAGCTGCAACGGTGGCCCAGCCTGGGGCCGACGCCGCACACCGACTCGGCCGCCGACTACGACCGGACGGTGGCCGCGATGGTGTCGTCCGGCGTCATGCTCGACGACAGCATGGTCCTCTGGTATTCGCGACCGTCCGCGACCTACCCGACGGTCGAGGTGCGAGTCAGTGACGCCGGACTCACCGTGGACGACACGGTGTTGCTCGCGGGCCTGGTCCGGGCGCTGGTGGCGACGATCAGGGACGACATCGCGGCCGGTCGGCCGGCCCTGCGCATCCCGGACGACCTGCTCCGGGCGGCGCACTGGAACGCGGCCCGCACCGGGCTGGACGGCACCCTCACGGATCTCCGGTCACGGCGTGCCCGGCCCGCCTGGAGCGTCGTCGACGAACTGGTCGCGTACGTCGGTCCGGCCCTGCACCACCAGGGCGACCGGGAGGTCGTCGAGGCGCAGCTCGCCCGCATCCGCCGGGACGGCACCGGCGCGGCCCGGCAGCGGCAGATCCTCCGGGCGGGCGGCGATATCGGCGCGGTCCTGGACCGGCTGGCCGAGCTGACCGTCTCCGGATGACCCGGAAGGTCGCGCGCGGGAGCGGCCGCCCTTCGCTCCCGCGCGCGATGACCGTCAGTCGAGAGCACCCTTGATCTTGTTGACGACGTTGGCCACGCCCTGGGCGTGTGCTCCCGCCCCGGTGCCCGGCTTGCCCTTGCCCATCGCGCCGTCGTAGGTGACGAACAGCTTGGGGTCCGGCGCCGGCCCGAGGGGCTTGTCGTCGGTCAGCGGCTGCGCGTCCGGCACGTACACGATCTCCTTGCCGCCGACCAGGGTCGGACCCTGCGCCCAGCGGCCCTCGCCGGCCGTACTCTCCGGGTCGAAGCTGTAGAAGGTGTGGTTGGCCTCCTGGTTCTCGTCGTCGCCGTTGGAGTCCTCGATCCCGTTCTCGGTGAAACCGTCGGCGACGAGCTGCTCGATGCCGAGCAGCCACTGCTGCTGGTGCCAGGTGTCGCGGGCGAGGTTGAACTGCAGCATGTCCTTGACCCCGCGGTCGTCGGTCATGTTGTAGACCCGGCTGGTCATCAGCCGGCTCTGCGCCTCGGCGGCCACGTTGGACCGGAAGTCGCTGAGCAGGTTGCCGCTGGCGATGATGTAGCCGGTGTTCCACGGCACGCCGGCCGCGTCCCGCGGCAGCGCACCGCCACCGGTGACGATGGCGTGCTGCGGGTTCATGCCACCGAGGACGGCGGCCAGCACCGGGTTGGCGGCCGCCGCCTTCTCGGTCGCTTCGCCCGGGGCAGCCTCGAGCAGGCGGGCCAGCATGGTCGTGAGCATCTCGACGTGGCCGATCTCCTCGGTCGCGATGTCCATGATCATGTCTTTGTACTTGCCCGGCACGCGGCACGACCAGCCCTGCCAGAGATACTGCATCATCACGGTCATCTCACCGAACTGACCACCGACGAGCTCCTGCATCTTCGCGGCGAGCAGGGCGTCCGGCTTCTCGGGCTTGGCCTGGAACTGCAGGTAGTCGACGTGCTTGAACATCAGAACCTCCATGCTGATTCGAGGGGCACGACGATCGGCTACCCAGGGTTCTGGCCCGGCGGGGCCACCGCTGGCCCGGCCAGGTCACCTTCGCGGGGCACCCGGAGGTATCCGGTCGCCGGCAACCCGGGGAGACGCTCATGGCCATCGACACCTCCGCACCCCTCGCGGTGTCACTCCCCCTGCGGCGGCGCGTCGCCCGGCTAGCGCCGTGGTTCGGCCCGGCCTTCGTGGCCGCGATCGCCTACGCCGACCCGGGCAACTTCGCCACCAACTTCACCGGTGGCGCCACCTTCGGCTATCAGCTGGCGTGGGTGATCGTCGCCGCCAACCTGATGGCCATGCTGATCCAGTCGCTGTCCGCCAAGCTCGGCCTGGTCACCGGCCGGGACCTGCCGCAGCTCTGCCGGGCACGGTTTCCCCGCCCGATCAGCCGGACGCTGTGGGTGCAGGCCGAGGTCGTGGCGATGGCCACCGATCTGGCCGAGATCATCGGCGGCGCGCTCGCACTGAACCTGCTGTTCCGGGTGCCGCTTCCGATCGGTGGCCTGATCACCTGCGTGGTCGCGTTCGCGCTGCTCACGCTCCAGCGCCGGGGCGTACGGCGGTTCGAGACGGTGATCGCCGGGCTGCTGGGCGTCATCCTGCTCGGCTTCCTGTACAACGTCCTGCGCTCCGGCGTCGACTCCGGTGCGCTGGCCGGCGGAATGGTGCCCTCGCTGTCCGGAACGGACGGTCTCGTGCTGGCCACCGGCATTCTCGGCGCGACCGTGATGCCGCACGTCATCTACCTGCATTCGGCGCTGACCAGGACGCGGACGATCACGGGCGCCGGCCCGGACGAGCGCCGCCGGGCCCTGCGGTGCCAGCGTGTCGACACGCTGGTCGCGCTCGGCGCCGCCGGGCTGGTCAATCTGGCCATGCTGGTCGTCGCCGCCCAGCTCTTCGCCGGGACCGGGATCACCGGCACGGACAGCCTGGAGGGAATCCACACCGGGCTCACCGAGACCGTCGACCGGTACGCCGCGCTGGCGTTCGCGGTCGCCCTGCTCGCCTCGGGTCTGGCCTCCTCGAGTGTCGGCACCTACGCCGGGCAGGTCGTCATGCAGGGCTTCATCGGGCGCACCATCCCGCTGTCAGCCCGCCGCATCCTCACGATGGCACCGGCGATGCTAGTGTTGCTGGTCGGCGTCGACCCGACCAAGGCCCTGGTGTGGTCCCAGGTGGTGCTCTCCTTCGGGGTTCCGTTCGCGCTCGTCCCGCTGATCTGGCTGACCCGGCGCCGCGATGTGATGGGCGAGCACACCAACAGCCCGGTGGTGACGGCGATCGCGGTCGCCCTGGCGGTCCTGATCATCGTGCTGAACGCCGTGCTGATCCTGAACGCCGTCGCCGGATAGCCGTTTGAGGCCCCGAGGCGCGGGAAGTCGGCTGTCTCCGCAGGCATCGAAGGAGTCTCATGACGACCTGCCGACCTCAAAGAATCCCCGCGCTCCCGGCCAGCGCCGCGGCCTCGGTCCGACTCGACACCCGAAGCTTGCGCAGCAGTGTCGCGGTCAGCCGCTTGACCGTCCGTTCGGAGACGTGCAGCTCGACCGCGATCTCGGTCGTGGTCGCGCCGGCCGCGATGAACTGCAGCAGCTGCCGTTCCGCCTCGTCCAGCTCGGCCGGCGCCGGGCGGATTCCCCGGACCGGCGCGAGCAGCGTGCCGAGCAGGGCGGCCGGCAGAACCGACCAGCCGCCCAGCACCGCGAGCAGCGGCTGCAGCAGGTCCGCCACCTCGCTGGTCTTGGGCAGGAACCCTTCCGCCCCGGCCCGCAGCGCCTCGATCGCCGGCTGCGGATCCTCGTCCCCGGACATCGCCACGATCCGGACGCGTGGTGCGGCGCGCCGGATGGCGCCCACCGCCCGCACCCCGCCGGGCGCCGGCATGTGCAGGTCCACCAGCACCAGATCCGGGACGGTACGCCGGACCAGGCTCGCTGCGGCCGAGGCGTCGCCGGTCGAGGCGACCACGGTGACCTGCCCACCGCTCACCTCGGGAAGCAGTAGTTCAAGTCCGCGGACGAACAGCGGGTGGTCATCGACCAGGGCAACTGCGATAGCACGACCGTTCTGCATGCGCGCTGCATGCCCGTTCCGGAGCGCACCATGTCTCGGTTGACCCGGCGATGGAGGATGATGCACGAGCCGCAGCCGGCCGATCCCGGCCTGCTGTTGCTGCGCAGCGTCTGTCACGAGTTGCGGCCCCCGATGTCCACTCTCACCTCCCTGGTCCAGGCACTTCAGGAGCACCCCTCCGAGTCGGCCCGCGCCGATCTGGCCCGCCTGGCCGGTGAGCACGTCACGTACGCGGAGGCGGTCCTGCGGCAGGCTGCCGCGGCGGCGTACGGCATGGCCGGCACCACCGACCCGCCGGTCCCGTTCCACCGGATCCTGCCGATGGTGACGGCGGCCGTACCCGTCGAGCGTCTCGTCGTCCGGCTGGGCCGGACCGCCGGAGACCATCCGGTGCACCGGCAGCATGCCGGGCAGATCCTCATCAATCTGCTGACCAACGCCGAACGGTACGGCCCGCCCGGGGAGCCGATCCGCCTGGAGGCCCGCACCCATCGGCGCCGGCTCCGGCTGACCGTGAGCGACGCCGGCACCCTGACCGCCGAACTGGCCCGATCGTTGCGCCGGCCCGTCCCACCGGCCGGGGAGAAGGGTCTGGGCCTGTGGGTGGTAAGGCAACTCGTCGTCGCCAACGGTGGCACCATCCGCGCCCGCCGTCTGGCCCCGCGGGGCGTGGCCGTCGAGGTAACCCTCCCCCGGCCTCGGCGTTGACCCGCCGGGGCCATCACCTGGCCCCGGCGGGACGGCGTACGGGGCACCTCTGTCACCGACCGGTCGACGCCCGAAAGGAACACTGTCATGTCTGTCGCGCTGCTCACCCGGACCGCCGTGAGCGCGGCCTACCTGCTCGCACTGCTGCTCAACGGCCGCGCGGACCTGACCACCGGCGTGCTCGCCGCCGCACTCGTCGCGGTGTGGGTCGTCCCCCAGCTTCGCGACCGCAGGCTACGGCGCTCCCCCGCCCCTGACCTGTCAGTTGGGTAGGAAGACCGCCCGTACACAATCATCTTCTTTGTCTTTGAACATCCGATAGCCGGTCGGGGCCTCGGCCAGCGGCATGGTGTGCGTGGCCAGATATTCGGTCACCAGTTCACCGCGCGCCATCCGGTCGAGCAGCATCGGAATGTAACGCTGGCCGTGCATCTGCGCTCCCCGCACGGTGAGTCCCTTGTTCATCAACGCCCCGAGCGGGAACTTGTCCACGAAACCCGCGTACACGCCCAGGACGAACACCGAACCGCCCTTACGGCAGGCGTGAATCGCGTCGCGGACCGCCGCCGGCCGGTCGGTCTGCAGGCGAAGCTGCTGCTTGACCTGGTCGTAGAGGAACTGCGGGCCAGGAGTGTGCGCCTCCATCCCGATCGCCTCGATACACACGTCCGGGCCCCGCCCACCATTGGGCGTGACTTCCCGGATTACCGCCCATCGCATGCGAATACCCGAAACAGCCCCCCGGCGCCTGCCCCCACAATGTCTCGGTGATCGCCGGATTGGTGTTGCCGTTGTCGCACAACGAGAACAATCGCTGTTCGCAGAACCAGCACTTGCCGCAGGCGATGAACGACGACACCACCACCTGGTCACCGACCTGATGGTTACGGACGTCCGGCCCGGTCTCCACGACCTCACCGACGAACTCGTGACCCAGCACATCACCCTTCTCCATGAACGGGATGTAACCACCGAGCAGGTGCAGATCCGAACCACAGGTAACCGTCCGATTGACCTTCACGATGATGTCACCGGCGTTACGGATCTCCGGGTCCGGCACCTCCCCGACAGCCAGCTTGTTCACCCCTTGCCACTGCAACGCCTTCACAACAGTCCTCCCTCACGACCGTGCCGGGTGGCCGACCGCAGCGGCCGATTCCATGGGGTCGGTGTCGTCGTCGGACCGCCCGGCCGCAGGACGTCACCGACCTCCAGGAGAGATCGGCTCTCGCGCAGCAGACGCCGGATGTCGCCGTCGGACACCGTGTCGTTCAGGGCGCGGGCGCTGATCTCCGTACCCCGGCCGGCCGGGGCCGCTCGTAGCCGCACGTCGATGGTTCCGTGGTAGGCGCTCAGTGGCTCCGGCAGCACCTCGGCGATCTCCTCCAGAGGCCGGTGAACCGTGATCACGTGGCGCCGGCCGGCGGGCGGCTGTCTCCTGGTGACGATGCGATAGGTGGTGCCGCCGAGAGCAGCGGTCACGGCGGTCACGATCATCGCGCGAGTCATAGGTCTCATGGAGGTCTGAGTACCGATTTGGAGGCCGCTCAAACGGACGTTCGCCGGCACGGTCGAGGCGGGGCTGTCACGCCGCTCCGATGCGGGGGGTCGGGTCGCCGCCGCCGTTGTTCTCGACCAGGTCGCCGAGGTCCACACCGGCCCGGCCGAGCAGCTGTTCCACCGCGGCCAGGTCCAGGCCGTCGATCACGTTGTCGGCGTGCAGCAGGCGGTACGAGCGCAGACCGTCGCGCTGGATCACCTCGACCCGCCACTTCCCGTCGGCGGTGGCCAGCGCCCCCTCGACCGTGGCCGGGGCGGGAACGGTGGGGGCCGGCTGCCGGCGTGCCTCGGCCGGGGTCCGGTCCGGCCGCAGGCCTCGCCACGAGGGATGGCGCATGCGCCCGTCGGGTGTCCAGTTGCGGAAGGCGACCTCGCCCACCAGCACCGGTTCGACCCAGTGGGCGTGCCGGGCGAATTCGCGGGGGACGCCGGATACCGGCGGTGTGCCGCGGGCGATCGCGGCCAGCTGGTCCGTCAGCTGGTGCAGCATGACGTCGGTGAAGCCGGTGCCGACGTGGCCGGCGAACCGCGGGGTGCCGGCTTCGTCGAGGACGCCGAGCAGCAGTGAGCCGATGGTGCCGGCCCGGCGGCCTTCGCCCGCCTTCCACCCCAGGACCAGAACCTCTTGGGTACGGATGAGTGGGACCTTGGTCCACGAGTCCGCCGAGCGCCGGCCGGGCCGGTACGGACCGTTGCGCCGCTTCGCGACCACTCCTTCCAGGCCGCCCAGCTCCGCCGCCCGCAGGATCGCCGCGCCGTCGACCCCGGTGAAATACGGCGGCGTGCGTACCGTCGGGGCGTCGAGGCCAAGGCCGGCGAGCAGGTGGCGGCGGCGGTCGTACGGCTCGTCCAGCAGCGCCGTCCCGTCCAGCCAGAGCAGGTCGAACACGTAGTAGACGACCGGGACCGTGTGCAGCAGCGCGCTGGTGGGCCGGGCGACGTGCATGCGGGCGGCGAGCTTCGCGAAGGACGGCCGGTCACCCGGATCGAGCGCGACGATCTCGCCGTCCAGGATCGCCGCCCGGTCACCGAGCAGGTCGCCGAGCACGCCCAGCTCCGGGTAGGTGGCCGTGACGTCGTTGCTGTTGCGCGACAGCACCCGCACCCGGCCGCCGTCGACGTAGCTGACCGCGCGGACCCCGTCGTACTTGAACTCGAACGCCCAGCCGTCGCCGGGCGGCAGCGGCCCGGCCGCGGCCAGCATCGGCGGGATCACCTCGGGCATGGTCACCCGTTCGGGCTACCCGCTCCTGGTCAGGACGATGCCGACGGCCGACGAACTACTGCCGTGTAGTTCGTCGGCCGGACGGCGCCGACTGATCTTGATCCGGGGCAGGTGTCAGGCTGCGGCCGCCCCCACGCCGGCGGAAACGGGCTCCAGGGCCGTTCCCAGAATCTCGCGGACGTCCGCGACGATGTGCACCGTCAATGCCGAGAGCACGTCGGCCGGCACCTCGTCGAGGTCGGGCTCGTTGCGCTTCGGCAGGTACACCTCGGTGAGGCCGGCCCGCTGGGCCGCCAGCAGCTTCTGCTTGACGCCGCCGATCGGCAGGACCCGCCCGGTCAGCGAAACCTCGCCGGTCATCCCCACCTCGGCCCGCACGTTACGGCCGAGCAGCAACGACACCAGCGCCGTCGTCATCGTGACACCGGCTGACGGTCCGTCCTTCGGCACCGCGCCCGCGGGCACGTGCAGGTGGATCGGGTGGTCGAGCTGCTCGGGCGAGATGCCCAGCTCCTCGGCGTGGGCCCGGACGTAGGAGAGCGCGATCTGCGCGGACTCCTTCATCACGTCGCCGAGCTGCCCGGTGACCGAGAGCCCGCCCTTGTCCCCGGGCAGCAGCGACGCCTCGATGTAGAGCACGTCACCGCCCATCCCGGTCACGGCCAGGCCGGTGGCCACGCCCGGAACGGCGGTCCGCTCGGACGACTCCGGAGTGAATCGCGGCCGCCCGATCAGGTTCTTGAGGTCGGCGGCGTCGACGGTGGCCGGCAGATCACCCAGGGCGGCCTTGCGGAAAGCCTTGGCGAGCAGCCGTTCCATCGACCGTACGCCGGCCTCGCGGGTGTAATTCGCGGCGATCTCGCGCAGCGCGTCCTCGGTGACCGTCACCTCGTCCTCGGCCAGCGCGGCCCGCTCCAGCTGCCGGGGCACGAGGAAGTCCCGGGCGATGGCGACCTTGTCGTTCTCGGTGTAGCCGTCGATCGTGATGAGCTCCATCCGGTCGAACAGCGCCTGCGGGATGGTGTCCAGCACGTTCGCGGTCGCGATGAACAGGACGTCGGACAGGTCCAGGTCGAGGTCGAGGTAGTGGTCGCGGAAGGTGTGGTTCTGCGCCGGGTCGAGCACCTCGAGCAGCGCCGCCGCGGGGTCGCCGCGGTAGTCGCTGCCGACCTTGTCGACCTCGTCGAGCAGCACGACCGGGTTCATCGAACCGGCCTCCCGGACCGCGCGCACGATGCGGCCGGGGAGGGCGCCGACATACGTACGGCGGTGGCCCCGGATCTCCGCCTCGTCCCGCACACCGCCCAGGGCGACCCGGACGAACTTGCGGCCCAGCGTGCGCGCGACCGACTCGCCCAGCGAGGTCTTGCCGACTCCGGGCGGCCCGGCCAGCAGGATCACCGCGCCGGACCCGCGCCCGCCGACGACATTGAGACCGCGGGACTCGCGACGGGCGCGGACGCCGAGGTACTCGACGATGCGTTCCTTGACCTCGTCCAGGCCGTGGTGGTCGGCGTCGAGCACGGCCCGCGCCGCGCCGAGGTCGGTCGCGTCGGTGGTGCGGACGTTCCACGGCAGGTCCAGGACCGTGTCGAGCCAGGTCCGGATCCAGCCGGCCTCGGGGTTCTGGTCGCCGGCCCGCTCCAGCTTGCCGACCTCGGCCAGGGCCGCCTCGCGGATCTTCTCCGGCAGATCGGCCGCCTCGACCCGGGCGCGGTAGTCGTCGGTGCCGTCCGCCTCGCCCTCGCCGAGCTCCTTGCGGATCGCCTTGAGCTGCTCGCGCAGGAGGTACTCGCGGTTGCGCTTCTCGACCGATTCGCGTACGTCGGTATCGATCTTGTCGCTGACCTCGGACTCCGCCAGGAAGTCCCGGGTCCACTCGACGAGCAGCCGCAGCCGGGCCTCCACATCCGGAGTCTCCAGCAGCTCACGCTTGCGGTCGTTGGACAGGTACGGCGCCCAGCCCGCGGTGTCGGCCAGGTCACCGGGGTCGTCGATGGCGCTGACCGAGTCGATGACCTGCCACGCCTCGCGGCGCTGCAGCACCGAAACCACCAACTGCTTGTATTCGGCGGCCAGCTCGCCCACGTGCTCGCCCAGCGGGCCGGCCGTGACCGGTTCGGCCTCGACCCAGAGAGCCACGCCCGGACCGGTCACGCCGGCGCCGATGCGGGCGCGCACACCCGTGCGCAGCACGGCGGCGGGCGAGCCGCCGCGGAACTTGCCGACCCGCTCCAGGCTGGCCACCACGCCGTAGGTCGCGTAGCGGTCCGCGAGCCGCGGGGCGATCAGCAGCTCGGAGCCGGCCGACGTGCGAGCCGCATCGACGGCGGCCAGGGCCGCCTCGTCGAGCTCGACCGGAACGACCATGCCCGGCAGCAGGACAACGTCGTCAAGGAACAGAACGGGGAGTCGTTTGCTGGTCACCCGGTACCTCCGAGAAAGTTGAGTATGCGCGGCTCAACTACGGAGGCCCCCAACATCTTCCGGTGTTCACTGCCAGCGAAATCGCCGGCCCCGCGCCGATAGCAACCCATCTTGTGGGACGGCGTACACCCCACTATGGTCTGTCTAGCGGAACTAATGGTCCATCAAGCGGACCTTCGGCAGTCCACCTGGGCATTAACGAAACCACGGTGATCGATGAAACCGCGCAATCTCGCACCGCTCCTGTTAGCCGTCGCTGTCGCGGCCGGGCCGTCGGCCGCCATCGCCCAGGGCCCTCGAGATGGCGTCGAGCGGACGAACCCGCCGGGTCTGGAGCCGACCGGGGCGGACATGCCGACCGTCGGTGGCAACCTCGCGAACCAGCACTACTCGGGGCTGAAGCAGATCTCCCGGCGCAACCTCGACAAGCTTGGTCCGGCGTGGCGCACCCATGTCTCCGCGGTCGCCCCGGCCAGCGACGACGTCGGCCAGCAGACGACGCCCATCGTGGACGACGGGGTCATCTACCTGGACACGCCGGGCGGTGAAGTGATCGCCGTCGACGGCGCGACCGGTGAGCCCAAGTGGAAGTGGGCGCCGGAGGGTTTCGAGACGGCGGACACGCGACGCGGCGTCTCGGTCGGCGAGGGCAAGGTGTACACGCTGGCCGGCGGCGATCGCATCGTCGCCCTCGACAAGAACACCGGCGAGCAGGTCTGGTCCGTGCAGCCGGCCGTCCAGGCCGGTGTCGACCTGGGCAACATCGACCGGGTCGCAACGGTGTACTACGACGGCGTGGTCTACGTCCACGCGGCCAACGGCGACCGTGCCGCGGTCGTCGCGGTGCGTGCCGTCGATGGCAGTTACCTGTGGCATTTCTTCGGTGGACCGGATCGCGGAACCATCTACACCGACGTCAACGGCAACTCCGTCGACGCCGGCGCCACCTGGGGGCCCGTGCTGCCCGACGGCACGCAGTGCAACCTCGAGGCCGGCGCGACACCGTGGATGCACGGGGCGATCGACCCCGAGCTGGGCTTCTACTACATGACCTTCGGCAACCCGCGCAGCTGCCGGAGCTCGCAGGACGGCTCCCTGCGCCCGGGCGACGACCTGTTCTCCACCACGATGGTGGCGGTCGACCTGAAGACCGGCGCGTACAAGTGGCACTACCAGTCGATCCGGCACGACGTGTGGGACATGGACAATGTCCATCCGCCGACCCTGGCCGACATCAGGATCAAGGGCCAGAAGCGCAAGGTGGTGTTCTACGGCAGCAAGTCGGGACACCAGTTCGTGCTCGATCGGACGACCGGCAAGCCCGTGCTTCCGGTCGTCGACAAGCCGATGATCCAGGACTCCCGGCAGCACAACGCCGAAACCCAGCCCTTCCCGACGGAGCGCCTGCTGCCCGAATGCGTCGTCTGGCAGAAACTGGACCCGCGGAACGTCCCGGGTGACCCGTGGCGCGCCGTGCCGAACTACAACGGCTATCAACCTGACGCGAAGGGCAACCTCGTCTTCAACCCGGACAGCTACGTCAAGGCCGACCAGCCGTTCCTGAAGTACCCGCCGGGCTACCCCTCGGACCACCGCCGCGGCTGCATGTACGACCCACAGTGGGACCTGCCGATTCTGTCGACCACCAGTCAGAACGGCGGGGCCGACTGGTCGAACGACTCCTACAGCCACAGCACGAACATGGTCTATTACCCGTACGGCACCAACCCGGTGGCGCACTGGAACGGCGCCGCGGCCAACGGGCAGCGAGCGATCGGCCAGTACCAGACCGGCGGCATCCTGGCCTACGACGCCTCGACCGGCAAGGTGCGGTGGCGCAACCACCTCGGCACGGACATGTCGCACGGCCAAGGACCCCTGACGACCGCGACCGATCTGCTCTTCGCCGGCCAGATCGACGGCCGGCTCCTGGCCCTGGACGCCCGCGACGGCGACGTTCTGTGGGAGTTCCAGACCGGGTCGGGCATCTCCGGCGCCCCGATCACCTACACGGTCGGCGGCGAACAGTACGTCGCTGTTCTCGCCGCCGGGTCCACGAACCCGTACGGCGCCTCGGTGACGCAGGGCGATTCGCTGTGGGCGTTCAAGCTCGGCGGCACCTACACGACCGAGTCGGGCAGCCAGGAGGGGCCGGACACAGCTCCGCTGGCGATCCGCCGCCCCGTGCAGGGCAACCCGGTCGACGGCGCGACGGTGAACAACACCGTTCTCCTGGGCCGCCAGAACCGCACGACCGACACCGCCGCAGCCCGCGACAGCACCGCACAGGGCGGCATGGCCCCGACTCACCTCCGGGTGCCGGTCGGGACCACCGTGACCTTCCTGAACCCGGGAGCGGAGACCTTCCCGAACTTCCCCAACCAATTGCCGCACTGCGCGACCCAGTACTTCGAAGGGCTGTTCAACCCCCGACTGGACCCCGGCGAGCGCTTCGAGTTCACGTTCGACCGCGCCGGCGAGTACTACTTCAACGACTGCACCGACCCACGGCCGACCGGCAAGATCGAGGTGTACCCGACACCACAGGACCTGCCGGGCGCGTTGCGATTCACCCCCGCGACCCTCGACCTCAGCTCGCGGACCGGAATTTTCACCGCGGTCCACGGCACCGTGACCGCCACGCTGCACCTTCCGGCCGGCCACCGCCTCGACGGCGGGGTCGAGCTACGCACACCGCTGTCAAGGACACCTGTCCCGGCCGAGCGGGCGAAGGTGATCGGCCGGACCTTGATCGTGACGTTCGACAAGGCCGACCTCGACAACAACGTGCCGGAAGGCGACGCGGTGGCGTTGACGCTGGTAGCGAACTTCCGGCAGGGCGGCGACCAAAAACAGCTCACGTCAACCGCGACGGTACGGGTCCGCAAATGAGGCCCGGGGCGCCACGACATTCAAAGGAATCTATGCGTACGTTGTTCAGGTGAGCATTCCCATCGCGCTGGCATGCGAGCGGTACGACCGCACGGAGGCGCTCCGCGACGGCCGGGTCACACCGGCCGGGGTGGATCTGACCTACCTGCCGCAGCCGGTCGAGGAGACGTTCTTCCGGATGGCCCGGTTCCGCGAGTTCGACGCCGCCGAGATGTCGCTGGCCAGCTACGTGGTGAGCCTGACCCGAGACGCACCGTTCGTGGGCCTGCCGGTGTTCCCGTCCCGGATGTTCCGGCACAGCGGCATCTATATCGCGGCGGCGTCCGGCATCATGGAGCCGGCCGACCTTGCCGGGCGTCGCGTCGGCGTGGCCGAGTTCCAGCTGACGGCCAACGTCTGGATCCGGGGCCTGCTCGCCGACGAGTACGCCGTGCCGGTCGAGTCGGTCTCCTACGTCACCGGCGGGCTGCACACCCCTGGGCGAACCGAGAAGGTACCCCTCCACCTCCCGCCCGGCATTCGCGTCGAGCCACTGGGGCCGGGGCGCACCCTCGACGAGGCACTGGCCACCGGCGAGATCGACGCGCTCTACTCACCGCGTACGCCGCAAAGCTTCACCAGCGGCGATCGCGGGGTGCGCCGGCTCTTCGAGCCGGCCCGCCCGGTCGAGGAGGACTACTACCGGCGGACCGGCATTTTTCCGATCATGCATGTGCTGGTGCTGCGCCGCGATGTGTACGAGCGCAACCGCTGGCTGGCGCGGTCGCTGTACGACGCGTTCGAACGCGCCCGGCGGCTGTGCGTGGCGGGCATGGACGACACCGCCGCGGCCCGCTACATGCTGCCCTGGCTGCACGACGAGGTGGCCCGGACCCGGGCGTTGCTCGGCGACGACTACTGGCCCTACGGGCTGGAACCCAACCGCCAGGCGCTCCGGACCTTCCTGGACTACGCGTACGCCCAAGGGCTGGCCGCCCGCCCCCTGGAGCCGGAGGAACTGCTGGCACCGGAGACCCTGGAGTCGGCGATCGTCTGAACAACCTGATGGCACGACAGATCCATTGACCAACAACTATGTCTGACTAGGCTGGCGAGGGAGGGACGAACGAGGGGGTGGGACATGTTCCCCGTCCGCCGCGCATTGGCCACCGCGCTGGCCGTCCTGCTGGTCACCGGCGCGACCGCCTGCTCCGACGACCGCGACGGCCAAGCCGAGACCGTCACCCGGCTGGACGTCGGCGTGGTCTCGGTCATCGATGTCGCCCCGCTCTACCTCGGCATCAGCAAGGGCTTCTTTTCCGCCCGGAAGCTGCAGGTGACGCCGACGCCCCGGCAGGGCGGCTCGGTCATCGTCGCCGCGGTGGTCTCCGGAAACCAGCACATCGGCTTCTCCAACAACACCTCACTGCTCATCGCGGCCTCCCGCGGTTTGCCGCTGCGTATCGTGGCCGCCGGTAACCAGGCGGCCGACGGCGACTACGCGGCGATCTTCACCCGCGCGGACAGCCGGATCAGCTCGCCCAAGGACCTCATCGGCAAGAACATCGCGGTCAACAACCTGAACAACGTCGGACCCCTGTCGATCAACGCGGCGCTGCAGGCGAGCGGCGTCGACATCACGAAGGTCAAGTTCGTCGAGGTCTCCTTCCCGGAGATGGGCGCCGCCCTGGCGCAACGGCGGGTCGACGCGGCCTGGGCCGTCGAACCGTTCGCGACCGCCATCAAGGCGGCCGGCGGCGCCAAGGTGGTGCTGCGGCCCTACCCCCTGGTGGCACCGCACTTCCCGGTCGCCTCCTACTTCACCAGCCAGTCCTACGCGGCGTCCGACCCGGACGTGGTCGACCGGTTCCGGCAGGCGATGAACGAGTCCCTGACGTACGCCCAGAACCACCCCGACGAGATCCGCAAGATCCTCCCGACCTACATCGACCTGACCCCGGAGATCGCCGCCGGCGTCGTGCTGCCCGAGTGGAGCACCGACATAGGCGCCCCCCTGCTGCAACGCACCGCGAAGCTGGCCCACGAATACGGCTACCTCACCACCGAACCGGACGTGGCCCGGCTGGTGGGCGGCTGAATTCATCCGCGCCAGGGCATGACGGACTCGGTAGCCTGCCCTATGCGCCGAATCCGTCCGGAGTGGTCGGTGGCGGCCGCGCTGCTGGTGCTGTTGCTGGCAACCAGTTCGCAGTACGGCTGGCACCGCGACGAGTTGTACTTCGTGGCCGCCGGGCGGCATCCGGCGTGGGGCTACCCGGACCAGCCATCGCTCGCGCCGCTGTTGTCGGCCGGGCTCTACCGTGTGGGCGGCGGCTCACTGGTCGTCGTCCGGCTGGCGTCGGCCTTGGCGACAGCCACGACCGTGGTGCTGGTCGGCGCGATCGCGGGGCTGCTGGGCGGAACCGGCCGGGCGCGCCTGCTCGCGGCGAGTATGTGGGCGGTCGGCGCAGCTGCCCTGATCACCGGTCATCTGGTCAGCACTGCCACGTTCGACGTGATGTTCACCGTGGCGGTGACGGCCTGCATCATGAAGGCGCTGACCGAAGGCCGGCCCAACTGGATGCTCTCGGCCGGCGTGCTGCTGGGCTTCGGCCTGTTCAACAAGATGGTCATCGGCGTCGTGATCGCGCTGGTCTGCACGGCACTGCTGGTTCTGGGTCCGCGTCGGCCACTGCTGACGTGGCAGGCCCTGGCCGGCGCCCTGTTCGCGGTGCTGGGTGCGCTGCCTTACCTGCTCTGGCAGTCGGCCCACGGCTGGCCGCAGGCGAAGGTGGCGGCGTCCATTGCCGGCGACGAGAACTGGATCGGGGTGATTCCGACCCAGTTGGTGCTGGTCTCGATCTTCTTGGTGCCATTTCTTGGCGCCGGCCTCGTGCGTCTGCTGCGTAGCGACGCCGGACCGGCCCGGGCTTTCGGGTACGCGTACCTCGCTCTACTCGTCCTGATCCTGGCGACCGGCGGCAAGGGTTACTACGCGGCCGGTCTCCTGCCGGTGGTCGTGGCATCGACCGGAATCGTCACCGACATGTGGCTCACCCACGGCCGGCGCCGGCTACGAACCGCCCTGGTCGGTACGGCGATGGGAGTGTCGCTGGTACTCAACGCCATCAACGGACTCGCGATCACACCGGCCGCACAGCTGCAGCACAGCGGCATCAACACGCTCAACCACGAGGCAGGCGAACAGGTCGGATGGCCGGAATTCCAGGAAACGGTCCGCACGGCCGTGCGGAACCTGCCCCCGGATCAACAGGGCCAGGCGGTGGTGTTCGCCTCGAACTACGCCGAAGCCGCCGCGGTGCAACTCGGTCACGATCTGCCGTCGGCCTACAGCGGGCACAACGCGTACGCGTCCTGGCCACCGCCCTCCTCGGCCACCGGCCCGGTGATCCTCACCGGCTTCACCCCGGGCGACACCGTCAGCCGGCACTTCACCGGCTGTCAGGTGGCCGGCCGGGTCGACAACGGGTACGGGCTCGACAACGACGAACAGGGCGCCATCCTGCAGCGGTGTTCCGGCCCGATCGGCGACTGGACGGCGATCTGGCCATCGCTGATCCACTACGACTAGCACGACCACCCGGAGAGGTGGGTAGGACGAAAACCGGCCGCTGAGCGTGAAGGCAGGGATGCCGCGACTCTTGTACGGCTTCGATGGAAAAGGGACGGGCGAAGAGCTCGGCCTGCCGAGCCGGATGGTCGAACATGCGGATCTCCGGGGGTTCGGCCGGCATCTCGGCAAATTCGTCGAAATGGCTTCGCAGATCGAGGACCTCGACATCCAGATCGCTTCCGGGCCGTACGGCGGAATTCGGCTGCATAGCTCGCCGCACGACGTGGAGTTGATCGGCCCGCCCGGGGTTCCGCCACGATCAGAGCCCGAGTCCCGCACAAGTCCATCAGTCGGAGCACAAAGCCGACGTACAGCTGCTCCACCCGCGCGTACTCGTCGAGGGTGAGCGTTTCGCCCCCGAATCGCTCGCCGATCTGGGCGAAGGCGGTCCACTCCTCGGCATCCGGGTCACCCGAGTGCTTTGCGACCAGCAACTGCACCACGTCGGCCACTCAACTCCGATCTCGATGAGGTCGAACTGGCTCTCAGGGAAGACTGCCGCGCAGCCCATCCTCGGCGAGCACCCGCCGGAGGCCTTCGACGACCTGGTCGAACTTCCCGTTGGCCAGATGGAATCTCAGCGTCGCGGGAATGTCCAGTTCCTCGGTGGCCTCCGTGGAGAACGTCATGGTCAGGACCGACGCGCCCGGGTCGGCGGCGATGGCGATGATGCCGCCGTAGATACTCCGGCCGAGATGGTTGCTTATCGAATAGGTGTCCATCCCGAGACGGCGGTCCTGCTCGTCGTACTCACCGCTGAGCGGAACCTGGAAGGTCAGCCCGAACTGCTCTCCATATTCGTCCGTGGCCATCGCCACGCAGTAGGTCTCGACGTCCGGCAGCTCCACGGCAGCCGCCGAGACCACGGCGATGTCGGCGTTACGGCTCATCCGGTTCAACGGTGCTCCGACTGCGGTGCCGAAGGCGGCGATGTCCGCCGCGGCGATCTCGACATCGCTCTAGCGAAGCCAGCGAGCGGTCAGTGATCCGGCGGCGTTCGGCACGACGGCGGCGAGCGGTGACGGAGCGTCGAAAAACTTCTCCGGATTGAAGAGACCCACCGTCCCCGGCCCCTTACGGATGCTCTCCTGTACGGCTTCGATGGAAAAGGGACGGGCGAAGAGCTCGGCCTGCCGAGCCGGATGGTCGAACATGCGAATCTCCGGGGGCTCGACCGGCATCTCGGCAAATTCGTCGAAATAGCTTCGCAGATCGAGGACCTCGACATCCAGATCGCTCCCGGACCGTACGGCGGAATTCGCCCGCATCGCCCGCCGCACGACGTGGAGTTGATCGGCCCGCGCCCGGTACCAGCGCTCCCCCCACGGCCCGTAGGCCCATTGTTCGAGAATCCAGATCCCGCTCGGTGATCCCGCTGCCCATTCCCGCAGGGCAAGCCAGAAGTCATCGTCGGCCGGCCTGGTGATCAGCTCGTCGCAGGTCGGCTCCTGCTCCCGCAGAATGCGCAACCCGGCCGGAAGAGCCCTTTCGACCAGCTGCCGTAGGTCTTCGGCCACCTCCACCGTGAGGTAGAAGTCGAACGCCACTCCCACCCGCACCGCGCCACCCGGAACCTCGAAGACACATCCCGTCCCGCTCCCCCGGAGCATGCCCCGGAGGAGCGGGACGATCGATGTGACGCCGAGCTCGGTGCCGTTGCGGAACTCGGGCAACCACGCCGGCAGAGCCGACGCGACCCGGGGTTCCGCCACGATCAGAGCCCGAGTCCCGCACAAGTCCATCAGTCGGAGCACAAAGCCGACGTACAGCTGCTCCACCCGCGCGTATTCCTCGAGGGTGAGCGTTTCGCCCCCGAATCGCTCGCCGATCTGGGCGAAGGCGGTCCACTCCTCGGCATCCGGGTCACCCGAGTGCTTTGCGACCAGCAGCTGAACCACGTCGGTCACTCAATCTCCGATCTTGATGAGGTCGAACTGGTTGTCACCGACAGCCCCGAGGTCGTAGGTGCCCTGTCTCGCCACCTTGCCCGTGCTCATCAGGTCGGACGACTTGTTCCCGCCCTTGAATATGCCACCGAGGTGCCCGGTCAGGTCCTCGGCGATGAACTTGGGCCCCTTGACGCCGTTGGGGGCTTTCCAGATCTTCGAGCCTCCGGCCGAGATCTGGTTCGTCGGCGTGTATCCGAGCCACTTTGCCAGATCATTGGCCTGCCCCGGCTTGAGCACCCGGCCGGGCAACTTCCGCGGGCAGTTGTGGACCAGGACGGGTGTTTCGCCGGCGAACACATAGTAGGTGTGGATGCCGGCGACGGTGAGGTTGTACATGTGCTGCCAGCGGGCGAACTTTCGCACCGACGCCACACGCATGACCGCGCCGTTGCCGGACTTCAGCCGGTCGCCGGCGTTCAGCTGGTCGACCCGGGTCCACCGGCCCGTGGTGACGTCCCAGAACGGGTGGTTCTGGGTGGTGTGCACGACGACGCTCTTGCCGTGGCCGTCGGTGACGGTCAGGTCGGCCAGGTGGACGTCGAGGTTGTCCTGCCGCTGCATCACCGTCTTGTCCGCGGTTCGGCCGGTCACCGGGTCGGTGGCCTTGACCACGTCGCCTTCCTTGATCGCCTTGATCGGCTTGGTCGAGCCGTCGGCCATCAGGACCGGGGTGTCGGCATCGAAGCTGCAACCGATCTTGGCCAGCAGTTGCTCGACCCGGACGCCGTCCTCGGCGCCGAAAAGGGACAGGTCCGCGGCGGCGATCTCCAGATCCTCGGGGCCGCCGATCATCAGCATTCCGGTGGTGCCGAGCCCGTCGCCGACCTTGAACCAGATGCTGTCGGTATCGATGCCCTGCTGGTCGAGGACGTCCGACTTCCATTTGTCGTTGAGCTTCTTCTCCAGCTCGTCGTCGTGCGAGAGAAGGCCGATGAGTCCGGTCCCGGTATGGACGACCCCGGTCTGAACGCCGGCTGTCATATCGGCGTTCGCCGTGGCGCCGTAGTCCCAATGTGACCGTTTGAGCTGCGCGTCGACCTGCCGGGCGCGCTTCTCCAGCTTCTTCTTGTTCAGGTGCGGCAGCACCCGCAGATCGATCGACGCGCCGTATTTGGCGTCGATCGCGCCCGATTCGCAGTCGGTGCAGGAGACGCCGCCGGCGGTCTGCTGGGCGCAGGTGAGCGTGGCGCAGAAGTTGGCCGCCAGGCCCGTCGGGTCGGAGAACGTCGTCGGGTTGTTGTTGGAGTAGGCGTAGCCGTTCCACTGCTGCGGATCGGTCAGGTCCTGCACCGGGTCGACGGAGATGAACCGGCCGATGCCCGGGTCGTAGTCGCGGGCGCCGACGTGGGTCAGTCCGATGGCGTCGAGGGTGCCGCCGACGAAGCCGCGATTGTTGGGCCAGGCCCCGGCGGCGCCCCGCGGTGCGCCGAACGGCTTCTGCCGGCGGATCGAGGCGGTCTGGGAGTCGCGGTCGATGGCGACCGAGTCGGTGCCGTGGTGATCGGCGGAAAGCCAGGTCACCCCGGTGGCGGTACGGGAGCCGATGGTGGCGCCGGCGAAGGCGTAGTAGCGGGTGTCGCTGGTGGCGCCGCTCGCGGCCGTGTAGCGGACGTCCTGGCCGGGCAGGTGGAGGGTGGCGCCGGCGGGGTCACGGCTGATGAGCCGGTTGCCGTCGGCGTCGTACAGGTAGGAGCTGGACCCGCTGCTGTCGGTGCTGGTGGCCAGGTTTCCGTCGGGGTCCCAGGTCAGGGTCTGGCTGCCGGATCCCGCGGGCCGGGTCAGCATGTTGCCGGTCTCGTCGTAGGTGTAGGAGGCGGCAACGCCGGTCGTGGTGGTCACGCCGGTCACCGCGTGCGGGTGGGCCGAGGCGGCCGCCGGGTAGGTGTACTTGCTCGTGTTGTCCGCGCCGCCCGCGGTGGTGGCGTGGTCGACCTGGGCGAGCCGGTTGCCCGTGGCGTCATAGGTCCAGGACTGCCAGTACGGCGCCGGCCCACCGAGCCCCGCGGTGCTCGGCGCGGTCGAGCAGTTGTCGGCGGCGGGGGTCCAGGCCTGGGTCAGCCGGCGCAGGTAGTCGTACTGGTAGCACTGGTTGTCGCCGGTGGCCGCGTCGGCCATCCTGGTGATGTTGCCGGCGTTGTCGTACGTGTAGGCGGTGTTGGTGACCGTGTAGGGCGCGACGGAGTCCCGGTCGGTGCGGATGTTGGTGACCCGGCCCGTCTCGAGCTCGTACCCGTAGGTCTGGTAGACCCGCTTGCCGAGGTCGTCCTTCAGGCCGGGGTAGAGCAGCAGTTCGCTGATGCGGCCGAGCGCGTCGTAGGTGGTGCGACCGGCATAGCTGATCAACCGGCCGTTGAACGTGCTGGTCGAGGTGCTCGGCAGCCCGGTGGTGTCGTCGTACTGGTAGTACACCGTCTCGGCCGGCAGGCCACCCGCGGCCGGGTACCCGGTGGCGCTGATACTGCCGTCGGCCTTGTAGTAGTTCTCGACCAGGTAACTGCCGCCGAGCCCGGTCTCCGTGGCCGGGATGGTGTACGTCTGCTGGGTCGGCCGGTAGGCGTCGTCGTACGAGTTGATCTCGTGGGTGTAGCTGTTGACACCGGCGTACCGGATCGACTTGTCGAGCTGCCCCTTGGCGAGGGAGTCGTAGTACCAGCGTGCCCGGGTGCCGACCCCGGTCTGGAAGACGGCCGTACGCCGGTCGAGCGCGTCGTAGCTGTACTGCAGTTTGACGCCGCGGGTGTCGACGGTGGAGGTGAGCCGTCCGTCGGCGTCGTAGCCGTTGGTGACCGTGCCCTTGTCCGGGTCGGCGGCGGTGAGTTGCCGGCCGCGCAGGTCGTAGGTGTAGTCCCAGTGGTTGCCGGCCGCGTCGGTGACCTTCTTCAACTGGCTCTTGCGGTCGAACGTGTAGGTGGTGGCGTCATAGGCGCCGGTCGGCGTGGCGGCGGAGTACTGCCGGACGGCGGTGGTGCGGCCGAGCGCGTCGGTGATCGTCGAGGACGCGGTGCCGCCGGCCGGCGGGGTCACGTCGACCCGGTCGCCGCCGTACGCGGTGGTGGTCCGCCACCGTTCGACGGTGTTCGGCTGGAAGATGGAGGCAATCACGCGGCCGGCGCCGTCGTAGACCGTCCGGGTCTGGCTGGGCACGTCCTGCCGGTCGACGGCCGTGGACAGGGTCGTGCTCGGCGCACCGGCGGCGTAGTAGGCGCCGTGTTCGCGCACCTGCCGGCCCGCGGTGTCGTAGAAGACGTCGGTGAGCAGCCGCCCACCCGACGGCGACGGCGCCTGGGTCTGGCGTGCCCGCAGCAGCCCGTCGTAGAGGCTGTAGCTGGTCAGGTAGTTGCCGGACGCGTTCAGCGTGCTGGTGCCGACCACGCTGGGCCCGGTGTTGCTGATCAGGTAGCTGAAGGTGGTGTTGGCGCTCTCGGTGGCCCGGTTGCGGCCCGGCTGCCAGATCGCGGTCAGCCGGCCCAGTGCGTCATAGGTGGCCTCGGCCTTCTTGCCGTTGGGATCGACCACCGTGGTCGGCTGGCCCCACGCCGGGGCGAGCGTCGTGGTGGTCGCATGGCCGAGCGCGTTGGTGACCACGGTCTTGGTGGGCAGCCCGGCGGCCGGCGTGTAGGCGATGGTGGTCTGGTGGTCGAGGGGGTCCCACGCGCTGGTGGCCCGCCCGCTGCTGTCGTACGCGGCCCGGCTGAGCTGCTCGTAGGTGGGGTTGCCGGCGTTCCAGGTCTTGGCCTTCTCGGTGCGTGTCACCAGCCCCCGGGTCGGTGCGGTTCCCCACGTGGTGGCGCCGTCGAAGAAGTTGCGGGTGTCGGAGACGACGTCGTCCTCGGTCAGCGTGGCCAGGTTCGTGGCCGAGGCGCACGGAACGGCCAGCGCCAGCGTGCGGTGCGCGGACGACATCAGCCAGTCGGTGGTGTCGCGCGGCTCGTACGTCGTGCGGGTGCAGCTCTCGTCACCGGTCACGCCGGTGTCGCCGCTGTCGTCGACCGCAACGGCCATCCCGTACGCGTCGAACGTGTTGCGCACCGTGCGGACCCGTTCACCCCGGCCGCCGTCGAGCGCGGTCCGGGTGTGGCCGGCCGCCGCCGCGGTGATGCGGGCCTGCACCGTGTCGCCGTTGATCGTGCGACTGGCGGTGACCGCCGACTGCCACGGCTCGGTGACCTGCCGGGACACCACCGCTCCCCCGGGCCCGTTGAACACGGTGGATTCGCGGGTCATGCCGGCGTAGGCGTCCTCGTCGTTGACCGTCGGCACGCCGGTGCCGGTCACGGTGACCGTGCGGGTGCCGGAGGCGGCCCGGTCACCGTGCATGCCGCGGAAGTACTTCGTCTCGGTGTACGTCTGCTCGCCGGAGTCGCCGGTGGTCACGCCGACCCGCTCGTAGCCGCGCCACATCGACCAGGTCTTGTCCTTGGCCTCGATCAGGCCGTCGTCGTCGGTGTAGTGCCACGCCGGAGAGCCGAGATAGCTGTACTGGTGCACCACCCGTGGGCTGCCCTTGGGCGCGGTGCCCCCGGTGTTGTCGGCCTCGTAGACGGTGGTGACCACGTACTTGTGGAAGTAGTCGGTGACCGGATCCTGGTAACCCTCCGGTGTCCAGCGAACCGGGTAGCAGCGCTTGGTGTTGTTGGCCGCGTCGGTCGGCACGTTGGTCTTGGCGACGCACTCCGGGGCGGAGTACAGGACGCTGACGGTGCCGCCGGACTCGTACCGGATCTGCGAGATCCGCCACCAGTTCATCGCCGCGGCGAAGTCGATGGTGTCCACGCGGTTGTTCATCTGCACGCCGGAGAACTCGACGTCGGGCACGTTGGCGGTGCCGCCGGCCAGGCCGGAGTGCGACAGCTTCGACAGCCACAGCCCCGCCCGGGTGCCGTCGCCCGGATCCGGGAACGTGTGGGTGAGCGTCCACCGGTCCACGTTGTCGTACGCCGTCCCGTTCCAGATCCGGGCGGTGATGGTGGACAGGCGCTTGGTGGACCAGAACGACGGGCTGTAGACGTCACAGGTCGACCCGGTGCATTCCTGGTCCCACGGGGTGTCCGGCCAGTGCGCCTCGTCGTGCGTGCCGCACCCGGACAGGCAGCGGTCGGCCACGCCGAACTCGATCCGGGCCGGCGCGGTCGTGGCGAACCGGCTGTCCGCCCCGCTGTCGCGCCGGGTGCCGTACTCGATGTGGTCCAGGTGCCCGTCCCGGACGTAGCCGGCCAGGTCGGAGTTCTTCAGGTTGCGGGCGTACTTGTTGGTGTCGGTGGCGTACCAGTAGGAGGCGCTGTTGCCGTTGATGTCGACGACGTAGTCGAGGTTCCACCGCCAGGCCTGGGCGCAGCTGGAGTCGGCGAACGCGGTGGCGTGGCACGGCTCGCCGGTGTTGTTGCCGTAGACCGGCACCGTCCAGGCCGAGTTGGTGACCGAGTCGCCGGTGTTCCAGCCGGGCAGACGGTGCGCGCCGAACCAGTACTGGGTGCCGTCGGTGGCGGTGACCACCCAGTACTCGCCGTTGTTGTCGCCGTTGCTCGCGCCGGTCTTGCGCTCGACCCGCGACCCGTCGTCGTTGCGCAGGTGCCAGCGCTGCTCGGCCGAGTTGTAGATCAGCTCGCCGGAGTGGCCGGCCAGCGACAGGGTGGCGTTGTCGGTGGCCCAGCACAGATCGCCGGTCTTCGTGGTGTTGTTGGCGCCGCTGCCCATGTCGTCGCCGCAGTCCTCGTACCGGCGCTCGATGAATCCGCCCGCGCCGGTCTCGAATCCCTCGCCGGCCCATGACGGCTGGTTGTTCGACGCCGCCTGCAGGCCGTCGACGGACTGCGAGGAGTACGACAGATCGACCGACGGGGCGGAACTGCCCGGTGCCGGCGGCACCCGCATGGGGTACGACCAGGAGAAGTCGCCCGAGCTCCCGCCCGCCGACCACGTCGACGACGGCTGCAGCTTGGTGGCCGCGAAGCTGCCCGCCGCACCTGAGGTCGCTGCGGCCACCGCGACCAGGGACGCGGCCGCCGAGGAGGCGGGCAGGCCGACCGTCGCGGTCACGGTGCCGGTCTTCGGGTCGTTGCGCGACGGCAGCGGCGTGCCGGCGCACTCCGCACGTTGCGGAGTGGTCAGCGCGCAGGTGGGCAGGGCGACCAGCCGCAGCCGGGAGGCCCAGTCACCGCCGTACGCGGTGCGGAAGCCGCTGTAGTCGACGGTCAGGTCGACCGCGGCGTCGCCCGTTTGCCGGTCGGCCCGGTTGGCCTGCAACAGCACGCCGCGCACGCCGGCCCGTTCGGTGCTCGCCCGGTCCAGTACGCGGATCCCGACACTGGCGGGCGCCGCGCCGGTGGCCCGCTTTCCGGTGGTCCGGACCGTGCCCGGCCGGCTGACCCGCACCGGCAGCTGTCCCGCCCGCGCAGCCGTGGTGGCCGGGCCCGGTACCGCCACGTCGGCCGCGCCGGCCGCGGGCCACACCGGGGCCGGCTTCTTCGTCCCGTCCGGCATGGCGGCCTGCTTCACCGCGACCGGGTCGACCTTGCTGACCGCGACCGCCGGCACGTTCTTCGCGGTCGGTGGGGTGAACGGCGTCGGCCGGTCGGCCCACGCGGGTGCCTGCAGCAGGCTGCCGGCGACGACCGCCGCGGTCACGGCCGCGGTCATCCGGCGGGCACGGCCCGTCCGGCGCCGGCGGGCCGGCGACGGGAAAAGGGCAAGCGGATCCTTCACCAGGTCTCCTTCATCGGAAATTGGCGGGCGGGAAGCAGAAGTCACTGCGGCGGGTCGAAGCGCAGGCCGATGCCGGGGCGCAGGACCGGTTGGCGGTAGGTGTACTGCAGCGCCCAGGTGCCGTCGGCGTTCTCGATGCCGATGGTCGCGGCGCCGCCCTTGGTCAGGAAGGTGCCGGTGATGGCGGGGTAGGCGAAGGAGTAGCCGCCGGATTCGTCGAAGATGACCTGGAAGGTGGTGCGGGTGGTCGGGTCCTCGTAGGAGGAGACGTTGCGCCACTCGATGACGTACTGCCGGTTGGGTGCGGTGCCGCGGGTCGCGGTGCGGACGCTGGCGCTGCTGTCGACGACCCAGTCGTGCCAGAACGGGTAGACCGCGGCGTTGGGTTCTTCCGGGAAGCGTGGCGACGGGATCGGCCAGGCGTCGGAGTTGGGTGTGCCGGGGTCCTCGAAGGTGACCAGGCCGTTGCTGTCGACGTAGCCGGTGTTGTAGGTCTGGCCGTAGAGGGTGACCGGGAACGGCAGGGTGACCGGCTGGTAGTCCTCGTCGCCGGTGACCGGCAGCACGGTGGTGTCGGCCGGCGTGTAGGTCACCGGTTGCTCGGTGAGCCGGTAGCCGGCCCCGGCCGGGGTGGCGACCCCGGCGAAGTCGGCCGCGACGACCGTGCCGGTGCCGACCGTGACGTCGTCGACCGTGGAGCCGGCGCAGGTCCCGTCACGGGTGGCGATGACCGCGTAGGTGCCGGCCGGCACGTTGTCGATCCGGTACGTCCCGTCCGTGGCGGTCGTGGTGGTCTGCCCGGCCGCTGCCACCGTGGCCCCGGCGACCGCGGCGCTCTGGCAGGAGACGGTTCCGGTGATGCTGCCGGCGCCGGGCGGCGACGGGGTGAACGTCACGCCCTTGCCGGTCTCCAGCAGCGCCTCGTCGTACAGGTACTGGAAACCGATCGTGCCGGACGCGTTCTCGATACCCACGGTGGCACTGGATCCGCGCGCCGGCAGGCTGGCGGACGGGATCGACCCGTACGCGAAGGTGATGGTGCCGTCCTCCCCGAAGACGGTCTCGAAGGTGGCCCGGGTGGCGGTGTCCCCGGAGCGGTAGACGTTGCGCCACTCGACCACCCACTTACGGTTCGGAGCGGTGCCGGTCGTGGTGGTGGCGATGTGCGAGCTGCTGTCGAGCGCCCAGTCGTACCAGTGCGGGTAGACCGCGGCGTCCGGCTGACCCTCGGCCGTCGGGGTCGGCAGTTCGTTGTTGTTCGGGCTGATCCAGCCGAAGTACATCGGGTCCTTGAACGCGAGCAGGCCGTTGGAGTTGATCCAGGCCGAGGTGTACGCCTCGCCGTACAACTTGATCGGGAACGGCGGGTTCTTCTGCCAGGTCGCCTCGTCGCCGGTCCAGTCCTCGGTGACCGTGCCCGGGACGAACGTCGTACTGCCCGCGGTGCAGGTGTAACCGAACTCGTCACCGGCCGTCATCACCGACAGGTCGACGTCCATGGTGTTGCCCGGGAAGTTGACGATCTGCTTGGCGTACCGCCCCGGGCAGGCGTTGGTGCCGGTGGCGACCTGCACGGTGTACTCACCGATCGGTACGCCGGCGAACGAGTAGTTACCGGCCGAGTCGGTGACCGTGGTCCGGCCGCCCGGGTTGAGCGTGACGGTCAGCCCCGGCGCCGCGGCACCGGTGACGGCCACGCTGGTGCTGCCGCTGATCGTGCCGGCCGCGTGCGGGGTGAACGTGATGGTCCCGTTCGAGTTGACCCGCGCCTCCTGGAAGGAGAACAGCGTGGCCACCGTGCCGGAGGCGTTCTCGATCCCGATCGTCGCCGCCGACCCCTGCTGCAACGCGGTAGCCAGCGTCCCGTAGTTGAACGCGATCTCCCCGGTGGTCTCGGTGAACACCACCTCGAACGTGATCCGGTCCGGTCCGCTCGGGCGGAACAGCGCATTGCGCCACTCGATGATGTATTTGCGGTTGGGTGCGGTGCCGATGGTGTCGGTCCGCACGCTGGCCGACGCGTCGATCTGCAGGTCGTCCCAGAACGGGGCGACCACCGCGTTGGGTGCGGCCGCCGTCGGCATCGCCGGGTTCGCGTACGTGTTGACGCCCAGGTTCGTGTCGAAGGTGAGGAAGCCGTTGGTGCTGACCGTGGCCGAGGTGTAGCTGCGACCGTGGAACGGCACCGCGAACGGAAGGGTCACCCCGGCCGTCGCGTCGTCGCCGGTCAGGGCCAGCGCGGTGGCCGCCGCCGTGAAGGTGCCGGTGACCTGGGCACAGGCGTACCCCATACCGCCGTAGTCCAAGCCGCGCTGGAGGTTACGAACCGTGTCCGCGCTCAGGTCGACGACCTCCTTGGCCACCTGCGGGCACTTCTGGTTCTGCTCCGAGTAGACCGTGTACGTGTCGGCGACCAGCCCGTCGAAGCGGTAGGTGCCGTCGGACGCCGTGGTGGTGGAAAGACCGCCCGGGTCGAGGGTCACCTTGGCTCCGGAGATGCCCGCACCCGCGGTGCTGAGCACCTTGCCGGACAGCGAGTGCAGCTCCAGCGCGCCGACGCCCTCGGGGTGGTCGAAGACGACCGCCTGCCCGTCGGCGAGGGCGGGGGTGTTGCGCGAGTAGGTCAGGGCATCCTCGGCGTCGGGGGCGGCGATACCGACCGCGGCGGCGGCGCCCTTCTCCGCGGTCGAGTCCAGCCCGGTGTAGTTGGTGGTCACCGTGCCGTCCGCGGTCAGCACGGCCGAGAACGACACGCGCTGCGAGGTGTCCGCCTTGCGTTGCACGTTGCGCCACTCGACGGCGAACGTCGCGCTGCTGCCGCTGCCGGCCGAGGCGGTGCGGACGCTGGCCGACGAGTCGACGACGAGGTCGTCCCAGAACGGCGCGACCATGGCGTTCGGGTTGACGGCCGACGGAAGGCTGCTGCCGTCGTACGGGTGTGAGCCGCCCGGGTCGGTGAACGAGACGATGCCGTTGGTGTCCACCCAGGCCGTCCGGTACGCCTGCCCGTAGAACGGGAACGCGAACGGCAGGGTCACCGTGGTGACCGCGTTGTCGCCGGTCAGTGCGACCACGCTCTGGTCGGCCGGGCTGAACGTCTGCGCCTGGGTGCCACAGGTGTAGCCGAGCTGATCGGTGACCGGGGTGAGCATCAGGTCGAAGGTGGAGTCCCCGGCGATCGGCAGGTCCGCGTAGACCGACCGCAGGCCGCAGGGCCCGCCGTACGTGCCGGTGACGGTGTACGTGCCGGCCGAGAACCCGGTCAGCGTGTACGTCCCGTCGGCGGCCACGGATGCGGACACACCGCCGGGATCGAGCCGGACGACCGCGCCGGGCAGCGGGTTCAGGTCGCCGTCGGTGACGAAGCCGGAGAGGGTGGCCGGTTGCGTCAGGCTCAGCCGGACCTGCCCGACCGTCGACGACACCCGCCCGGCCGAGTCCACGGCGACCGCGCGGATCACGATCGAACCGGCGGTGGCGGTGTTCAGCGCGACGGTGACCGAGCCGCCGGCCGCGGACGGCGTCGCGGTCCGGTCCAGCGTCTCGGAGTTGAAGCTGTACCTGTACGAGACGACGTTGATGTCGGACCCGGAGCCGATGACCACGTTCGCGGCCGTGCCGACCGGCACCGAGTCGCCGCCGGGCAGCGTCACCGTGGGCATCACCGGCACGGCCAGCTCGGCGATCTTCGAGGTGGCCGGGATGAAGCTGTAGAACCGGACGTCGTCGACCCCGCCGTTGAGGAACCCGTCGTCCGCGCCGTTCCATCGCCGTTTGCCGATCGCGAATCCGGTGCTCGCGTTGAAGCCGCCGGTCAGCGTGGCGGTGGCGGTCTGGGCGACGCCGTCGACGAAGAGCGTCAGCTTCTTGGCGCTCGCGTCGTAGGTGCCGGCCAGCAGCGTCCACTTGCCGGCCGTCGGCGCGGCGTTGGACAGCGCCGAGTACAGCGTGGGGTTGTCGGCGTCCGCGCCGGCCATCGAGAACCGCCACTTGTTGTCGGTGGCGGAGTAGCCCAGCGTGTACGCGCTGGTACGGGTGCCGAAGGCGGAGACGGCGGTGGGCTGGCCGGTCCCGCCGGTCGCGGCGAGCCGGACCCGGGCGGTGACCGCGAAGCTGGTGGTGGTATTCACCGGGGTGGCCGCACCGGTGGTCGGGTGCGGAGCGGTGATCGCGCCGGTCAGCGTGGCGGCCCCGGACGAGCCGTTGAGGGTCAGCGCCGAACCGGTGCCGCCGCGGCCGGTGGCCCGGGTGGCCCCGCTGGACAGGGTGAGCGTGTTGCCGTGACCGGCGTCGTCAGCACTGGTCGTGCCGGTGTCGTCGAACGACCATTGCGCGGCCGGACCGGTGCCGGCCTTCACGGTGAAGGAGTAGCTGAGCGCGGCCGACGAGAACCAGCCGGCCCTGTCCTTGGTCCAGACCCGCATCGTGTAGACGCCGTCCCGCAGCGGGACGTACGGAACGCTCACGCTCTGCCCGGGGCTCGCGGCGACCTGGGTGGCTGCGGACGCCTGCACGCCCCCGTCCAGGGTCCAGGCGTACCCGGCGAGATCGGCCGCACCGCTGGCCGGCGGCGCGAACGTGAACTGCCCGGACAGGCCGACACCGCCGCTGGGGGTAGCGGCCGGATAGTCCGGTGAGGTGACCGAGGCCGGGGCCGCGGGTGCGCTCACGTCGATGGTGAACTCACACGTCGCGGAGAAACCGCCGGTGGCGTGCGCGTCGTTGGTGCGCGCCTGCCACACGTACGTCTTGCCGTCGGTCAGCTTGCCGGACGGGACCACCTTGGACACGATGGTGTTGTTCCCGGCCGACTGGGAAACCTTGTTCGTCTCGCTGCGCGCGGCGCCCGACTCCCACCAGTAGAAGGACGTGGTCAGGCCCTGATCGTTGTCCGGGTCGGTCTGCTTGGCGGCCAGCGTCGGGGTCAGCGTCCGCACGTACGGCCGGGCCGAACCGGTCGCGCAGCCCTTCGCGTCGGAGTTGCGCCCGCTCGGCGCCGCCGGCGCCGTGTTGTACGTGATGGCCAGCTTCGGCGAGGCGTGGTTGAACCGCTTCCACTGGTTCTTCGTGCTCTCGTCGATCGCGCGCAGGCCCAGGGTCAGCGAGGTCCAGTTGCTGGCCGCGGCGTGGGCCACCATCGCGGTGGTGTTGAACTCGATGGTGCCGGTGCCGGCGCAGCCGTGGATCGCGCCGATCTTGCGGTTTGCGGCGGTCTGCGCGGTGTACGAGCTGTACCAGGTCGGCTGGTTGTTCCACGTCACACTCGACGAGATGCCGCTGGTCATCCAGATCTTGGCATTGGATTTCGGGCTGCACGTCCAGGCATGCCGCTGCTCGATCCGGAACGTCGCGGAGAGAATCTGCTTGGACCTGACCTTGCTGACGTCCATCGAGAAGAACGACCGGACGATGTAATCCGAGCAGCCCGAACAATCCTCGGTACGGCCCGCACCGGCCGACCCGTACGTCGAACCGTTGTTCAGCGCCGACGCGTTCTTCCAGAACGAACTGGTCTTGTACTTGCTCCACACGGTCGTCCAGGCGCCACCGGCAATCGCCCCGGTCACCGACGGATCGATGTAGACCGGGAACTTGGTGCCCGGGTCGGCCAGCAGCTTGGCGTCCGGGCGCAGGCTCAGGGTGCCCTTGGCGACGCTCACCGGCATCACCGAACGCCGTCCCGCGGAGGCCACCGCATCGGTCCTGCCCGACGGCTTGGCCTTCTTGGGCGGGGTCTCGGTGTCCTCCGCGGCGGTCTGCGCGGCGTCCTGGACCGTGGCGTCCCACATCAGCGGTGCCGGCGCGGTGAACACCGACGCGCCGTGCTTGTCCCGGGCGACCAGGCCGCCCTCCGGGGTGGTACGGACGTTCACGCCCTTGGTGGCGAGACCGAACTTCAGGTTGCTCAGCCGCGGGTCGGCGGCGGCGGTGCGGTCGCGCACGATCAGCAACTCGCTGAAGCCGAGCGAGTCGGCGGTCACCTGCAGGTCCACGTGCGGCAGCACGTTCGGGTAGAGCGCGATGTTGCCGCGCAGCACCGGCTTCGGCAACGGGCCCGGCCAGGAGAAGCTCAGCTCGTTCGCGCCGTCCCGCAGCCGGGCCAGCGGCCCGTCACCGCCGGCGGACAACGTCATCGGCAGCGCGGCCGCCCTCGGCTCGACACCGG
Organism: Paractinoplanes toevensis; assembly: GCF_018332695.1. Taxonomy (GTDB): domain Bacteria; phylum Actinomycetota; class Actinomycetes; order Mycobacteriales; family Micromonosporaceae; genus Actinoplanes; species Actinoplanes toevensis. The sequence goes on from NZ_BOQN01000068.1 coordinate 56,489, forward strand.
CCGCGGTCGCCTTCAACGTCGTGTCGATCGGTACCCAGGTGGAGCCGTGCTTGACCCGGACCGGCTCGATCGACTCCTCGAGCGTGTGGGTTCCGTCCGGGTTGACGAAGGTCTGGGTGACCTCCGACCGCTCGGTCAGGATCTCCACCCGCTTGCCGCAGCTGCGGGAACTCACCGTCGCCGCCGCCTCGGTCGGCTGCTCGGCGGCACAGGCCGGCTTCGCCACCGGCGCCGCTCCGGCGGGCGCCGCCGGCAAACCGACCAATGTGGACAGTAGGAGCAACGGCACACCGAGCCGAATGATCCATCGAGAAGGAAAGGCGGGCAGCATCGTACGACGACCGACAGGCATCAGAACTTCCCCCGTGTGATGACCATGCGATAGGCCCTCATCACAGTGGACGCGGCACCCGGTGTCAATATCGAAGATCGCCGTTTGGATGACCGCCGACAGCGGCAACTCAACAAGCTCTTGCAATCGACAGTTATCTAAATAGGGGCGTGCCCGTTCATGCGGTTTCGCCGCCCGAAAAATCGGCTACCACAAACCCTGCGCTTCCCGGTGTCGCCTTATGCCGGCCTATATTCTGGCGTCGATCAGCCTACTTTTCTTGACACCTCATGGAGTTCACCGGCGTCGTCCCCGGCGAGGAGGAGCGATGAGGCTCACCACCTACCTGCGCCATCCTTGGGCGGCGGTGCTCGCCCGGTGGGGCCGCATCCCCGGGATCCGCACTGCCAAGGTCACGCTCGCCGCCGTGCTGGCCTACGTTGCCGCGGATCTGCTGAACACCACGGCGACACCGATTCTCGCGCCGCTGACCGCCATCCTCGTGGTGCAGGTGACCGTCTACCAGACGGTCGCCGAAGGACTGCAACGCGTCCTGAGTGTGCTCGCCGGCGTCCTGGTCGCGGTGGTACTCGCCAGCGTCGTGGGGCTGAGCTGGTGGAGTCTCGGGGCCGTGGTGGCCGTGAGTCTCGTACTCGGACAGGTCCTCCGCCTCGGGTCGCACACCCTGGAGGTACCGATCAGCGCGATGCTCGTCCTCGCGGTCGGCGGCGCGGCGGCGCCGCAGGCGGCGGCCGGCCGGGTGTACGAGACGCTCGTCGGCGCGGCGATCGGCATCGCGGTGAACTTCGCGATCGCGCCTCCGGTGCATGTGGAATCCGCCGGCTCGGCGGTGGCCGGCCTGGCCACCCGGCTGGGGGAATTCCTGCGTTCGCTGGCCGCGCAACTGCGCGCCGGGTGGTCGCGGAACGCCGCGCAGGACTGGCTCACCGCGGCCCGAGGCCTGAGCGCATCGGTGCTGGAAGCCGACCACTCGCTGGTCCAGGCCGAGCAGAGCGCCGTGCTCAACCCCCGCGGCGGCCAGGTCCGCGTGGCTCAGCCGCGGCTGCGCACGGCCCTCACCGCGATCGAGTACTGCACCATCGTCATCCGCACCCTGTGCCGGGAGGTCTTCGACCGGACGTTCTACCTGCCGCCCGAGTTGGCGGCGGAGGTCTATCCGTCAGCCGCCCGCCTGGCTCTCGCCGACGTGCTCGATGCCGCCGCGGCGGCCTTGGACGGTGTGGCCGCCGTCGCCGCGGGCGACGAGCCGGTCGAGACCAGCCGCGCCCAGGTGGCCGAGCAGCTGGACGAGCTGTACCGGCGGCGCGAGCTGCTGGGCCGGCTGCTGGTGGTCGACCCGCGCGCCGACGCCGCGGCCTGGCAGCAACACGGCGCGCTGCTCACCGCGGTGGACCGGCTGCGGGTCGAGATCGAGGCGGCGGTACGGCCGGCCGACCAGCCGTGGCGCCCGCCGTCACTGACCGAGGGACCCCGGCGGGCGGCGCGTCGCGTCGTGGGCGCCGCCGAGCAGACCCTGCCGCTGGTCACGGATCGTTCCCGGCAGGCGGTTCGGCGGATGATGGACGTCGCCGCGGAGGCCGCGGCGGCGAATCTGGCCAACCCCGATCCACGGGCCGCACGTCCCCACCGGCAGGATGCCGGCGCGAGCCCGCCGGTCGAGCAGGCAGCCGCCGACGCCCTCCGGGCCGCCGCGGACTCGCTGGCCGAGGAGGATGCGGCGAAGCCTCAGCCGCGGCAGGGCACCGCCGAGCCCGAAGCCGACCAGGAGTGACCCGGCCGGCTCAGCCCGTGTGAAGGCCGTCAGGGTTTGAGGACGACCTTTTCGCAGTTGTCCTGCTTGTTCTTGAACATCTCGAAGCCGTGTTCGGCCTCGTTGAGCGGCAGGGTGTGGGTGATGATCCGGGTGGGATCGATCTCGCCGCGTTCGATGCGCTCGAGCAACGGCTTCATGTAGCGCTGCACGTGGCATTGGCCGGTGCGCAGGGTCAGTGACCGGTTCATCCAGGCGCCGGCGGGGAACTTGTCCAGCAGACCGCCGTACACGCCGATCACCGAGACCACGCCGCCGCTGCGGCACGACATGATCGCCTGACGTAGGGCGTGCGGGCGGTCGGTCTCCGACCGCACGGCCTGCTTGACCCGGTCGTACGCGGCGATGTGCGCGCTGCCGTGGGTGGCCTCCATGCCGACCGCGTCGATGCACTTGTCGGGTCCGCGTCCACCGGTCAGTTCCAGCAGCCGCGACCGTACGTCGACCTCGTCGAAGTTCACCGGGGTGTGGCCGGCCTGTTCGGCCATCTGCAGCCGGTAGGGCTCCTTGTCGATGGCGATGACCTTGGCGGCGCCGAGGACCCGGGCGCTGTCCATGGCGAACTGGCCGACCGGGCCGGCGCCCCACACCGCCACCACATCGGTGGGCTGGATGTCGCACATCTCGGCGCCCATGTAGCCGGTAGGCAGGATGTCGGAGAGGAACAGCACCTGCTCGTCGGTCAGGTCGGACTCGATCTTCAGCGGGCCGACGTCGGCGAACGGCACCCGCGCGTACTGCGCCTGGCCGCCCGCGAAACCGCCGGTCAGATGCGAATAGCCGAAGATCCCGGCGACCGGGTGGCCGAACATCTTCTCCGCGATCCCGGCGTTGGGGTTGGTGTTCTCGCAGCAGGAGTACAGCTCGGCGGCGCAGGCCGCGCACGCGCCGCAGGCGATCGGGAACGGTACGACGACCCGGTCCCCGACGCGCAAACGGGCCTGGTCGACACCCGAGCCGACCTCGGTCACCTCACCCATGAACTCGTGCCCCAGGACATCGCCGTCCTGCATGGTCGGCACGTACCCGTCGACCAGGTGCAGGTCCGAGCCGCAGATCGCGGTGGAGGTGATCCGTACGATGGCGTCGCGGTTGTTCAGGATCTTCGGGTCCGGCACGTCCCGAACCTCGACCTTGTTGCGGCCCGCCCAGGTGTTCGCTTTCATGCGTCCGCTCCCTTCGCGAGTTCGGCGTCCGACAACGGTTGCGCCGGACGCTGCGGGAACTCCTTGCGCGCCCGCTTGCCCCAGGGGGCACCGTCGGACCGGACCACCTCGCCGGTCTCCAAGACCTGCTTGAGCCGGCGCAAGTCGTCGTCGAGCTGCTGGTGCGGTTCCTCGCCGAAGTACTTGGCGACCGCCTTGCCGATGGTGCCGCCCGGGATGTCGTACACCAGGACGACGTGCACCTCGGTGCTCACCCCGTCCGGGGCCGGCACGAACCGGACCGTGCCGGCGTTGGGTACGTCGGCGTTCCCGGTCGAGCGCCACGCGATCTTCTCGCCGGGCACCTCCTCGAGGATCTCCGCGTCCCACCCGACGTCCTTGCCGAACGGGGCGTCGGCGGTCCAGTGACTCGTCCGCTCGCCGGTGGTGCGGACCTGTTCGAGGTGCGCCATGAAGGTCGGAAGGTTTTCCAGGTCGCGCCAGAACGCGTACACCTGCGGCGCGGGTTTGCGGATGGTTGTCGTTGCGGTCAATTCCATGGATCTTCCTTTGCATCTGCCCCGCACCGCCGGCACGGAGGGTGACCCGCGCAGCGGTCGGCAGGTCGAGCACGGCGGTACCCGCGTCCGCGCCCAGGCCGAAGCTCATCGAGGCTCGTCTGATTGGGTCCGGCTACCCACCGGAAAACCAGCTAAACCGGCTGCTGCGAGGCGACCGATCGGCATTGTCGGCACGTGGTCGCGGGTGCGGATGAACTCACTCGTTCGTGGTGGCGGGCGAATTGCCGCAGTGACATGCTCGGTTGATGCCCACCGTGACGTATGCCAGTGGTGACGTGGACGAGGCACGCGCGTTCCTGGGCGAGTACTACTACTCCAACTTCGTGGATGTGCTCTCCTGGAAGCGCTCCTGGCAGTCCCGTTTCGATATCGTCCCGTCCGACACCGTCACGCTCGGTGACCTGCAATTCGGCACAGACGTGAAGATCCGGTTCGGAGAACTCGGCTCATACCACGTCAACCTGCCGGTAGCGGGCTCGTTGACCTGGCGGCAAGGTTGCGGTGCTCCTCTGCGGGCCACGACGGCGACCGCGGCGGTCTTTCAGCCCGTCGGTGACACGACCTGGAGAGATGGGACGGCGGCTGCCGGCTGCTGGCCGTGAAGATCAGTCGCGCGGCGCTGGAGAGCGAACTTGCCCGCCTGCTCGACGCTCCGGTTCGCTCGCCGCTGACGCTCGCTCCGACCATCGACATCACGCGCGGACCGGGCGCCAGTTGGCTGCGCCTTGTCCGGCTGCTGGCCGCCGACGCTGCTCAGCCGCACGGGCTCATCCACCACCCGGTCGTCGGGGCCAGATTGCGGGAAGCCTTGATCGCGGGACTGCTGGGCGCCGTGGACCACCCGCACCGTGACCGGCTGGAGCGCCCGACCTCGGCAACGGCGGCGCCGGGCTCGATCCGGCGGGTCGTCGAGGCGATGCGGGCCCATCCTGGCAGACCGTTCACCGTCGGTGATCTCGCCGCGATCGCCGGCGTCAGCATCCGAAGCCTGCCACCGTCGGCGGCGCGATCGGCTCCGGCCTGGAGGACGAGGAGACGGTACGAGCCGCCGCGTACGGCTACCATCCCGAACCCGAGGGCTGGCAGGACGAGCGTACGGACACCCCGGCCGCGGACGGGTAAGCGGCGCGCGATGTCAGGCTCGGGCCGGGCTGTCGGCGGCGAAGGTGACGATCCGTGCGGCGAGGTCGTCGGGGCGCCAGAGGGCCAGGTCATGGCTGGCTTCGGGGATGATCTCGGCGAAGGCGTGCGGCATCCGGGTGCTGACCCGGGCCGCGACCTCGCGTGCGTCGTACAGCTGGCTGTGGCCGCCGAGCAGCACCAGCGTGGGCGCCGTGATCCGGCCGAGGTCGTCGTCGGTGAGCGGGGTGGGCAGGATGTGCTTGCGGCGGAAGCCGAAGGTGGCCTTGACCAACGGCATGGCGTCGTCGTCGAGCAGTGTCACGTTGCGCAGCGGCCGGGCCAGCGCATGCCGGATCGCCCGGGGCGCGAACCCGGCCAGCCCGCACGCGATCATCCAGGTCACGAACTTCCAACTGACCTTGCCGAAGCCGCCCGGATCGAGCAGCGCGAGACTCGCCACAGCCTGGGGTGAGCGCAGCGCGTGACGCAGGGCGACCCACCCGCCGTACGAGGTGCCGACCAGGTGGGCACGGTCGACGCCCAGACCGGCGAGAACCTCGTCCAGCCATGCGGACCATTCGTCGCCGCTGTCGATGGATCGGGTCTGCACGGACGGGCCGGGCTCACCGACGGGGTCGATCGCGATCACCGGGCGGGACGCGGCGAGCCGGCCGACGTAGGCGTGCCACATCAGCGACGGCCCGCCCGAGCCCGGCAGCAGCACGAACGGAGCCTCATCGCCCGAACCGAGCCGGTGGACGCGAGTCGTGCCGAAGCTCGTGACCACATCGGAGTCGACCGACGCGGACGGCCAGAGCCGAGCGACGGCATCGTCGTAGACGGTGAAAAAACGATCCCGGGCCTGATCATTCCGAAACTCGCCGACTGGCATCGTGGCCTCCGTTCAACGCCTTTAGTGATACGAGCGTATCATCAAGGCGTGCCGAAACGGGTGGACCATGAACAGCGACGGCGGCAGATCGGCGAGGCCCTGCTGCGGATCGCGAGCACGCGCGGCCTGCAGTCCGCGACCATGCGCGAGGTGGCCGCCGAGGCCGGCGTGTCGCTGCGGCTGGTGCAGTACTACTTCCACACCAAGGAACAGCTGCTGGTGGCCGCACTCGCCTACCTCGCCGAGCAACTCACCGAACGCGTGTCGGCAAGCATCCGGGCGCTCGGCCCGGTCACCTCACGCACCGTCGTCTACGGCACGCTCACCGCCGTCCTGCCGACCGACGAGGAGAGCGTGCGGCTGACCCGGGCATACACCGGCTTCTACACCCTGGTGTTCAGCGAGCCGGAGATGGCGCTGCGGCACGGTGCCGTCTATCCCGACAAGCTGGAGTCACTGCTGGCCAAGCACATCGCCGCGGCTCAAGAGGCGGGCGAGATCGCCGACGACGTGGACCCGGCGCTGACCGCGGCCGCGCTGCTCGCCCTGACCAACGGCCTGGGCTCGAGCGTGCTGGGCGGCCAGCGGGACGGCGCCGCGGCGTTGCGGATCCTCGAGGATCAACTCGGCCGGCTGTTCCACGCCCGGCTCTCGCGACCGCCGACCTGAGTCGTGCAACCAAGAGGGGTCCTCGCTCGTCTTGCTTCTCATGAAACGGACAGAGGCTGTGTATGGCTCGCGGTGACGAGGATTTCGTCGCGTTCGCCACGGCGAGTTCGGCGCGACTGCAGCGTGCGGCGTACCTCCTGACCGGCGACCCGCATCAGGCGGAGGAGGCGGCCCAGACCGCTCTCGTGCGGGTGTACGCCGCCTGGGGACGGGTTCGCCACAAGGACCCTTACGCGTACGCCCGTACGGTGCTCGCCAACCTGGTGACCGACCAGTGGCGGCGGCCGATGCGGGAGTACGCGATCGAGACCATGCCGGAACAACCGGCGCCGCACGACGTCGCCGACGCCGTGTCGAAACGGCGTTGGCTGATCGATGCGCTGCGGACGCTGTCACCGCGGGAGCGGACGGTGATCGTGCTGCGGCACTTCTTCGACGCTAGCGAGGCGGACGTGGCCCGCGAGCTCAACCTGTCGGCGGGCACGGTGAAGAGCCTGAACTCCCGAGCCCTGGCGAAGCTGCGCATCACGGTCGGCCTGATGCCACCGTTACGGACCGAGACGGAAGCAGGGGTAGGACGATGACGGGACTGGAAGAGCTGAAGGACGCCATGCATTCGCCGCCGGGCTTCGAACCCGCTCCCCTGGACCTGGAACACGTGATGAGCGCCGGTGGCCGGATGCGCCGTCGCCGTAGGTTCGCCGTCGGCACCGCGTCCGCGCTGTCGGTGGCCGCCCTGCTGATCGGTGGAGGCCAGCTGACCGATCTGGACGGCCCGGCCGACGGGATACCGGTGGCCGACCGATCCGCGCCGATGCCGTCGGCTGTCAACTCCTCGGCCCCCGGCGTACTCGGCGTGGTCGTCGAGACCGGCCAGTTTGTCGACGGCCGGCAGTGGATCCTCTACGTCGAGACGACCGACCCCGACGACCTCGACGGCACCCTCAGCCTGGTGCTCGGGCGTACGAGGACCGGAACCATCGACGACTTCAAGATCGCGATCGTCAGCCACGACCCGGGTGCGGGCCGGATGAACCCTGGCTTCCACGCGGTCGAGGCCGGCCGGCTGCTCGACGGCCGCACCACGCCCACGTTCGGCTATTACGTCGGTGATGCGGCCCGGATCACCGCCCGCGACGCGGTTACCGGCAAGACCGTCGAAGCCCACCGGGCGGCATGGAAAGGTTTCGCCGAGTCGGAGAAGGCGCAGATCTTCTGGTTCGACTTCACTCAAGGACGGCCTCCGGTGAACCTGACCGACCTGACGGCTTACGACAAGAACGGCACCGAACTACCCGCCGGCCGCTGAAGCGCCCGGGCCGCCCTCCTCCTGGGACTCTTCGACGGAGTCAACCATGCGGAACACGAGGAGTCCCTCCACGTAGGACGGAGGGATCTCCTCGCCGGTGACCAGGGCGCGGTAATAGAGGGGACCGACCAGGCGATCGGCCATGGCGTCGATATCGGCCGGGGCCGGCAGGTCGCCGCGGGCCACGGCGCGTTGCAGCGGAAGCCGGTCGCGGGCGCGCTGGGCGGACAGGTACTCGGCGCGCAGCCGGGCCGCCAGCCGCGGGTCGTGCAGGCTCTCGGCGGTCAGCGCCCGGAACACGGCCCCCGCGTCGGACATGGTCAGGAAGCGGGCGACGGCCGTCAGGTGCGCGCGCAGGTCGGTGATGAGGTCGCCGGTGTCGGGCGGGGTGAGTTCCTCGGCGGCGTCGGTGATGAACGCGTCCAGCAGGATGTCGGTCTTCGACGGCCACCAGCGGTAGATCGTCTGTTTGGCGACGCCGGCCCGCTGCGCGATCGCCTCGACGGTCAGCCGGGCGAAGCCGTGTTCCACCAGCAGGTCGTCCGCCGCCTGCAGCACTGCGAGACGGGCCTCCTCGCTGCGTCCGTGCCGGTTGCCCCGGTGCATGACACCCTCGATCCCTAGACTAGACGCTACGTCGCGTCTACTCTAGCGGCCATGACGACCTTACGCACCGATCCCTTTCCCGCCGTTCTCCAGCTGCTGCACGCGGCCGCCGAGCGCGACGACGACCACGACATCGGGCCGCTGCCGCCCGACGCCACCGCGGCCGAGCGCGCCGACGCGCTCGCCCCTATCTACATGCCGGTCTCGGACGCGGGCGGCGCGTTGCTCTACAGCCTGGTCAGGGCGTCGCGGCCGCAAACCGTCGTCGAGTTCGGCACCTCGTACGGGATCTCGACGCTCTACCTCGCCGCGGCCGTACGCGACAACGGCGAGGGCCGGATCGTGACCACCGAGCTCAGCGCGACCAAGGTGGCCGCGGCCCGGCAGAACTTCGCCGACGCGGGCGTGGCTGACCTCATCGAGGTGCTCCCCGGCGACGCGCTGGAGACGCTCACGGCCGTCACCGGCCCGGTCGGGCTGGTGCTGCTCGACGGGTGGAAGGACCTCTATCTGCCGGTGCTGCACCTGCTCGAGCCCCACCTGGCGCCGGGCGCGCTGGTGATCGCGGACGACACGTCGTTCGCGAGCGTGCAGCCCTACCTCGACCACATCCGCGACCCGGCGAACGGCTACGTGAGCACGGCCTTCCCCGTCGAGGACGGCATGGAGGTCAGCTGCCGTTCCTAGCGTGCCAGCGCCGTGCCAGCGCCGTGTGTGCTTGGTGTAAGTGGCCTACGTCAGCTTTGACCCGCCGGTGAGAACGCACTGATCTCCACGGCGGTTCCGAGGACGTTCACCACTCTCACGAACAACGGAGGCATCGGTGACCGAGGCCAATGCGGTAGTCACGAACGTCGGCCAAGCCGACGACGGCTGGGTCCGGACCTGGAGCGCGGCCCCGCAGGCCCCGGACGCCGGGCTCGGGTCCCTGGAAACGGTGGCGCCGTTCGCCGACGTGACCCTGCGACAGGTGGTGCGGATCAGCGGCGGCGGCCACCGGCTGCGGCTGCGCCTGACCAATGAGTACGGGACCGCGCCGCTGGTCATCGGCGCGGCACAGGTGGGCCTCGCGAGGTCCGGCGGGGAGATCGAGGCGGGCAGTGCCCGGGAGTTGACCTTCGCGGGCCGGCGGGATGTCACCGTGCCGGCCGGTGCGCCGATCCTCAGCGACCCGATCGACCTGCCGCTGCCCGCCCTCGCCACGCTGTCGATCAGCCTCTATCTGCCGGAGCTGGTGGAAAGCTGCACCTGCCATGATCCGTCGCTGGACACCGGCTGGGTCGTGCCGGGCAACGCCACCGCCGAGTCCACCCTGCCGGCGAAAGCCGGCCCGCTGCCCGTGCGGGCGCTCATCTCGGCCGTCGAGGTTCTTCCCGACGCCCCGGCCAGAGCCGTCGTCGTGCTGAGCGACTCCCTGGCCGACGGCTTCGGCTCGACCCCGGACTCCCACCACAGCTGGCCGGAGCTGCTTGCCGAGCGGGGCGGTCCACACCTCTACGTCTGCAACCAGGGCATCAGCGGTAACCGGATGCTCAACGATGGCCTCGGCGTTTCCGGGTTGGCCCGCTTCGACCGTGACGTGCTGGCGACGCCGGGCCTCGGTCACGTGATCGTCTCCCTGGGCCACAACGACATCAGCATCTCGCACCTCCCGCGCGACGACGCGGACGCCCTGGCCGGCTTCCTGTCGATGTTCCCCGGGGAGCCGGTGACCAGCGACGACATCATCGCCGGTTACCGGCAGCTGATCGCCCGTACGCACGACCGCGGCGTGCAGATCTACGCGACCACGGTGACCCCCGACGAAGGCTCCGAAACCCACACCGCGGCGGGCGAGGACGCGCGGCAGATCGTCAACACCTGGATCCGTACCAGTGGCGCCTTCGACGGTGTCCTGGACTTCGATGCCGTCTGGCGTGACCCGGACCAGCCCGCCGGTATTCAGGACCACCTGCAGGCGGGCGATCACCTGCACGGCAGCGACGCCGGCTATCAGGCCCTCGCCGACTCCATCGACCTCGCCCTGTTCAAGTGAACCACCAATTCCCCGACGGGAGATCTCTCATGTATGACGTGGTGATCGTGGGGGGCGGCCCGGTCGGGTTGTTCCTGGCCGGTGAAATCGCCCTCGCCGGGTGCTCGGTCGTGGTGCTGGAGCGAGAGGCGGAGCCGCACTCCCCCTGGCGTAAGTTTCCGCTGGGGTTGCGGGGCCTGAACGCCGGGTCGGTCGAGGCGTTCCACCGACGGGGGATGCTGCCCCGTCTGCTGGCGGAGTCGGGTGGCCGCGCCGAGGTCGGCGCCGATCTCGACGCGGATCAGGCTTCGGTGCCGCGTTCGGTGAGCCATTTCGCGGGCATCATGCTCGATGCGGCCAAGGTCGAGGTGGCGGCCCTGCCGCCGCGGCTGCCCAGCCCGGCGATGGACGGCATGCTGACCAGCCTGGACGCGGTCGAGACAGTGCTGGCCGAACGGGCGGTCGGCCTCGGCGTGGACATCCGGCGCGGCGTCGAGGTCACCGGCCTTACCCAGGGCGACGACAAGGTGGTGCTGCTGGCCGGTGAGCGTGAGTACACGGGCCGCTGGGTGGTCGGCTGTGACGGAGGGCGCAGCAACGTACGCGGACTGGCCGGTTTCGGCTTCATCGGGACCGAGCCTCAGTTGACCGGCTACCTGTTCGTGGGCGACGTCGCCGACCGGGAGAAGCTCCGCCCGGGCTTCAACGTGACGGCGACGGGCATGTATCTGCGGATGCCCGCCGGCGGCTACATCGGCGTGATGGACTTCGACGGCGGAGCGTTCGACCGCTCGCAGCCGTTGACGCCCGGGCACCTGCAAACGGTCCTGCGCCGGGTGTCCGGCACCGACGTGCGCGTGGACGCGGTCGAACTCGCCTCGAGCTTCACCGACCGGGCGATGCAGGCCACGACCTACCGGCAGGGCCGAGTGCTGCTGGCCGGCGACGCCGCGCACATCCACTCGCCGCTCGGTGGCCAAGGGTTGAACCTGGGTATCGGCGACGCCTTGAACCTGGGCTGGAAACTCGCCGCGACCGTGCACGGATCCGCCCCCTATGGCCTGCTGGACACCTACACCGCCGAACGGCACCCGATCGGGGCCGGAGTGCTGGACTGGTCGCGGGCCCAGGTCGGGGTCATGCGCCCGGGCGAGTACGCGCCGGCGCTGCAATCGGTGATGCGCGACCTGCTCGACACCCGCGACGCCACGACCTATGTGTGGGAGCGGACCTCGGGCACGGCCAACCGCTACGACCTGGGCGACGGGCCGACCCCAGCCGGCCGCAACGCCCCGGACTTCCGGCTCGAGGACGGCACCGGTCTCGGCGACCTGTTGCAGGACGGCCGGGGCGTCGTGCTGGACTTCAGCGCCGATCAGGTCTTGTCCGAAGCGGCGGCGGGCTGGCCCCACCGGCTGCGCTACGTGGCCGGGCCCGCACGCAACGACCTCGGCTACGGCGCCGTCCTCGTACGCCCCGACGGCATAATCGCCTGGGCCGACGGCCGGCGACCGGACCGCGAGGCCTTCGAACAGCACGCACGCCGCTGGTTCGGCAGTCCGCGACTCTGAAGCTCAGTCGGAGACCGGGACGGGGACCCGGGACGGCAGCAGCATCAGCGCCACGCAGGCGATGGTGAGCACCACCAGGACCGAGACGATGAGCAGCAGCCCGGCCGAGACTCCGGCGAAGAAGGCCGGCAGGGCGGTGACCATCGAGACGATGCGGGAGCCGGCGGCGATTCGGGCTGCGCCACGGCGGCCGGTGCGCCAAGCGATGACGACCGCCACGATGGTGATCAGACCGAGCACGCCGTCGATCAGCAGGATTGCGAAAGGCGGGCCGGCCTCACCGTCCGGCGTGGGCTGCACCAGCGAGAGGAGGTCGAGTACGCCGAGCACCGCAGCGAGCACGAAGCCGGCCTTGTTGAGCTTGGAGAACGTCATGGCAAATCACCCCGGAGAGGAACCGGCACCGCTGGTCGGCGCCGCTGAGCTCAGCCTCGCGGCCCGACCGGCCGGACGGAGGAGTCGGCACACCCGCCCGGCCCGGCTGTTCACCCGGGTCACCCGGGCAAACACTCCTAGGTCCGCACCCGGTGCAGACCCCATCATGAACGCATGACGGCGGCATCGGAACCACTCACGGTCGTCCTGATCGACGACCACCCGGTGGTACGCGGCGGCCTGCGCGCGCTGCTCGAGTCGTTCGACGGGTTCGCCGTCGTCGGTGAAGCGGCCGACGGTGAGGCCGCGGTCCGGGAGGTGCAGCTGCACCGGCCGGACGCCGTGATCATGGATGTGATGATGCCGCACGTCGACGGCATCGAGGCCACGCGGCGGATCGTCCGGGCCTGTCCGGGCACCGCGGTGCTGGTGCTGTCGATGGCCGAGGACGACGACGTCGTGTTCAGCGCCATGCAGGCCGGCGCCCGCGGATACCTGCTCAAGGGCGCCGCCCAGGAGGAGATCGAACGGGCGCTCAAAGCGGTCGTCGCGGGTGAGGTGATCTTCGGGCCGGGCGTCGCGACCCGGGTGCTCGGGCTGTTCCGCCGCCACCCGGCAGCGTCCGACCCGTTCCCGGAGTTGACCCCACGCGAGCGCGACGTGCTCGACCTGGTGGCCCGCGGCCTGCGCAACGCGGCGATCGGCGAGCGGCTGGGCATGGCGCCCAAGACGGTGGCCAACCACCTGTCCGCGATCTTCGCGAAGCTCCAGGTCACCGACCGTTCGGCGGCGATCGTCCGGGCCCGGGACGGCGGTCTGGGCCGGGGCGGCTCGTCGTGATCGCGTGGCCGGCTTTCGGCGCCGGCATGCTGCTGCTCGGTGCCGTCGTGCTCGCCCTCGCCGTCGCCCGCCGCTTCCCCGCGCCGCTGCTGGGCATGCTGGGCGCCACCGCCGTCACCGGCCTCCTCGCGACCGGGTTGTGGCTGGCCGGGAGCCCGGTCGCGGTCACCGGCCGGCTATGGGTGGCCGCGGTGGCGTTGCTTGCGCCGACCGCGATCGCGCTCTACCCGGACGGCCGCCCGCCCACCGGCCTCGGCTGGTCCGCTCCCGCCCTGCTCGTCGCCACGGGTGGACTGGGCATCGCCTACCCGGCCCAGTTCGCCTACACCGGACTGATCGAGCTGGTCCAATATCTCCTGGTCCTGGCGATGCATTGGTGGCGCTTCGAGCACAGCGAACCGGCCGCCCGGCGCTCGCTGCAATGGCTGGCACTGGGTGCCCTCCCGGGATCGCTGATCGCCGGCACGGCCGGCTTCACCCTCTCGCGGTCGGGCGCCGCCGTCATCGTTCTCCTCGTCTGGGCCGTCCTGCTGACCTGCCTGGTGGTGGGGATCGCCGCCCCGGACATCCGCGACATCCGGCGCCTGACCCTGGCGGTCAGCTCGCATGCGCTCACCGTGCTGATGGTGATGAGCGTCTTCGCCGGTGTGCTGGCCGGTCTCGACATGATCGCCGGGCACCGGGTGACGCTCGCCCCCGGTGCTCTCGGGCTCATCGCCGCGGGCTGCGCGCTGGGCTACGCGCCGTTCGCCCGGCTGTTCCGGCAGATCATCGAGATCCTCCTGTTCGGCGTGCGGCACGACCCGATCCAGGCGGCGTCGCGGGCCGGCGATCAGCTCGGCGAGGACCCGATACCGGCGTTGCGCTCGCTGCGGGAGTCGCTGGCCCTGCCGTACGCGGCCCTGGTCGACGGCTCCGGCCGGATCGTGGCCGCCACCGGGAGCGCCGCCGGGGTGGTCGTGCAGCAGCCGCTCTCGCCCACCGATCCTCGCCTGGGTCGTCTCGAGGTCGGCCTGCGGACCGGGCAGAGCCGGCTGCTGCGCGGCGACCAGCAGGTGCTGGCCGTGCTGGCCCCGGCGCTGGGCCAGCTCATGCACGCGCGGCGGCTCGGCGCCGACCTCCAGGCATCACGGGCCGCGATGGTGGAGGGCATCGAGGAGGAGCGCCGCCGGCTGCGGCGTGACCTGCACGACGGGGTGGGCCCGCGGCTCACCGGGCTGGCGTACGCGGCCGACGCCGCTCGCAACGTCCTGGGCCGCGACCCGGAGCGGGCGGCGACGTTGCTGACCGGGGTACGGGCCGAAGCCGGGGAGGCGATCGCCGAGGTGCGGCGACTCGTGGAAGGGCTGCGACCGCCGAGTCTGGATCAGGTCGGACTCGAGCAGGCGTTGCGCCAGCACGCCCGGCACCTGTTGCGCCCGGACGGCCGCCCGCTGCTCGTCGAGGTCCTCGTCCCGGTCCCGCTCCCGCCGCTGGGCGCGGCCATCGAGGTGGCCGCCTACCGGATCGTCGTGGAGGCGCTGACCAACACCGCTCGGCACGCCGACGGCGAGCACGCCGTCGTCACCCTGCGTCGGGACGGCGACGTGCTCGCGGTCGAGATTCGCGACGACGGCGCCGCACGAGGGCCGTGGCTGCCCGGCGTCGGCATCACCTCCATGCGCGAACGCACCGAGTTGCTCGGCGGCTCGGTGGTCGCCGGGGCCGGCGAGGACGGCGGCAGCGTCGTGGCGACCCTGCCACTCGTCGCGTCGGTGCACCGGTAACGCCGCGGCCCTCCGCCGCTCCGGGAAAGTAATCAGCCACGCGTGGACCACTGCTGGTTCTGTCCTGCGTTGCAGGCCCAGATGATGATCTTGGTTCCGTTGGCGGTCGAGGCACCGTTGGCATCCAAACAGAGGCCGGACTGTACGCCGGTGATGGTGCCGTTGGCGTTGACGTTCCATTGCTGGTTGGCCTGGCCGTTGCAGTCCCAGATGAGCACGGCGGTGCCGTTGGTGGTGCCGGCACCGCTCGCGTCGAGGCACTTGTTGCCGTACACCTGCAGTTGCCGGCCCGCGGTGTAGGTCCAGCGTTGCTGGGTGCTGCCGGCACAGTCCCACAGTTGCACCTGGGTGCCGTTGGTGGCGGCGGCGTTCGGCACGTCGATGCAGCGGCCGGACTGCCCGCCCACGATCTGCACGTTCTGCTGCGGGTTGGCGCCGCCGGCCGGCGCGTACCCGGCGGCGGTGATGTTGGCCTGTACCGCGTTCTCGGTCGCCGCTGACGGGTAACCGGCGGTCAGCACGCCCTCGTAGAAGGTGCCGCGGCCGGTGACGCTGTTGTCGCCACCGATGCCGAGGAGGATCGCGCCCTCCTTCTTCATCGGGTTGTACCCGTTGGGGCGCACGCCGTCGAAGTAGTTCGTCAGGCTGCCCGACTGGGCGTTCCCGCCCCGGATGGCCCAATGATTCGGTTCGCCCTTGACCATGGCGGTCACGAACCGGTGGTTGACCGACGCGATGTTGTTGTATCCGGCGTTCACCCCGGAGAACAGCCCCCACTCCAGGTCGGCCATGATCCACGGGCCGCTCCCGGCGCCATAACCCCACTGCTTGTCGGCGCCGAAGTAGACGGTTTCCATGATCGCGGGCGAGTCGGCCTGGCCGTCGGTCTGTGCGTTGCCGTAGTCGAAGCAGCACCACTGGTTGTAGTGGGTGCCGTCGACGACCGCGTAGATACCCTCGGGCTGGTCGCCGGTCGCGATCCCGTTGGTGTTGTTGTTGCGGTAACCGGTTCCGGGGGCGATGTAGACGCCGTAAGCGTTCTGGCCACCGATGGTGATCGGGGCGGCTTTGGCGTCGGCGAGGTTGTCCCAGCCGCCGGCCGCGGGGCCCGGCCAGTAGCCGGGGGGTGCCTGGGTGAGGCGGTTGTTGCGGCCGGACTGGTCGTAGAGGACGGTGACCACGCAACTCGTACCGGCGCAGAACGAGTCCTGCACGGCGGCGTTGGCATAGCCACCGGCGGTGAGCACGCCGATGTCTCGGGTGGTGTTGTCCGACGAGCGCCGGACCTGGTAGAGCGGGCCGTTGTAGGCGCCGTACAGCGCCCGGGTGGTGCTGTGCGCGGCGACGCACGGCGTACCACCCGAGGCGTAGATGTCGCACGGGCCGGTCCCGGCGGCGCGGGCGGGCGCCGCGTCCGAGACCACGTAGGCGCCGGCGACGAGGATCATCAGGGTTCCCGCGACGGCCGGCAGACGGCTCAGCATTCTCGGCATCTCATCGAGTCCTCTCCTGCTCTCAGCGGTAGCCGGCGGCGGCGATGTTGGCCTGGACGGCGTTCTCGGTCGCGTCCGTCGGGTAGCCGACGACCATGGCGCCCTCGTAGAACGTGCCGGCGCTCTGGTTCGCGCCGCCGTCCGGCTTGCAGCAGTCACCGCCGCTGCCGAGAACGATCGCGCCCTGCTTCCTCATCGGGCTGTAGCCGGACGGCAGCGAGCCGTCCCACAGCGTGAAGAGGTTGCCGCTCTGTGCGTCGCTGCCCTTGATCGCGAAGCGGGAGGTTCCGTTGTTCTTCAGGGTCGCGGTCACGAACTTGCTGGTGAAGGCGCGCTGGTTGGGGTTCCACGTGCTGCTGCCGCCGGGGAACAGACCCCATTCGAGGTCGGCCTGCACCCAGGGCCCGGTTCCGGAGCAGCCGCCGAACCAGCAGCTCTTGCCGAAGTAGATCGCGTCCATGGCACCGGCGGCGTCGGCCTTGCGGGTGGTCTCGCTGTTGCCGTAGTCGAAGCAGCAGCCGCTGTTGACGTGGGTGCCGCTGGTGACCATGTACATGCCCTCGGGGGCGCTGCCGGTCGGAACACCGGTCAGGTGCCCGTCGCGCCAGTAGCTGTTGCCCGGGTTGATGTAGAGCGAGTAGGCCTTGGCGCCACCCACGGTCAGCGACTCGGTCGTGGCGACCGCGGGCTTGCTCTGCGGCGAACCGGGAACCGCGGACGAGCCCTGGTACCACAGGTCGTTGCCGCGCCCGGATTGGTCGTAGAGGACGGTGACCACGCAGGTGGTGCCGGCGCAGAAGGAGTCCTGGCTCGCCGCGTCGGCCACGCCGCCGGCGAGCGCCCCGATGGCGCGGGTGGTGTTGTCGGAGCTGCGCCTGACCTGGTAGAGGTTGCCGCGATAGGAGCTGTAGAGCGCTCGCACCGTGCTGTGCGCCGCCACGCACGGCGTACCGCCCGCGGCGTAGATGTCGCAGGGCCCGCCCCCGGTGCCGCCCGGGGTGACCTGCGCCCACTGCTGGTTGGACTGGCCGTTGCAGGCCCACAGCAGGGTCTTGGTGCCGTTCGCGGTGCCGGCCCCACTGGCGTCGAGACACAACCCCGACTGCACACCGGTGATCGTGCCGTTCGCGTTGACATTCCACTGCTGGTTGACCTGACCGTTGCAGTCCCAGATCACCACCGTCGTACCGTTGACCGTGCCCTGCCCGGACGCATCCAGGCACTTGTTGCCGTACACCTGCAATTGCTTGCCGCTCGTGTACGTCCACGACTGACCGGCACCACCCGAGCAGTCGTACAACTGAGTCTGCAGACCGTTGGTCGTGGCGGCGTTCGGCACGTCCAGGCAACGGCCGGACTGGCCACCGACGATGCGGGTGGGTGTTCCGACGGTTGCGGCCGCGGCCGGGTTCGCACCGGTACTGACGGCCGCACCGGCCATCAGAACACTGAGGACGGCGAGAACGAACGATCGATGGAGCATGGCGGTTCCTCCTCTCAGGCGTACGGATCAGCGGCCGAGCAGTCGCCAGGTCTGGTTGAGCGGGCTCGCCTGCGACACGGGCTTGCAGGTCCACTGGTGGACCACGGCACGGGCCGCGGTGGAGACACCGCTGACGTCGACGCACTTACCGCTGTGCCGGGCGACGAGCTGGTAGTCGTGCGCGTCGTTGCCGGCGTAACTGACCCGCCGCAGGGCGAACTGCTGGTTCAGGCCGCCGGCCAGGCAGGTCCACTGCTGCACGGCGGCACCGTCGGCGGTGGACACGCCGCTGACGTCGAGGCACTTACCGCTCTGCCGGTTGACCACCGTGTAGGTGTCGGCGATTCCGGCCACCGGCTGGAAGACCCACTGCTGCTGGTCGCCGCCCTCGCAGGGGAACTGCTGCTGCTGGTTGCCGTCGGTGGTGCGCAGGTCGGTGTTGTCGAGGCACTGCCCGCTGTGCTGCACCACGGCAACACTCGAGAAGCCGGTGTCGGCCGGCGGCAGCACCGTGATCGTGTACGCGTCGGTGACGGTGTTGTTGGCGATGGTCACCGTCGTGGCGTTGCCGGTGAGCGTGACGACCCGGTCCTGGACGGTGGTCGGGCCGGCGACGGCGCCGCCGCTGTTGTACGGGATGCGCTGCACCCGTACGCGCACCTGGTTGCCGGTCACGACACCGCTGGTGGTGTCCAGCCCTTGCAGGTTGACGGTGAGGTTGCCGGTGGTGCGGCCCCCGCCGACGAGGACCTTGGCGTTACCGGCGGCCTTGGTGGCGTACGCGTCGTAGCCGGCGGACGGTGTGGTGGCTACCCCGGCACCGGTCTGCTGGGCGTAGAAGCGGTAGACCCACCACTCCCCCTTGGGCTGGTACTGGCCGGCGGAGTTGTGGACGAGCAGGTTGCCGAGGTCGTTGTGCAGGTTGCCGCCGCTGGCCCAGTTGGCGCGCAGGCCGTCGGCGCCGGCCCGTTCGAGCCGGGTGATGTACCAGGCGCCGTCGCCGGGATTCTGCTCGTCCGAGGCGCCGTACTCGTTGATCTGGTACGGCCTGGGGTGCGCGATGCCGCGGGAGTCGAGCGTGGCGTTGGCCGCCGCGACGTTGGCGACCGGGTCACCGGGCAGCGAGTGCCAGCTGATGATGTCCGGCACCGCGTTGTTGGCCTTGACGTAGTCGAGGTACTGATTCCACCAGGCACCGGACGCGGTGGTCGGCACGCCCGCGTAGCTCGGGCCGACGATCAGGGTGCCGGGCATGTCCGCGCGCAGCCGCTGATAGGTGCGTCGCCACAGCTCGAAGTACTGCGACTGCGGCCGGTTCCAGAAGATCGAGATGTTGGGCTCGTTCCAGATGTCCCACTGCACAGGTACACCGGTGGCCTTCACGTCGGCGATCACCCGGGTGAGGAAGTTGTTGTAGTCGTTCCAGTCACCGTTGTCCCCCGGGTACCGGCCGATGTTGGCGCCGTCGGCACCCCACAGGTCGTGGGCGAGCAGGATGAAGGTGCCGCCGAGGGCTCGGGTGCGCAGCATCTGCGCCCGGGTGGCGTTCCACCGCCGGTCGTAACCGCCACCCTGCCAGCCGCTGCCCGGCAGCTGCGCGCCGCCGGCCCGCATGGCCCGGTAATCGACGTCGGTGAAGAAGTGGTCGGGCGGTGCGGCGCCGTTCTCGGTCATGCCGTAGATCCAGCCGGCGGCCCGGTGGGTCGGCGCGGCCGTGGTGGCGGCGAAGTTCACGCTGATGCTCTGGTCGTCGGCGCGGGCCGGGGACGCGGCGGCCAGGACGCCGAACCCGGCGAGCGCGACGACGAGGGTGCGGGCGATGCGGGCACGGATCGGGGATGGGGAACTCACGGTGCCTCCGATCGGGGAACGAGGACAGCAGGAGTCGCGGGAGGAGCCGGCGGCTCGTCCCGGGGAGAGTGGACGGTTCAGTCGGGGCGGGCGGGCCCGGTGCTGTCGCGAAGCGAGATGGGCGGTGCGAGCAGCAGGTGCCGGTGCGGGTGCGTGGGGGTGGCGATCCGTTCGAGGAGCAGCTCGACGGCGTGCGAGCCCATCTCGAGGGCCGGGACGTCGGCGGCGGTCAGCTGCGGGCGGAAGCCTTCGGCCCAGTGCCGGGCGGCGACCCCGGCGATGGAGAGTTCACCCGGGACGGCGACGCCCAGCCGCTCGATGCCGCGCTGGAGACCGGGCATCGCCGCTTCGTTGACCGTGGTGACGGCGGTGACGTCCGGGTGGTGTTCGCGCAGCTGCTCGAGCCATTCCTCGCCGGCGGCGGGGTCGTCGGCGCAGGGCAGTTCGATACCGCTCAGGCCACGCTGCCGGACGGCCTCGGCGAAACCCGCCTGCGCCCGGTGCGCGGGGCCGTACCCGGCGGCGAGGAGCTCGGGCGAACGGTTGAGCAGCGCGATGGTGCGGTGGCCGAGATCGGCGAGATGGTGCACGCAACGGGCGACCAGTCCGGCGTAGTCGACATCGATCCAGCTGGTGCCGTGCGGATCGGCGGTGTGGCCGATCGTCACGAACGGCAGGCCGGCTTGCCGCAACCGGCCGACCCGCTCGTCCTCCAGCCGGATCTCCATGAGGAGGACCCCGTCGACGCGGCGGCCCGACACGATGCGTTCGAACGAGCGATCGTGGTCACCGCCGGACGGCGAGAGCAGCACGTCCAGATCGGCCCGGGCGGCCGCCTCGACGACGCTGGCGACGAACCCCAGCTGCATATCGGTCAGCCGCAGGCTGGCCGGGGGAATGACCAGCCCCAGGGTGCGGGTCCGGCCCTCCTTCAGCGCCCGGGCGGCGGCGTTGGGCCGGTAACCGATCTCGTCGATGACAGCCTGGATGCGCTGCTTCGTCTCCGGGCTCACCGAGCGCCGGCCGCTGAGCGCGTAGGACACCGTGCTCCGGGACACTCCGGCCCGCCGGGCGATCTCGCCGATGTTCATGCCACCACCTCGCCCTCGGTGTGCGGGTCGTGATGTCGAATCGATTCGCTGCTGACGCTAGGCAGAAGCATCTACGTATGTCAATAGAAGGGAGAAGCGGTAGTCGAATCGATTCGGAGTCGGCCCTACCGACCGCACACATTCATGCCCGTGGTTGGGGTCGCGCACTAGAGTGGCCGTCGCACGCCGCACTCGACCTGAGCGCCGGAGGAGAACTTGTCCGCGTCACCCCCAACGCTCGCCGCCGGGCGCTACCGCCTGACGCGCGTCCTCGGCGAGGGCGGGATGGGCCGGGTCTGGGAGGCGCACGACGCGCTGCTCGGTCGCGATGTCGCCATCAAGGAGATGCTTCCGCCGCGGGGGATCGACCACGAGCAGTACGAGCTGCTGCGGATACGGGTCCTGCGGGAAGCCCGCGCGATCGCCCGGATCGACCATCCGAACGTCGTCCGCGTCATCGACGTGCTCCACGAGCACGGCGAGCCGTGGATCGTGATGGACCTGATCCCGTCGCGGTCGTTGTTCGCCGCGATTCAACGGGACGGCCCGATGGCGCCGGAGCGGGTGGCCGAGATCGGGCTGGCCGTCCTGGCGGCGCTGCGGGCGGCGCACGCGGCGGGGCTGCTGCATCGCGACGTGAAGCCGGCGAACGTCCTGCTCGGCTTCGACGGCCGGGTGGTGCTGACCGACTTCGGGCTGGCGCTGGTCTCCGGGGACAGTTCGATGACGTCGACCGGGGTGGTGCTCGGCTCGCCGTCCTACATGGCCCCGGAGCACGCGCTCGATCTGCCCGTCGGGCCGGCCGCCGACCTGTGGTCCCTCGGCGCGACCCTGTACGCCGCGGTCGAGGGCAGGCCGCCGTACTCGAAGTCGTCGCCGGTCGCGACCCTGGCCGCACTGGCCGGCGATGAGCCGCCGAGTCCCCCGGTCCGGGCGGGCGCACTGCGGCCGGTGCTGGACGCGCTGCTGGAGAAGGACCCGGCCCGCCGCGCCGACGCCGAGACCACCGACCGGATGCTGCGCGCGGTCGCGGCCGGCCACTTCGTCCCGGAGGCGGCCGCGGGTGAACGGCGATGGGCGCGGTCGGTGGTTGTCACCGTCGCGGCGATCGCGGTCGTGCTCGCCGTGACGGCCGGTTTCATCGCCCGGGAACGGGTCCGGTCGACGGCCGAGGCATCATCCGTGCCGACGCCGGCGACTTCGGACCACGTCGCCGCGCCGTTGCCGAGCGCGACCCGGCCGAGTCGGCCGGCCTCGACGCAGCCGCAGAGCAGCCGCAGTACGGTGCCGTCGTCCTCCCCCGCGAGCCCGAGCCGCACGACCCGGCAGCCGGCGAACCCGGCGGGGATCGACCCGGCGACCTGGTTCCGGTTGGTCAACCTCAACAGCGGAAAGTGCGTGGACGTACGCGGTGACGATCCCGCGGACCACGCCCCGGTCCAGCAACTCACCTGCGGTACGACCAAGGGCCAGCACTTCCGGCTGATCCCGACCGGCGACGGGAACGTGCGGATCGCCAGTCGCCTGGACAGCCTCAAGAGCCTCGACGTCACCGACCAGGCGCCCAACGACGGCGCCACGATCCAGCTGTGGCCGTACAACGGCAGACAGCAGTGGCGGGCCGTGCCCGACTCGAACGGCTCCGTCCACTTCGTGAACGAGTTCAGCGACAAATGCCTGGACGTGCCGAGCGGCTCCACCGGTGACGGAGTCCAACTCGATCAGTTCAGCTGCAACGGAACCCCCGCGCAGGCCTTCCGGCTCGAAACGGCATAGCTGTTCACCGATCGGCAAGATTGCGAAAGTGTTGCCGGGAGATGTCTTGCGCACCGTGTGACGCCCGCCATAGCCTGTCGTCACTAGTTGTTGAAGCGCTTCGACGATACGCATCGACTACTCCTGGGATCTGCCCATGGCTGCGTTCACGAGCAAGGATGTCGCCCGGCTCGCGGGTGTCTCGCAGAGCACGGTGTCGTATGTGATGACCGGCAAACGTCAGATCTCCGAGCGCACCCGGCAGCGCGTGCTGGCCGCCATGGAGCAGCTGACCTACGAACCCCATGCCGGTGCACGGGCGCTGGCCGGACGGCGTACCCAAGTGGTCGGTCTGGTCGTGCCTTTCGACTCGATGTCGGAGATGACCGGGCTGTTGCCGTTCATCGAGACCATCGCCAGTTCCGCGCGGGCCAGCGACTACGAGGTTCTGCTGGTCACCGCGGATGAGGGTTCGGCCGGGCTACGGCGGCTCGCCGGGCGGGCGCTGTGCGACGCGATCATCATGATGGACATCCAGGAGCAGGACGAGCGGGTCCAGGTGGCCGCCGCCCTACCCATTCCCGTCGTGCTCGTCGGCATGCCCGACGACCCGGCCGGCCTCTACTGCGTGGATCTCGATTTCGACGCGGCCGCCCGGATCGCCGTCGACGAGCTCGTGGACACCGGGCACGACGAGGCGTTCGTCATCGGCTATCCGGCGGCGGTGACGGACCGCCGGCTCAATTTCGCCGGCCGGTTCCTGCGATCGGTGCGCCGCCACGCGGAGATGCGGGGCCTCCCGCTCACCGTGCTCGAGCCGGTCGAGCTGGGCCGGGCGGGGGCCGCGACGGCGGTCGAACACCTTCTGGCGCACCGACGCCCGGGCCGGACCGGCGTCGTGGTGCCGTACAACGCGAGCATCAGACCGTTGCTGCACGCGCTGGGTGCCCGTGCAGTGGTGCCCGGGCGCGACCTGTCCCTGATCGGAATCAGCACCGACCACCAGGCGGACGAGTCGGAGCCGCCGTACACCAACATCTCCGAGGAGCCGCGAGACGTCTCGCGGCGCGCGATGAAGACCCTGTTCTGGTTGCTCGATCCCGGCCCCGGGGTGGGGCATCCGCCGGTAGACCTCGTCGCACCACGCCTGACCCGCCGGGGCACCGTGATGCCCGCGCCCACATCCGCGATGCGCTCGAGCTAGAGCCAGATCCGAAGAAGCCACATCGGTCCGCCGCACGACATCGTCGATGCGTATCGACGACGCCCTGAAACCTTCCACGGTGCGCTTCGATCGAAAGGACACGCCGATATGTTCCGGTCCACTCGTTCCCGCAAAGCCCCGGCCGCCCTCGCCTCGATACTCGCAATCCCGCTGACGCTCACCGCCTGCGGTGGCTCGGACAGCGGTTCGGACAGTGGCGGCACCGCGACCCTGCGCGTACTCGACTACTACAGCAACGAGCCGGGCAGGACCGTCTGGCAGAAGGCCCTCGAGGCCTGCGCCTCGCAGGCCGGCGCCACCATCTCCCGCGAGGCGGTGCCGGGCGCGACGCTCATCCAGAAGGTGCTGCAGCAGGCCTCGTCCAAGACCCTCCCGGATCTGCTCATGCTCGACAATCCCGACCTGCAGCAGATCGCCCAGACCGGCGCACTGACGCCGCTGGACACCTTCGGCCTCAAGGCCGACGGCTTCGCCAAAGGCGTCGTCGACGCCTCGACCTATCAGGGCAAGCTCTACGGCCTGCAACCCGTCACCAACACCATCGGGCTGTTCTACAACACCGACATCCTGACCAAGGCCGGCGTCACCCCGCCGACGACCTGGGAAGAGCTGAAGACGGCCGCCCGGAAGCTGACCTCCGGCAGCCAGTACGGACTGGCCTTCTCGGCGCCGGCCAACTACGAGGGCACGTGGCAGTTCCTGCCGTTCATGTGGTCGAACGGCGGCGACGAGAAGAACATCGCCACGCCGGAGACCGCACAGGCCCTGCAGTTGTGGGTGGACCTGATGAAGGCCGGCTCGGTCTCGAAGTCCGCCTTGAACTGGACCCAGGCGGACGTCAACGACCAGTTCAGAGCGGGCAAGGCCGCGATGATGGTGAACGGGCCGTGGCAGTTCCCGGTGCTGGACGCCGACAAGGCTCTGCACTATGCGGTGGTGAAGATCCCGGCCCCGGCCGCCGGCCGGCCGATCGTCGCGCCGCTCGGTGGCGAGACCTGGACCGTCCCGCAGACCGGCAACAAGGACAAGCAGGCCAAGGCGGCCAAGGTCGTCGCCTGCCTCAACTCCGACGAGAGCCAGGTCAACCTGGCCAAGCAGAACCAGACCATCCCCACCAGGACCGCGCTGCTGGCGAGCTTCAGCTCGGCCAACCCGAACGTGAAGGGCTTTGCCGACCAGATCCCGACGGCACGCTCGCGGACCGGTGAGCTCGGTGCGGACTGGCCGAAGGCGGCCACGAAGATCTACACGGCCTTCCAGTCCGCGTTGACCGGGCAGGCGGATCCGGCCAAGGCCTTGGAGCAAGCCCAGAATGGCTGAGTACGAGCCTCCGCCCGGCTCGGTGCCCCCGGACCGGGTCGGCCGCTGGCAGTCGCGGCGCGGGCAGGACCGGCTCGCCCAACTGCTGTTCCTGGCCCCGGCCGTGATCTACATGCTGGCGTTCTTCGGCTACCCCGTCGTCAAGAACTTCCTGATGGCGCTCCAGACGTATTCGACGAGCACCTTCTACACCGGCGAAGCACCGTGGGCCGGGCTCGCCAACTACCGCGCCGTGATCACCTCGTCCGTGTTCAGCAAGGCACTGCTCAACACCGTACTGTTCACCGCCGGTTCGATTCTCGGGCAGTTCGTCATCGGGCTGGGGCTGGCGGTCTTCTTCCGGCGCCGCTTCCCGCTCAACGGCCTGCTGCGCTCGCTGCTGCTGATCCCGTGGCTGATCCCGCTGATCGTCTCCGGTGCGGTCTGGCGCTGGATCCTGGACAAGGACAACGGCGCGCTCAACCGGTTCCTGGCCGCCATCCACCTGGCGCCCGGGCACCCCGGCTGGCTGACCAGCACCTCGCTCGCCCTGCTCGCCGTGATCATGGTGAACATCTGGATCGGCATCCCCTTCAACCTGACCATCCTCTACGGCGGACTGCAGGACATCCCGGAGGATCTGTACGAGGCGGCCACGCTCGACGGGGCCTCGGGCCGGCAACGGTTCCGCTACGTCACGTGGCCACTGCTGCGGCCGGTCGTGAGCGTGGTGCTGGTGCTCGGGGTCGTCTACACCATCAAGGTGCTCGACGTCATCCTGGGGCTGACCAACGGCGGGCCGGCCAACGCGAGCCAGACCATCGCCACCCAGTCGTACCACCTTTCCTTCGTGCAGTTCGACTTCGGGCAGGGCGCGGCGCTCGGCAACATCCTGATCGCCATCTCGCTGGTGTTCGCCGTCATCTATCTGCGCGCCAACCGGCGTGCCGTGGACGAGTGAGGTCGTCATGGCCATACCCGTGACACCGGGCCGGCGCCCCGGGCGGGCCTGGCCACGCTGGGCCGACACCGCGGTCGGCGTCGGAATTCTGGCCGTCCTGCTGTTCCCGATCTACTGGATGATCAACGTGTCGCTGCAGCCGGGCGGATCCGCGGTCGGCACCCCGTGGCTACCGGTCCACCTCAGCTTCCACGGTTACTCCACCGCCCTGAGTCAACAGGGCCGCAACCTGCTGACCAGCCTCGTGGTGGCCCTCGGTTCGGTGGCCTTCTGCCTGGTCATCGCCACCCCGGCGGCGTACGTGCTGGCGCAGTTCCGGCTCCGCTTCGCCGGCGCGATCCTGTTCGGCGTCCTCATCTCGCAGATGATCCCGGGCATCGTGATCGCGAACGCGCTCTACACCGCCTACACCGACGCAGGTCTGCTCAACTCGGTCCCCGGTCTCATCCTGGCCGACTCGACCGCGGGTATCCCGTTCGCGATCCTCATCGTGCGGGCGTTCATGACCAGCATCCCGCAATCGGTCATCGAGGCCGGCCGGGTCGACGGCGCGGGGCACCTCCGGACGTTCGTCTCGATCGTGCTGCCGATGAGCCGCAACGCGCTGATCACCGCGGCACTGTTCAGCTTCCTGTTCGCCTGGGCCGACTTCCTCTTCGCCCTCACGCTCACCACCACGGCGGACGTCCGGCCGGTGACGCTCGGCCTCTACACCTACATCGGAACGTACGTCAGCGACTGGAGCTCGGTCATGGCGACCGCCGTACTCGCCTCGATCCCGGCCATCGTGCTGCTCGTCGTGGCGCAGCGCTACGTCGCGGCGGGAACCACCGCCGGCGCGGTCAAGTAAGCGACCTGGAGAAGGAGCCAACCCGTGACATCGACAGAGACCGGACCCCTGCGCGTGACCGTGTGGGGGGAGAACCGCCACGAACAGGTCGAAGAGCACGTGGCGAAGATCTACCCGCACGGCATGCACGCGACGATCGCGGAGGGCATTCGAGAGAATCTCGGTGAACCGTGCACCGTACGGACCGCCACCCTCGACGACCCCGAACACGGGCTGACCGAGGAGGTGCTCGCCCAGACCGACGTCCTCACCTGGTGGGGACACGCGGCCCACGCCGAGGTGGCCGACGAGGTCGTCGAACGCGTGCACCGGCAGGTGCTCTCCGGCATGGGGCTCGTGGTGCTCCACTCCGGACACTGGTCGAAGATCTTCACCACGCTGATGGGCACGACCTGCACGCTGCGCTGGCGCTCGGAGCACGATCGCGAGCTCATCTGGACGGTCGACCCCACGCACCCCATCGCGCGAGGCATACCGCATCCCCTCATCATCGACGAGGACGAGATGTACGGCGAGTACTTCGACATCCCCGCTCCCGACGAGCTCGTCTTCATCAGCTCGTTCACCGGCGGGGAGGTCTTCCGCAGCGGCTGCACCTTCCGGCGCGGCCACGGCAAGATCTTCTACTTCCGTCCCGGGGACCAGGCCTATCCCACCTATCACCACCGCGACGTACGCAAGGTGATCGCGAACGGGGTCGCCTGGGCCCGCAGCGACCGGCCGGCGCGCGACCATCCGACGCTCCTGCGCTACGACACCGGGGACTTCTTCAACGGCCAGGGCTACCGGGGGCCGCTGTCGTGAGCTTCCGGACCATCGCCAGCAGCCCGGCCGAGCCGCTGCGGGTCGTCGTCGCCGGCGCCGGCAACATGGGCCGGGCCTGGCTCACCGCCGTCACCGCGGCGCCCGGCGTGGAGTTGGCCGGGGTCGCCGACCTGAACCTGACCGCGGCGAAGGACGCCGTCGCCGCGGTCGGCCGGCCCGGCCTGGCCTACGGCAACGACGCCGTCGAGCTGGCCCGGCAGACCGGCGCACAGGCACTGATCAACGTGACCGTCCCGGAGGCCCACCACTCGGTGACCACCGCGGCGTTGTTCGCCGGCCTGCCGGTGCTCGGTGAGAAGCCGGTCGCGGACTCGCTGAGTCGCGCCCTCTCGCTGGTGGCGGCGGCCGAGCTCACCGGCGAACTGTTCATGGTCAGCCAGTCCCGGCGGTGGAACCCGCAACTGTCCCGGCTGCGCGCCATGACGCGGCACCTCGGGCCGATCGGCACGATCACCACGGACTTCTTCCGGGCTCCGCACTTCGGTGGCTTCCGCGAGCAGATCGCCCAGCCGCTGCTCATCGACATGGCCATCCACGCCTTCGACGCGGTGCGGTTCCTGCTGGACTGCGAGCCGGTGTCGGTCTACTGCCAGTCCTACAACCCGCAGTGGAGCTGGTATGCGGGGCACGCCAACGCGACCGCCGTATTCGAGATGGAATCCGGCACCCGATACGTATACAACGGCAGCTGGTGCAGCACCGGCGCGGAAACCTCCTGGAACGGCCGGTGGCGGGTCAGTGGGCAGAACGGCACCGCGCTGTGGAACGGCGACGACGAGCCGACCCTGCACACTCCGACGGAATGCACGATCCCCGACCCGCCGCCCTACTCCGGGATCGGCGGTGCCCTGCGCGTGTTCGTGGAGGCTCTGCGTACCGGGCAGCGGCCGTCCGGCGAGGTGCACGAGAACGTGATGAGCCTGGCGATGGTCGAAGCGGCCGTGCAGTCCGCCCGGACCGGCCGGCCCGCCCGGATCGACGCCGTTCTCACCCGGGCGTACGCGGACGCGGTCCGGGCCGAGGACCGAGCCGACGTATGCCGCGTTCTGCAGAACTGGCCCGCCGTGCGCGACGCCCTCGCGACGCGGGGATCAGATCTGGGTGCCGTTGACCCGGTTCCGGCCGCTCCGCTTGGCGTCGTAGAGCCGTTGGTCGGCCAGGTTGATCGCGTCCGCGAGAGTCCCGGTGCCGGTGACCTCGGCGAGGCCGAGACTGATGGTCACCCGCAGACCGGGTCGTAGATGTTCCCAGGGGTAGGCCGCTACGTTCGCGCGCAGAAGTTCACACTTGGCTCGGGCATCCTGCAGTCCGGTCGCGTTCAGCGCGATCAGGAACTCCTCGCCGCCGAACCGGGCCACCAGATCGCTGTCGCGGACGTGCTCGAGCAGGATCGTGGCTATCCGGCGCAGCACTTCGTCACCGACGGGGTGTCCGTACTCGTCGTTGACCCGTTTGAACAGGTCGACATCGGCCAGCGCCACGCACAGCGGCCCACCGGCGGCGGCCAGCTTCGGCAGCCGCTCGTCGACGTAGCGCCGGTTGGGCAGGCCGGTCAGCGCGTCCTCGGTCGCCTGACGCTGCCAGAGAAGGTTGTCGGCGGCCAGTTCGGCGCTGCGGGCCCGGTGCAGTGCCGTCTCCAGCCGGGCGTTCTCCGCCTCCAGGCGGGCGTTGTCCAGCTCGAAGTGGTGCGCGGCCATCCGGGCCCGGGCGGCGGCGACCTGGTTGTGGAGCTCGCGTTCCAGGTCGTGGAAGGCCCGGTAGTGGTGCAGCGCCGCGACCGGGTCGCCGGCCATCTCGTACGCGTCGGACAGTTCCCGCAGAACCTCCATGGCCATGGTTTTCTCGCCGGCCTCGCGGGCCCGGTCCAGGGCCAGAAGCAGGCCCTCGATCGCCTCGGCATGGTAACCACGCATCAGCCGTATCCGGGCCTGGTGCTGCAGGGCACCGGATTCGAGGGAGCGGTAACCGGCCCGGACCGCGATCTGGCGGGACTGCTCGATCAGCCGGGCCGCGCCGTCCAGATCACCGGCCAGGGCCAGCAGCATCCCGTAGTTGTCCAGGCTGATCGACTCCCGGAAGGGATGGCCGGCCGCTCGGGCCAGCCGCAGCGCCTCCGCCACGTAGCCGAGCGCGTCGGTCAGCGTCGCCTCGGCGCCCTTCGCGTCGCCCAGGCCCTGCAGCCGCGCCACCTCGTGCACCGCGTTGTCGCCGACGTTGTTCAGGATGCAGAACCGGGCCTCGTCGTCCATCCCGTCGACCATGCGCAACGCCTGCATCAGGTAGTCGTTGCTCAGCTCGCGGTCGCCCATGCTGCCGTGCACCACGCCCGTGCGGTTGTGCACCCAGTAGAGCAGGTCCCGGTTGCCCAGCTGCTGAGCGATGTCGCGAGCCCGGGCCAGCACGTCCAGCGCTTCCTCGTGCATGCCGAGGTCGGTCAGCGGCAGGGCCTGCAGGGTGAGCACCTCGCAGACGCCGGACGCGTCGCCGAGCGCCTCCAGTTCCGTGACCGCTGTCCGGCAGGCGGTCACCGCTTCCTCGTGCCGGCCGAGCCGCAACAGCTGAGTGGCCAGCGAGCGCAACGCTTCCGCATGCCCCGCGGCGTCGCCCAGCGCGGCCGCCAGTTCGGCGGCTTCGCGAGCCGCCGCGCAGCCCGACCGGTAGTCACCCGCGAGCCGCCTCTGCTCCGCCGCCGCGAGCAGGGCACGGACCGAACGCTTCTCCGCCACCTGAACAGTGGTCACGCCGTCCTCCCCCGCGCCGCGGACCCACGGCCTGCCGACCGAGGGTGACTTATCCATCGGCGCTCGCCGCCCGGGGATGAGAACTCCCGGACCGCAACCTGGAAACAACCCATTACGCAGTCCTTACGGCCGGCTCCGGAGTCCAACCGACCGGCGGGCAGCGCCGTATCGAACGACGGAAGACACCGCTCGTTCGTCGGAGGTAGAGCACTCATGCGTAGGAGAACTGGCATCGTCCTGGCCGCGGGCCTGTTGTTGACGGCGGGTGGCGTGTCGACGGGAATCGCTTCGGCACATGAGAACCCGGCCGGCGATCGCCCCAAGCCGGCCAAGGGCGGAATGGTCTTCGTCCAGTCGAACGACCCGAAGCACAACTCCGTCCTGGTCTTCAAGCGCGCGGCCGACGGAACACTGGCGGCGGCCGGCGAATACCCGACCGGAGGCCGCGGCGGCGCCCAGAAGGACAACCCGTTCGATCCCCTCGCGTCGCAGGAATCGCTCGTCTTCGACCGCCGGAACAACGTGATGATCGCCGTCAACGCCGGCAGCGACTCGGTCACCGCCTTCCGGGTACGAGACGGCAAGCTCACCCACCGGCGGACGGTGAAGTCCGGGGGTCACTTCCCGGTGAGCATCGCGGTCTCCGGCCGGACCGTCTACGTCCTGAACGCGGGTGGCACCACGAACATCACCGGCTTCCGGCTGACCCACGACGGACTCCGCCCGCTGGCCGGCTCGACCCGTACGCTCGGCATCACCAACGACGCCGTCCCGCTGTTCACCGATTCCCCGCCGCAGGTGGGCTTCAGCCCCGACGGCCGGCACCTGCTGGTCACCACGAAGAGCAAGAACACGATCGAGGTCTTCGCGGTGGCCGAGGACGGTCACCTGTCGGCGAAGCCGGTGACGACCAAATCGAACGGGGCCGTGCCGTTCTCCTTCGTCTTCGACCGGGCCGGCCACCTGATCGTCACGGAGGCCGCCAAATCCGGGGTCACGTCCTACACCCTGCGCAAGGACGGCACCCTGGACGTCATCACGCCCTCGGTGGAGTCGGGCCAGCAGGTGCTGTGCTGGATCGCCCGGGCCGGCGAGTTCTTCTACGGAACCAACCCGGGCAGCTCGACCATCAGCCTCTACACGGTCGACGGCAAGGGAAAGGTCAGCATCGGCGGTAAGGACGGCGTGATCGCCCCCGCCGGCGGTCCGGAGGCGG
Organism: Paractinoplanes toevensis; assembly: GCF_018332695.1. Lineage (GTDB taxonomy): Bacteria > Actinomycetota > Actinomycetes > Mycobacteriales > Micromonosporaceae > Actinoplanes > Actinoplanes toevensis. The sequence continues at coordinate 88,331 of NZ_BOQN01000068.1, forward strand.
TCGCGGAGGTGGCCGCCGCGGCCGAGGCAGCCGCACCGGATCCGGACGCCGAGCCGGCCAAGGCGCCGGGCGCGGGTCCCATCGACCTGGCCGCCACCGCCGACGGCTCATTGCTGTACGTGCAGAACACCCTCGCCGGGACCATTGAAGGGTTCCGGGTCGGCCCGAACGGCGAACTCACCCTCGTCGAGACCGAGACCGAGGGTCTGCCGGCCTTCGCCGGCGGGTCCGGCATGGAGGGCCTGGTCGTCTGGTAACCGGCGAAAACCGCACCGACGTACGCGGGCGGGCCGTAGCCCCCGAGACCCACGGCCCGCCCGCGCCTCAGGTGCCGGCCAGCGAACCGCCGATACCGCCGACGCTGAAGTACTTGTTGAGCGTGGCGAACACGATGACCGGCGGCAGCAGCATGACGACCGCCAGCGCCATGACCGAACCCCAGTCGGTGCCGTTCTGCTGAAAGAACGACTGAATGCCGATCGGCAGGGTGAACCGCTCCTGCGAGCGCAGGAACACGATGGCCACCAGGTAGTCGTTCCAGGAGACGAGGAACGTGAAGATCGCGGTGGACAGCAGCCCGGGCAATGAGTTGCGCAGCACTATCCGGGTGAAGCCGGTGAACAGCGACGCCCCGTCGATCCAGGCCGCCTCCTCCAGCGACACCGGGATCGAATCGATGTAGGCCGCCATCATCCAGATCGCCACCGACATCGACGCACCGACGTAGACGATGCCCAGGCCGACCAGGTTGTCGACCAGCCCGACCCGGGCGAACAGGATGAACAGCGGGATCACCGCCGTGATCACCGGCAAGGACTGGACGACGAACAACAGCAACGAGTACGCCGAGACCGCCCGGTTGCGGCCGCGGGAGAGCACGTACCCGGCCGGAGCGGCGACCGCGACCGAGACGGCGACCGTGGCCAGCGTGACGCCCAGGCTGTTGGCCAGCCAGGTCAGGGTCGGGATGTCGCGGAAGATGTGGGCGAAATTGGCCAGGCCGAAGACCGCGGTGCTGCCCGAGGCCACGCCCGGACGCAGGGACAGGATCAGCACGGCCGCCACCGGTACGAGCACGATGCCGGTCAGGAGCAGCACTGCGGTGAAGCGCCACCACTGGCCGCGGGTGCCGTCGGACTTCATACGTGCGCCTTTCGAATCTGCCGGTACAGGGCCACGGACACCACGACCAGGCTGACGGTCATCAGGAAGGCGATGGCCACGCCCGGTCCGACCTGGAAGTTCTGGAACACCGTGCGGTAGGACAGCACGACCAGCGAGGTGGTGGCGTCGACCGGACCGCCGCCGGTGAGCAGGAAGATGGTCGGGAAGTCGTTCACACAGAAGATCGTCATGAGGATCCACGAGATGTACGTCGACCGGGAGATCATCGGCAGCGTGATGTGCCGGAACTGCTGCCACCTGGTGGCTCCGTCGACGCCGGCGGCCTCATAGACGGTGTGGTCGACGCCGGCCAGCGCCGCACCGGCCAGCATCATCATGAACGGCACACTGATCCACACCTTGAACACGCAGACCGTGATCTTGGCGAGCGTCGGGTCGGCCAGGAACAGGGGTGTGCCGAGCCCGAGTGCCTCGGCGAGACTGGGCAGCGGGCTCTGCGGGGTGGCGACCAGCCAGTTCCACGCCGTGGAGGAGACCACCACCGGCACCACCCACGGCAGCAGAAGCAGGGTCTTGAAGACCGTACGGCCGGGTATCCGGGTGCGCAGCAGCAGAGCCAGTCCCAGGCCGCCCAGCCAGCTGCCGAACACCCCGACGACGGTGAAGATCAGCGTGAATTCGACCGATCGCCAGAAGGCGGGGCTGGCCAGCGTCGCCCGGTAGTTCTCCAGGCCGACGTACTCCCCCGCGTTGATCAGTGAGCCGTCGCGGACCGACTGGAGCGCGGCGTAGACCAGCGGGTAGGCGTTGATCAGGAGCAGCAGCACCAACGACGGCGCCACCAGGAGCAGCAGGGTCCGCCGGGCCCGGCGAGGTTTGCGCGTACGGGAGATCTCGCTCGGTGGTGCAGTGTCCGGCCGGAGCGTGTCCCGTTCGGAGGCAACCGTCACTTGACGATCGCCTCGAGCGCCTGCTGCAGGGTGGTCAACGCCGGCCGTGGGTCCTTGCCGGCCAGCACGGTCTGCGCGAACTGGGTGATCGGCTGGCTCGAGTCCACCGCGGCCAGCCCGCCGAACAGGGTCTTCGAGTTGGCCGCGAAGCTCTTGGCCACCGGAGCCCATTCGGCGATGATCTTCGCCTTCTGCTTCTGCGCCTGGAACTCGGGCAGGGCGACGATCGACTTCAGCACCGGCAGGCCGGCCACCACGTTCTGCTGCCAGAGGGTCTTCATGTTGCGGATGTAGTAGGACAGGAACGCCTCGGATCCCTTCTGGGACGGGGTGTCCGCGTACATCATGATGTTGTTCTGGAACACCAGGCCGGCCTTGGCGCCGCCGGGGCCGGTCAGCGGGCCCATCACCTGCAGGTCGCCGTCGGACTCGCCGGTGTCGGTGTCCAGCCCGGCGGTGTGGATGCCCATCGCGACCTTCTTGTTCTTCCACTGCGTGATCAGGTTGTCGGTGGTGTAGCTGATCGACGCCCGATCGACCGCCTTCGCCTTGACCAGTTCCTGCACGAAGCGCATCGCCTCGAGGTTGGCCTCGGTGACGACGTCGACCTTGCCGTCGGGGTCGAACAGGCCGCCACCGTTGTTCAGCATCATCAGATGCAGGCCCTGGCTACCGAGGTTGTTACCGGCGCCCGCGCCGGTGCCGAACCCGAACAGGCCCCGCCCGGCCAGCGTCCGGCAGGCGTTCAGCAGCTCGTCCCACGTGGTCGGCACCTCGACGCCGGCCGCATCGAGCAGGGACTTCCGGTACCACCACACCCGGAAGTCGAGCTGCCACGGCACCGCCGCGTAGCCTTTGGCGGTCTTCATCGCGTCCAGCTGACCGGGCAGGAAGTCGTCGGCCGTGCCGTCCTGGCGGAACTGGTCGATCACATCGTCGGCGTACGCGATCGCGCCCTGCTCGGCGAACTGGAACGCCTGGAAACCGCCACCGGTGCTGACCGCCGGACCGGTCTTGGAGGCGATGGCCGACGAGAACGTCTGGCTGAAGTTGGCCCACTGGATGCCCTGGTAGGTCGCTCCCGGCAGGCCGTCCGCCGGCTGGTAGCCCTCGGTGAGTTTCTTCGCGGCCGCCGTGTAGTTCGCCTGGCCCCACGGCATGTCCCAGAACTTGAGATTGCCCCCGCCCGAGGCGGACCCGCCACCGCACGCTGACAACAACATTCCACCGCCGACAGCGGCGCCCAGACCGAGGAAACCTCGGCGGGAGAAACGGCCGGGCACGGACGGATCGATCGTGTTCATGGCAACTCCTTCGATCCCAGACCAGCTGGGAGAGGTGACCGCTCAATGGCAGACGGCCGGTCGGCAGCGCCGCACGACGGACCGGAGGGCCGGACGAGGACGACGCTAGGTGGCGGCGTGTTGTTCAGGCTCGGGGCCGAGCGCTGAACAACAGACCCCGAACATCACCGTTCGGCGGCAAGCGGGGCAACGCGGTCGGAACGCGTCGGATATACAGCAGATTGGTCAACCACGATGGGAGGCACGGTGCCCACACGGGAACAACCACTGGCATCCGAGGACTCGCCGTTGCTGCGCTTCGCCGGTGACCTGCGGCGGCTGCGTCGGCGCGCCGGCGTGCCGACGTACCGGGAGCTGGGCCGGCGGACCAACTATTCGGCGGCCGCACTGTCCGAGGCGGTGTCCGGGCGGCGGCTGCCCAGCCTCGCCGTGACCGTGGCCTTCGTCCGGGCCTGCGACGGTGACGCCGACGAATGGACCGAACGGTGGCGCGGCCTCGCCGCGGGTCAGCCCGGCGCCCCCGATGCCGCGCCGCCGCCGTACATCGGGCTTTCGGCCTATCAGGTCGAGGACGCCGACCGCTTCTTCGGCCGCGAGGCCCTGACCGACACCTTGCTGACGCTGGTCGACGAGCGGCCGTTCGCCGGGGTCTTCGGCGCCTCCGGAGCCGGCAAGTCGTCGCTGCTGCGCGCCGGGCTGGCCGCCCGCACCTGGCGGACCACGCTGATCGTCACGCCGGGCGCCGACCCGATCGCGGAGCTGGCCGTGGCCGTCGCCGTTCTGGCCGACGAGCCGGCCGGCCGGGTCCGCGAGGATCTGGCCGCCGACCCGCAGGCGTTGCGGGGCTGGCTGGCCAAGGCCGCCGACGACCTTCTGCTGGTGGTCGACCAGTTCGAGGAGTGCTTCACCCTCTGCGACGACGACCGCCGGCACTGGCTGATCCGGGCGTTGACCTCGGCCGCCGGCGCGCGCTGCCGGGTGGTGGTGGGCGTGCGGGCCGACTTCTACGGCCATTGCGCACGCCATCCCGAGTTGGTGGCCGCCCTGCACCGCGCGCAGGTGCTGGTCGGGCCGATGTCGGCCGAGGAGTTCCGGGTGGCGGTCACCGAGCCGGCCACGCGGGCCGGGGGGTCGATCGAGACGGCCCTGGTGGCCCGGCTCGTCTCGGACGTCGCCGGCCAGTCCGCCGCGTTGCCGCTCGTCTCGCACACTCTCGCCGAGACGTGGCGCCGGCGGCGCGGCATGGTGCTCACCCTCACCGGGTACGAGGACGCCGGCGGCATCAAGCACGCCCTGGCCCGGACCGCCGAGCAGACGTTCGACGAGCTCGGCGAGCCGGAGCGGGCGGACGCCCAGCAGCTGTTCCTGCGCCTGGTCGCCCCCGGCGACGGCACCGAGGACACCAAACGACGCGTCCGGCGGGCCGACCTGGACGTGCCGGACGCCCTGCTCGACCAGCTCGCCGCCGCCCGCCTGATCACCATCGACCGGGACAGCGTGGAACTGGTCCACGAGGCACTGCTGCACGCCTGGCCCCGGCTGGTCGGCTGGATCGACCGCAGCCGGGACGACCTGCGCATCCAGCACCGGATCGGTGAGGCCGCCACCGTCTGGGAGGCACACGGCCACGATCCCGACACCCTTTACCGCGGCGCGCACCTCGAGGAGGCGGCCCGGCTGCGGGACCGGCTCAACCGGCGCGAGCGCGCCTTCCTCGACGCCGCGTCGGCCGCTGAGCAGGCCCGGACGGCGGTCGAGCAACGCACGACCCAGCGTTTGCGCCGGTCCGCCGCGGTGCTCGCCGTCCTCACCGTCCTGCTGGCCGGCGCGGTGGTCGTCGCGGTCACGGCCCAGACCTCAGCCACCCGGCAGCGCAACGAGGCGATGTCGCTGCGGGCCGTGGACGCCGCCCGTGGTCTGCTGGCCACGCGACCGCACGACGCCGAGTTGCTGGCCCTGGCCGCCCACCGGGTCGCGCCGAGCGACAGCACACGCAACATGCTGGTGCTCGCGCACGGCGCCGCGACCGCCACCTCGCTCGGCGGCGGCTTCGCGACCGCGACCGGACGCTTCGCCATCACCAACGAGGCCGGCGGGGCCGGCGACCAGCAGCTGTGGCGGCCGGACGGTGACTCGTGGTTGCCGGCGGCCGCGCTGCCGACCGGCGACAGCTTCCTCTATCTGACCAGTGCTGACGAACGCCGGGCGCTCTATCGGGACGGGACGCGCTCCGTCCTCTGGGACCTGGCCGACCTCGATCGGCCCCGCCGCCTCCCGGTTCCGGTCGAGATGCCGGTGGCGGACAGCATGGATCAGACCGGATCGCTCGTGTCCGGCGTGGCCGACAACCACACCGCCGCGCTGTGGCGGGTCGGTGACAACGCCGTGCGCCAGTTTCCGGCGCCCGACGTCGAGAGCACGGCCCTGCTGCGCGACGGCTCGGGCCTCATCCTCTGCCGGCGTTCCGGCGGCGGGTACACCCTGGAACAGTGGACGATCGGCGGCGCCCGAACGGCCACGCTGCTGCAGACGTCGTACCGGATGTTCCCGCTCGTCGGTCCGGGTGGGCTGATCGCCATCACGTCCGAGGTCGGCAAGGCCATGGTGCTCGACATCCGCGACCCGCTCACGGTCCGCACCGTGGTGCGTACCGACGGCCTCAGCCATCCGACCGTGGCATCCATCGACCCGGCCGGACAGACCGTGGCCCTGAGCGACCTGGACCGGATTCAACTGTGGGATGCCGCCTCCGGCCGGATGCTGATGTCCGTTGATGCTCAGGGGCTGCAACTGTCCGCTCCGCGTGCCATCGGCGGGCAGCTCGCCGTGCTCAGTCCCCGTGGCACCAGGTGGCGGCTGGACAGTGTCCTGGCCCGGCTGATCGGTGAGATCTGCGCCGGTACCGTCGCCGTGGACTGGGATCATTACTTCCCCCGCACCATGCCGAAGCCGCTCTGTCCCTGACTGCCTGGAGACATCCGCGCAGGACGGCACCCTGAACGAGGGTTGCGCCGAGCACCGCCGGGTACGCCTGGGGTAGGCGACACGACGATGTGGAGGCGATTGACATGGCTTTCGACGACAAGGTCGACAACAAGGCCGAAGAGCTCGGCGGCAAGGCCAAGGAAGGCGTCGGCAAGGCCACCGACGACAAGGACCTGGAGGCCGAGGGCAAGGCCGACCAGGGCAGCTCGAAACTCAAGCAGGCCGGCGAGAACATCAAGGACGCTTTCAAGTCCTGACCGGCGAACTGACCCACCGGCCGAGACGCTGACGTCTCGGCCGGTCGCTGCCGCTGAGGTCGTCGTCCTGCTGGACCGGTCACCGCGTGGTGCAGGTGATGACCGGCGGCGGGTTGTTCACCCCGGCCGTGCCGGCGATGAAGCCGAAGCTGGTGGAGCCGCCGGCCGGCAGTGCACCGTTGTAGGCGGCGTTGGACACCGCCACGTTCGGCCCGGTCTGGGTGTGGGTTCCGTTCCAGACCTGACTGATGACCTGACCGTCGGGAAAGGTCCAGGTCACCGTCCAGCCGCTGATCGCCGCCGGCCCGGCCGTCACGACCACCTCGGCCTGGAACCCGCCGGACCAGGAACTGGTGACGGCGTACGTCGCCGTCGCGGCGGCCGGCGCGGTGGTGGTCACCGTCGGGGTCGGCGTAGCGCCCGGGCGAGCCGCCCGGTAGGTGTGGCCGGCACGAACCGCGAGCTGTACGACGTCGGACTCGGGCCGCGTGGTGGCGGGCGTGCTGCTGTCGGTGAGGTCCACCAACGTCCAGCTCTCGGAGAACAGCCGCGCACGAAGCCGCGCGGGGCCGTCGCGGTCGGCCCGGATGACGAACTCGTCGGCCCGGCCGCTCGTCCACGCCATCGAGACGGTATAACCGCCGCGGCCGCGCAGGCCGGTGACCCGCCCGGTGGGCCAGGCATCCGGCAGCGCCGGGAGCAGGTGCAGCTCGGCGTTGTGGCTCTGCAAAAGCATCTCGGCGATGCCGGAGGTGGCGCCGAAGTTACCGTCGATCTGGAACGGCGGGTGCAGGTCGAACATGTTCGGCGCGAGCCGGTCGGTGCGTACGAGATCCCGGAACAGCTTGTGGGCGCGGGCGGCGTCCTCCAGCCGCGCCCAGAAATTGATCTTCCAGGCGAGTGACCAGCCGGTTCCGTCGTCGCCGCGCAACTCCAGGGTCCGGCGGGCGGCCTGGTAGAGCTGCGGTGTGCCGCGCTTGGTGATCTGGTTGCTGGGATGCAGGCCGTACAGGTGCGAGACGTGCCGGTGGTTCGGCTCGGTCTCGACCCAGTCGGCCAGCCATTCCTGGATGTTCCCGCGGGAGCCGACGCGCATCGGGGGCAGTCGGTCGCGGACCGCCCGGATCCGGGTGCGGAGGTCGGCATCGGTGGCCAGGACCTCGCCGGCCCGCGCGCACGCGTCGAACAGGTCCCGCAGGATCTGGTTGTCCATGGTGGGCCCGGCGCAGACGCTGGCGTCCGCGTGGTGCGGCAGCTCCGGCGAGTTCGACGGGTTGGTGACCAGATAACCGCGGGACGGGTCGGCGACCAGGGTGTCCACGAAGAACTGGGCGGCGCCCCGCAGGGCCGGGTAGTTGGCCCGCAGGAACTCGAGGTCGCCGGTGAACTGGTAGTGGTCCCAGATCATGGTGGCGAGCCAGGCGCCACCGGTCTGCCACATGCCCCACAGCGCGCCGTCGACGACCGAGGAGCCACGCCAGGCATCGGTGTTGTGGTGCGCGACCCAGCCGCCGGCGCCGTACTGAACCTGCGCCGTACGCGCACCGGTCACGGTCAGGTCTTTGATCAGGTCGAAGACCGGCAGGAAGCACTCCCCCAGGTTCGTCGTGTCGGCCGGCCAGTAGTTCATCGGCAGGTTGGCGTTGAGCGTGTACTTGGAGTCCCACTGCGGCGCCGTCGAGTCGTTCCAGATGCCTTGCAGGTTGGCCGGCTGGGTGCCGGGACGGGACGAAGAGATCAACAGGTACCGGCCGTACTGGAACAGCAGGGCGGCGAACTGCGGGTCGTTCTGGCCGGCGTGCTGCGCGATCCGTACGTCGGTGGTCTGGTCGGCCGCCGCGGTCCGGCCGAGATCGATGGTGACCCGGCCGAACAGCGCCTGGTAGTCGGCCAGGTGCCGGCTGCGCAGCTGGTCGTACGCGATGGCCCGGGCGGCGTTGAGCCGGCTCCGGGCGATCCCCTGGTAGTCGCCGTTCACGGTCCGGTAGTTGACGTAGCTGGAGCCGATCGACACGAGGATGGTCACGCTGGTGGCGCCGGATATCCGCAGCGTGCCGCCGGAGCTGGTCACGGTGCCGCCGGTGGCGACGGCCTGGGCCAGCGCGAGGAACCGGACGGAGCCGGTGACGCCCTCCATGCTGCCGGAGATGCCGTCCAGGGCGATGGTGGACCCGTCCGGGCTGGAGACCGTGGTGCGTTGCGGACTGTCGAACGTGGCCGTGACGCTGACGGCAGCGGCGCGGTCGGCCGTCAACCGCACCACGATGACCTGGTCCGGAGCACTCGCGAACACCTCGCGCTGGTAACGCACGCCGCCGGACACGTAGGTCAGCGAGGCGGTCGCCGTGCTGAGATCGAGGGTCCGGTCGTACTGCGACGTCGTGCCGGCCGGGAAGGCAATCCGCAGGTTGCCGACGGTCTGGTAGGCCAGCTGCCCACCCGGGTTACCCATCATCGTCTGGTTGATCAGGTTCTGGGCCGGGCCCCACTGGTCGGTGAAGACCAGCCGCCGGATCTCGGCCAGCGCCGCGGCGCCGCGGGTGTTGCTGGAGTCGTACGGCCCGCCGGCCCAGACGGTGTCCTCGTTGAGCTGCAACCGCTCGGCGTCGACATTGCCGAACACCATGGCGCCGAGGCGGCCGTTGCCGATCGGGAGGGCGCGCAGCCAGTCGGTGCCGGCCGGCTTGTCGTACCGCAGGATCAGGTCATCGGCGGCCGACGCGGAGACGGCCTCGGTGCCGGCACTCCAACCGGCCGGAACCAGCGCGGCGCCGACGCCGGCTGCCCCGGCCGCGAGGAGGTGGCGGCGGGTCACTGGGCTCATGGTGGACCTCTCGGGATGCGGGCTGAAGACAGCATACGTATTGCCTTTTGTCGATGTTAACCTTCACAACCGCGCCGCCGGGACCGGTGGAACTTTCACGCTCGGCACATAGAGCCACCGATCCCCCGCTGAAAAATGGTTACGCATCGCCGGAGCCGATGACCGGGATTTTTCACGACACTCCGCCGCAGGTCACAACACATCGAAGAATGGACTGACTGCACCGTTTGCCGACTGTCTATTTATCCATCAAGCAACTGCACAGGATGGCGCAATCCGCAATTGAGCAGTTCCCGCAGAACATTTTCCTGCAGTGCCGCTCCGCCCGGCCGTTCAATGCCCGCAGGTCGGCCGGCCGGGCAACGCAAGCCTCTGATCAGGGGTTTCGCCCTCCGCTGCGCGGATTCGGCCGGAGCTAAAAACTTCCTTCGGTCTCTCTTAAATCTGTTACGGACCGGCAGTCCGCGAAGTCGCGCCCACTTCGAAATAGTTAAAGTTGCTTTATCGGCACCGGGCCGGTTGAGTGGGTCCAGAGCATTAACGCCTGCGGACTTGAGATGCGTCGCTCTCTGTGCCACTCTGGCAAAGCAATTTATGGGAGCGCTCCCAAAACCATTCACCAAGTGCCGGTCCGCCGTGAGCATGCCCGGTCACCCACACCTACGGCCGCGTCCCGGTATACGTCGCGGCCCTCTTCGAGGAGCAAGATCACATGACAGCGCCGGTTCGTCCTCCGGGACACCGCAGACCCCTGCGACGCCGGGCCACCTTGGTGGCCGCGGGCATCGCCGGCCTCGTCGCCGCCGGGCTCGGCATCGTCTTCACCCAGTCGGCCGAGGCGGCCACGACACTCGGTGCGTCGGCCGCACAGACCGGCCGCTACTTCGGCGTCGCGATCGCCGCGTCGAAGCTCGGCAACAGCACCTACGCCAGTCTCGTCAAGACCGAGTTCAACGCGGTCACGCCCGAGAACGAGATGAAGTGGGACGCCACCGAGCCCGCACCGGGCAGCTTCACCTTCACCAACGGCGACAAGATCCTCGCCCAGGGCCAGTCCAACGGCTCGAAGATCCGCGGGCACGCGCTGCTCTGGTACCAGCAGCAGCCGGCCTGGGCGCAGTCGATGTCCGGCACCGCACTGCGCACCGCGATGATGAACCACGTCACCAAGGTCGCCGCCCACTACCAGGGCAAGATCTACGCCTGGGACGTGGTGAACGAGGCCTTCGCCGACGGCAACAGCGGCGCACGGCGCGACTCCAACCTGCAGCGCACCGGCAACGACTGGATCGAAGCCGCGTTCCGAGCCGCCCGCGCCGCCGACCCGAACGCCAAGCTCTGCTACAACGACTACAACACCGACGGCGTCAACGCGAAGTCGACCGGCGTCTACAACATGGTCAAGGACTTCAAGGCCCGCGGCGTCCCGATCGACTGCGTCGGCTTCCAGTCCCACCTCGGCACCAGCATCCCCGGCGACTACCAGGCCAACCTGCAGCGCTTCGCCGGCCTCGGTGTCGACGTGCAGATCACCGAGCTCGACGTCGCCCAGGGCGCCAACCAGGCCTCGATCTACAGCACCGTGACCAAGGCCTGCCTCGCGATCTCCCGCTGCACCGGCATCACGGTCTGGGGTGTGCGCGACAGCGACTCGTGGCGCACCGGTGAGAACCCACTGCTGTTCGACAACAGCGGCACCAAGAAGGCCGCGTACAACTCGGTGCACACCGCCCTGAACGCGGGCGGCACGACGACGCCGACCACGGCGGCGACCTCGGGCTCCGCCGGCTGCACCGCGACGCTGACCCCCGGCACCGTGTGGGGCGATCAGTACAACTCCTCGGTCACCGTGACCGGAGCCGGCACCTGGACGGTCGTCGTCGGCATCACCGCGCCGCAGAAGGTCTCCGCCACCTGGAGCGGCACCGCGAGCTGGGACTCCAGCGGCACCGTGATGACCATGAAGTCCAACGGCTCGGGCAACACCTTCGGCTTCACCACGCTGTACAACGGCAACACCAGCGCCCGGCCCCGGATCGTCTCCTGCAACGGGGACGGCGCCGGCGGGGGCACCACGCCGACCACCCCCACGACGACGGCCGCCTCGTGTGCACTGCCGTCGTCGTACCGGTGGACCTCGACCGGCGCACTCGCCACCCCGAAGTCG
>NZ_BOQN01000069.1 GCF_018332695.1 Paractinoplanes toevensis
CGGCAGGTGCGCCGGCGGGCCCGCCGGGGTCGGCAGGTGCGCCGGCGGGCCCGCCGGGGTCGGCAGGTGCGCCGACGGGCCGGCCGGGGTCGGCGTGCGGAACGCCGGAACCACTGGACCGGGCGGCGCTGACGGACCGGCTAGGGCCGGGCGGGCGCCGGTACAGGAGCAGGAACGCGGCCGCGCCGAGCAGCGCGATGAGGCCGCCGGTGAGTGGGGTGGCTCGCCAGCCGGCCGCGGTGGCGATCGCGGGCAGGGTGGCCGAGGCCAGGGCGGCGCCCAGGGGCAGGCCGGCCTGGCGGATGCCCATCGCGGTGCCGCGCCGGGAGGCGTCGAACCAGGCGGCCACCGATTTGCTTCCGCCGGGCTGCACGGTGCTGTAACCGGCCCCGACGACCAGCAGGACGGCGAGCAGCGCGGCGTATCCGGGTGCGAATGCCCCGGCGAGCAGGGCGGCGCCCACCACGCCCGCGCCCGCGGTCACCACCCAGCGCTCGTCGAAGCGGTCGAGCAACTCCCCGGCGACCAGCAACCCGATCAACGGCACGAATTGCCCGGCCGAGATGAGAAGGCCCAGCTGGGCGGCGGAAATTTCAAGATCCGATTGCAGGTGTACGCCGAGGGCGCCGATGCCCTGCACGAAGAATCCGGCGGCCGCCTGGGTGAAGGTGGCAACGGCCAGGATGACCCATCGATATCTCACCCCGGCAAGCCTGCTGTAATGGTCTTGTGCACCTCAACCCTTACGGCGAGGACGCGGTGAACCTGGCCGCCGACCTGGTGAACCGGCGCCCGGCCGACGCCACCGAGCTGGCCGAGCGCTGCCGCGCCGCCGGCCTGGTGCTGGAGACCCCGGTCACCCCGGCCGACCTGGAGCGGACGCTGACCGTCCTGGACGACTGGGAAACGATCGTCGACGCCGCGACCGAGCACGAGCGGGCGGCCCGGCTGAACCGGATGCTCGCCGACGCGGCCGCCCACCCCCGGCTGACCGACCACGCCGGCGGCTGGCACCTGCACTACCGCGACGCCGGCCAGTCCCTCGGCACGGTGCTGACCTCGCTGATCGCCGTCGGCACCGCCCTGCACCTGGCCGGCCGGGGTATGCACCGGCTGCGCCGCTGCGCGGTCGCCGAGTGCGACCTGGTCATCGCCGACACGTCCCGCACCGGCCGGCAGCGTTACTGCTCCACCCGCTGCGCGAACCGCGACGCCGTCCGCCGCCATCGCCGCCGACAAGCCGCCTGACCGGCGCTGTCTTCCCTGCTCGGCTGACATGTTCATCACAAAGTCTGCCCATTGAGAAAACTTGCACGCCGCGCAATCATTGGTGGATGAAGAAGGCGTGGGTGCGGACCGCGGCCGTCGTGGTGGTGCTCGGCCTGCTCGGCACCGAGCTCGTGCTGGGCTGGTCGTCGCTCGCCGGCGCGCTGCACCAGTTGCGCACGCCGCACCCGGGCTGGCTCGCCCTCGCGGTGTTCGCCGAGGTGGCCTCGATGAGTGCCTACGCGCGCATGCAGCGCCGGCTGCTGCGCTCGGCCGGGGTGCGGGCCCCCTACCGCGAGAACATGCGCCTCGCGCTCGCGGCGCACTCGCTCAACGAGACCCTGCCCGGCGGGCCGGCCTTCTCGACCCGGCTCAACTATCAGCAGATGCGGCGCTTCGGGGCCAGCCCGGCCATCGCCTCCTGGGTGATCGCGCTCAGCGGCATCCTCTCCGGCGTCGCGCTCGCGGTGGTCACCCTCGGCAGTGCGATCGCGGCGGGCGGGTCCACCCACTGGCCGAACCTCGTCGCCCTGCTGGTCGCGGCCGTGCTGCTGACCCTGGGCGTACGCCGGATCGCGCAGCGCCCGGAGATGGCCGCGCAGCTCGCCCGGCTCCCCCTGGCCTGGTTCAACCGGCTGCGACGCCGGCCGGCCCACCACGGTCACGACCACGTCCGCGGCTTCCTTGAGCAGTTGCGCGCGGCCCGGCTCAGCCCGGGACACGGCGTCGCGGCGGCGGCCTACGCCGTGCTCAACTGGCTGCTCGACGCCGTCTGCCTGTGGCTGTGCTTCCGGGCGATCGGCGAACCGCCGGCCGGGCTGACCGCCGTGCTGCTGGCGTTCTGCGCGGCGATGGCGGCCGGGACCATCACGATCGTGCCGGGCGGCCTCGGGATCATCGACAGCGCGCTGATCCTCGGCCTGATGGCGGGCGGGGTGGGCGGCGCGGCCGCCCTGGCCACGGTGGTGCTCTACCGAGTGATCAGCTTCGGCTTCATCATCGGCGTCGGCTGGCTCTCCTGGCTGCGAATCCGGCGCGCGGCCGCACCGCTCACGACCGCACCAGCACTGGCGACCACGGTTCACGTCGAGGAGGCCGGGCCCCGGGCGGAAGATCGTTATCTCGCCGTGTCGTGACGGCAGTTTCGGGCCGGCGCCTGCGGGAATCCTCCGGCTAGTTGATCTAGGCCCTGGGGAGGACCGATGACCGCGGTGGTCGAGAACGACGACCTTCAGCAACGACGGGCGAAGATCCGGCAGCGCGAGCTGCTGCTGGCGCTGGAGCAGTGGGCGCCGGCCTACCGGAACGTGGCCGGCGACTCCCTGCACTACGTCTTCGAACTCGCCGCCGCCACCGAGGAGGAGCAGGCCTGGCTGCGCAAGCAGGCCGTACCGAAGGTGGCCCGCACCACCGAGGAGCTGCGTGCGCTGGGGCGCCAGGCCAACGCCGACGCCAGCGCGGCCTTCCTGGCCGGCGACTACGACCGGGCGCGCGACCTGATCGACGACGCCCGCGTCTACGGCGCCCTGCCGGACGGCGAGTGGGCGCGGCTGCACGAGTTCATCAACTCGAAGGCCTGAAGCAGCGACAACCCTCGATCTTGTCGGTACCGTCGAGCGAAAGAGATCAACGGGGGATCGGGTGCCTGCTGCTCGTCGTTTCGCGGTGTTGTCGGCGTCCGAGGCGCCACGGGGTCAGCGGGTGCTGTTCCGGCGGGCGGTCGTGCTGGGTGGCAGCATCGCCGGGCTGATGGCCGCCCGCGTGCTCAGCGACCACGCCGAGCAGGTGCTGATCATCGACCGGGACGACCTGGCCGGGTTGCCGCCGGAGCCCGCGCCGCGGCCCGGTGTCCCGCAGGGCAGCCAGGTGCACGCGCTGCTCCCGTCCGGCATCAACCAGCTGCAACGCTGGTTCCCCGGGTTCCTCGACGAGGCCCTCGCGGCCGGTGCGGTCAACCCGCCGCCCGGCACGAACCGGTTCTACCTGGACGGGGAGCTCCGCGACGAGCCGCCGGGCGACCCGGACGCCAAGGCACTGATCTCCAGCCGCCCGTTCCTGGAGGCGCTGATCCGCCGCCGGGTGCTGGGCCGGGCCAATGTCCGTACGGTGCGGGGTCGGGCCGAAGGCCTGGTCCTTGATCGGGAAACCGTCGCCGGGGTGCGTTACGACGGCATCGAGGAGGCGGCCGACTTCGTCGTGGACGCCACCGGAAGGTCGAGTCGGCTCAGCGAGTGGATCGAGGCGCACGGCTTCGCGAAGCCGGAGATGAAGCGGATGGGCATCAGACTCAACTACGCCACCGCGCTGTTCCGGCGGCCGGCCGACCCGGCCGTGTGGACGTGCATCTCGATCGCCAATCCGGGGCCGGGCCGGGTGGCCCGGATCGCCGGCCTCACACCGATCGAGGGTGATCGGTGGACCATGCTCGTCTCCGGGTACGCCGACGATCGGCCCGGGCGCGACCCGGAGGAGTACCGGCGGCGTTGCCTGACCGACTTCCCGCCCGACTTCGGCGCCGTGGCCACCACCGCCGAGCTGGTCGGCGAGGTGAACACCTACCACCAGGCGGACAGTCGCCGCCGCGAGTTCCACCGGCTGCGCCGGTTTCCCGCCCGGCTGGTCGCGGCGGGCGACGCGGTGGCCTCTTTCAATCCGGTGTACGGGCAGGGCATGACCTCCGCGATGCTGCACGCGTCCGCGCTGTCGGAGTACCTGCGCGGCGAGCCCGACCTGAGCCGGCCGGCCCGCTCGTACTTCCGCGACGTGAAGGTCGTCGTGGACGCCGCCTGGCAGGTCTCCACCACGGCCGACCTCGCCCTCCCGCACGTCGACGGCCCCTACCCGAAGGGCTACCGGGCGATCCGGTGGGCGAGCGGCCTGATCTTCAAGGCGTCGATGCGCGACCACCGGGTCAACCAGCGGCTCGGCCAGGTCACCACTCTGCTCGCCCATCCGAGCGCCCTGGCCGAACCGCGGTTCCTGGTGCGGGCGCTCGCTATCGGCGCGCGAGCCGCGTGAACACCGGCATGGTGTCCAGGGTCGTGGTGATTTGGGCGGTGGTACCACCGGCGTAGGTGGTGCCGGTGAAGTAGTCCCGCCAGGTGCTGCCGGGCGGGAACCACACCGTGGTGGTGGCGGTCGTGCCCGGCGTGGTGACCGGGGCGACCAGGTAGTCGGGGCCGTACAGGTATTCGGCGCCGGCCGTGGCGTACGCCTCCGGTTCGCCGGGGTAGGCCAGGTAGAGCGGGCGGACGATGGGCGTGCCGGTGCGGGTGGCCTCGGCGGCCACGCCGTACGTGTAGGTCTGCAGTTGCTTGCGCAGTTGCAGGAATTTCGTGGCGGACGCCTTGGCGGCCGGGCCGTACTGCCAGGGCAGCCGGTCGCTGTGGTTGGAGTGCAGCCGGTCGATCGGCTGGAACGTGCCGAGCTGCACCCAGCGGGCGTAGAGGTCGTCCGGCAGCTTGGTGCTGCCCGGCTCGCTGCCGGGCTCCTGCAGGCCGCCGGTGTGCCCGCCGATGTCGTGGCTGATCGCGGCCAGCCCGGTGGCGACCGATTCGCCGCCGGTGTAACCGACCTCGAACTGCAGCGTCTCCCAGTTCGAGATGGTGTCCCCGGTGAAGTGCAGGGTGCTGCGCTTGTCGGCCCACGGTCCGGTCGGCACGGCCGTCGGTCCGCTGTACCCGCCGGCCTGCAGCGACCCGTACGCCCGAGAGAACGCGAAACCGGTCTCCTCGGCGTACTTCTGGTTGATCCACGAGTCCGGGGTGACGCCGGCCTTCGACGACCGGGAGCCGTCGCAGCACCAGTCCAGCCACCAGAAGTCCAGGCCCTTCGGGGCCATGTCGCGGTGCAGCTGGAGGTAGGCGGCGAGCTGGTCCGGGTCGCCCCAGTCGAAGACGTAGCAGTCCGGGCCGCCGTTGCAGCCGACCCGCTGGAGCTTGCCCTTGGCGGTGGCCTGGGCCTGCGCGAACTTCGGGTCGGAGCCGAGGATGCTCGGGTGGATGTTGAGGCCGGTGCGCACGCCCTGGGCGTGCAGCCAGTCGACGAAGCCCTGCGGGTCGGGGATCCGGCTCGGGTCGATGGACCAGCCGTTCCACCGGTCGGGGGACTTGAAGTCGGTGTCCACCACCAGAACGTCCAGCGGTACGCCCTCGGCCTTGGCCCGGGTCACGATGCCCTGGAACTCGGCGGCCGTGCGGTCGTAATACTCCGAGTACCAGACGCCGTACGCCCATTTCGGCAGCAGCTTGGTCGGGCCGGTGAGGGTGGAGAGGTCCTGCAGGCCGTGGGAGTAGTTCTGGCCGTACCCGAAGACGTAGGCGTCCTGGTGCCCGGTCGCGACCGAGTCGTCGAGCAGCGACCAGCCGTCGGAGTAGAGCAGGCCGGGCGCGGTCAGCGCGCCGCCGTCGACGCCGTCCAGGCCGCGCCGGTAACCGCCGAGCGGCGCGTGCGGCGCCAGCAGCGGCGAGCCCGCCGTGGTGACCGCGACCGTGTCGACGTTGACGTGGCAGGCGGCGTCGGTCGGGCAGCCCAGCGTCACGGTGTTGGTGCCGGCCGCGAGCGTCACCGGGACCGAGACCGTACGCCAGTAGTCCCAGCCGCTGGTCGGCGCGAGCGTCGCGGCGACGCCGTTGACGGTGATGGACCGGGACTGGATCGGCTGCGCACCGGCCTTGCCGTTGGCGTAGCGCAGCTGCACCCGGTAGCTGCCGGCCCGCGGTACGCCGGTGACGGTGTAGGCGGCTCCGGCTCCGGTCTGTTCGAGACCGGCGAGGAAGCCCGTACCGGAGTACCCGTTGTGGTCGTGCGCGGTCTTGGCTCCTCCGACCTGGGTGCCGGTGTCCGCCTCGCAGATCGTGCCGAACGGGCACGGCTGCGGGGCCGGCGGCGCCGGAGCGGGGTACGCGTCACCGGGCCGGCCGACGGCGAGACTGTCGATGTTCACGTTGCCGGAGTCGGCCGCACCGCGCACGACGCTGATCTGGTGCCGCCCGGCGGCCAGATCCAACCCCGCGTTCGCCACGGCCCAGGTGTCCCAGCTTCCGGTCGGCGGCAGGCTGAGGGTACGGGCGGCAGCACCGTCGACCGAGACGGTGAGCGTACGGGTGACGTTCTGGCCGTCGCCCCCGGTGCTGTTGGCGTAGCGCACGCCGAGCTGATAGGCCCCGGCGGTGGGGGCGGTGACCACGAACCCGAGCGAGTCGCCGGTGGCCTGGAAGCCGGCCGCGAACCCGGCCCCGGTGTAACCGCTGTGGTCGGAGGCGACCCCGGGCCCGCTCACGGCCAGCGATTCGGCCTCGCACAGGACCCCGATCGCGCAGTCCGGGGCGGTGTGCCCGGTCCACGGCGCGGCCTGCACGGTCTGCTGCCCGGCGCGTAGCCCTACGGTCAGGTTGTCGGTGGAGAACGACCCGGAACCCACCCGGTAGCGAAGCGTCAGCGCCCCGGTGTCGATCGTCAGCCAGCCCTGCGCGGTGCTGGCGCGGTACGGCGTGGGCGCGAACTTGTCGCGGCCGACCACGTTGAAGGTGGCGGTGTCGGTGAACTTCCCGCCCGGCGCGTACTCGGTGCGGATCAGCGTCGGCGAGAGCACCTGGAAGCGGGCGTCACCGGAGACCACGGCGGCGATCCTCGGACGGGCCTGGACCGGCGACGACGGCGCGACGGCCAGCCCGCCGAACAGGATGACACTCGCCACACCGGCGGCGGCCCGCCGGACAGAACCGTGATCGCGCATGGTGCACCCCTCGCCCGGATGAATCCCGACATCCGCTGGTGACAACGCTGTCGTCAGACCGAAACAAATGTCAATACATCGATCAAGGGCTGCACTCGCGTATCCACCGGCATGTCCGAACGCACCCGCCTCTGGGGGGTACTCCCGCCCGTCCGACGGGCGCGACGCGGGCGGTCCGCCTATTCTGCAAGCCGCAGGCACGGCACGGTGAAGGAGAGCTCGGGGCAATGGGTGAGGGCGAACACCGGCCGGTCCGCGCAACCGACGCCGAGGTGCTCGCCGGCGGCGGTGACGTCGGCCGGGACCTCGCCGCGGTGCGCTGGGACGAGACGCCGCTGGGGCCGCCCGCCGACTGGCCGCAGAGTCTGCGCACCGCGGTCAGCATCCTGCTCTCGTCCCGTTTCCCGATGTGGATGGCGTGGGGGCCGGATCTCACGTTCTTCTGCAACGACGCGTACCGGCGGGACACGCTCGGCGAGAAATATCCGTGGGCGCTGGGCCGGCCGGCCAGTGTCGTGTGGGCCGAGATCTGGGGCGACATCGGCCCGCGCATCGAGACCGTGCTCTCCAGCGGGATCGCCACCTGGGACGAGGCGCTGCTGCTGTTCGTCGAGCGCTCCGGGTACCGGGAGGAGAGCTACCACACGTTCTCCTACAGCCCGCTGCGCGACGACGAGGGCGCGCTGGTCGGGATGCTGTGCGTGGTCAGCGAGGAGACCGAGCGGGTCATCGGCGAGCGCCGGATGGCGACCCTGCGGGACCTCGGCTCCGACCCCAGCGCGATCCGCACCGAGCACGAGATGCTGGCCTTCGCGTCCGCCCAGCTCGGCCGCAACCGGCGCGATCTGCCCTTCACGCTGACCTACATGTTCGACGGCTCCGACGGCACCGACGTCCGGCTGGCCGCATCCACCGGCATCGCGGACGAGCAGCCACCGGCCGCCGCCTGGCCCGTCGCGGCCCTCGCCCGCGGCGAGAGCCCGGTGGTGGCGCTCGACGGCGATCTGCCGGCCGGCGACTGGACCGAGCCGCCCACCCAGGCGCTGCTGGTCCCGCTCCTGCAACAGGGCGGTACGCCGTACGGGTTCATGGTGGCCGGCCTCAACCGGTACCGCGTCCTCGACGAGGGCTACCGCGGCTTCGTCGAGCTGGCCGCCGGGCACGTCGCGGCCGGCATCGCGAGCGCCCGCAACTACGAGGCCCAGCAGCGCCGGGCCGAGGAACTGACCGAACTCGACCGGGCCAAGACCGCGTTCTTCTCCAACATCAGCCACGAGTTCCGTACGCCCCTGACCCTGATCATGGGCCCGGTCGAGGAACTGCTCGCCCGCAACCCCGACGAGGTGGTCCGCGCCGAGCTCGACGTCATCCACCGCAACGGGCTGCGACTCGGCAAGCTGGTCAACACCCTGCTCGACTTCTCCCGCATCGAGGCCGGCCGGATGCAGGCCCACTACGAGCCGGTCGACCTGCCCGCCGCCACCAGCGAGCTGGCCAGTGTGTTCCGCTCCGCCGTCGAGCGGGCCGGCCTGGCCTTCGAGGTGGACTGCCCGCCCCTCGACCGGCCGGTTCACCTGGACCGCGGCATGTGGGAGAAGGTGATCCTCAACCTGCTCAGCAACGCCCTGAAGTTCACCTTCACCGGCAGCGTGCGGATCGCCGTGCACCCGGCCGGCGACCGGGCGGTGGTCACCGTCGCCGACACCGGCATCGGGGTGCCGGCCGACGAGATGCCGCGGCTGTTCGAGCGGTTCCACCGGATCGAGAACGCCCGCTCCCGCTCCAACGAGGGCAGCGGCATCGGCCTGGCCCTGGTCAAGGAGCTGGTCGAGCTGCACGGCGGCACCATCGACGCCACCAGTACGGTCGGGGTGGGCACCACCTTCACCATCCGGCTGCCGTTCGGCTCCGAGCCACTGGCCGCGGTGAACCCCAGCTCCGCGGTTTCGAAAACTGCCGACCCGTACGTTCAGGAAGCATTGCGCTGGCTGCCCTCGTCCTCGTCCTCGGCCGAAGAGGAAGAGCCCGCCGTTCCGGCCGCCCAGAGCCCGGCCCGGGTGCTGGTCGCCGACGACAACGCGGACATGCGCGACTACCTCACCCGGCTGCTGCGCTCGGCCGGGCACGCGGTGCAGGCGGTCGCCGACGGTCAGGAGGCCCTCGACGAGGCCCGCGGGCAGCTCCCCGACCTGATCGTCAGCGACGTCATGATGCCCCGGATGGACGGCCTCGAGCTGCTGGCGGCGTTGCGCTCGGACCCGCGTACGGCCGGCACGCCGGTGCTGCTGCTGTCCGCCCGGGCCGGCCAGGAGGCCTCCATCGAGGGCCTCGAAGCCGGCGCCGACGACTACCTGGTCAAGCCGTTCTCCTCGGCGGAGCTGCTGGCCCGGGTGCGGGCCAACGTGGAACTGGCCCGGCTGCGCAACCACCACGCGCGGTGGCGCACCGCCCTGATCGACTCCCTGCAGGAGGCGTTCTTCGTCTGCGACGAGGACGGCGCGGTCATCGAGATCAACTCGACCTTCACCGACATTCTCGGGTACGGGCCGGACGGGCTCCCGTACGCCCCGGTGCACCCGTGGTGGCCGGACCAGGCCGCCGACCCCGAGGGGTACCAACTGGTGGTCGACGCGTTCGCGCTGCTCGTCGACCAGGCCCGGGGCACCTACACGATCCCGGTGGCGCACCGCGACGGGCACCGGCTGTGGGTGGCCGCCGCGTTCAACCGGGTCGAGGACCCGGACACCGGGCGGCGCGTCATCGTCGGCACGTTCCGCGACGTCACCGCCGAGCACTACGCCGTGCAGCGGGACAACGCGCTCGCCGCGCTCAGCGTGCACCTGTCCCAGGCCGACAGCCTGGCCGGCGCACTGTCCGGGGTGATGTCGTCGCTGAAGGAGCTGTGGCAGGCCACCGAGGTGTACACGGCCGTGTTCAACGGTTCCGGCCCGCCCACGCTGACCACCACCGACCCGTCGTCGAGCTGGGCCGACCTGGCCGAGCAACGCCGTGCGGCCATCGCCCAGCTGCGCGACGAGCCACTGCTCACGCCGGTTGCCGAGCGGTCCGGCGGGGCCGGCATCGCGCTGGAGCACCCGGACGGCACCATGGTGCTGCGGGTCGAGCTGGCCGAGAACCGGCCCTTCACCGAGCAGGACCAGACCCTGCTCGCCCTGCTGGCCGGGCACCTCGGCCAGGGCCTGCACCGGATACACCAGATCGATCAGCAGCGGGAGACCGCGCTGGCGCTGCAGCGGGCCATCCTCGGCCCGGCCCAGCTGCCCGCCGGCTTCGCCGTCCGGTACGCCCCCGCCACCCGGCCGCTGAAGGTCGGCGGCGACTGGTACGACACCGTCCCGCTCGACGACGGGCGGATCGGCATCGTCGTCGGCGACTGCGTCGGGCACGGCCTGCAGGCGGCCACCGTGATGGGCCAGCTCCGCAGCGCCTGCCGGGCCCTGCTGCTGCAGAACACCGACCCGGCCCAGACCCTGGCCGCCCTCGACCGGTTCGCAGCGCAACTGCCCGGCGCCACCTGCGCCACCGTCTTCTGCGGCGTCCTCGACCCGGCCGGCGGCGAACTCGCCTACTCCAGCGCCGGGCATCCACCCGCCGTGGTCATCCACCCCGACGGCACCAGCGACCTGCTCGACCAGGGCCGGTCCCGGCCGCTCGGGGTCCCGCTGAGCGCCGAACGCCCCGAGGCGCTCTACACCGTGCCGGCCCGCGCCACGCTGCTGCTCTACACCGACGGCCTGGTCGAACGCCGCCGGCGGCCGCTGACCGACGGCATCGACCGGGTCACCGCCGCCGTCCAGGAGGGCCGCGCCACCGCGATCGAGGACCTGGCGGCCGGCCTGATGGTCCGGATGGCACCCACCGGCGGGTACGACGACGACGTGGCCCTGCTGCTCTACCGGCACCCCGGCCCGCTCGAACTCGACTTCCCGGCCGAACCCGGCCGCCTCTCCCCCGTCCGCTCGGCCCTGCGCGGCTGGCTGGCCCGCTGCGGCATCGACTCCACCACCGCGCAGAACGTTCTCGTCGCCGCGGGCGAGGCGTGCGCCAACGCCATCGAGCACGGACACCGGCACATCGCCGGCGAGCAGATCCGCCTGCGGGCCGCCGCCACCGCCGACGAACTGCGGCTGACCATCACCGACCGCGGCCGCTGGAAGACACCCCAGCCCGCCGCCAATCCACATCGGGGACGAGGCCTCAAGCTGATGAGAGCCTTGATGACCGAGGTAACCGTCACCACCGGCACGGCCGGCACCGTCGTCGCCCTGCAGGCAAGGATCCCGCGATGAGCACCGCACTGACCTTCACCACCGGCCGGCACCCGGACGGCGCGGTCATCCTGGCCGCCATCGGCGAGATCGACATGAGCAACGCCGACGCCTTCGCCACCGCCCTGACCGACGCCCGCAGTCAGGCCGCGGAGACCCCGATCATCGTCGACCTGACCGCGGTGGAATACCTGGACAGCGCCGGCCTGGCCGCCCTGTTCCCGCACATCGAACAGGTGAAGCTGGTGGCCTCGCCCCTGCTGGCCCCGGTGCTGACGGTAGCCGGCCTGGCCGACCTGACCACGATCCACAACACCTGACCGGCACGTCACACCCGGCGGACCACCAGCCCCGGCTTCCCACCTCCTACCAACTTTCGGAATGAGGCCCCATACTCGAAAGTACGGGCAGCGGTTGGAGGCAACGCGATGAGCTACCCCGCAGACAAAGCCAAGCGGTTTGTGCGTCGGAGGCCTCGTCGTAGATCAAGGCGTGCCGAGGTGGAGAAGGTCCTGTCGCGGGTGGGAGTTCTCGAGCGGATCGCCAGCCGGATCAGCGAAGACGATCAAAGCCGCGCCGACCTCCTAAAGGTCAGCAGAGATGTTTTAGCCGACCTGGATCCCATCCCTGTGTCAGTTGCAGCTCCTTTGCTGGGAGTCAGCGAGCCTACGGTTCGGAGCTGGACCCGTCGCGGCCTGCTGATCTATGCCGATGCGCAAGACAATGGCCTCGATGTGCGTCGTCTCTACGAGGTCATCGCGTTGGTACGCGAGCTGCGTGCCGCCGGCCAGACTCATGACCTGCTCAACAAGGTATGGCAACGCCTTGCTGACAACGCGGTGCTTGAACGCTCGGATCTCAGGGAGAGCCTGGTGCAGATGCGCCGGGGTGACGGAATACCGACTGACATAGACGAGCTGGAAAGAGATCTGGGGATCGCAGACTAGTCGCATGTCAGTGAAGATCTTTCGGACGCCACGCGCTGACCAGCAGTTGAGGAGCCGGGCCAAGGGCGATCAAAAGAAGATCATCGCCTTCCTGCGTGATCTCGAAGTAAACGGGTGCGCAGCTCTCTCCTACCGCCTTACCGGGGCAGACCCGCTGGAGAGACTTTGCGACAAACACCTTGGCGGGCGCCTCCGCGTCATCGTGGCCTTCGAGTCTCCACAAACGGCGTGGGTTCTGCTGGTGGCCGACCACGATGACAGCGATCCCGACTT
Source organism: Paractinoplanes toevensis (assembly GCF_018332695.1). Taxonomy (GTDB): domain Bacteria; phylum Actinomycetota; class Actinomycetes; order Mycobacteriales; family Micromonosporaceae; genus Actinoplanes; species Actinoplanes toevensis. The sequence goes on from NZ_BOQN01000069.1 coordinate 12,513, forward strand.
CAACATCTACTCCGAGCTGTACCGCTTGGTCGGCCATGAGCCGGAGTCGTCAGAAAAACGCACCAAACCTCCGTGCTGCAGCGAGGACGGCTCCGCTCCCGCGATGGGCCAAGCGGCCGAGAGTCTCGCGCTCAAGGCGATCGAGATACGAAAGACTCGTCGATAGCAACCACCGCACCATGGCCCGCGCGCCGACCGCCGCCTTTGGGTAGTTTGCCTAGCCGACCCGCCACCGTCGCATACGCCGGTTAGCCTCAGGTCTGCCGCGGGGCGGCCGATCTCGGACCGTGTGGCCGATGACCTCGTGATGGAACCCGCGCGCCGCGATGCCGTGTTCGCCGCCACCCTGGCGCAGCACCCGGGCGCCTTCCTCGGGGCGATCGGGCCCACCGGGATGCTCGTGCCGTCGCCGGCCGAGCTCGCCGCCCTCGGGCACCCGCCGATCGAGGGGCCGCCCTCGATGCTCGGCCTGGTCATCGGCGACGACCACCGGGCCATGGTCGACGCGTGGATGCGGGTGGTGCCCGAGGGTGTGGCGAACTGCCTGGTCCGGCCGGTCGCCGCGCCGGACCTGCAGGTTCGGGTGCACTTCATCGACATGACGCACCGGTTCGGGGTCTTCGTCGGGATCCTCACCGGGCTGGAGGACCACGCGACCGGCACGGTCCTGTCGCACGACCAGGTGCGGCCCCGGCTTGTGACGATGCACAAGGACCAGACTTCGGTGATCACCGAGGTCGGGCCGGAGGTGTCCCTGCTGCTCGGCTGGTCGCCGGCGGAGCTCGTCGGCCGCCGGACCCTGGAGCTGGTCCATCCGGACGACCACGACCGGGCCATCGCCGGCTGGATCGACATGCTGAGCGCCCCGCCCGGCTCGGCCCGCCGGGTGCGGCTGCGGCACCTGCACCGCGACGGCCACCCGGTGTGGTTCGAGATCACCAACCACAACCACCTCGCCGACCCCGACCACCCCCGGGTGGTTGCCGAGATGCTGGACATCTCCGACGAGATGGCCGCCCAGGAGGCGGTCCGCGCCGCCGAGCAGCTGATGCGCCGGCTCACCGAGACGCTGCCGCTGGCCATCCTGCAGATCGACCGCGACCGCCGGGTCACCTACCTGAACGACCGCGCCGCCCGGTGGATGAACACGCAGGCCGGTGACGTCCTCGGCGATGCCGTGTTCGACGCGATCGTGCCGGCCGACCGGCCGGCCGCCGAGGACGCCATCGCCGACGTGCTGGACTCGGGGAACGACGCCGACCTTGAGTACGGGCATCGCCCGGCCGGCCGCGGGGTGCGCCGGGTCCGGGCGATCCTGCGCGCCCTCACCGGCGACGACGGCGCGGTGACCGGCGCGATCGTCTGCCTCACCGACGTCACCGAGGAGGTGCGCCTGCGCGAGGAGTTGCGGCACCGGGCCACCTTCGACCCGCTCACCGGCTGCCACAACCGGGCCGCCACGATGGCCGAACTGCAGGACGCGGTGGAGAGCCCCGGCACGGCGGTCATCTTTCTCGACCTCAACGGCTTCAAACAGGTCAATGACCGGTACGGGCATGCCACCGGCGACCGGCTGCTCACCCACGTGGCGTCCCGCCTGCGCCTGGCCGCCCCGGCCGGCGGGGTGGTCGGCCGCCTGGGCGGCGACGAGTTCGTGGTCATCTGCCGCGACCTGCCCGCACCCCAGCAGGCCGAACGCATCGGCGCGGATCTGCTGGCCGCCCTGAGCGGCAGTGGCGTGGACGTGGCCGGTGAGATCCTGGTCCCGCAGGCCAGCGTGGGCGTGGCCTGGTCACCGCACGCCGGGTCGGGCGCGGACGATCTGATGGCCCGGGCCGACGCCGCCATGTACGAGGCCAAGAAGACCCGCACCGCCCTGGTTCTTTCGGGCTCCTGACCACCCGGCGGGTCGATTATGGTCGATGCATGACGCGAGCCCCTGCCACCACCGCCTTCGACTCGCTGCTCCACGACGCCGTGCCCGACCAGGAGGCGCTGCGCCAGGTGTACGCACTGCCGAGCGACGCGGCGGTGCGGAAGCAGATGACCGAACTCACCGAGCAGACCCGGCAGTTGGTCGGCTGCGCATCGCTGGTCCTGATCGCCAGCGCGGACGCCGAGGGCAACTTCGACCTCTCCCCGCGCGGTGGTCCCGCCGGGTTCGTCGCCGTCCTGGACTCCCGGACGGTGGCGATCCCGGACGCGACCGGCAACAAGCGTCTGGACACCCTGCAGAACGTCGTCGCCACCGGACGGGCCGGGCTGCTGTTCATCATCCCGGGGCGCGCCACGACGCTCCGGATGAGCGGCCGGGCCTGCGTCTCCACCCGCCCGGATCTGCTGTCGCAGCTGACCGCCGTGGGCAAGCCGCCGGCCAGTGCGCTGGTGCTGGGGATCGAGGAGATCTTCCCGCACTGCCCCAAGGCGTTCCTGCGCAGCGCGACGTGGAAGCCGGAGCGGTGGCTGCCGGCCGACGCCCAGCCGACCTCGGCCGAGGTGACCCTGGCCCAGCTGCGGATGCCGGAGCTGACCATCGCCGACATCGAGCGGACGGAGGCGGACGCGCTGAAGTACCGGTACGAGTGACCCGCCCGGTGGCGCGTATGGTCGGGCAGTGAATCCCGCTGACCTGCAGGGCCTTCGATCCGGTGACCTCGCGACCCGCGAAGCGCACGTGCACGACCTGCTCGACCGGGCCCGGGAGCACGGTGACGAATCGGCCATCGCGGCGCTGCACGTGCTCGTCCGCGACTACCGGGATTTCCACCGGTCGTTGTACTCGCGGGCGCTGAACCAGGCGGCCGTCTTCGCCGACGCGGGATTGCAGGAGCCGCTGCTCGCCGCGCTCGGCGACACCCGGTACAACTGCCAGGCGTGGGCCGCGAAGGGTTGCGCGGCGATGGACATCCGGGCCGCCGTGCCGCAGCTGCTCACCCTCCTCGACCACGCACAGTGGATCGTCCAGGACGAGGCGGTGACCGCGCTCGGCCGCCTCGGTGACGCCACGGTGGTGCCCGCGCTGCGGCCGCTGCTCGGCGACCAGGCCGACTGGTTACGCCAGCGAACCGCCGATGCCCTGGCCCGCATCGGCGGCGCCGAAGCGCTGGAGGCGCTCTGGGACGAGTTCGAGCATCGGCGGTTCCCCCGGATCGGCTATCTCGCCAGCACGCTGGCCCTGTTCACCCCGGAGGTGCTGCCCCGGCTGCTGGCCGCGGCCGACAGCCCGGACCCGGATCAGCGTTACTGGGCGGCCGTCGCGCTCGGATCGACCGGCGACGACCAGGCGGTACCGACGCTGGAGCGGCTGATGGCCGGCGACCGCGGCGTGACCGTCTTCGACGGCGAGGTGCGCACCGCGGCGAAGAAGGCCCTGCGCACGCTCCGCCGCATCCAGGCCGCCATCACCGAACGGGAGAAGACCCCCTCGTCAGGCCAGTAGCTCGAGGGTGTCGATCACTCGGTTCGAGAAGCCCCACTCGTTGTCGTACCAGGCGACCACCTTGATGTGGCGGCCGTCCACCCTGGTCAGGGCCGAGTCGAAGATCGACGACGCCGGGTTTCCGACGATGTCGGCGGAGACCAGGGCGTCCTCCGAGTACTCGAGGATGCCGGCGAGCGGGCCGTCGGCGGCCACCCGGTAGGCGGTCAGCACCTCGTCCCGGGTCACCTCCCGGGTGACCGTGGTGTTCAGCTCCACGATCGAGCCGACCGGGACCGGGACCCGGATCGAGTCGCCGGCCAGTTTGCCGTCCAGGCGGGGCAGGACCTTGCCGATCGCCTTGGCCGCGCCGGTGGTGGTCGGGACGATGTTGACGGCGGCGGCCCGGGCCCGGCGGGGGTCGCGGTGCGGGCCGTCCTGGAGGTTCTGCTCCTGGGTGTAGGCGTGCACCGTGGTCATGAAGCCGTGTTCGATGCCGGCCAGCTCGTCCAGGACCGCCGCCAGCGGGGCCAGGGCGTTGGTGGTGCAGGACGCGTTCGACACGATGGTGTGGGTGGCCGGGTCGTACGCGTCGTTGTTCACGCCGTACGCGATGGTCACGTCGGCGCCGTCGGAGGGCGCGCCCACCAGGACCTTTTTCGCGCCCGCCGTCAGGTGGGCGCGGGCGGCGGTGGCCGACGTGAAGCGGCCGGTCGCCTCCAGGACGATGTCGATGCCCAGCGCGGCCCACGGCAGTTGGGCCGGGTCGCGTTCGGCCAGCACCTTGATGCGGCGGCCGTCGACGACGAGTTCGTCGCCGTCCACGGTGACCGGGCGGCCGAGCCGGCCGGCGGTGGTGTCGAAGGCGAGCAGGCGGGCGAGGGCCGCGGGTTCGGTGAGGTCGTTGACGGCGACGACGTCGAGTTTGCTGTCCCGCTCCAGCAGAGCGCGCAGCACGTTGCGGCCGATGCGGCCGAATCCGTTGATGGCGATGCGTGTCATGTCGTAAGCCTCACGAAAACCAGGCGTAACAGACAGCGGCGGGCGCGCCATGGTTCGCAAGGATCACGCCAGGCGGAACGTACGGCGGTACTCGGTGGGGGTGGTGCCCAGCAGGCGCCGGAAGTGCATCCGCAGGTTGGCGCCGGTGCCGAGGCCCACCTCGGCGGCGATCCGCTCGACGCCCAGCGCGGAGCGTTCGAGCAGCTCGCGAGCCATGTCGATGCGGGCCCGCAGGATCCACTCCATCGGCGTGTAACCGGTGTCCTCGGCGAAGCGCCGGGAGAACGTACGCGGTGACACCGCCGCGTGCCGGGCGAGCATCTCCAAGGTGAGCGGCTTACCGAGGCGGTGCAGCGCCCATTCGCGGGTGGCGGCGAACCGTTCGCCGAGCGGCTCGGGAACGCTGTGCGGCACGTACTGGGCCTGGCCGCCGCTGCGGTAGGGGGCCGCGACCAGCCGCCGGGCCGCGTGATTGGCGCCGGCCATGCCGAGGTCGCCGCGCAGGATGTGCAGGCACAGGTCGATGCCGGAAGCGGCCCCGGCCGAGGTGAGCACGCTGCCCTCGTCGACGAACAACACGTTCTCGTCGACCCGGATCTGCGGGTGTTTCGCCGCGAGCGCACGGGTGTAGTGCCAGTGCGTGGTCGCGCGGAGCCCGTCGAGCAGGCCGGTGGCGGCGAGCGCGAACGCGCCGGTGGAGATGGCGGCCAGCCGCGCGCCGCGGGCGTGGGCGGCGAGCAGCGCGTCGACCACGGCCGGCGGCGGGTCCTCGCGGTCGGGGAAGCGGTAGCCGGGGATGAAGACGATGTCGGCCCAGGCGAGCGCCTCGAGGCCGTCGGCCACGTGGTACGACAACCCGTCGCCGCCGGTCACCAACCCCGGCGCCGGACCGCACACCCGCACCTCGTAGGGCATGCTCGCCCGGGTCGTGAACACCTGTGCGGGAATGCCGACATCGAGCGGTTTCGCCCCTTCCAGGACGAGTACGGCGATGCGATTCAATCGGTCGGCGGCCATCGCACCGAGCGTAACGGGCCCGGATCACCCCGCCGGGGCGCTACCCGCGGACCTCCATCTCGTAGATGCGGGCGGCGGTGTTGCCGTCCGACGCCGGCGTGATCACGGTCAGCCGGACATAGCGGGCGTCCGCGCTGAACGACGTGGTCGTGCTGTCCGCGGTGTTGCCGCGCACCGACGCCCGGGTGGTCCAGGTGGTTCCGTCGGGGGACGTCTGGATGTCGAAGTCGCGGGTGTTCCACGAGGGGTACTCCCCGCCCGCACCGGCGTGCCGGAGCACCACCGAGCCGATGTGCTTCGTGGCGCCCAGATCACTCTGCAACCACTTCGACGATCCCGTCGAGCACCACTTGTCCCACCAGCCGCCGAGCCAGCTGCCGTTGAACGCCCGGTCGGCGCTCTCGCCGGTACCGCAGGACGAGTCGGCGGTCGCGACCGTGCGCAGGGCGAGATCCACCGGGGCGCCGGACGACCCGTACACCTCCAGCTCGTAGATTCTCGCGGCGTTGGTGTTGTTGTTGGTCGGTGTCGGCGCGTCCAGC
>NZ_BOQN01000070.1 GCF_018332695.1 Paractinoplanes toevensis
GTTGAGCACCCGGGACACGGTCTGGTGCGAGACGCCGGCGCGGGCCGCGACGTCGGACATGACCGGCCCGCGGTGCGGCTGCATGGCCGCGCTCATGGTCCATCTCGTCGGTCACGGCGTAGACGGGCCTTCATCGGCTGTCCCCTTTTGGCGGGCGAAATGTGAACGCAAACATGCTTGGCCCTTCGACGCGCTGTCAAGGGCCGACTACGTCGCCGTTATCTGTTCGTGACATTCACCAGGTCCCGCACTGACCTGCGAAAACCGCGTTTCGGGAGGTGATCGGCGGTGTCGGTGCTGTAACGGCGGCATTTCCGGCTCGTGATCTTGGAGCGGACTCGACGGTTGTCTCTGTTAACGATCTCAACAGTTAGATGCAGGTCAATATCCCGAGTTACGGGCAGGTTGCCGGGAGTGTGCCGATATCGTCGGTCATCGCTCGCTGGTCACCGAAAAATTCTGACCGGGCGTGGTGCGACCGGCTCGGACGGCCGGTTGGTCCATCATGGCCGGTGTGAATCACCAGGTCCGGGCTGTTGGCGCTCACAGCCGGGCGATTTGGAAGGCGTCTTGCCCGACCATCTCCTGCTGGGAGCCATCGATGCAATCTTCCGGTAACAAAGAGCGATCACCTCTTGACTCGCCTGTTGAGAACGGTAACACTCGCGAAACGCAGTAACCGGAGGCGTCTTCAAGCCCCGGGTTGGTCACGGTGATGGAGACCGGTCTCCACCACCGGCTGTTCCCCTTTTGAAACTGACGCATGCGCGGGAACCTCTCCCTGTTAACGTTCACAACCCTGCGCATGGGCTCCAGGTCCGCTTGAAGGAGGAAGTAGTGCTCAAGAGACTGTCTGTTGCGATGGTCGGTGCCGTGCTGCTCGGTTCGGCTCTGGCCGGCTGTGGCGGCGGTGACGACTCGTCAAGTGGTTCCGGCTCCGGCTCCGATGACAAGATCGTCCTCGGCTTCTCCCAGGTCGGCGCGGAAAGCGGCTGGCGTACTGCCAATACCAAGTCCATCCAGGACTCGGCCAAGGCGGCCGGCATCGAGCTGAAGTTCGCCGACGCTCAGGGCAAGCAGGAGAACCAGATCTCCGCGATCCGGTCCTTCATCACTCAGAAGGTCGACGTCATCGCGTTCTCCCCGGTGGTCACCTCCGGCTGGGACGCGGTGCTCAAGGAGGCCAAGGACGCCAACATCCCGGTGATCCTGACCGACCGCTCCGTCGACTCGCAGGACACCTCGCTGTACGTGTCGTTCCTCGGCTCGGACTTCGTCGAGGAGGGCAAGAAGGCCGGCCAGTGGCTGGTCGACCAGTACAAGGGCAAGACCGGCACGGTCAACATCGTCGAGCTGCAGGGCACCACGGGTGCGGCGCCGGCCATCGACCGTCAGAAGGGCTTCGCGGACACCATCGCGTCGGACCCGAACCTGAAGGTCGTGAAGTCCCAGACCGGTGACTTCACGCGGGCACAGGGCAAGACTGTCATGGAGACCTTCCTGCAGTCGACGCCGAAGATCGACGTGCTGTACGCGCACAACGACGACATGGGTCTCGGCGCCATCGAGGCGATCGAGGCGGCCGGCAAGAAGCCCGGCACCGACATCAAGATCATCACGGTCGACGCCGTCAAGGACGGCATGACCGCGCTGTCCGAGGGCAAGATCAACTACATCGTGGAGTGCAGCCCGCTGCTCGGCCCACAGCTGATGGACATCGTCAAGCAGGTCAAGGACGGCGGCACCCCGGAGAAGCGGATCCTCACCAAGGAGACGACCTTCACCCAGGAGCAGGCCAAGACCGAGCTCCCCAACCGTCAGTACTGATCTTTGTTCGTACGGCCGGCCCCGGGCTCACCCCGGGGCCGGCCCGCGGGGCGTGAAACGGAGCACGAATGGGCGAGCCCTCCCCGGTTCTCGAGATGACCGGTATCCGCAAAGTCTTCCCCGGCGTCGTCGCGCTCGACGGCGTCGATTTCCGGCTCTTCCCGGGTGAGATCCACGCCCTGATGGGCGAGAACGGCGCCGGGAAGTCCACCCTCATCAAGGTGCTGACCGGCGTGTACGAGATCGACGGCGGCGGCATCACGCTGGGCGGCGAGCAGGTCGACTTCACCGGCCCGCTGCAGTCCCAGAAGGCCGGGGTCAGCACCGTCTATCAAGAGGTCAACCTGTGCACCAACCTGACGGTGGCGGAGAACATCTTCATCGGCCGTGAGCCGCGGAAGTTCGGCCGCATCCAGTGGGGACTGATGCGCAAGCGCGCCGCGGCGCTGCTCGCCCGGCTCGACCTGAACATCGACGTGTCGGCGACCCTCGACACCTACTCTCTCGCGATCCAGCAGATGGTCGCGATCGCCCGGGCCGTGGACGTCTCGGCCCGCGTGCTGATCCTCGACGAGCCGACCTCCAGCCTGGACGCCTCCGAGGTGGCCCAGCTGTTCACCATCATGCGGCGGCTCAAGGACGACGGTGTGGCGATCCTGTTCGTCTCGCACTTCCTCGATCAGGTCTACGAGATCTCCGACCGGCTGACGGTGCTGCGCAACGGCCAGCTGATCGGCGAGTACAAGACCGCCGACCTGCCCCAGGTCCAGCTGGTCGAGAAGATGATCGGCAAGGAGCTCGCCGTCCTGGAGGACCTCGAGGACAGGTCGCAGCGCATCCGGGCCAAGACCGGCGACGCGGCACCTATCCTCTCCGCCACCGGGCTCGGCCGCACCGGCGCCATCGCACCGTTCGACCTCACCATCCACGAGGGCGAGGTGGTGGGACTGGCCGGGCTACTGGGCTCCGGGCGTACGGAATTGGCGCGGTTGCTCTTCGGCGCGGACCGCGCCGACAGCGGCAGCCTCCAGATCGACGGCAAGGACGTGACTTTGCGCGGCCCGCAGGCCGCGATGAAGCGTGGCATCGCGTTCTCCTCGGAGAACCGCCGCACCGAGGGCATCCTCGGCGACCTCACCGTGCGCGAGAACATCATCCTCGCGCTGCAGGCCTCGCGCGGCTGGACCAGGCCGATCCCGCGCCGCCGGCAGGACGAGCTCGTCGACAAGTACATCAAGGCCCTGCAGATCCGGCCGGCCGACCCGGAACGCGAGGTGCGCAACCTTTCCGGCGGCAACCAGCAGAAGGTGCTGCTCGCCCGCTGGCTGATCACCGAGCCGCGACTGCTGATCATCGACGAACCGACCCGCGGCATCGACGTCGGCGCCAAGGCGGAGATCCAGAAGCTGGTCGCCGAGCTGTCCGACGGCGGGATGGCCGTGCTGTTCGTCAGCGCCGAGCTCGAGGAGGTCCTCCGGCTCAGCCACAAGATCGAGGTGCTCCGCGACCGGCGGCTCGTCGAGGAGCTGGAGAACACCGAAGGCGTCGACGCCGACCGCATCATGCAGACCATCGCCAGCGGAGCAACCTCATGACCATCGTCAAACACCGGCTTTTCTGGCCCAGCGTCATCCTGGTGGCCCTGCTGGTCGTCAACATTTTCACCGCCAACCAGTTCATCACCGTCCGGGACGGGCACCTGTTCGGCGTGCTGCCGGACATCCTGCGCGGCAGCGCGCCGCTGCTGCTGGTAGCGCTCGGCATGACGCTGGTGATCGCCACCGGCGGCATCGACCTGTCGGTCGGTGCGGTGATGGCGATCTCCGGTGCGGTGGCCTGCCTGCTGATCAAGGACCTCAGCAACCAGAACAGCGTCGGGTCGGTGCTGCTGATCATGGCGATCGCGATCGGTGCCTCGCTGGTCCTCGGACTGTGGAACGGCACCCTGGTCGCGGTGGTCGGGATCCAGCCCATCATCGCCACGCTGATCCTCATGGTGGCCGGCCGTGGCGTGGCCCAGCTGGTCACCGACGGTCAGATCATCAACGTGCAGTCCAGCCCGTACGCGACGATCGCGACCGGCCATTTCCTCGCGGTGCCGGTGGCCTTCCTGATCGCGATCGCCGCCGTGGTGCTGACCGTGCTGCTCACCCGCCGGACCGCGCTCGGCCTGCTGCTGGAATCGGTCGGCGGAAGCCCGACCGCCAGCCGGCTGGCCGGCATCCGGTCCCGGCGGATCACCATCATGGTGTACGTGGTCTCCGGCGGCCTCGCCGGTCTGGCCGGCCTGATCTACAGCGCGAACATCAAGAGCGCGGACAGCATCTCGGCCGGCAACCTGATCGAGCTCGACGCCATCCTGGCCGTGGTGATCGGCGGAACCGCCCTGATCGGCGGCCGGTTCTCCATCGCCGGCACGGTCATCGGCGCGATCCTCATCCAGGCCCTGCAGGTCACCGTGGTGGCCGTCGGCGTGCCGAGCAAGGCCACGCTGCTGTTCAAGGCCGTGATCGTGGTGGCACTGTGCCTGTCCCAGTCCGCTACGTTCCGGCAGAAGGTTTTCGGGCGCTTCAGGCCGTCGCGTCCCGCCGTTCCTGCGGAGGTGCCCGCGTGACCACGATCGACGCGACGCCGGCTACCAACAAGAGCCCGTCGCCGACCAATCCGCGCCGCCGGGTCTACCTGCCCCACACCAAGTACATCCCGATCCTGGCGACGCTCACGCTGCTGCTGATCATGTACTTCACCGGCGTGGCGAACTACGAGAACTTCGGCCAGCCCAGCGTCGTGGTCAACCTGTTCCGCGACAACGCGGTGCTGATCGTGGTCGCGGTCGGCATGACCTTCGTGATCATCACCGGCGGCATCGACCTGTCCGTCGGCGCCGTCATCTCGATGACCACGACGCTCACCGCCACCCTGTTGCAGGCCGGCTGGCCGCCGCTGGTCGTGCTGCCGACGGTGCTGCTGCTCGGCTCGCTGCTCGGCATGGGCATGGGCGCGGTGATCCACTACTTCAAGGTGGAGCCGTTCATCGCCACCCTGGCCGGGCTGTTCCTGGCCCGGGGCATCGCCCTGTTCATCAACCAGAGCTCGATCCCGATCCGGGACAAGCTCTGGAAGGCGCTGTCCGAGTACCGCATCGTGCTCGCCGACGGCGTCGTCACCAAGATCACGTCGGTCACCGCGGTGGTCGTGGTGCTGATCGCGGCCGCGGTGCTGGCCTGGACCCGGTTCGGCCGCAACGTCTACGCGATCGGCGGCAACGCCGACTCGGCGCTGCTGATGGGCCTGCCGGTCGGCCGTACGAAGATCGCGGTCTACACGCTCAGCGGCTTCTGCGCGGCGCTCGGCGGCGTGCTGTTCAGCATCAACTCCACCTCCGGCTGGGCACTGCAGGGCCAGGGCCTGGAGTTGGACGCGATCGCCGCCTGCGTCATCGGCGGCGTGCTGCTGACCGGTGGCTCGGGCTACGTCTTCGGTTCTCTGCTGGGCGTCATGGTCTACGGCCTGATCCAGACGATCATCACGTTCCAGGGTGACCTGAACGCCGCCTGGACCCGCATCATCGTCGGCCTGCTGTTGTTCGGCTTCATCGTCCTGCAGCGGGTGGTGACCCGAAGAGCCAGATGATGCGATGTGGTTCGTGATGGCCGGCCGCGGCAGCGGAGGCACGGAGTTCGCCCGCGGCCGGCTATTGCATCAAATTGGTTTGATGTAACCTGCGGTGATGAGTGCGGAGCCCCCGGCGTTCCTGGCCGCGGCCGGCCACCCGGTGCGGTGGCGGCTGCTGCGCGAGCTGGCCCGCGGTGACCTCGCGGTGCACGAACTGACGACGCTGCTCGGCCAGCCGCAGAATCTGGTGTCCTACCACCTGGGCAAGCTGCGCAAGGCCGAGGTGGTGTCCGTGCGGCGCAGCAGCGCCGACGGTCGCGACACCTACTACTCACTCGATCTGGCCCGCTGCGCCGACCTTCTGTCCGGCACCGGGAACTCCCTGCACCCGGCGTTGCGCCTCGGGCCGCCGACGATCGGCGACGCGGTCACCGGACGGGTGCTGTTCCTGTGCACCGGCAACAGCGCGCGGTCGCAGATGGCCGAGTTCCTGCTGCGGCAGCGCACCGCGGGCGCCGTCGAGACGTTCAGCGCCGGCAGCCGGCCCAAGCCGATCCACCCGCACGCGGTGGCCGTGATGGCCGCGCGGGGCATCGATCTCGGCGGAGCGCGATCCAAACATCTGGACGAGTTCGCCGATGACCGGTTCGACCACGTGATCACCCTGTGCGACCGGGTCAAGGAAATATGCCCGCGGTTTCCGGGGCACTCGCGGCCGGTGCACTGGAGTCTTCCCGACCCGTCCGAGGACCCGGCCGGCCGGCCGGCGTTCGAGCGCCTCGCCGACGAGCTCACCGAGCGGATCGGCCACCTGCTGCACACGCTCGCGGCCCGAGTGAACAAGGAGACGTCATGACCAGCCCCACCGACGGCACGGTGGACGTCCGCTATCTCGTGGACGACGTCCGGGCCGCCATCGACTTCTACACCAGCCACCTCGGATTCACGCCCGGCCGGGTCTTCCTGCCCGCGTTCGCCGATGTGCAGCGCGGTCACCTGCGACTCCTGCTGTCCGGCCCGACCAGTTCGGCGGGGCGGGCGATGCCGGACGGCCGCCGGCCGGAGCCCGGTGGCTGGAACCGCATCCACCTGCTCGTCGACGACATCGACGCCGAGGTCGCCCGCCTGCACGCCGCCGGTGTCGAGTTCCGCAGCGACGTCGTCTCCGGGCCCGGCGGGCGGCAGATCGTCCTGGACGACCCGGCCGGCAATCCGGTGGAGCTGTTCCAGCCGGCCGGCCGTTGACGGACACCGCCCCCAGCCTGACGGTGGTTCTGCGCGAGTGGGGCCGGATCGGGTGCCTCGGCTTCGGCGGGCCGCCCGCGCACATCGCCCTGCTGCGCAAGCTGTGCGTCCGGGACCGCCGCTGGCTCGACGCCCAGGAGTTCGAGGACGCCATCGCGGCCTGCAATCTTCTCCCCGGCCCCGCCTCCACCCAACTGGCGATCTTCTGTGCCTGGCGGGTCCGGGGCCGGGCCGGAGCGCTGGTCGGCGGGGCCGCGTTCATCGTTCCCGGCCTGATCGTCATCCTGGCCCTGGCGGCGCTGTTCCTCGAGGGCGACCCGCCGGTCTGGGTCAGGGCCGCCGGTGCCGGCGCGGGTGCCGCGGTCGCGGCGGTCGCCGTTCAGGCCGGAGCCGGTCTGATGCCGGCCGGCTGGAAACGCGCCCCGGAACACAGCAACCGCGCCCGCTGGGCCGGCTACCTGCTGCTCGGGGCGGTCGCCGCGGCCGTCGCCGGCCCGTGGCTCGTACTGCTGCTGGTCGGGTGCGGCTTCGCCGAGATGATCGCCCAGCGGGTGCCGGCCGGCCCGCACCCGCGCCGGCCGGCAGCGGTCCTGGCCGCCGCGGGGTTCGGGGCCGGGGTCCTGGGCTCGATCGCGTGGACGGCGCTCAAGGTCGGCGCGCTGTCCTACGGCGGCGGGTTCGTCATCATCCCGCTCATGCAGGCCGACGCCGTCGACCATCACCACTGGATGACCGCGCCGCAGTTCCTCAACGCCGTCGCCCTCGGCCAGATCACGCCCGGCCCGGTCGTCCAGACCGTGGCCGTCGTGGGCTACGCCGCGGCCGGGCTCGGCGGCGGGGTGCTCGCCTCCGCCGTCGCGTTCAGCCCCTCGTTCGCGTTCATCCTGTTCGGCGCCCACCGCTTCGACCGGCTCCGCGCCGACCGCCGCGTGCGTGCGTTCCTGGACGGTGCCGCGCCCGCGGCGATCGGCGCCATCCTCGGCTCCGCCGTTCCGCTCGCCGCGGCACTCGACCGGCCCTGGCAGTACGCCGTCCTGGCCGGAGCCGCCGCACTCACCCTCGGCCTGCGCCGGGGCCCCGTCCTCACCCTGCTCATCGCGGCCGGTGCCGGTGTCGTCATCGTCCTGGCCGGCGGACCGCTGCCGCAGTGAGCGATCTTCATCGTGACGGCGCAGGTCACGGAGACAAAAGGTAATCGGTCGTCGAGCATAATGCCGTGATGGAATGGACTGACCTCACCGACACCGAACGTGCGGTCGCCGCCATGTGCGCGACCGGATCCGAAGCGGATGTGGTCGGCTGGACGGACCCTGCGGTGCGCGGCGAGGCGCTGCGTTTCATGCTGCTCGGCGGCGTCACGGCTCAGCCCGGCGACCGGGCGGAGCTTCGGCTCTCCGGGGCCCGGGTCCAAGGCGCGTTCGAGGTGGAGTTCACCGAGGTCGACGTGCCGGTAACCCTGAAACGTTGCACGGTCGACGGGCCGATCAGCTTCTACGGCTCGCACCTGCGGCGGCTGACCCTTGACGATTGCGAGTTCGCCGAGCTCTACCTCTCGGATGCCACGATCGACGGCACCGTCGCAGTGCGTGGCTCCACCAGCACCGGGCTGGTCAGCTTCGCCGGCGCGACGATCGGTGGCTCGCTGGTCATGCGAGGCACCCACCTGGCCGGCCCGGGCATCGCCTTCGACGGCCCTTCGCTGCGCGTACGCCGCGACTTGATAGCCGACTACGGGTTCACCTGCCGGGGCGCGCTGCGCCTCGACCGGGCGGAGATCAACGGCATCCTCACCCTGGAAGGGGCGGTGCTCGACGGTTGCGGCGACGCGGCCGCGAGCAGCCTGCGCATGCCTGGCATCGCCCGCGGCGGGCTCGACGACGGCGAGTGGTCCACCAGCGTCGCCTTCAGTGGCCGGCACCTCAGTGCCAGAGAGCTGATCCTGCTGCCGGCGCAGCCACCGGGTGGGCTGTTCGACCTGCGCCACGCCAAGCTCGGGCTGTTGCGCGACACCCCGCCGACCTGGCCGCCGGCGCTACGCATCGACGGCCTGAGCTACGAGGCGCTGGCGGACGTCGACGAGCGCGACGCCCGCCTGCGGTGGCTGCGGCTGGACCCGCGCGGCTTCCGGCCGCAGCCGTACGCACAGCTGGCTCAGGTGTACCGCGCCGCCGGCCGTGACGAGGACGCGCGGAGCGTGCTGCTGGCCGGCGAACGGCATCGCCGCGACGCGCTTTCCCGGCCCGGCCGGTGGTGGGGCCGCCTGCAGGATGCGACCGTCGGCTACGGCTACCGCCCGGTCCGTGCCGCCGCATGGCTCGCCGCGCTCTTCACCGTCGGGACGATCGTGTTCCTGTGGTACGAGCCGCGGGCCGCCGATCCCGGCAAGGCTCCGCACTTCGTCGCGCCGGTCTACACGCTGGACCTGATCCTGCCGGTCGGCGACTTCGGGCAGCAGTCGGCGTACCACCCCCGCGGCGCGACGGTCTGGCTGGCGTACACCCTGATCGTCGCCGGTCTGATCCTCGCCACCACGGTCGCCGCGGCCGCGACGCGCCGCCTGCGCCGCACCTGAGTTCCGCGACGGCCGGCGTCGTCACGATCTCCATTGACCGAACTGTTGTCAATAGGTAGTGAAAACCCTGCTGTCCCGCACTGAGCTGCGGAAAACAATTGATCTCCCGGGCTTCCGGAAAGCGGTGCGGATTCCGTTGGTGACCGCGAGCAACAAAACGTAGATCGTCGATCTTCGGGGGTCGAACGGCTGGTCGACGTGCGTGCGGCCGCTGTGTACGGTCCGGTGCGTCCTGCAGTTGACCGTCCGTGATGGGACGAGGGAATCGTGGCGCGCGTCTTTCTCAGCTATGCCTCAAAAGATCTGCGAGTGGCCGCCGATCTGCATGCCCGGCTCCGGACCGCGGGGCACGAATTGTTCTTCGACCGGGACCTCCAGGACGGAATTCTGGTCGGCGAGCAATGGCAGGACCGGTTGTACGAACGCCTCCGCTGGGCGGACGCGATGGTCTGCGTCGTCACCGCGGCCTGTATCGACTCGGCATGGTGCAACGCCGAAATCGGCGTCGCCCAGTCCCGGGGCATCCGGGTGCTTCCCGTGCTGGCCGAGAGCGATGTGGTGCATCCGCTGCTCGCGCCGCACGTCTATCAGTACGCCGATTGCGGCGCTGTCGAGCCGCTGCTGTCGGCACTGAGCCGGATCGACGCGGCCGGTGGCCAGGGCTGGCCCGACGAACGCAGTCCTTATCCCGGACTGCGGCCCTTCGACGCCGATCGGCAGCGGGTGTTCTTCGGCCGGCACGCGGAGATCGGCCGGTTGTGCCGTGAACTGCGATCGCCGGCCGAGCGGACGACCGCCGGAATCCTGCTGGTCGTGGGTCCCTCCGGCTGCGGAAAGTCCTCGTTCGTCCGGGCCGGGGTGATCCCGGCGATGGCCCGGGAGCCGGGCTGGGTGACCCCGCGGGCCGTCCTGCCGGGCACCGACCCGGTCGGAGCGCTGGCCCGGGAGCTGGCCGCCGAGGCACGACGCCGGGGGCTCGACTGGACACTGTCGATGATCCGGGACTGCCTGCTCGACCCGGACGGACTGGCCGAGCTCGCCGGCAAGTTGCTGGCGGCCGTGCCGGGTTCCCCGGTGCCGCAGCTGCTGCTGGTGTTCGACCAGTTCGAGGAGGTGCTCACGCGTACGCCGCCGGCCGCCCGCAAGCATCTCGCCGAGCTGCTGAGGGTGGCCGCCGAAGGCCCGGTGCGGGTCGTGGCCACGGCGCGGCCGGAGTTCCTGGCCCCGATACTGGAGAGCGCGGACCTGGCCGACCTTCCGCCGCGGATAGTTCCGCTGCGGCCGCTGCGCCGGGACGCTCTGGCGGCCGTCGTGACCAAGCCCGCAGAACTGGCCGGTATCGAGGTGGACGAGGAGCTCGTGACCCGGCTGGTGACGGACACCGCCGGCGGCGACGCGCTGCCGCTTCTCGCCTTCACCCTCGCGGAGTTATCGGTCGGGGTGAGCCGAGGGGGCAGTCTGTCGGCCGCCCGCTACGACAACCTCGGCGGTGTCCGGGGATCGCTGGTGCGTGAGGCCGAGGCCGCTCTGATCGAGGCCCAGGCCGCCGCCGGGCGGACCCGGGACGAGGTGATCGCCGGGCTGCTCCGGCTCGTCACGGTCGACGAGCAGGGGCAGCCGACGCGCCGGCGGGTTCACCGTGAGCAGCTGCCCGCCGAGGTCGTCGCCGAACTGGAGCCGTTCGTAAGCCGCCGGCTGGTCACCACGGACACCGAGGGAGACGCGGTGGTGGTCGGCGTGACACACGAGGCGGTCCTGTCGGCCTGGCCGCCGCTCGCCGCCGCGATCGCCGGCGCCGCGACGGCCCTGCGGGCGCAGCGGGTCGTCGAGGTCGTCGCCGCCGACTGGGATGCGGCGGGACGGTCGCCCGACCGTCTGTGGGAGCGCGGGCAACTCGCGGCCGCCCTCGCCGACACCGGCGCTGTCGTTCGCCGCCGGCGTGGGCTCTCGCTCACCGGCACGGCGGTCGATCTCAGCCCGCACTCCCGTGACTTCCTGCTGACCAGCGTCCGCCGGGACCGTCGGCGCCGCGCCCGGGGCGTCATCGTGCTGTCCGCCGCGCTGATCGTCTCGCTGGCGGCGACCGGAACCGCGTACGCGTCGCTGCGGACAGCGCAGAACCGGCAGCAGCTCGCGCGGCATCAGCAGGAGATCGCGACCGCCCGTTCCCTGCTGGCCCAGGCCGGCACCCTGGTCACGCCGGATCCGCGGACGGCGCTCCTACTGGGAACGGCCGCCTACGAGATCAGCGCCGACCCGGAGACCCGGGCCGGTCTCGCCCGGATCCTGACCTCGACCCGATTCGCCGGGACGGCCGACGGCCACCGCGACGAGGTGACCGCGGTGTCGTTCAGCTCGGACGGCCGCACCATGGCCACCGCGAGCGCGGACCGGACGGTCCTGCTCTGGGACATCACCGGGAATGCGAGTCCCCTCCGCACCGCGCGGCTCGACCAGGCTGCGGAGGTGTCCTCGGTGGCTTTCAGCCGGGACGGGCTCACGCTCGCCGTGGGCACCACCGACGGATACGTCCGGCTGTGGGACCTGACCGATCAGTCCCATTCCACTCCGCCCCCGTCGCTGCGGGTTTCCCCGGAAGGGGACTTCGTCAGCGTGGCGTTCAGCCCCGACGGCCGCACGCTCGCCACCGGCACCCTCAACCGCCGACTGAAGCTCTGGGACATCGCCGACCTGTCCCGTCCCGTTGCTCTCGGCCGGGGGACAACCGCGTTCCGTGGCCTGCTCCGGGGTCTGACCTTCACCCCGGACGGCCGGACCCTGATCGTCGGTGAGGACCAGGAGGTCAGCCGGTGGGATATCGCGAATCCCGCCGAGCCGGTTCGGCTGCCGGCGATGTTGCCCGGTGCGTCCGCGCCGTTCTCCCTCAGCGCCGACGGGCGGACGCTGGTCACCGCGAACGGCGGCGACGAGCCGGAAGCGCCGACGCGAGCGATCGTCTGGGACCTGAGTCGTCCGCGGCATCCGTCCCGGGCCGGCGTGCCGGTGATCGACAAGGGAGTTGTCCAGCTGGCGCTGAGCCCGGACGGGCGCACCCTCGCGATCGGGCGCGGCGATTGGACGACGGCGTTGTGGAACATCGCCGATCCGGCCCACCCCGCCCTCATCGGCGCTCCGCTGGCCGGACACCGCAACCTGCTGTCCGCGATGGCGTTCGCCCCGAACGGCCGGATTCTCGCCACCGGCAGCGCGGACAGCTCCGTCGCGCTGTGGGAGATCCACGACCGGGTACGCCCCGGGATCCTCAGCACCACCAAGATCGCCCGCGGGCAACCGCCGTTCTCGGTCGGCTACCGCCCGGACGGGCGCGTCCTGGCCACCGCGACGCTCGGCGACGACGGCATCGCCCCCGAGGTGACGCTCTGGGATGTCACCCAACCGGCTCGTCCGGCGCCCATCGGCAACGCGCTGACCGGCCTGGCCGCCCCCGCGATCTTCAGCCCGGACGGGCACACGCTCGCCGCGCTGACCGACGCCGGCGACGTGCGACTGTGGGACGTCACCGACCGCCGGAACCCGGTCCGGCTCGGCTCGGCTCCGTCCGGCTCCACCGGCTCGCCCTACACGATCGCCTTCGGTCCGGACGGCAGAATCCTGGCCACCGGGGACGAGGACCACGGGGTGACGTTGTGGGACGTCACCGACAAGGCACGTCCCCGCCTGCTCGCCCGGCCGGCCTCACCGCACACCAACGCCGTCTATGCGGTGCGGTTCAGCCCGGACGGACGACTGCTGGCCAGCGCCGGCGTCGACGGCGCGCTGGTTCTCTGGGACATCGCCGACCGGAACAACCCACGGATCCTCGGCTCGCCGCTGCGGGATCACACCGACGGGCTGACGTCGGTGGCGTTCAGCCCCGACGGCCGGACGATGGTGACCGGCAGCCGGGATCAGAGCATCATCCGGTACGACCTGAGCGATCCCCGGCGTCCGATCCGGATCGGTCCACCTCTGAAAGGCCACCGTGCCGACGTGACCGGCCTGGAGTTCAGTCCGGACGGCCGGACCCTGGCCAGCGGCAGCTTCGACGGCACCACCGTGCTGTGGGACATGACCGACCGGACCCGTCCCGCCATGCTGGGAGCCCCGCTGCCGGCCGGCGGGCCGGTCTTCGCCGTGCAGTTCGGTCCGGGTGGCGACGTCGTGGCGGCCGCGGGCGTCAACGGTGTGCGCCAGTGGGATCTCGGCGAGCTGAACGCACTCCGCGCCGATCCCCGGCGCATCGCCTGCCGCATCACCGGACGAGGACTCGACCGACAGGAGTGGAACCGCTACATCGACGGTCTGCCGTACCGGCAGACCTGCGCCGCTGTCTGAACGGAGTGTTGCCCGGCCGGGGCTGTCCGGCCGGGCGACACCGGAGCGGGTCAGGACAGGGGGCAGGTGTTGCGGTAGTCGGAGAGGGCGATGCCGGTGGGGCCGGGGCAGAGGAACTGGTCGTAGCGGGTGTCGTTGTCGACGAAGCGCTTCAGCCAGGCCACCGTCAGGCGGCCGGTCAGCGTGTTGACCGACTGGGGGAAGAAGTGGCTGGCTCCCCGCAGCTCCAGGTACGCCTTCTCGGAGGACGACGGGATGGTGTTGTAGAACGGGATGGAGTGGCTGGCCACGGGGGCGATCGTGTCGGACTGGCCGCCGATGATCAGGGTCGGGACCCGGTCGTCCGACCAGGACTTGTCGCTGTTCCACGGGGCCAGCGGGACGGCCGCCTGCAGGGACGGGCGGTCCTTCGCGGCCTCCAGGCTGCCGCCGCCGCCCATCGAGTGGCCGGCCACGGCCAGGCGGGACGAGTCCACCCGGCTGCGGACCGAGCTCTGCGTGGTCAGGTAGTCCAGGGCCGCCAGGAGCTGGTCGCCGCGCTGGGCCGGCTGGTCGAGCAGGGTGTTGGTCTCGATGCCGATCACCACGAAGCCGTGCGAGGCGATCCGCGGGCCCAGCCAGGAGATGCTGGACCAGGTGGCGGTGAAGCCGGGGGAGATGGCGATCGCGCCGAACGTGCCGTCGGCGGTGCTGGTCGGGTAGTAGATGACGCCACCGCCGAAGCCGGTCACCAGCGACGAGACGTTCGTCTGCGAGACCGCGTACGGGCCGCGGGTGGCGTCCAGGGCGGCGGTGGTGGGTGCGGGGCCACGCTCGTAGGGGTTGTCGGCGGCGTAGGCGACCGCGGTGGGGGCCAGCGCCAGGAGGGCGGTGGCGACCACGGCGGCCAGGATGCGGCGAATGGGGTTCATCGAGGACGCTCCCGAAGGTGTCGGCGATTGATGGCGGTCAGTGTTTGCGCCGGTCGTCGGGGAGCGCATCGGCGAAATCACCAGTGCTGGCAATGAGTGCGTAATAACAGGGAAATATTCGTCAGGCGAAAAGTCCCTTCTCTCCGGGTCTACCGGTTGGTAAGACTGCGGGCATGGTTGATGCACGGGTGGTGCAAGAACCTGTCCTGTTCGGGCGTTCCGAGCTGGTGGACAGTGGGTTGTCGGTGCTGTCGGCCGAGGGCGGCGGGCTGGTCTATCTCGGGTCGCCGGGGGCGGGGCGCAGCTCGCTGCTGCGGGCGGTGGCCGGGCAGGCGGCCGGGTGGACGGTGCTCGCCGCGCCGGGTCTGTCCGATGAGGTCGATCTGCCGTATTCGGGGGTGCAGCGGCTGCTCGACCCGGTGCTGGCGGATCTGCCCGGCGGGCGACATGACGGCTTCGTGCGGGTGATGGAGGGGCGCGATCCCGGCGACTGCCGGCTGCAGATCGGCATGTCGGTGGTGGCGCTGCTGAGGGCGGTGGTGGCGCGGCGCGGGCCGGTTCTCTGCCTGGTCGACGACGCCGACCTGCTCGACTTCCCGTCCTGGCAGCTGATCAAGCTGGCGATCCGGCGGCTCGGCGGGATCCCGGTGGTGCTGCTCGCCACCGCGGTGGATTCGCCGGCCGGCCGGGAGGTCGCCTCCGGGCTGCCGGCCCGGGCGGTGGGGCCGCTCGACGAGCGGGCCGCCCACGCGCTGATCCGCCGGGTGGCGCCGGACGTCGCCGACGAGGTCGCGATCGGACTCGTCGAGCTGGGCGCGGGAAATCCGGGAGCGCTGGTGGAACTCGGCGAACGACTGACCGCGCAGCAGCGGCGCGGATTCGCGCCGCTGCCGGAGAGCCTGCCGCCGGACAGCGCGCTCGGGCACCGGCTCCGCGCCGCCGTGGCGGCGCTGCCGGCACCGACCCGGGCCATGCTGCTCCTGGCCGCGGCGCCACCCCAGGCCGGCCTCGCCGACCTGGCCTGCGCGCCGCCCCCACCGACCACCGGCCGGGCGGTGGGCGGGCTGGGGGATCTCGAGCCGGCCGAGCGGGCCGGGCTCGTCGAAGTGTTCGAGGCGGGGGTGCGGTTCCGGCCGCCGGTGCTGCGTACGGTCATCTATCAGGACGCCCCGATCGGCCGCCGCCGGCAGGCCCACCTGATGCTCGCCGGGATTCTGGCGGCCCGGGGCCGCCGCCTGCCGGCCCTGCTGCATCGCGCCGCGGTCGCGGCGGCGCCCGACGACGTCCTTGCCCGCGACCTGGTCGAGGCCGCGGCGGGTGCGGCGCCGGCCGAGGCCGCGCTTGCCTTGCGGTACGCGGCTGAGCTCGCCGCCGACCCCGCCGTCCCGCTGCTCGGGGCGGCCCGGTCGGCGTGGGCGGCGGGCCGCCCGCAGGACGCGGTGCCGCTGCTGCGCCGGATCGCCCGGACCGTGGCGCCCGCGGGGGTGCGGGCCCGCGCCCGGAGCCTGGTCGCCGAGCTGAGCCTGCGGGGTGCCCCGCTCTCGGCCCGGGACATGCTTCTCGACGTGGCCGCCGAGCTGCTCCCCACCGATTTTCCCGGAGCCCTCGACGCGTTGCTGCTGGCCGGCGAGGCGTGCGGCCGGGCCGGTGATCCGGGCCGGTTCACCGCGCTGGCCCGCGAGGCGGAGGCCCGGGCCGGGACGGCGAGCGGAAATGACCTGGCGGTGCAGCAGATCGCCGGGCTCGCCGACCTGATGTCCGGTGCGGACGACGCGGCGTTCACGCACTTCCGCGCGGTGCTGCAGCTGGCGGCCGGCGTCGACGACCCGAAACTGCTGATCCCGGCGGCGATGGCCGGTGTCCTGATCGGTCAGGACCGGCGGGGTGCGGAGATCGCCGGCCGGGCGGCGGCGCTGGCCCGCGCGGCCGGGGTGCACGCGCTGGTGCCGGCGGCGTTGGAGGCCGCCGCGTACGCCCAACTGGCCGCCGGAAACTATGCGGCCGCGACCGACACCGCCCTGGACGGCGCGGCCGCGGCCCGGCGGGCCGCCCGCCTGGATCTCGCCGACACCCACGTCGCGCTGCTCGCCGTGCTGGCCGCCCTGGTCGGCGACCGCCCCACCACCGAGCGGCGGGCCACCGACGCCACCGCCCGGCACGACGAGGCCCGCGATCTCACCGACTGGGCGTACGCCCTGCTCGACCTGGTCGAGGGCCGCCCGGCCGACGCCGCGACCCGGCTGGCCGCGATCGTCGCCGCCCCGGCCGGCCGCGGGTCGGCGATCCTACGGGTGGCGGTGATCCCGCATCTGGTCGAGGCGGCCGGCAGTGCGGCTCCGCCGGTGGACGCGTTCGACGCCTGGGCGGGGCGCACCGGCGAACCGTCCTGGCTGGCCCTGCGCGCCCGCTGCCGGGCCCTGCGGACCACCGACGGCGACGCCGCCGACGACCACTTCCGGGAGGCGCTGCGCCGGCATCATCACGGTTTCGCCCGGGCCCACACCGAGTTGCTGTACGGCAGCCACCTGCGTCGCCGCCGTCGCCATCTGGAGGCTCGCGACCACCTGCGTCAGGCGGCCGAGACGTTCCATCGCCTGGACGCGGCACCGTGGGCGGTGCAGGCCACCCGGGAGCTGCGGGCGGCCGGTGACCGCGTGCCGGCGATGACCACCTCGCCGCTGACCGCCCAGCAGGAACGCATCGCGGGCCTGGTGGCCGACGGCGCGACCAACCGCGAGGTGGCCCAGCAGCTGCACCTGAGCCCGCGCACGGTCGACCACCACCTGCGCAACGTGTTCGCCCGCCTGGGCGTCCGCTCCCGCACCGAACTGGCCCGGCTGCTGGCTGCGGGATAAGAAGGCTCGCGGCGGGCTGATTGAGTTGGGCCATGCACCCAGCACCGATCAACGCGGTCATCTTCGACTTTCACGACACGCTGGTCGCCGGGGGTGAACCCGGCCGGTGGATCGAGGACGCCTTCCGCCACCTGGCCACCGCCCCGACCCCGACCGAGGGACTGCCCGCGCATCTCGACCGGCTCTGGCACCACGCCCACACGATCGACCCGGACAGCGAGCGCGACCTCAGCGCCGACCGGCACCGGGACGTCTTCACCCGGACGATCGCCCTGCTGCCGGACATCGCCCCGGAGCTGATCGCCGCCCTGTACGCGGTGCTGCCCGACCAGTGGACGGTCTTCGACGACACGTTGCCGGTGCTGCGGGAGCTCAAGGCCCGCGGCGTGAAGATCGCCGTGCTGTCCAACATCGGCCTGGACATCCGCGGTTGCCTCGAGCGGGCCGGCGTCGCCGACCTGATCGACGCGGTGGTGCTGTCGTTCGAGGTGGGCCTGGTCAAGCCCGATCCGGCGATCTTCGCGCACGTGCTGAAGCAGCTCGACGTCCGGGCCGGCGAGACGCTGATGGTCGGCGACAGCCCACGCGACGACATCGGCGGGGTGTCGCTGGGCATCCGGACCTTGATCCTGCCTCGCACCGAGGGACCCGTGCACGGTCTGGGCGTGGTCACGGCCTTCTCGGCACCACCAGCGGAGTCCCGGTCCGGGGATGGGGGAGCACCTCCACGTCGTGCTGGTACACCTCGGACAGCAGTTCCGGAGTGAACACCGACGAGGGTGGCCCCTCGCTGCGGACCCGGCCGGCCGCCAGCACGCAGGCCCGGTCGGCGTAGGCGGCGGCCAGGCTCAGATCGTGCAGGACGACGATCACCGCCGTGCCCGACGCGGCGCGGGCGCGGGTCACCGACAGCACCAGCTCCTGGTGGCGCAGGTCTAGGGCCGCGGTGGGCTCGTCGAGCAGCAGCAGCGGGGTGCGCTGGGCGAGCACCCGGGCCAGCGCGACCCGTGCCTGCTCGCCACCGGAGAGCGCGGGAAAGGGCCGGGCCGCGAAGCCGGTCGTCTCGGTCAGCTCCATCGCCTCGGCGACCGCGTCCTCGTCCTCGGCGGCTTCGGGCCGCCCCGACCAGGGCGCGCGGCCCATCCGGACGACCTCGCCGACGGTGAACGGGAAGGACAGCGCCGCCTTCTGCGGGAGGACGGCCCGCAGCCGGGCGAGTTCGATCGGCTTGTAGGAATCCAGCGGGCGCTCGTCCACCATCACCTCCCCGGAAGACGGCAAATCGCCCGAGACGGCGGCGAGCAGCGACGACTTCCCGGCGCCGTTCGGCCCGACCAGCGCGACCACCTCACCCGGCGACACGTGCAGGTCGACCGAGGAGACGACGGTCCGGCCGCCGAGCGACACCGACACTCCGGTGGCCTTCATCCCCAGCCTCCGGCCCGGGCCCGGGTGCGCCGCAGCAGCCAGAAGAACGCCGGCCCGCCGACCACCGCGGTCAGCACGCCGAGCGGCAACTCCTGGTAGTCGATGGCGGTCCGGGCGATCAGGTCGCCGGTCACCACCACGACCGCGCCGCCCAGCGCGCTCGCCGGCACCAGCACGCGGTGGCCCGGCCCGGCGATCATCCGGATCAGGTGCGGCACGATCAGGCCGACGAAGCTGATGATCCCGGTGAACGCGACGGCCGACGCGGTGAGCAGGGCGGTCGCGACGATCGCGATGATCCGCAGCCGTTCGGTGTCGACGCCGAGGTGCCGGGCCGGCCGTTCGCCCAAGGCGAGCAGGTCGAGGCGCCGGGACAGCGCGACGGCGACGGCCAGGCCGGCCAGCGCGCACGGCCCGGCCACCGCCACCGCACTCCAGGTGGCCTGGGCGAGGCTGCCCAGCTGCCAGAACGCGATGGCCCGCACCCCGTCGTCGTCGGTCAGGAACATCAGCAGGCCGAGCAGGGCGCCGGCGGTGGCGTTGACGGCGACGCCGGTGAGCACCAGGGTCACCACCTCGGTGCGCCCGCCGGCCCGGCTCATCGCGTACACGATGAAGGTGGTCACCACGCCGCCGGCGAAGGCGGCGGCCGCGGTGGTCCACGAGCCGAGGACGGTGATGCCGCTGACGATGGCGGCGGCGGCGCCGACGGCGGCGCCGGAGGAGACGCCGACGACGCCCGGCTCGGCCAGCGGGTTGCCGAAGACGCCCTGCATGAGGGCGCCCGCGCAGCCGAGCGACGCGCCGACGATCACCGCGAGCACTACCCGGGGAAAGCGCACCAGCCACAGCGCGTTCTCGCCCTGCACGGCCGACGGCAGCGGTCCGATGCCGAGGCCGAGCCGGTGCAGCAGCGAACCGGCCACCTCGGACGGCGAGATCGGCACCTGCCCGCGCCCGGCCGCGAGCACGCACACGGCCGCCAGACCGACGATCAGGAACCCGATCAGACCCATCTTTTTGTACGCGGTCAGCACGGCCCGTAGACCGCCTTGGCGAGCGCCTCGACGGCCTTGCCGGTGCGTCCGCCGAAGTTCAGCAGGATGCCGTCGTCCATGTCGACGATGCGGCGGTTGATGCCGGCCGGGGTCTGCGCGACGCCGGGCAGCTTGAGCAGTCCGTCGACCCCGCCGACCGATCGCAGTCCCTCGGTCATCACCAGGATGACGTCGGGGGCCGCGTTGATCAGCCCTTCGCTGGTGAGCGGCCGGAACTTCGTGAGGCCGATCGCGGTGCCGGCGTCGGTGGCACCGATCGCCTCGATCATGGCGTCCGAGCCGGCGCCCCGGCCACCGATCAGGAAAACGCCGGCGGTACCCCGTACATAAAGGAATGCGATCTTGGTTTGCCGGCCGTCGGCCGGAGCGCTCTTCCGGGCGGTGTCGATCTCTTCCTGTACCCGTTCGACCAGGCGTTCGCCGGCCTCGGCGACGCCAAGAGCGCCGGCCACCGCCCGAATGTGTTTCGGCACCGCGTCGAGGTTCTGGGTGTCGTCGACGATGACCACCGGGATGCCGGCCTCGCGGATCTGGTCCAGTGCGGTGGCCGGGCCGATGCTGTCGTCGGCGAGCAGCACCGACGGGTTCAGCTTGAGGACCGCCTCGGCCGACAGGTCGTGCCCCTGCGGCGTGACCAGCGGCAGCCCGGCCGCCGACGGGAAGGTGGTCGAGGTGTCCCGGCCGATCACCCGGCCGCCGAGGCCGAGACTGAAGACGAGCTCGGCGAGCGAGCCGTAGAGGTTGACGGCCAGGATCCGGTCGGCGCTGGTGACGGTGACCTTCCGGCCGTCGGCCGAGTCCACGGTGACCGGCAGGACCGGCGCCGGTTTCGGATCGAGCG
The DNA here is from genome assembly GCF_018332695.1 of Paractinoplanes toevensis. Taxonomy (GTDB): domain Bacteria; phylum Actinomycetota; class Actinomycetes; order Mycobacteriales; family Micromonosporaceae; genus Actinoplanes; species Actinoplanes toevensis. Next base: position 20,688 of record NZ_BOQN01000070.1, read on the forward strand.
GGGTGACGTCCTCGGAGGCGAGCCGGGCGGTGGTGACGCCGCAGGAGTTGGTCGTGCTCTCGGCCGCGCCGACCTCGCTGACCGACGTGCAGCCGGTCAGCAGGAGCACCGAGACGAGCAGGGCGCGGCGGATCATCGCGACCTCCGGCCGAAACGGCCGACCAGGACGGCGAGCAGCAGCCCGGTGAGGAACGCCCCGCCGATCGCCCACCAGTGACCGAGGGGAGTGGCCGTGCTGGTCCTGGTCAGCGTCGGTCCGAAGGCCTGCAGTTCAACCGGCTCGGTGGCCTCGGCCGACGGCGGTGCCTCGGTGGCCAGCTTCCCGGTCGGTGGCCCGACCGGCTTGCTCTGCTTGACGGCCGGTGCGCTTTTCCCGGGCGCGGCGGTGACGGCGACGCCGGAGCCCGAGGCGCTGCCGGTTGCGGCGGCAGCGAATCGGACCGGGATGCGCATGTCCTGCGAGCGGTCGCTGGTGCGGGTGTGGTCGGCCCGGGTGACGATCGCGCAGCCGCGGACCGCGCAGTCGACATCGCCGATCATCTGACTGACCTGGATGGACACCCGGAAGGACCCGTTCTTTCCGTACGGCGTGGCAAGCCCTTCTCCATATGCCGGCGGGTTGGACGAAATCCACGCGGAGCCGCCCGAGCTACCACTCAGATCGGCGCCGCCACCGCACGGGGAGGGCAGCACTCCCGCGCCGTTGTCCAGGCAGAACGCCACGTAGATGCCCTTGGTCGCGTCATATCCGGACCCGGAGACGGTGACCGTTTCGCCGCTTCTGGCAAGCCCTTTGGTTTTCGACACCGACAGTTTCCTGGCAGCCAGAGCGGGAGTGCCGGTCGTCACGAATGTCAGCAGAGCGAGAGCTGTTACCCCAGCTCTCAGGCCTATGCGCACCTGTCTCCTCCACCGAAGTTGCTGAGCCGAGCAGGACTGGATCTTGAATTGCCCGGAAGTTTAGGTGAGGCTACCCTAACTGCGCCCGCATCAGTGGGTGCCGCCTCACCGGAAGGAACACACAGAGCATGGGCACAAACCACGGCCTGAATCGGGCCGCCCTGCGCGCCGGCCTGCTCGGCCTGAGCACGGCCGCGGCGCTGATCGTGGCCGCGCCCGCCGCGATGGCCGCGTCCACCGACGTCGCGGGGGGAAGCCTCGACTGGGGCTTCAAGGCGTCGTTCCGTGGCTACGTGTCGGGTGGCAACGGCACCCCGCCGATCGCCGCCACCAACGGGGCCGCCATCAACGCGGACGGGACGTTCGACTTCCCGGCCGGCGGCGGCACCTACGACGCGGCGGCCGGCACGGCGAGCATGCAGTACCGGGGAACGATCGTGTTCTCCTACCCGCTGCACGGATTCACGATCACCATCGCGAACCCGAAGCTCGTCGTGGACGGTGACGGCGAGGGCTCACTGCTGGCCGATGTGGACCTCACGGCCACCACCCAGCCCAGCGCGCACGTCGACGGGGCCGAGCTGGCCACCGTGACGACCACGGCGCCCACCGTCACCGACGGGGCCGTCACGTTCTCCAACCTCGCCGCGAAGCTGTCGGCCGGTTCGGCGAGCGTGTTCGGCGGCTTCTACGCCACCGGCGCCGCGCTCGACCCGATCACGGCCTCCGCCTCGGCCTCGGCGGGCTCCGGCCCGACCGACCCCACCGACCCGACCGATCCGACCGACCCCGAGCCCGGCAACGGCTCGGCGGCTCAGACGATCAAGGCGGCCGTGGCCGGTGGCGCGCTGACCCTGACCTCCGCCGGTTCCGACGTGAACCTGTCGGCGGTCACCCCGGGTCAGACCGCGATCGGCAACCTCAACGCGGTCACCGTCAGCGACCTGCGCGGCACCAACGCCGGGTGGGACCTGGTCGGCCAGGTCACCGACTTCACGTCGGCGGCCGGGACCATCCCCGCGGCGAACCTCGGCTGGACCCCGACCGCCGCGGTCGTGGCCGGCGGACTGAAGGCGGCGAACGGTGTGCAGAACGCCGTCACGCCGGGCGGGCCGGTCACCCCGGGCACGGGCCTGGGCGCCAGCAAGACCCTGTGCAGTGCCGAAACGGGAAGCAGCCTCGGCAGCTCGACGTGCGGCGCGGCGCTGAACCTCGGTGTTCCGGAGTCCAGCGCCGCCGGTGAGTACAGCGCCGTCCTCACCCTGACCCTCGCCTGATACCAGGGCACACAGGGGAACCGGCCGGGAAATCCGCAACATTTCCCGGCCGGCTCGCCCCTATCGTAAGGAGTCACATGATTGTCGTCCGAGGAGCGCTGGCCGCGGTTCTCGTTCTCGCGCCCGCCGCCCCGGCGCAGGCCGCGCCCGGCGAGACGAGCGTGCGCTGGTCGGTGCAGCCCTCCACCGCCAAGGGGCCGGACGGCCGGGACTACATCATCCGCAAGGCCGCGCCCGGCGAGCGGATCACCGACTACGTCGGCATCACCAACCTGACGCGGCGGCCGCTCACCTTCAGGGTGTACGGCACCGACGCGTACAACACCGACGACGGCTCGTTCGCCCTGCTCCCGGCGGCGCAGCAGCCCACCGACCTGGGCTCGTGGATCGCGCTCGGCGCGACCGAATACACCGTCGCGGCGAACACCCGGCTCGACGTCCCGTTCGCCCTCACCGTCCCGGCCGGCGCGACCCCCGGCGACCACGCCGGCGGCGTGATCGCGTCGGTCAGCGAGGAGCAGACCGACGCCTCCGGCCGTACCGTCCTGGTCGATCGCCGCGTCGCGGCGCGGGTCTACGTCACCGTGGCCGGCACGGTCGCTCCCACCCTGAGCATCGACCGGGTCAGACTGGAGTATGCGCAGTCCGCGAACCCGGCCGACGGTGGCGACATGACCGTCACCTACCTGGTGAAGAACACCGGCAACCTGCGCCTGACCGGCACCGGCACGGTCAAGGTCACCGGCCCGTTCGGCTGGGAGCTGGCCCGCACCGCCGCGATGGAGATCCCCGAGCTGCTGCCCGGCGGTTCGATCACCGTCACCGAGAAGATCCTCGGCGTGCAGCCCACCGTGCACCTCGACGCCGACGTCAGCGTGGTGCCCGCCGGCTTCGGCGCCGGGTTGCCGGCCGTCTCCCGCACCACCGGCGTGTGGGCCTGGCCCTGGGCCCTGGTCGCCGTGCTCGGCGCCGCCCTGCTCTACCTGATCCTCCGCCTGATCCGCCGCGCTCGCCGAACGAACTAGGGAAGGACCTCCACCATGACGGGATTCGCCGCCCGCCTCCGCAAGGCCACCATGGTCGAACACCGGGAGGCCGAGACCAGGTCGTTCATCTCCCGCCTGATGGCCGGTTCGGTGCCGCGCGCGGGCTTCGCCGCACTGACCGCCCAGTACCTGATCGTCTACCGCGAGCTGGAGGCGGCGGCGGAGGCGATGCGCGGCAACGAGATCGCGGCGCCGTTCGCCGACCCGGCCCTGAACCGGGTGCCGTTGCTGGAGGCCGACCTCGCCCACCTCGGTGGCTCCTACCCGGCGACCGCGGCCGCCCAGCGCTACGCCGATCACCTGCGCGCCCACTGCCCCACCTCGCCCGAGCACTTCATCGCCCACCACTACGTGCGCTACCTGGGCGACCTCAGCGGCGGCCTGCTGGTCGGCAAGAAGGTCGCCGCCACCTACGGCCTGCACGACGGCGGCGTCTCGTTCTACGACTTCGATCACATCGCCGACCCGAAGTCCTACAAGATCGCCTACCGTGAGCGTCTCGACGCACTCCCGCTCCCGGAAGAGCGGCTGTCGGTCCTCATCGCCGAGGCGCAGCACGCGTTCAGCCTCAACGGGGCGGTCTTCCAGGAGCTCGGCGCGGCCTACCCGGAGGAGATCTCCCCGGCGGCCTGATTACTCCCGGAGGTCCGGTGACCGGCGACTTCCCCGATTCGCTACGCCCGGCGGCCAGCACGCCGGCCGTCACCTTCGCGTCGGGCGGCGAACAGCTGCTCGGCCTGCTGCACCTGCCCGCCGGTCCCGGCCCGTTCCCGGTGGTGGTGCTGCTGCACGGCTTCCCCGGCAACGAACGCAACTTCGACCTGGCCCAGGCCCTGCGCCGGGCCGGCTACGCCGCGGTGGTGTTCCACTACCGCGGCTCGTGGGGCGTCGGCGGCGCGTGGTCCTGGCAGCACGTCCTCGACGATGCCGCGGCGGTGGTCGAGCAGGTCCGCGCCGACCCGCGGTTCGATCCCGCCCGGGTCGCGGTGGCCGGGCACAGCGTGGGAGGTTTCGCCGCGCTGCACACGGCCGCCGCCGACCCTTCGGTCGGCGCCGTCGCCTCCCTGGCCGGCTTCGATCTGGCCGCGCTGGCTGCCGCCACGAGCGCCGATTCGGATGTACGTGCGGAGTGGGTGACCGCCTTCGACGACGAACTGCGGCCGTTACGTGGTACGTCCGGCACGGCGCTCATCGCCGAGGCGGAGGCGGCCGGCGACACCTGGCGCCTGCCCGAGCTCGCCCCGGCCCTGGCCGGCCGCCCGGTGCTCCTGATCGGCGCGAGCCGCGACCCGCTGTCGGTCCAGGCGGTCCACCACGACCCGCTGGTCGCGGCCTACGCCACCGCCCGCCTCGAACACCACGCCTTCCCGACCGACCACGCCCTCTCCGACCACCGCCTGGCCGCCGCCTCAACCCTGATCGACTTCCTGAACCGCAATCTCGCTTAGCGCGCCCCCACCGGCCGAAGCCCAGCACAAACGATCTCGATCATGCGCCGCTGTGCGTCGCCGTCGCGGTCTCTTTCCCGGTCGCCGTCGCCCTCGCGGTCGCCGTCGCTGTTGCTGTCTTTGGCGCGGGCTAGGCAGCCGGCGATCAGGGCCTTGATGTCGGCGGTGTCGGCGTCCGCGCGGACCGCGCCGGCCTCTTGCGCCCGGGTGAGCATGCCGGTCATGGCCGCGCCGAAGTCCCGGATGGCCGTCGACGCCTCGGCCTGGAGATCGAAACCGGCTCCGGTGAGGGCGTCCCCGACGGCGTGATCGGCCGAGCTCTCGCCGACCAGGAACGCGAAGAACGTGAAGAACGCCGTAGCCGGCGGTTCCTGGGCGGCGATCTCCTCGGCGCGGCGGACCAGGTGCTCGATCCGGTGCAGCGCGACCGCCCGGAAGAGCGCCTCCTTGGTCGGGAAGTGCCGCGTGACGGTGCCGGTGCTGACCCCGGCCCGGCGGGCGATCTCGCGAATCGGCACCGCGGCACCGTGCGCCGCGAACGCCGCGAACGCCTCTTCCAGCACCCGAGCCTGGTTCCGCCGCCCGTCCGCGCGCTGAGCCCGCGCTGGTTCCAAGCCGGCGTCCGTGCGCTGGGCTCGAACCGGCTCCGCGGCGGCTTCGGCGCGCTGGGCCCGAAGTGGTTCGGCGTCGGTGTGCTCGGGCTGGGGTGGGTCCGCGGCGGCGTCGGCGTGCTCGGGCTGGGGTGGGTCCGCGGCGGCGTCGGCGTGCTCGGGCCGGGGCGAATCCGCGGCGGGTTCGGCGCGCTGGGGTGGTGGGGTTCGCTCCGGTGGCGGCATCGTTGCGATCGTAAGCCCTGCCCGGCCGGTGGACTCGGGTGCCGCGGTCAGCCGGGGAGTGGGCCGAACCCGCTGATGTCGTAGCGCATGACCTCGACGCTGCGGACGCCCGGCATCGGCGGTGCGTCCTGCGGGCGGCCGGACAGGTGAGCCTCGAGGTCGGCCGGCGACTCCCACCGCTCGTAGATGTTGACCCGGTCGGCTTCGACGGGGTCGGCCGCCACCACGTAGTCCAGGCATCCCGGTGCGGTCCGGGCCTGGCGCAAGGCGGGGGCGAGGCTTTCCAGGAGTGCGTCGCGGCGGTCGGGATCGACGTGGCCGGTTCCGGCGACGATCAGCATGACTGGCCTCCAGGGTGGACGTCTCGGTGCTCCGGACGCACTGTAGCAACTAAACGGCACACGCGTGCCGGATAAATCTCGGCGTCGGACATCGAGAAGTTTCGGCCGGCCTTCTTCGATGCCACCGGTCGGGCCTGGCCGAGCCGGCTCTTCACCCTCCGGCGAGCGCTGTCCGGAGGTCGGCGGGGGGGCTTGCCGGCCGGGCCCGCCCGGCGGGGGCGCGCGGAGAGCGCGCCCCGCGTCGCGGAACTGGTGCCACGGGACCGGTCCCTTCGCGTACGGAAAAAGGAGCCGGCGGGGCGGCCGAAACGGGCAAGATCGGGCATCGGGGGCGGCCCGATCGGGCAGAGTGCGGGTAACGATTTGGGTTCGGGCTTCCCGGCGGACGGTGCCGGGAAGCCCGGGTCTCAGGCCTTCTCGACCTCGACCGGGGTGATCAGCACCCGGTTGCGGCCGGTCTCGCGGATCGCGCCGGTCAGCGTCACCGAGCCTCGGCACGGGAGGTCGCCGGCCGACGTGCCGACCATGATCTCCAGCTCGCCGGGCTCGACTATGCGCCGCAGGTCGCGGGCGGTGAAGGCGGTGCGGTCGGTGTGGACCTTGAAGCGGACGTCCTTGGCCTCGCCCGGCTCGAGCGGCACCCGGGCGAAGCCGGTCAGCTGCTTGACCGGGCGGGTGACCTGGGCGACCACGTCTCGCAGGTAGAGCTGGACCACCTCGTCGCCGGGGCGCTCGCCGGTGTTGCGGACCCGCACGGTCACCGTGAACTCGCCGTCGGTCGGGACCCGCGCCTCGCTGATGCGCAGGTCGTCGACCTCGAACGTGGTGTACGAGCGGCCGTGCCCGAACGGGAACAGCGGCGTCGGGTCGAGGTTGCTGACCCCGCTGTTCTCCGCGCCGAGCACCGGCTGGAGGTAGGTGCCGGGCTGGCCGCCGGGGGTCTTCGGGATCTGCACCGGGAGTTTCGCCCCGGGCTGGACGCGGCCGGTGAGCATGCCGGCGATGGCCGAGGCGCCCTCCTCGCCGGGCATGAACGCCTGCACCAGCGCGGCGGCCCGCCCGGCCACCTCACCCAGCGCGTACGGCCGGCCGGAGACGACGACCACCACCACCGGCGTGCCGGTGTCGAGCAGTGCCTGCAGCAGCTCGCCCTGCACGCCCGGGAGCCGCAGCTCGTCGGCGTCGCAGCCCTCGCCCGAGGTGCCGTGGCCGAACAGGCCGGCCAGGTCGCCCACCATCGCGATGCAGACGTCGGCGCCGCGGGCGGCCTCGACGGCGGCCGCGAAACCGGACCGGTCGTCGCCGGTCACCGTGCAGCCGGGCTCGTGCACGACCTCGGCCGCCAGCTCCTGCCGCAGCGCGTCGACCGCGGTCGGCACCGCGATGCCCAGGCCCACTCCGGGATAGCGGGGCAGCACGTGGTTGGGGAAGGCGTAACAGCCCATGAACGTACGCGGGTCGGCGGCCGCCGGACCCACCACGGCGACCTTCCGCAGCTCCGGATCGAGCGGTAGCGATGATCCGGGGTCGAGCAGGATCACCGACTTCTCGGCCATCTCCCGGGCCAGGGCCCGGTTGGCGGGGGAGTCCAGGTCGACCTGGCCGGCGTTGGCCACCGAGCCTTCCGGGGTCCAGCCGGCGTCCAGCAGGCCGAGCTCGATCTTCTGGGTGAGCAGGCGGCCGGCCGCCCGGTCGATCAGCTCCTCCGGCACCTTGCCGATCAGGCCCTCGCCGAAGCCCAGCGTGTCGGGCAGTTCCACGTCGATGCCGGCCGCCAGGGCCTGCAGGCCGGCGTCGTCCATGGTGTCGGCGATCCGGTGCATGGTGGCCAGGAACGGCACCGCCCAGTAGTCGGAGACGACCGTGCCGGTGAAGCCCCACTGCTCCCGCAGCACCTCGGTGAGCAGCCACGGGTCGGCGCCGGCCGGCACGCCGTCGACGTCCGAGTAGGAGTTCATCACCGAGGCGGCGCCGGCCTCGCGGACCGCGGTCTCGAAGGTCGGCAGGATGACGTCGAGCAGCTCACGCCGGCCCATCGAGACCGGGCCGTGGTTGCGGGCGCCGCGCGAGGCCGAGTAGCCCGCGAAGTGCTTGAGGGTGGCCAGGACGCCGGCGCTCTGCAGGCCGCGCACGTAACCGGCGCCGAGCAGCGCCACCAGGTAGGGGTCCTCGCCGATGGTCTCCTCGACCCGGCCCCAGCGGTAGTCGCGGACCACGTCGAGCACCGGGGACAGGCCCTGGTGGATGCCGAGGGCGGCCATGTCGCGGCCGATCGAGGCGGCCATCCGCTCGACCAGCTCGGGATCGAAGGTAGCGCCCCAGGCGATCGCGGCGGGGTAGACGGTGGCGCCGAACGCCGTGAAGCCGGTGAGGCACTCCTCGTGGACGATGGCCGGGATGCCGAGCCGGGAGTTGCCGAGCACCACCCGCTGCTGCCGGATGACCTCGGCGGCGCCCTCCTCGACGGTCAGCGGGACGCTTCCATAGACCCGTGTCAAGTGGCCCAACCCGTTCCGGCTGGCCTCCGACAGCGGTACGGTGCCCGAAGCGGCGAAAACGTCCTGCATCGGGGCGACGTTCAACGTCTCCTCCGGTTCGGTGCTGGGCGCCTCGTCGCCGGAGTCCTGCATGTCGTTCCCGACCCACCGGCTGCCGAGCTGAGCAACCTTCTCCTCGACGGTCATCGCGGCGAGCAGGAGTCTGACACGCTCCGGAACCGGTACCGCCGGATCCTGCCAGGGCTGGGGGGCCTGTCCTTCGGTCACGGCGACACTCCTCAAGACGTTCCTCATATGTTCCGAAACTTTCAGTACTTTCACAGCAGAACTTATCGCTCGGTCGTGCCGCGACGCAGGGGTGCCCGCTGGGGTCCACTCTTGCGCTGGGAGCGCGACCAGAGCAAGACCCTTGACATGATCAAGCTGAAACCCTACGTTAACGAAACCTCACGTTAACTTGCGGTCGTCGTTCGAAAGTTGCAGGCTTTGTGACGGCGGCTACCCCGATTCCACGACGATCCACTCGCCGCGGCAGGGCGCGGCACTCGAGTACGGAGATCAGCGTGTTCAATAGCAACATTTCCCGGCGGAACTTCATGGGTCTGACCGCGGGGGCCGCCGGTGCTGCGGCCCTCGCTGCATGTGGCAGCTCCGGCCCGAGTGACAAGGGCAGCAGCAGTGGCGGCAGCGGAAGCGGCAGTGCCTCCTACTGGTCACTGAGCGGCGAGCCCGGTGAGCCGATTCGGCAGGCGGCGATCGACCGCTTCAACAAGGCGAACCCCGACACCAAGATCACCCCGACGTTCTTCCAGAACGACGCGTACAAGCAGAAGATCAAGACCGCGATCGGTGCCGGCCAGGCCCCGACGCTGATCTGGGGCTGGGGCGGTGGCGGCCTCAAGTCGTACGTCGACGCCAACCAGGTCGTCGACCTGACCGACTGGCTCGGCCAGAACGCCGCGGTCAAGGACAAGATCCTGCCGTCGTCGTTCGGCGCCGGCACGGTCAACGGCAAGGTGTACGCCCTGCCGGTCGAGACCGTGCAGCCGATCGTGCTGTACTACAACAAGAAGGCCTTCGCGAAGATCGGCGCCAACCCGCCGCAGTCGTACGGGGACATTCTTGACCTGATCCCGAAGTTCAACGCCAAGGGCATCGCGCCGTTCTCGCTCGCCGGCCAGTCCCGGTGGACGAACATGATGTGGCTCGAGTTCATGCTCGACCGCCAGGCCGGCTCCGAGGTCTTCGACAACGTGTTCGCCGGCAAGGCGGGCTCGTGGTCCGACCCGCAGGTGCTGGAGATGCTCACCAAGGTCCAGGACCTGGTGAAGCAGAAGGCGTTCATCAACGGCTTCTCGTCGATCACCGCCGACTCCAACGCCGACCAGGCCCTGCTCTACACCGGCAAGGCCGCCATGATGGTGCACGGCTCCTGGTCGTACGGCATCCAGAAGGCCGACGGCGGCAGCTTCGTCAAGGACGGCGGCCTCGGCTGGATGAACTTCCCGCCGATCGACGGCGGCAAGGGCGACCCGAGCAACACCGTCGGCAACCCCGGCCAGTACCTGTCGATCTCCTCCAAGGCCAGCGCTGCTGACCAGGAGACGGCCAAGAAGTTCTTCTCGACGACGCTGGTCGACGACGACGAGAAGGCCGGCTGGGTCAAGTCCGGTGGCGTGCCCGTGCTGAAGAACAGCGACAGCCTGTTCACCGGCGACGACGCGCAGTTCCTCAAGGACATGTCGGCCATCGCCTCGGGCGCCAAGACCTTCGCCCAGTCGTGGGACCAGGCGCTCAGCCCGACCGCGGCCGAGACCCTGCTGGACAACATCGCCAAGCTGTTCCAGCTCCAGGTCACCCCGCAGCAGTGGGTCGACAACATGAACGGGGTCATCGGCAAATGACGACGCTCGCTCCGCCCGCCGTACGCGTGCAGGAGCCAACGACCGCTAAAGGCGGGCGGAGCGGCTCCGTCGTGTGGATGGCAATCCCCGCGCTGTTGATGTTCGTGGCGTTCGGGATCATCCCGTTGCTCGGTGTCATCGCGCTCAGCTTCACCACGTGGGACGGCATCGGCGACATCCATCCCAGTGGGCTCGACAGCTGGACGGCGGCCCTGAAAGATCCCGGGCTGCCGCACGCCATCTGGGTGACGTTCGAAATCATGTTCATCTCGTGGCTGGTGCAGACGCCGATCTCCATCATGATCGGTGTCTTCCTGGCCGCCACCAAGAAGTACCGCGGGTTCCTGGCGGTGCTGTACTTCATCCCGCTGCTGCTGTCCTCGGCGGCCATCTCGATCACCTACAAAGCCCTGCTCGACCCGAACTTCGGGCTCGGCGCGGGTTTCGGGGTCGACTGGCTCAAGCAGGACTGGCTGGGTGACTCGAAACTCGCCATCGGCGTGCTGATCTTCGTGGTGTCCTGGCAGTACATCCCGTTCCACTCGCTGATCTACCAAGGTGCGGTCCGCCAGATCCCGACGTCGATGTACGAGGCGTCGATGATCGACGGGGCCGGCCGGGTGCGGCAGTTCTTCTCCATCACGCTGCCGCAGATCAAGTACACGATCATCACGTCCTCGACGCTGATGGTCGTCGGCTCGCTGACCTTCTTCGACCTGATCTACGTGCTCACCGGCGGTGGCCCGGGTGATTCGACACGGGCATTGGCGCTGGAGATGTACCAGAAGGGCTTCATGGCCAACCTGATGGGCCCCGCGTCGTGTATCGCGGTGATCCTCGTGTTGTCCGGTGTGGTCCTTGCTCAGTTGCTGCGCCGCCTCGGTGGCCGTGGTGACGAGAGCATGCAGGAAGGAGTCTGAGATGGCGACGGTATCTGTTTCGGGCACCCCGGCCCCGACCCGGCGGCGCAGCCCACTCGCGAAGCTGCTGCGACTGAACCTGTTCGGCGGCGCGCTCGGCTGGGTCTGGCTGTTCATCGTGATGATCCCGATCTACTGGATCGTCATCACGAGCTTCAAGACCCAGGCGAACTACTTCATCACCAACACGTTCGCCCCGCCGTCGGATCCGACGTTCGCGAACTACAAGGAAGTCATCGACAACGAGATCGTTCGATACTTCCTGAACAGCGTGATCGTCACCGTCGGCGCCATCGTGCCGGCCGTGCTGATCTCGTTCATGGCCGCCTACGCGATCATCCGCGGCATCGGCAACCGCTTCCTGCGGCTGACCAACTCGATGTTCCTGATGGGCCTGGCGATCCCGCTGCAAGCGGTCATCATCCCGGTCTATCTGATCATCATCCGGCTCAAGCTGTACGACACCCTGCTCGCCATCGTCCTGCCGTCGATCGCGTTCGCCATTCCGCTGTCCGTCCTGGTGCTGAGCAACTTCATCCGGGACGTGCCGAAGGAACTGTTCGAATCGATGCGGATGGACGGTGCCACCGAGTGGGGCACCCTGTGGCGGCTGGCGTTCCCGCTCACCCGCCCCGCGCTGGTCACCGTGACCATCTACAACGCGCTGGGCATCTGGAACGGCTTCCTGCTGCCACTGGTGCTGACCCAGAGCCCCGACCAGCGCACCATCCCCTTGGCGCTGGTCAACTTCCAGGGCCAGTTCGGCGTGAACACACCGGCCATCGCCGCCTCGGTCACGCTGACCACCATCCCGATCGTCCTGCTCTACGCGATCGGGCGCCGGCAGCTACTGAGCGGTCTTACCGCCGGTTTCGGCAAATAGGGCAGTGCTCTCCCGGATCACCAGCTCGGTAGCGAGCTCGACCCGGGGAGTCTCGATGGGCTCGCCACGCGACAACCGCAGGACGGTACGCGCGGCGAGCCCACCCATGTCGGCGAGCGGCTGGCGCACGGTGGTCAGCGGGGGCGCCGACCAGCGGGCCTCCGGCAGGTCATCGAAGCCGACCACGCTCAGGTCGTCGGGGATGCGGATGCCGCGCAGCCGGGCCGCCTCGTAGAGCCCCAGCGCCATCTGGTCGCTGGACGCGAAGATCGCCGTCGGCGGGTCGTCCCGGTCGAGCAGCCGCTGCCCCGCCTGGAAACCCGACTCGTGGTGGAAGTCGCCCGGCTCGATCAGCCGCCGATCCAACCGCAGGCCGGCCTCCTCCAGAGCGGCCCGGTAACCGTCCAGCCGTGCACGTGAACACAGCAACTGCTTAGGACCCTCGACCAGGCCGATCTTGGTGTGGCCCAGGGAGATCAGGTGCTCGGTGGCGCTGCGCCCACCGGACCAGTTCGTCGCCCCGATCGTCGGGACGTCCGCGGCCACGCCGCCGGCCGGATCGATTATCACCATCGGAACGTTCAGCCGGTGCAACTCGGCGCTGATCGGGCCGGCCCCGTCGGAGATCACCAGGATCACGCCGTCGGACTGGCGGGCGCGCAGGTTCTGCAGCCACTGCCGGGTCGACGCGGTCCGCCGGTGTATCGCCGAAATGACCGTGCCGACACCCGCCGCGTGGTTGACCTCCTCGACGCCGCGGATCAGCTCCACCGCCCACGGGCTGTCGAGGTCCTGGAAAACGAGGTCGATCAATCCGGCGCGGAGCGGCTGCCGAGAGTTACGGGGCCGATAGTCGTGCTCGCGTAGGAGATGCTCGATCCGGTCCCGGGTCTCGGGCGACACGTCAGTACGCCCGTTGAGCACCCGCGACACCGTAGGAACCGACACTCCGGCGGCTTCCGCGATGGTCGCGATTGTCACCCGTCGTCCGACCACGGTCATCCGACTCTCCTCGCCTGCCGCGGGGGCCCTCTTCGAAACTTTCGACCGCGGTGCCGGAAGTATTGCACATAGACGACTGGCCAGCGATAAGGCAAGGGCAGAATGTCCTCCGAGCTTGCCGGCGGAGAGGATCCAGCGATGACCCGGACCGGAGTGTCTCGGCGGTCACGCCACACCCGTACCTCGGCCCTCCTTGCCGCCCGGACCGACGACGAGCTGTCGGCGCTGGTCCGGGGCGCGCCGGTCGAAGCCGTGGGCGTCGGGGGCGGTTCCGCGGTGCTCGATGCCGGCGGTGTGCCGGTGTTCGCCAAGCGGATCCCGATGACCGGCCGGGAGCTGGCTCATCCGCGCAGCACGGCCAACCTGTTCGGCCTGCCTCCCTTCTGCCAGTACGGCATGTTCCGCCTCGCCGGTCCGGGCTTCGGCGGCTGGCGCGAGCTGGCGGCGAACCTGATCGTCACCGAGGGCGTCCTGGCCGGTGAGGCGCAGTCGTTCCCGCTGCTCTACCACTGGCGCGTGCTTCCCGGCCGCCCGGCAATCGCACCTGAGCACCGGGACGTCGACGCCGTCGTCGCCCAGTTCGGCGGCGACCGGGCCGTGCGCATCCGCCTCGAGGAGTTGGCCGCCGCGACCTTCAGCCTCGTCCTGTTTCTCGAGTACGTCCCGTATCCGCTCTTCGACCGGCCGAACGACCCCGAGACGCTGGAGCGGCAGTTGTTCGAGATCGTGGCGTTCCTGGCCGGCCGCGAGCTGCTGCACATGGACGGGCACTTCGGCAACATCCGGACCGACGGCGAACGGATCTACCTGGGCGACTTCGGGCTGGCCACCTCACCCCGGTTCGACCTGTCGCCCGCCGAGCGCGACTTCGTCGCCCGGCACGCCGGCCACGACGCCGACTACGCGGCCATGCGCCTGGCGAACTGGCTGGCCACCGCGGTTTGCGGGGTGCCGGTGCCGGCCACCGGAGGTCCGGTCGCCCGCAACGCGTACGTTCGCCGGTGCGCAACCGCCGGTGTTCCGCCGGACGTGCCGGCGGCGGTGGCGGCGATCCTGACCCGGCACGCTCCCGCCGCGGCGCGGATGAACGACCTGTGCTGGCGCCATTTCGACGGCGACATCCACGCCGAATATCCGGGCTCGTAGGTCAGCGGGCGCGCATCCGGTTGTTGCGAGCGTCGTGGGTGAGTTCAGCCAGGCCGAGCTCCTCCAGCAGGGGAGAAGGTACATGCCGAACCGGCCGCGCCCCAGGCGTCGGTGGTCGGCTTGTTCTCGTCGGCGGCCCCTAGTTGCTCAGGGGTCGACGAGATCATTGGTGCGGATGTCGATCGGGAAGGGGACGTCCGACGTGAGGGTCTCGCCGTGCTTCGCGACCGCATGTTCGATGTAGTGGTCCCCGTCGAGCCGCAGCAGCCGGAGGGTGACCGCCTCGAAATCGGTGAAGTCCGGCTCGACGAGCAGGTACCACGGGATTCGCGCCTCGGCGTAGAAGAGCCGTTTCTGTCCGCGATCGGTAGCCGCGTTGCTCGGTGAAGTCACCTCGACGACCAGGACGGTCTCCGAGGGGTGGACGATTTTGGTGGCCCAGGGCTGCCTTCCCAGCGTGAGATCAGGAATGACAATTCGATCGGTGGCGAGCCGGAGGTTCGGCTCGGAGGCCCACCGAAGTCCCGCTTCGCGCGCCGCGACGGCGGTGGCGGTGACGAGGAGCAGCGCTATCCCGTTGTGAGCGGTGTTCGGCGATGGTCTTACCCGCAGCGCCCCGTCGATGAGCTCGACCCGGCCGTTGGTTTCACCCATCGCCCAGTATCCGGCTTCACCGGACCAGTGGGCGCGCGTCAGCACTGGTCCGCCAGAGGGCCGGGCTGGAGCAGGTCGGTCGTGTTGATCGCGAACGGGAAGGGGGCGTCGGACTTCAGTGTCTGGCCGAACTTCGCCGCGGCGTCCTTGACGTAGTGGTCGCCCGCGAGGCGGTGGAGCCGGAGCGACACCGACAGGTCGGAAAAGTCGGTTTCGACCAGGAGGTACCACTCGATTCCGGCCGCGGCGTAGAGGTGGGGCTTGAACGTCCGGTCGGCGACGGCGGAGCCGGGTGCGGTGACCTCGCCGATCAGGGGGATATCAGCGGCGTCGGTGACGAGGCGGGGCCGGTTGTCGGCCTTGGACACCACGAAGTCCGGATTCAGGATCGTATCGGGGGCGAGGCGAACATTGATCTGACGCACGGCGTCGAACCCGGTGTTCTCCGCGCCTGACCTGAGAGCCGTGACGACTCGGCTGACCACTTCCTGGTGGAGAGTGTTGTGGGGGGAGGGGCTGACCCAGAGAGCGCCGCGGACCAGCTCCACCAGGCTCGTGGTCTCGTCGAGGGCCAGGTATTCCTCTTCGGTCCAGGGTGGAACGTGGTCGAAGACAGGGTGGTTGAAAGTCACGCGCCAAGTGTCGCGCGACCAGTTGTCGTATGTCAACGTGGCACGGATAAAGTGGGGGAGCGGGCGGCGGCGGCCAGCTGGGCGGCTATCGCGGCGTGGTCGGCGGCTATCAGGCCGGCCGTTATCCGCAGGTGGGGTGGGCCGCCCGCCGGCAGGAAGGCGGATCCGGCGGCCGCGGCTATGCCCGCGCTGGCCAGGGTGATCAGGGCGGACTGCTCGTCGGCCACCGGGAGCCAGAGGTTCAGGCCGTCGCCGGCCGGCAGGTCGATGCCGGCCGCTCGCAGGCCCTCGACGACCAGGGCGCGGCGGCGGGCGTACTCCTCGCGGGCCCGGCCGACAGCGGCCACCGACGGCCCGTCGGTGAGCAGCTCGAGCAGTAGGTGTTGCAGCAGGCGGCTGGTCCAGCCCTGGCCCAGCAGACGGCGTTCCAGGACCGGGTCGAGGACCGAGGACGGGCCGCCGACCGCGGCCAGGCGCAGGTCGGGGCCGTGCGACTTGGAGAAGCTGCGGACGTGGATGGTCTGCCGGGGCAGGTGGGCGCCCAGCGAGAACAGCGGGCGGGAGGACACGTCGGCGTTCGAGTCGTCTTCCACGGCGTACAGCTGAGGGTTGCGGGCCAGCACCTCGGCGAGCCGGGCGGCCCGCTCGCCGGACCACGACGCGCCCGTGGGGTTCAGGGCCCGCGGCTGCAGGAAGACCGCGGTGGGGCGGGTGGACAGGGCGGCCGACAGGCGGGACGGCAGCATGCCCTCGTCGTCGGTGTCGACGCCGACCGGCTCGACGCCGAGCGCTTCGAGGAGATCCAGCAGCGGGGGGAAGCACGGATTTTCCACGATCGCGCGGTCACCGAGGCGTAACAAAGCCGAGGCAATCTGGTCTATCGCGTCCATCGCGCCGTCGAAGACGGCCAGGCGTTCGGGTGGGAACGGCCACGTCGATCGCAGCAGCGACGCCAGCGAGGGGAGGACCGGCTCGTCCAGGTAACTGGTGGGCGCGGGGGACAGGCCGGCCAGGGCCGGCAACTTCGGAAGGAGCGCAGGATCCGGTACGCCGGTGGAAAGGTCCAGCGTGAAGCCGGTCCGGCCGCGTAGCGCCGCGCGGTAGCGCCCCGGGCCGCTGGTGCGCGATTCGGCGATGACCGTGCCGCGGCGCCCGTCGGTCTGGATAGTTCCGGCCCGGCGCAGCAGTTGCCAGGCCGCACTGACCGTGGTGGGAGAGAGGTGCAGCTCGGCGGCCACGGCACGGACCGGGGGAAGCTTGGCTCCCGGCTCCAGAGTGCCCTCGCCGACGGCCCGGCCCACCGCCTCGGCCAGCCCCCGGGCGGATAGATCGGTGAGGTTGGATCGGACGGCCTCGAGCATTTTGTGACAGTACGTTTTAAGCATTGTTCGGTCTAGGGGTGTTACGTAATCTCGGCCTCATGATTCGTATCGCGCACTGGATCGGCGGCAAAGAGCACGCCGGCACGTCGGGCCGGGTCGGCCCCGTCTTCAACCCCGCCACCGGCCAGCAGACCGGCGAGGTCGACCTGGCGTCGGCCGCCGAGGTCGCCGACGCGGTCGCGGTGGCCAAGGAGGCCGGCGCGGCCTGGCGCTCGGCCTCGCTGTCGAAGCGGTCGGCGGTGCTGTTCAAGTTCCGGGAGCTGCTGGCCGCGAAGTCCGGTGAACTCGCCGCGGTCATCACCAGCGAGCACGGCAAGGTGCTCTCCGACGCGGCCGGCGAGGTGGCCCGGGGCCTGGAGAACGCCGAGTTCGCCACCGGCATCCCGCACCTGATGAAGGGCTCCTACTCGGAGCAGGCCTCGACCGGCGTGGACGTGTACTCGATCCGCCAGCCGCTCGGTGTCGTCGCCGGCATCACGCCGTTCAACTTCCCGGCCATGGTGCCGCTGTGGATGTGCACGACCGCCATCGCCTCGGGCAACGCGTTCGTGCTCAAGCCCAGTGAGAAGGACCCGTCGGCGGCGCTGTTCCTGGCGAACCTGTGGAAGGAGGCCGGCCTGCCGGACGGCGTCTTCACCGTCGTCAACGGCGACGTCGAGGCGGTCAACGCGCTGCTCACCCACCCGGACATCGCGGCGGTCAGCTTCGTCGGGTCGACCCCGGTGGCGAAGTACATCTACGAGACCGGCACCGCCAACGGCAAGCGGGTGCAGGCCCTGGGCGGCGCCAAGAACCACATGGTGGTGCTGCCGGACGCCGAGTTGGACGCCGCCGCCGACGCCGCGGTGAGCGCCGCCTACGGTTCGGCCGGCGAACGCTGCATGGCCGTCTCGATCGTCGTCGCCGTCGGCGAGATCGCCGACCCGCTGGTCGACGCGATCGCGGCCCGGCTGCCGAAGCTGAAGATCGGCGCGGGCACCGACCCCAACGCCGAGATGGGCCCGCTGATCAGCGCGGTGCACCGGGACAAGGTGGCCGGTTACGTGGCCGCCGGCGCGGAAGCCGGGGCGACGGTGGTCGCCGATGGGCGCGAGGCCGATCTGCCGGAGAACGGTTACTTCCTCGGCGTCACGCTGCTCGACAACGTCACCCCGGACATGGCCGTCTACACCGACGAGGTCTTCGGGCCGGTGCTCGGCGTGGTGCGGGTGGAGACGTACGCCGAGGCCCTTGCTCTGATCAATGACAACGAGTACGGCAACGGCACCGCCATCTTCACCCGGGACGGCGGCGCGGCCCGGCAGTTCCAGTTCGACGTGAACGTGGGCATGGTCGGCGTGAACGTGCCGATCCCGGTGCCGGTGGCCTACTACTCGTTCGGCGGCTGGAAGGCGTCGTTGTTCGGCGACACCCACATGTACGGCCCGGACGGCGTCCACTTCTTCACCCGGACGAAGGTCGTCACGTCGCGCTGGCCCGACCCGGGCACGTCTTCTGTTGACCTCGGCTTCCCGCAGACCCGATAAAAAGGTACATCTCATGTCTTCTACCGATGAGAGCGTGCGCGCCGACGACCGCGCCCACGTCTTCCACTCCTGGTCGGCCCAGGGCCTGATCAATCCGCTCCCGATCGCCGGGGCGGAGGGCAGCTACTTCTGGGACTACGAGGGCAAGCGCTACCTCGACTTCTCGTCGCAGCTCGTCAACATCAACATCGGGCACCAGCACCCGCGGCTGGTCGCGGCGATCCAGGAGCAGGCCGCCAAGCTGTGCACGATCCAGCCGGCCTTCGCCAACGACAAGCGCGGCGAGGCGGCCCGGCTGATCGCCGAGCTGGCCCCGGGCAGCCTGAACCAGGTGTTCTTCACCAACGGCGGCGCCGAGGCCAACGAGAACGCGATCCGGATGGCCCGCGGGCACACCGGGCGGCACAAGGTGCTGTCGACCTACCGTAGCTACCACGGCTCGACCGCCGCCGCGATCACGGCCACCGGCGATCCGCGCCGCTGGGCCAACGAGCCGGCCGCCGTCGGTGTCGTGCACTTCTGGGGCCCGTACCCGTATCGGTCGCCGTTCTATGCGCAGAGCCCGGAGCAGGAGACGCAGCGGGCGCTGCGGCACCTGCGGGACACCATCGTCTTCGAGGGGCCCGGCACCGTCGCCGCGGTGCTGATCGAGACCGTGGTCGGCACCAACGGCATCCTGGTGCCGCCGCCCGGCTACCTGGCCGGCGTGCGGGCGATCTGCGACGAGTTCGGCATCGTGTTCATCGCCGACGAGGTGATGGCGGGCTTCGGGCGCTGCGGCGAATGGTTCGCGGTCGACCGCTGGGGCGTCACCCCCGACCTGATCACCTTCGCCAAGGGGGTCAACTCCGGTTACCTGCCCCTGGGCGGCGTGGTCATCTCCGACGAGATCGCCGAGACGTTCCGGGAGCGGCCGTTCCCGGGTGGGCTCACCTACTCGGGGCACCCCCTCGCGTGTGCCTCGGCGGTCGCCTCCATCGAGATCTTCAAGGAGGAGGGGATCATCGAGCACGCCCGCGCGCTGGGCGACGATGTGATCGCTCCCGGCCTGGCCGAGCTGGCCGCGAAGCACCCCAGCGTCGGCGAGGTGCGTGGCCTCGGCGTGTTCTGGGCGATCGAACTGGTCCGGGACCGCTCGACGAAGGAACCGCTGGTGCCGTTCAACGCCTCCGGTGCGGCCGCGGGGCCGATGAACGAGGTCGCGGCGGCCGCCAAGGAACGGGGTCTCTGGCCGTTCACGCACTTCAACCGGGTGCACGTGGTGCCGCCCTGCACGGCCACCGCCGACGAGGTCCGCCAGGGGCTGTCGATCCTCGACGAGGCGCTCGACGTGGCCGACCGGTATTACACAGCCTGACGCGGGATTGCGTAGCTGCGAGGGGCGGTCAAACGCTGATTCCGTTTCGGTTTTGGAAATTACTTCGGATTCCCTTGTCTGAGGGCTTGCGCGTGTGACAGGGTCCTCCACGTCGATCTGTGGGGGCTGTCACAAGCGTCCAACCAGGAGGTCTACTCAGTGAGCACCGTTCGGCCAGAGCTGCGGAACTTCGTCGGTGGCGACTACGCCGGCACCGTGGACGGGGCGACGTCGGAGGTCGTCGACCCGAGCACGGGGGAGACGTATGCTCTGGCGCCGGTCTCCTCCGCTCACGACGTGGACGCGGCGATGACCTCGGCCGAGGCGGGCTTCGAGCTCTGGCGCGACGCCACCCCGGCCGAGCGGCAGCGGGCGCTGCTGCGGATCGCCGACGCGGTCGAGGCCCGAGCCGACGAGCTCATCGACGCCGAGTGCCGCAACACCGGCAAGCCGGTCGAGGCGACCCGGCAGGAGGAGATCGGGCCGATGCTCGACGAGCTGCGCTTCTTCGCCGGCGCGGCCCGCATCCTGGAAGGCAAGAGCGCGGGTGAGTACCTGCGCGACCACACCTCCTACGTCCGGCGCGAGCCGATCGGCGTGTGCGCGCAGATCACCCCGTGGAACTACCCGATGGTGATGGCCGTCTGGAAGTTCGCGCCGGCCATCGCGGCCGGCAACTCGGTGGTGCTCAAGCCCTCCGACACCACCCCGGTGAGCACTCTCCTGCTCGCCGAGATCGCCGCCGAGTTCCTGCCGGCCGGCGTGCTCAACGTGGTCTGCGGCGACCGGGACACCGGCCGGGCCGTTGTCGCCCATCCGGCGCCGCAGCTCGTCTCGATCACCGGCTCCACGCGAGCCGGGATGGAGGTCGCCGTGGCGGCGGCGGCCGACCTGAAGAAGGCCCACCTCGAACTGGGTGGGAAGGCGCCGGTGATCGTCTTCGACGACGTCGACATCCAGGCGACCGCCGAGGCGATCGCCGGCGCCGGCTACTTCAACGCCGGGCAGGACTGCACGGCCGCGACCCGGGTGCTGGTCCACTCGCGGATCGCCGCCGATTTCACCGCCGCGCTGGCTGCCTCCGCGAAAAACACGAAGGTCGGCGCTCCGTCCGACAAAGACGCGTTTTTCGGGCCGGTCAACAACGCCAATCAGCTGTCCCGCGTTCAGGGTTTCCTGGAACGTACGCCCGATTATGCGGAAATTGTCGCCGGCGGTAAGCGAATCGGTGACCGAGGTTATTTCCTCGAGCCGACGGTCGTAGCGGGCCTGAAACAGAACGACGAGATGATCCAGGACGAGGTCTTCGGCCCGGTCATCACGGTGCAGGAGTTCGACACCGAGGAAAAGGCGGTGCGCTGGGCCAACGACGTCCGCTTCGGCCTCTCCGCCAGCGTCTGGACGCAGAACCACGGCGTCGCGATGCGGGTCTCCCGCCGCCTCGATTTCGGCGCCGTCTGGATCAACACGCACCTGCCGTTCGTGTCGGAAATGCCGCACGGCGGCTACGGTCACTCGGGTTACGGCAAGGACCTATCAATGTACGGGTTCGAGGAGTACACCCGGATCAAGCACGTTATGAGTTACCTGGGCTGAGGCCCGTTGTACGTACGTCCCCCCGCGCAAAGAGGTACGACACGACATGACCACCCCTCAACCCGCCATCCGGTTCGCGGGCGTCCACAAGAACTACCTGTCGCACGGTGAGTCGGTGCCCGCGGTCAAGCGCATGGACCTGGCGATCGCGCAGGGCGAGTTCTTCTCGCTGCTCGGCCCGTCCGGCTGCGGCAAGACCACCACCATGCGGATGATCGCCGGGTTCGAGGAGCCGTCCGGCGGCAAGGTCTACCTCGACGGCAAGGACGTCACCGGTGTCGCGCCGAACAAGCGCGACGTCAACATGGTGTTCCAGTCGTACGCCCTCTTCCCCCACCTGAACACGTACCAGAACGTGGCCTTCGGTCTCGAGCGCAAGAAGGTCGGCAAGGCCGACATCAAGAAGCGCGTCGGCGAGATGCTCGAGATCGTCTCGCTGACCGGCATGGAGAAGCGCGCGCCCAAGGAGATGTCCGGCGGCCAGCAGCAGCGCGTCGCCCTGGCCCGGGCACTGGTCAACCACCCCCGCGCGCTGCTGCTCGACGAGCCGCTGGGTGCTCTCGACCTCAAGCTGCGCCAGCAGATGCAGATCGAGCTCAAGCGCATCCAGCGCGAGGTCGGCATCACCTTCGTCTACGTCACCCACGACCAGGGTGAGGCGCTGACGATGTCGGACCGGATCGCGGTCATGAACGCCGGTGTCATCGAGCAGCTCGGCTCACCGCGGGAGATCTACGAGCGGCCGGCGAGCCGGTTCGTGGCCGGCTTCATCGGCACGTCGAACCTGGTCGACGGGCACATCGAGCGGTGCGAGAACGGCCTCGCCGTGGTCGCCTACTCCGCGCAGGACCGGGTCGTGGTGCCGGTCGGCAGCGCGGCCCGGCCCGGCGACAAGATCGAGATCTCGGTGCGCCCGGAGAAGATCGACCTGCACCGCGGGGTGCCGCCGGTGTCCTCCACCGGGGGAAGTGTTCTTTCCGGTGTTGTCAACGAGGTTGTTTATCACGGAACTTCTACCAACTACACCGTAGCGACGGCTGCGGGCGCGGACTTTACTGTCTTCGATCAAAATGCTTCGAACGCCGATGATCTTGCAGATCGCGGCGATCGTGTCTTTCTGACCTGGGCCCCCCAGCACTCATACATGATCGGAGTCTGACGAGATGTCTGCGAATATTTCTGACCCGTCGTTCCTGCGCGGCATGACCCAGCGCCGCTTCGGCCGCCGGGACGCGCTTCGCCTCTCCGGTCTCGCGGGACTCGGTGCCGCCCTCGCCGCGTGTGGTGTGCAGGGCAAGGGCACCCCGGGCGCCAGCGCCGCCCCGGACGCCGTCGAGAAGTTCTGGGCCGGCAAGGCCCTGACCAAGCACGTCGACTTCGCCAACTGGCCGCTGTACATGGACCCGAAGAAGCCGGAGCTGAAGAAGTTCACCGCCGAGACCGGCATCTCGGTGAACTACCAGGAAGTCATCCAGGAGATGGGTCCCTGGTTCGCGAAGGTGCAGCCGCAACTCGCCGCGGGCCAGTCCATCGGGTACGACCTGATGGTCATCACCAACAGCTTCCAGTTCAGCCAGTTCCGCGACTCCGGCTTCCTGGCTCCGCTCGACCATTCGAAGCTGCCGAACTACACCAAGAACGCGGCCCCCGCGTACGCCAAGGAAGCCTTCGACCCGGGCAACGTCTACAGCGTGCCGTGGGCGTCCGGGATGACCGGCATCGCGTACGACAAGAAGAAGGTCGGCCGCACCCTGACCAAGCTGGCCGACCTGTGGGACCCGGCGTTCAAGGGCAAGGTCGGCATGTTCTCCGACACCCAGGAGCTGGGCAACTTCGGCCTGATGGCGCTCGGCATCGACCCGGCCAAGTCGACCATCGACGACTGGAAGAAGGCGGCCGACCACCTCAAGAAGCAGAAGAGCGACGGCATCGTCCGCAACTACTACGACCAGAGCTACGTCGACGCGCTGGGCAAGGGCGAGGTCTGGATCACCCAGGCCTGGTCCGGTGACATCTTCCAGAAGAACCTCTCGGACGGTACGGAGTTCGAGTTCTTCGTCCCGGAAGAGGGCGGCACGATCTGGACCGACAACTTCACGATCCCGATCACCGCGAAGGCCCCGCTCGACGCGATCACGCTGATCGACTACTTCTACAAGGTCGACATCTCCGCCACGCTGGCCGAGTACATCAACTACGTCGCCCCGGTGCCGGCCGCGCAGGAGCAGATCCGCAAGGACGCCGCCAAGCTCTCCGGCGACGACAAGACGGCGATGCTCGCGATCGCGGACAGCAAGCTGGTGTTCCCGACCGACGCGGAGTACTCGAAGCTGCACTACTACGTGTCCTTCGACACCGCCGAGGAGCAGCAGAACTACCAGAAGACCTTCGAACCGATCGTGCTGGGCTGATATGGACCGAGTAAAACGTAGGCTCGCGCCGTACCTTCTCATCCTGCCGGGCGGGCTGTGGCTGCTGCTGTTCTTCGCCGTCCCGATGATCGCGATGCTCTCGCTGTCGCTGCAGCAGGGTGACGTCGTCAACGGTTACCGCTTCACGTTCCACTGGCAGAACTACACCGAGGCGATCGAGGCCTACAACAGCCAGCTGATCCGGTCCCTGATCTACGGCGCGATCGCCACGGTCATCCTGATCGTCCTGGCCTTCCCGGTGGCGTACTACATCGCGTTCTACGGCGGCAAGCGCAAACCGACGTACCTCTTCCTTCTGCTTCTTCCGTTCTTCGTGTCGTTCGTGCTGCGGACGATCTCGTGGCGGCAGATCCTGACGGACGAAGGACCGGTGCTGGGACCGCTCAAGGACCTCGGTCTACTGTCCGATTCGTACCATATTTTGGGTACGGCGCCGGCGGTCATCGGCGGCCTGGTCTACAACTTCCTGCCGTTCATGGTGCTGCCGATCTACGTGGCCCTCGAGCGGATCGACCCCCGGGTCGTGGAGGCGGCGCGTGACCTGTACGCGAACCCGGCCACCTCGTTCCGCAAGGTGATCTTCCCGCTCGCGCTGCCCGGTGTGTTCGCCGGCGTGCTGATGTCGTTCGTGCCGGTCAGCGCGGACTACGTCAACTCGGAGGTCCTCGGCAGTTCGTCGACCACGATGATCGGCCAGGTGATCCAGGCGCAGTACCTGGTCAACTCGGACTATCCGACGGCGTCGGCGCTCTCGTTCATCCTGATGGCGGTGCTGCTGATCGGCATCTTCGCCTACGCCCGGGCGCTGGGCACCGAGGACGTTATGAAGGTGGCGGCCCGATGAGCCAGGCTGTTCTCGATCGCCCGACCGAAACCAAGTCGCACGCGGCGAAGCCGAAGCGCCGCATCGGCGGCAAGTCGCTTCTGTTCATCTACACCTGGCTGGTGATCATCTGGCTGGTCGTGCCCATCTTCGTGATGATCGCGTTCAGCTTCAACGACACCAAGGGCCGCTACAACCAGGAGTGGCAGGGCTTCACCTTCAAGTGGTACGGAAAGGTCTTCGAGATCGAAGATCTGACCAAGGCGCTGTGGACCTCCCTGGCCATCGCGGTGATCTCCAGCATCATCTCCGGCGCCCTGGGCACCGGCATCGGCTACGCACTCGGCCGCTACCGGTTCCGCGGCTCCGGCACGCTGAACATCATCATGTTCGCCACCATCTCGTCGCCCGAGCTGATCATGGGTGCGTCCCTGCTCAGCCTGTTCGTCTCGCTCGCGCTCGGCCTCGGCGCGGTGACGATCACGATCGCGCACGTGATGTTCTCCATCTCGTTCGTCGCGACCATCGTCCGGGCCCGGGTGGTCACGCTCGACCGGTCCATCGAGGAGGCGGCCGCCGACCTGGGCGCCACCGGCTGGACCACGTTCTGGAAGGTGACGTTCCCGATCATCCTGCCGGCGGTCTTCTCCGGCGTGCTGCTCGCGTTCGCGCTCTCCATCGACGACTTCGTCGTCACCAACTTCACCGCGGGAAGCACCACCACGTTCCCGCTGTGGATCTGGGGCTCCACCCGCGTCGGCCTGCCCCCGCAGGTCAACGTGATGGGCACCCTGATCTTCGCGGCCGGCGTCCTGATCGCCGTCGTGACCAACATTCGCTCCAGGCAAGGTAAGCGGGATTGATAACTCGTGGGTTCGCCCGTGTTCCATCTGAAAGACGCGATTCCTGAGCCGTTCTGGCTCACCCAGGCGGGGGCTCCGGCCCCCGCCGACCCGCTCGACGGCGTCACCACCGCGGACCTCGCGGTGGTGGGCGCCGGGTACAGCGGCCTGTGGACCGCCCTGATCGCCAAGGAGCGGAACCCCTCACTCGACGTCGTGATCGTCGAGGCGGGCACGGCCGGCTGGGCCGCCTCGGGCCGCAACGGCGGCTTCTGCGCCGCCAGCATCACCCACGGCTTCGACAACGGCATGTCCCGCTTCCCCGACGAGATGGACACCCTCCTGCGCCTCGGCCAGGAAAATCTCGACGAGATCGGCGCGGCCGTCGATCGCTACGCCATCGACTGCGACTTTCACCGCTCCGGCGAGTTGCACGTGGCCACCGAGGAATGGCAGTGGCGCGAGCTGCAGGCCGGCTTCGCCGCCGAGGCGGCGCACGGTCTGGACGTGGAACTTCTGGACCGGGACGCGGTGCGCGCGGAGGTCGACTCACCCACCTACCGGGGTGCGGTTCTCGACCGTACGGGCTGCGCGCTCGTCGACCCGGCCCGGCTGGCCTGGGGCCTGCGGCAGGCGTGCCTCTCGCTCGGCGTCCGGATCTACGAGAACTCGCCGGTGCAGCGGGTGGCCGCCTCCTCCGCGGCACTGACCCTGCACACCTGGCGCGGCTCGGTGCGGGCCCGCCAGGTGGTCCTGGCCACCGGCGCGCACGGCCGGCTGCTCAAGCGCCTGCAGCAGTTCATCGTGCCGGTCTACGACTACGCGCTGATGACCGAGCCGCTCTCCGAGGCGCAGCTGGCCGCGATCGGCTGGCGTAACCGGCAGGGCATCGGCGACTCCGGCAACCAATTCCACTACTACCGGCTGACGGCCGACAACCGCATCCTGTGGGGCGGCTACGACGCCGTCTACTTCAACGGCGGCCGGATCGAACCCTCGCACGACCAGCGCGAGTCGACCTTCAAGGTCCTGGCCGACCACTTCGCGACCACGTTCCCACAGCTGGAGGGGTTGCGCTTCACCAACAAGTGGGGCGGCGTGATCGACTGCTGCAGCCGCTTCAGCGCGTTCTTCGGCACGGCCCACGGCGGCCGCCTGGCCTACGCGGCCGGCTACACCGGCCTGGGCGTGGGCGCGACCCGCTTCGGCGCCAAGGTCATGCTCGACCTGCTCGCCGGCGCACCGACCGAGTTGACCAGGCTGAAGATGGTCCGCTCCAAGCCGGTCCCGTTCCCGCCCGAGCCGGTGCGCAGCGGCGTCATCCAGCTGACCCGCTGGTCGATCGCCCGAGCCGACGCCAACCAGGGCAGGCGAAACCTCTGGCTGCGCACCCTGGACGCGATGGGCCTGGGCTTCGACTCCTGATCCTTCCCCGGCCCGAACTTGTCGATTTGGGGTACGTGCCGCCTCGGAAATCGACAAGATCGCGGAATGGAGGGTGTTCGGGATGACGCACGGCGCAACCGCGAGCGGATCCTCGAGGTCGCCCGGGTCGCGGTGCGGGAGCAGGGTACGCAGACCTCGTTGCGGGAGATCGCGCGGCGGGCCGAGGTCGGGATGGGCACCCTCTACCGGCATTTCCCCAGCCGGGAGGCGCTGCTGGACCAGCTGACGCACCGCCGGTTCGACCATCTCGGCAAGCGGGCCGCGCAACTGGCGAACGCCGCGGACCCGGCCGGTGCCCTGACCGCGTGGCTCACCGAGTTCGCGTACGGCTGTGCGGCGTACCGCGGCCTGCCGGACGAGATCCTCGCGACGTTCGCCGACGAGACCTCGTCCCTGCATCCGGCCTGCGTCGATCTGCAGAACGCCGTACAACGGCTGCTGACGGCCGCGCAGGCGGCCGGCGCGATTCGCCCCGACCTCACCGCCGGCGAGCTGTTCGCCCTGGTCGCCGCGGTCGCCTGGATCGCCGAGCAGGCACCCATCGCCCGGGAGCGCCTGCTCGACCTGATCCTTTCCGGGCTCGAGCAACCCGCCCGCTGACCCGCTGGCCCGATCAGAGATCGATGCCGGTCAGCACCATCACCCGGGGCTCGGTGTAGTCGTCCATGGCGCTGGCGACGCCCTCGCGACCGGAGCCGGAGCCCTTCACGCCGCCGTACGGCATCTGGTCGGCCCGGAAGCTCGGGACGTCGCCGATGATCACGCCGCCCACGGTGAGCCGGCGGTGGGCCCGGAAGGCCAGATCCAGGCGGCGGGTGAAGACCCCGGCCTGCAGACCGAAGGCCGAGTCGTCGATCGCGGCCAGGCCGGCCTCGTCGTCGTCGACCACGGTGAGCACCAGGACCGGGCCGAAGACCTCGTCGGCGCACACCTTCGCGTCGGCCGGCACATCGGTCAGGACGGTGGGGGCGACGGTCGTGCCGGAGCGGGTGCCGCCGGTCAGGATCCGGCCGCCCTTGGTGACCGCCTCGGCGATCCAGTCCTCGATGCGCCGGGCCGCGTCCGCGTTGACCACCGGGCCGACGTCGGTGGCCTCGTCGCGCGGGTCGCCGGTGCGCAGGGCCTCGACCGCGGCGATCAGCCTGGGCGTGAACGCCGCGGCGTGGTCGCGGTGCACGAAGACGCGCTGGACGGCGATACAGCTCTGGCCGGCCTGGTAGTTGGCGAACGTGGCGATCCGCCGGGCGGCGAAGTCCAGGTCGTCCCAGTCCCGGGCGATCAGGGCGGCCGCGTTGCCGCCCAGCTCCAGGGTCACGTGCTTCTGCGGCACGGCCGCGCGGATCCCGGCGCCCACCGGGCCGGAACCGGTGAACGACACGACCGGCAGGCGCGGGTCGGCGACCAGGGCGGCGGCCCGGTCGTTCGGGATCGGCAGGACCGAGAACATGCCGTACGGCAGGTCCAGGCCGGCCATGATCTCGCCGAGCAGCAACGCCGTCAGCGGAGTGGCGGGGGCCGGCTTCACGATGATCGGCGCACCGACCGCCAGCGCGGGCGCCACCTTGTGGGCGACCAGGTTCAGCGGGAAGTTGAACGGGGCGATGCCCAGCACCGGGCCGCGCGGCACCCGGCGGATCAGCGCGATCCGGCCGGCCGCCGACGGGTCGGTGTCCAGGCGCTGCAGGTCGCCGGAGAAGCGGCGGGCCTCCTCGGCCGCCCAGCGGAACGTGCTCACCGCGCGGGCCACCTCGGCGCGGGCCCACTTGAGCGGTTTGCCGTTCTCGGCGGTGATCAGCTGAGCGAACTCCTCGCCGCGGAGCCTGATCCGCGTACTGATCTCGTCGAGCGCGCCGGCCCGGTCGGCCGCGCTCAGCGCGGCGGCCGGTCCGGTCGCGGCAAATGCGGCGGCAACCGCCTCTTCGACCTGTTCCTCCGTGGCGAGTGAGGTCGCACCGACCACCGACGTGTCGAATGGGTGACGGACCGTGAGGTTTTCCGGACCGACCGTCGGGCGGCCGGCGACGTAGAAGGGGATCACCGCGGCAGCGTAACCGAGTTACCAGCGCGGAAATAGTTGTCCTGGCTCTTGCAAACGACGGAATCAGTGAAATGATCGGGGTTCAAAGCTTGAAGGAGTTGAGACATGGCGTCCTCCGACGACCTGCACCGGCGCCGGAGCTCAGCGGTGGCACGCGGGGTCAGCAGCATGATCCCGGCCTACGTGAGCAGCGCGGGCGGCGGCACGATGACCGATGTGGACGGACGCGAGTGGATCGACTTCGCGGCCGGCATCGCGGTCACCAACGTCGGCAACAGCGCGCCCAAGGTGGTCGCCGCGATCAAGGAGCAGGCCGAGCGGTTCACCCACACCTGTTTCATGATCGCCCCCTACGAGCAGTACGTCGCGGTCTGCGAGGAACTGGCCGCGCTCACCCCGGGTGACTTCGAGAAGCGGTCGGCGCTGTTCAACTCCGGCGCCGAGGCGGTGGAAAATGCCGTGAAGATCGCCCGGCACGCGACCGGGCGGCAGGCGATCGTCGTGTTCGACCACGCGTACCACGGCCGCACCAACCTGACGATGGCGCTGACCGCCAAGGTGATGCCGTACAAGCAGGGGTTCGGGCCGTTCGCCCCGGAGATCTACCGCGTTCCGATGTCCTATCCGTTCCGCGACGGCGGTCGGGACGGCGCGCAGGCCGCCGCGTACGCCACCGGTCAGATCGAGAAGCACGTCGGCGCGAGCAATGTCGCCGCGGTCCTGATCGAGCCCGTTCAGGGCGAGGGTGGTTTCGTCGTGCCCGCCGCCGGCTTCCTGCCGGCGCTCGCCGCCTGGAGCAAGCAGGCCGGCGCGGTGTTCATCGCCGACGAGATCCAGACCGGCTTCTGCCGCACCGGCTCCTGGTTCGCCAGCGAGGACGAGGGCATCGAACCCGACCTGATCACCACGGCCAAGGGCATCGCCGGGGGTCTGCCGCTGGCCGCGGTCACCGGCCGCGCCGAACTGATGGACGCGGTGCACCCGGGCGGCCTCGGCGGCACCTACGGCGGCAACCCGATCGCCTGCGCGGCCGCCCTCGCCAGCATCGAGACCATGCGTGAACTCGACCTGGCCAGTGCGGCCCGGCACATCGAGTCGGTGGCCCGGCCCCGCCTCGAAGCCCTCGCCGCCAAGCACCCGATCATCGGCGAGATCCGCGGCCGCGGCGCCATGCTCGCCGTCGAACTCGTCGTCCCCGGCTCGATCGAACCGGACGCCGCCGCCACCGCCGCGGTCGCCAAGGCCGCGCACGAGTCCGGGCTGCTGCTGCTCACCTGCGGCACCTACGGCAACGTGATCCGGCTGCTGCCACCGCTGATCATCAGCGACGACGAGCTCGACCGCGGGCTCACCCTTCTCGAACAAGCTTTCGCCACCCTCTGAGCGCAGGAGTTTCACCTTGACCGACCTTCAGTCACCCGACTACGCGAAGCTGGCCGGCGACGCCCGCGACCACCTGTGGATGCACTTCACCCGGCTGTCGTCGTACCAGAAGAACGACATCCCGATGATCGTGCGCGGCGACGGCTGCTACGTCTGGGACAGCACCGGCCGTAAGTTCCTCGACGGCCTGTCCGCGCTGTTCGTCGTGCAGACCGGGCACGGCCGGACGGAACTGGCCGAGGCGGCCGCGAAACAGGCCAGCGAGCTGGCCTACTTCCCGATCTGGTCGTACGCGCACCCGAAGGCCGTCGAGCTGGCCGACCGGCTCGCCGACCTCACCCCCGGCGACCTGAACCGGGTCTTCTTCACCACCGGCGGTTCCGAGGCGGTCGAGTCGGCGTGGAAGCTGGCCCGCTCCTACTTCAAGCACACCGGCAAGCCGCTGAAGACCAAGGTGCTGTCCCGGTCGATCGCCTACCACGGCACCTCGATGGGCGCCCTGTCGATCACCGGCATCCCGGCGCTCAAGCAGGACTTCGAGCCGCTCGTGCCGTCCACCTTCCGGGTGCCGAACACCAACTACTACCGGCGCCCCGACGAGAACATGTCGCTTGAGGAGTTCGGTGTCTGGGCGGCCGACCGGATCGCCGAGGCCATCGAGTTCGAGGGCCCCGACACGGTCGCCGCGGTCTTCCTCGAGCCGGTGCAGAACGCCGGCG
The DNA here is from genome assembly GCF_018332695.1 of Paractinoplanes toevensis. GTDB lineage: Bacteria > Actinomycetota > Actinomycetes > Mycobacteriales > Micromonosporaceae > Actinoplanes > Actinoplanes toevensis. Next base: position 51,719 of record NZ_BOQN01000070.1, read on the forward strand.
GCTGCTTCCCGCCGCCGCCCGGTTACTTCCAGCGGGTCCGGGAGATCTGCGACCGGTACGACGTACTCATGGTCTCGGACGACGTGATCAGCGGGTTCGGCCGGCTCGGCGAATACTTCGGCGGCCAGAAGTACGGCTACACGCCCGACATCATCACCGTGGCCAAGGGCCTGACCAGCGGTTACGTGCCGCTCGGTGCGATGATCGCGTCGGAGCGCCTGGCCGAGCCGTTCCTGCAGGGCACCAACTGGTTCGCGCACGGCATCACCTACGGTGGCCACCCGGTCGGCTCGGCGGTGGCCCTGGCCAACCTGGACATCATGGAGCGGGAAAACCTGAACGGCCACGTCCGGGAGAACAGCGACCTGTTCCGGTCGTACCTCGAGCGTCTCTACGACCTGCCGATCGTCGGCGACGTCCGCGGTGACGGCTACTTCTTCGGCATCGAGCTGGTGAAGGACAAGGCCACCAAGGAGACCTTCAACGAGGAGGAGTCGGAGCGGCTGCTGCGCGGCTTCCTCTCCAGCGCCCTGTTCGAGGCCGGCCTGTACTGCCGCGCCGACGACCGCGGCGACCCGGTGATCCAGCTGGCGCCGCCGCTGATCGCGGGCGAGGCCCAGTTCATCGAGATCGAGCAGATCCTGCGCTCGGTCCTGACCGAGGCCTCCAACCGCCTCTGACGTACCTATCGGAACGGCCCGGCTCCGGCCGGGCCGTTCTTGTCATGTCCAGCAGGCGGACGTAGAGATTCCTGTCGATATGCCAGTTGGTGCGGGCAGGGTGGAAACCCGACGGTTACCTGTTCGTCACGCTCGGGTGAGGATCGAGCGAGCGAGGTCCCTTCTCCACTGCTGGAGGAACGGCGTGCGTCCAACCATCCTCAGAAGATCGGCGGCCGGCGCGTTCGCCGCCATGCTGCTGCCGCTCCCGGCGGCGATGACCGTCCAGACCGTCACCCTGGCCCCGGCGCGCGCGGTCACCACCGTCGACGCCGGCGGCACGACTTCCGTACCGTTCACCGTCACCACCTCCGACGGCCGCGCCCTCACCGCGCCCGCCACCGTCGGCACCCTCACCTTCCCGGCCGGCGCCGCCTCCGGCACCGTGCGCGCCCTCACCGTCCGCGCACCCACCGGCGGCCCGTCGCTCGCCCGCCCGCTCCCCCTGGACCTGCGTGCCAGCGGTGCCGTCCTGACGAACAAGCCCGCCGTGATCGTCAACGCGCACGGCCTGCCGTACCTCGACAGCCGGCTGCCCGTCGGCCGGCGCGTCGAGGACCTCCTGCGGCGGATGACGCTCGACGACAAGATCGGCCAGATGACCCAGGCCGAGCGGGGCGCCATGGCGCCCGACCCCGCCCAGGTCGCCTCGCTTCGCCTCGGCTCGGTCCTTTCCGGAGGCGGGTCGGTGCCCACCCCCAACACCCCGGCCGCCTGGGTGGAGATGGTCAATCTCTTCCAGGCGTACGCCCTGAGCGCGCCCCTGCAGATCCCGATGATCTACGGGATCGACGCGGTGCACGGTCACGGCAACGTGTACGGCGCCACGGTCTTCCCGCACAACGTCGGGCTCGGTGCCGGCCGCGACCCCGGCCTGGTGGAACGGGTCTACCGGGCGACCGCCGCCGAGGTGCGGGCCACCGGCATCCCGTGGGACTTCGCGCCGTGCGTGTGCGTGTCCCGCGACGAACGCTGGGGGCGCTCCTACGAGAGCTTCGCCGAGGACCCGGCCCTGGTGATCCGGATGGAGACGGCGATCGACGGCCTGCAGGACGGCGGGGTTCTGGCCACCGTCAAGCACTACGCCGGGGACGGCGACACCGAGTACGGCACCGGCAACGGCGACTTCACCATCGACCAGGGCATCACCGTCACCAGCCGGGCCGACTTCGCCCGGCTCGACCTGGCGCCGTACCGGGCGGCGATCCGCAAGCACGACGCCGGCAGCGTGATGCCGTCGTTCTCCAGTGTGGACTGGACCGAGGACGGCGTCGGCAACCCCACCAAGATGCACGCCTCCCGCGAGCTGATCACCGGCACCCTGAAGCACGACCTCGGCTTCGACGGCCTGGTGATCAGCGACTGGGAGGGCATCCACCAGATCCCCGACCCGTCCGCCCCGGCCGGTTCGCCGCTGCCGACCGCTACCCAGGTGCGGGTGGGCGTGAACGCCGGCACCGACATGTTCATGGAGCCCAACACGGCGCCCCGCTTCGAGGAGCTGCTGCGCGCCGAGGTCGCGTCGGGCGGCGTGCCGATGTCCCGGATCGACGACGCGGTCCGGCGGATCCTGCGCACGAAGTTCGAGATCGGCCTGTTCGCCCACCCGTACGCCTCGGCCGCGAACGCCGGGCAGGTCGGCAGCGCCGCGCACCGGGCCCTGGCCCGCGAAGCGGTGGCCGAGTCGCAGGTGCTGCTGAAGAACTCCGGCCGCGCGCTGCCGCTGCGGAAGTCCGCGAAGATCTACGTGGCCGGCCGCAACGCCGACGACATCGGCAACCAGGCCGGCGGCTGGACCATCGACTGGCAGGGCCGCTCCGGGGCCGCGATCCCCGGCACCACCATCCTGCAGGCCATCCGCCAGGTCGCGCCGCAGGTCACGTACAGCGTGGACGGCACCGCCCCGACCGGCGGTGCCGACGTCGGGGTGGTCGTGGTGGGGGAGACCCCGTACGCCGAAGGTTTCGGTGATGTCGGCGGCCCGGTCTGCGGTTGGTGCACGCCGCCGCAGGCCGAACCGAAGTCCCTGACCCTGCAGCCGGGTGACCGGGCCGTCGTCGACCGGGTCTGTTCGGCCGTCCGCACCTGCGTGGTGCTGCTGGTCTCCGGTCGTCCCCAGGTCGTCACCGATCAGCTCGGTGAGATCGACGCGCTGGTCGCCTCGTGGCTGCCCGGCAGCGAGGGCGCCGGCGTCGCCGATGTGCTGTTCGGCAAGCGCCCGTTCACCGGCCGCCTCCCGGTGTCCTGGCCGGCCACCGTGGACCAGGTCCCGATCAATGTCGGAGATCCGAACTACCAACCCCTTTTCCCGTACGGGTGGGGCCTGCGGACCGGTGGTGGTGGGAGCGCGCTGGACGTTCTGCGGGACGCCGCGCAGACTCGGGTGATCTCCGGTCACGGCGGCCTGACCTGGGCTTCCGACCTCGCCGAGGCCGACCGTGCCCAGACGTCGGGCGACAACCTCCGGGCGTACCGTCTGCTGCGGAAGGTGATCTCCAGCTGAATCGATGAGCCGCCGCGGTGTCCCCGGGCACCGCGGCGGTTTCCGGCCCGTGGTGTGGCACACCGACGGCGTGCTTTCTGTGCTAGCTTGGCCGCGTTGCAGTTTTGATTTCCTAAGACGTTCTGAACGCCTGATGGGCATCTCGGCCCGCCAGGCGTTTTCTGTTTCGTCGGCAAGGTCGGGAGATCGACACGGCAACGCGAGAGGTCCCGCACGGTGCGGTTCCTCACGGTCAACAAGGAGTAGAGAATGGCCACCGGAATCGTCAAGTGGTTCAACGCGGACAAAGGCTTCGGCTTCATCACCCAGGACAGCGGCGACGGCGACGTCTTCGCGCACTTCTCGGCCATCGCGACCTCGGGCTTCCGCACCCTCGAGGAGAACCAGCGGGTCGAGTTCGATGTCGCTCAGGGTGCCAAGGGCCTGCAGGCGGAGAACATTCGCCCGCTCTGACAAAACTGCCCGGTGACCCCGATTCGGGGCCGCCGGGTGTGGTGACGGCCGGTCACCCATGGTTGAGATCCGCCACATCCGCGTGATCTCCCGGGGAGATCGGCCGTCTCCGTCTCTGCTCGTCTCAGCGGTAGGCCGGCTGTGGCGCGGCCGGGTCGGCCGCGACGACGTCGAGGTGCGGGTCGGCGGTGAGGTAACCGATCAGCGAGGCCGGGCCGGCGATCCCGGCCCAGTGCGGGTCGACGTCGAGGGTGACCCACCACGCCCGGTCGGACGGCCAGGCGAAGGCCGGCTCGGCGCCGCCGAGGCGGTAGGACTCCGGCCAGTTACCCGCGTCGGCCAGCGGCCCGCGGAACAGCCAGTAACGCCGGTGCGGCACGATCACCTGCGGGGCCGGGGCGGGCGGGTTGCCCTGGGCGAGGCCCTCCCAGGCGCAGAAGTAACAGTCGTCCGGGGTTGCGGTGTGCGCGGCGAGCAGCCCGAACAGGCGAGCGAGCTGACCGTCGCGCCAATCCTCCGCGTACACGTCGTTCTCGCTCTCGCCCGGATGCGCCGGGTCGGGCAGCAGCCGCAACCGCGCGTAGCTCTCGTAGCCCTCCGGCCCGAACGTCACGAGTCGGTGCCACGGCAGCTCGCTGAGACTGATCCAGTCGGCCGGCAGCGGATCCTCGCAGGGCGTGAGCGTCATGGTCCCCTTTCTACCGCCGCGCCCGCCGGCTCCGCCGGTGCTTGGCCCCCTGAGTCGCCGGTTTCGTGGTGGCCTGCGGTCAGGCCGTGCCAGATGCGGTCGCGCAGATCGTTGGCGCGGTCGCCGGGCAGGGTGCCGTGCGGATCCCGGAGGATGACCCGGAGCAGCACGTTCACCTCGTCGGCGCGGATGCCGAGCCGCTCGCGGGATGCGGCGGGCAGGTCGGCGGCGGGGGTCACCGAGCGAATCGCGACCTCCTCGACCAGGCCGGCGTCGGGGCCGAGGAGATCGCGCACCCGGTCACCCAGCTCCTCGGCGGTGACTCCCGGCGGCATCGCCACCGACAGGTCCCGGCGGGCGGCCGGCCCGGACGGGACCGGCCGGTAGGGCGCGAGCGACGTCATCTGACCGGCGACGCGCGGGTCCGCCGAACGCAGCAGCCGGATGTCGGTGATCCCCTTGCGCAGCATGACCAGGCGATCCAGGCCCAGGCCCAGCGCCAGCCCACGGATCCCGGGCCGCCGGAGCACGTGCGCGGCCGCCACACCGCACTCACCGATCTCCACCCACTCCGTCCCGGACCACGCCTCGATCTCCAGCCCGTCGGTGGTGTAGGGATGGGCGGCCGGGCGCACCCGCCACGACGTCCCGGGCAGCGCGGCACTCACCGCGACGGCCACGAGCTCGATCAGCTCATCCGCCGCCGCACCGGGGAGCCCGCGTTCCTCGCCGCCGGCCGGCACCGGAGCCAGGCCAGACGCCGGTGGGCCGGCGGTGATCCGCCACAGGTCGAGCTGGTGCGGGGTGCCGGTGTGCAGGCGGTCGATGGAGTCGCGCCGGTAGACGATACCCGGGCACGCGAGCAACGCATCGGTGCCGGTCATCGCGCGCACCGCGCCGGGGACCAGGGCGGACGTCTGCGAGCGCAGCATCCGGTCGGGGGAGACGTAGCGGGTGTGACGCGTGTCCCGGGCGGTGGCGTCGGGGGAGTAGCCGAGCCGGTCGTAGTTGTCGGCGACGTCGACGATCCGGGATCCGCGGTGGACCGTGAGGGTTGCCGACGGCCATCGGGCGGTTGCGGCGGCCAGCACGGCGTCGACGATGAGCTGGACGGCGTGCTGGCCGGCGGCCGGATCGGTCAGGTCACGGACGGCCAGGTCGGCGGCGAGGGCGGCCTCGGTCAGGTACGGCATGGGATCCTCCGGGCAGGGAAGGGCGGCCGGAGACAAAAACGGCCGCCCGGTGGGGCGGCCATCACGACGTACGCGAAAGTCAGCGGGCCACCGTCGGGGGCCGGCCGAACGCTTGTGCGCCGCGTGACGTCATGGGTGAAGGATGCGCCGGACAGCGTACGGTGTCATCCGATTTTCCGGCCGACCGCGGCCCACCCGCTGACCTCCCGGGACAGGTCGGCGCCGGCGGCGGGCTTCCAGCGGTGGCACTGCACGACGCCCGGCTCGACCAGGTCCGGCCCGCCGAGGAACGCGGCGGTCTCGTCGCGGGTGCGGCGGGTCTGCTTGGTGGCCACCTTGCTGTTGTAGCGCTGCTGCCCGGCCGCAGCCTGCGAGACGTTGACGTCGCTGGCCGGCTGGGTGATGGCCAGAAAGCTGCCGGGCGGGACCGCGGCCATCAGCTCGGCGATGATGCCGGCCGGATCTTCCTCGTCGGCGATCAGGTGCAGCACGCCGATCAGCAGCACCGCGACCGGCCGGCCGAGGTCGAGCGTCTGCCGGGCGGTGGCCAGGATCGGCGCCGGGTCGCGCAGGTCGCCGTCGATGTAGGCGGTGGCGCCGGCGTCGCTGCCGGTGAGCAGCGCCCGGGCGTGCACGAGCACGATCGGGTCGTTGTCCACGTAGACGATCCGCGATGAGGGAGCGACCTCCTGGGCGATCTGGTGGGTGTTGCCGGCCGCGGGGATGCCGGTGCCGATGTCCAGGAACTGGCGGATGCCGGCCTCGCCGGCCAGCCAGCGCACGGCCCGGCCGAGGAAGTCCCGGTTGGCCCGGATGTCGTAGCGGATGCCGGGTCGGACGGCGATGACCTCCTCGGCCGCCCTGCGGTCGGCCTCGAAGTTGTCCTTGCCGCCGAGCCAGTAGTCGTACACCCGGGCGGGGTGGGCCACGCTCGTGTCGAAGTCGTACTCCCGGTCACCCATAGGGCGACCATAGTCCGATCAGGACGCTCGCGGGCGCTCGAGCGCGTCGCGCAGGTTGGTCGCGTGCAGGGCGGCGTTGATGCCGACCCAGCGGATCGGTTCCGGCTCCCAGCGGCGGGAACGATGGCCGACCCAGGGCAGGGCGGTCCGGTCGCTCCGGTTGCCGGCGATCAGGTCGGCGAGCGTACGCCCGGCGAGGTTGGCGGCCGCGACGCCGTCACCGACATAGCCGCCCGCCCAGCCGAAGCCGTCGGTGAGGCCGACCGACGGCATCCAGTCGCGGGGGATGCCGAGCGGACCGCCCCAGCGGTAGGCGATCTCCGGTTTGATGCCGAACATCTCGGTGAGGGTGTCGCGCAGGCTGTCGAAGACGGCCGGCACCCGGTCGTACGACGGTTCGATACGCGAGCCGAAGTGGTAGGGCGCGCCCCGCCCGCCGAACGCGAGCCGGTCGTCGGCGGTCCGCTGGCCATAAATGATCATGTGGCGTTCGTCGGCGAACGTCTCCCGGCGGCGCAGCCCGATCCGCTCCCAGTCCGACTCGGGCAGCGGCTTGGTGGCGATCATCAGCGAGTAGACCGGGGCGAGCGCGCGACGGTGCCCGGCGAGCCGGGCGGTGTATCCCTCGAGGGCCCGCACCACCGTGCCGGCCCGCAGCGTGCCGTGGTCGGTGACGATCTGCCCGCGGGTGATCCGCTGCACCCGGGTGCCCTCGTAGATGGCGACGCCGCGCTGCTCGACCACCGACGCCAGGCCGCGCACCAGCTTGGCCGGGTGCAGCGCCGCGCAGTCGGGGCTGTAGACGCCGCCGAGCACGCCGGTCGCGCCGCAGATGGCGGACGCCTCGGCCGCGTCGACGAAGCCGGCCGAACCCTGCTGGCGGCGCAACTGTGCCGGGGTGCGGGCGAGGGTGATCGTGCCGCCCTTGGCGTAGTCGCAGTCGATGCCCTCGGCCGCGGCGGCCCGCCCGACCTCGTCCACCGCGTCGGCCAATGCCGCATGCATCGCCGTCGCGCGGGAAGCGCCGTAGCGCCGCGCCAGCTTGGCCTCCGGAACCGGGAACAGGCCCGACGCCCAGCCACCGTTGCGCCCGGACGCCCCGAAACCGCAGTACTCGGCCTCGACGATGGCGATCGACAGGTGCGGGGCCAGCTGCGAGAGGTAGTACGCCGTCCAGAGCCCGGTGTAGCCGCCCCCGGCGATCGCCACGTCCACGTCCGCGTCGCCGTCGAGCGGCGGGCGCGGGGTGACCGGTCCGAGGGTGTGCAACCAGAAGGACGGAGCGGTCATCGCGTACCCCATGCGTAGGTCTGTTTGGCCAGCTTCAGATACATGAACGTCTCGCACGAGGTGACGCCCTTGATCGGGCGGACCTTCTCGTTGAGCAGGTCGAGCAGGTGCTCGTCGTCGGTGCAGACGAGCTCGACGAGCAGGTCGAACCCGCCCGCGCAGATCACCACGTAGTCGACCTCGGGGATGTCGGCGATCTCGTCGGCGATGGCGCGCAGGTCGCCGTTCACCTTGAGGCCGACCATCGCCTGCCGCGCGAAGCCGAGCGTGAGCGGGTCGGTCACCGCCACGATCTGCATGAGCCCGCCGTCGAGCAGCCGCTGCACCCGCTGGCGCACGGCGGCCTCGGAGAGGCCGATCTCCTTGGCCAGCGTCGCGTACGACATGCGGCCGTCGCGCTGCAGGTGCTCGATGATCTGCTTGTTGATCTGATCCAAAGCCAGGTCCGCCGTCACGCCGCGATTCTTCCCCGGGTGCGGGTGTACGGCAATGGAATCGCTCGTCCGGTTTGCGGTGATCAATGGAATCCGTACCGGGAGATCACGGGTCAGTCCTTCCGAGCGGCAGTGACATCTGCGTTTATCGCAGAGTTGATCGCTCTTGACAAGGGTTTCAGTGGTGTAGAGGCTCTTGGGACACGGTTTCAGTGATCAGAAGACCGTTTATCACCCGAAAGGTGTGTTCCCCATGCGCGTCCTGGTTGTCGGTGCGGGCGGTGTCGGATCCGCCGCAGCCGGCATAGCCTGCCGCCGCGATTTCTTCACCCGCCTCGTGGTCGCCGACTACGACCTCGCCCGCGCCACCCGCGTCATCGACACCGTCGGCGACGAGCGGTTCGTGGCGGCGCAGATCGACGCCTCGAACGCCGAGGCGGTGGCCGCGCTCTGCCGCGCCCACGACATCACCCACGTGCTCAACGCCGTCGACCCCCGCTTCGTCATGCCGGTATTCGAAGGCGCCCGGGCCGCCGGCGCCGACTACCTCGACATGGCCATGTCGCTGTCCCACCCGCACCCCGACGACCCGTTCCAGCGGACCGGGGTGAAGCTGGGCGACGAGCAGTTCGCCGCCGCGCCCGCCTGGGCGGCGGCCGGCCGACTGGCCCTGGTGGGCATCGGCGTCGAGCCCGGCCTTTCCGACATCTTCGCCAGGTACGCCGCCGATCACCTGTTCAGCCGCATCGACGAGGTGGGCATCCGGGACGGCGGCAACCTCGAGGTGGCCGGCTACGAGTTCGCCCCGTCGTTCTCGGTGTGGACCACGATCGAGGAGTGCCTGAACCCGCCGGTCATCTACGAGAAGGGCCGCGGCTGGTTCACCACCGAGCCGCTGAGCGAGCCGGAGATCTTCGACTTCCCCGGCGGCATCGGCCCGGTCGAGTGCGTGCACGTGGAGCACGAGGAGGTGCTCCTCATCCCGCGCTGGGTGGACGCCGGCCGGGTCACCTTCAAGTACGGCCTGGGCCGCGAGTTCATCGAGGTGCTCCGCACCCTGCACAAACTGGGCCTGGACCGCACCGAGCCGGTGCAGGTCGGCGCCGCGCGGGTGTCCCCGCGCGACGTGGTGGCCGCGGTGCTGCCCGACCCGGCCACCCTGGGCGACAAGATGACCGGCAAGACCTGCGCCGGCACCGTGGTGCGGGGCCTCGGCAAGGACTTCAAGCCCCGCGAGGTCTACCTCTACCACCTGGTGGACAACGACTGGTCGATGCGCGAGTACGGCGCCCAGGCCGTCGTCTGGCAGACCGCGGTCAACCCGGTCATCGCCCTGGAGCTCCTGGCCTCCGGCAAGTGGCACGGCACCGGCGTCCTGGGCCCCGAGGCCTTCGACCCGCAGCCGTTCCTCGACAAGCTGGTCGAGTACGGCTCCCCCTGGGAGATGCGCGAGCAGTAGGAACCAGCGGACCGCGGCGGCCTGGCGCGCGAAGCAGCCTGCGGGGGATCGCGGCCGGCGTCGACACCAGCCACCGCATGCTGCTCTACCACTCCCGGATCGACCTGCTCGCGGGCGAGGATCCGGCCGAGGTGGACGCGGCCCACGACCTGTTCGTCCGCCTCGCGGGCCGATAGGCCCGGTCGATAGTGGACGGTAGAGTCCGGGGCAGCGAGGGGAGTTGCGTGGACGTTCAGATCGTTGTGGCGGGGGCGGCCGATCCTGACGAGCTAGTGGCGCTGGACGAGTGGCTGGCCGGTGATCCGGAGCTGCGCGGCCGGGTGACGGCGCGGCACGCACCGCCGCTGCCGGGCACGCTGGGGCCGGTTCTCGAGGCGTTGCTGGTCGCGATCGGGCCGGGCAGCACGGCGGCGGCGCTCGGCGCGGCCCTCGTGACCTGGGTGCGCGGGCGGCGCGGGCAGGTGTCGGTCATCGTGACACGGCCCGACGGCACGACGATCACCCTGGATGCCAAGCGCGTGCGGGACCTCAACACGCCGGCCCTGTCGGCCGAGCTGAACCGGATCGTGGCGTTGCTCGGCGAGGCGGAGCGCCGCACCGGCCCCGACACCGAGGAAGGGCCATCGGCCGGTCCTGATCCCGCCCGGAAATGACCGACGCTGCCGACGCCGACCCGAAACCCAGGACGGGTCTGTCCGGGCCGGGGGTGCGGATCCTGGTGATCGGCACGGCCAGTCACGCCGGGCCCACCCTCACGCCGGTGCCGGCGGCGAGGCGCAGTGCCGAGGCGGTCGGTGCCGCCCTGATCGCGGCCGGCGGGGCCGACCCGGAACAGGTGCGGGTGGTCGTCGACCCGCCGGACGTGGACGCGATGTCCGCGCTGGTGGCGGAAGCCGCGGAGGCGGCCGAGTCGGTGCTGCTGATCTACTACGTCGGCCACGGACTGATCGGGCCGCGCAACCGGCTGTACCTCGCGGCGTGCGCCACCGACGTGGTGACCGCGCCCCGGCCGCACCGCCAGGCGCTGCCGTTCCAGGAGCTCGCCGACACGCTCGCCGGCAGCCGGGCGAAGACCCGCATCGTGATCCTCGACTGCTGCTACTCGGCCCGGGCGGAACTCTCCGATGCGGCCCGGCCGGCGTTGCCGGGGTTCAGCCCGGCGGCGGCGTCCGGCACCTTCCTGCTGGCCTCCGCGGAGCGGCTGGCCGAGGCGCCGGCGGAGGAGGCGCTGACCACGTTCAGCGGGCGATTCGTGCGCCTGCTGGAGGAGGGCGACGCCCGGACCGGGCCGGTGCTCACGCTGAATACGGTCTACGACCGTCTCGCCGCGGCGGCCGAGACCGCGGGTACGGCCAAGCCCACGAGCCGGTCCGGGGACGAGTCCGGCTCGTTCGTGCTGGCCGTCAACCGCGCCCACCGGCCGGCCGGGCCGGAGCAGCGGATCCCGCCGGCCGCCGGGGAATGCCCCTACCTGGGGCTGGACGCGTTCCGGCCGAAGGACGCCGACCGCTACTTCGGTCGCGACGACACGGTTGCCGGCCTCGTCGCCGGGGTGGCGGGCGCGGCCGCGAAGCGCTCGCCGTCGATGCTCGTCGCGGCCTCCGGCGCGGGAAAGACGTCGCTGCTCAACGCGGGTCTGCGGCCGATGCTGGCGGCGGGGACACCCGAGCTGGCCGGTTCGCCGGGCTGGCCGGTGCTGCTGATGACCCCGGGCGAGCACCCGATGGCCCAACTGGTCATCCGACTCGACGCCGAGGCCGGAAAAGAGCAGCGGGCAAACATGCCGGCGGACAGCGAATGGGCGGCTCCGGTGCAGCCGGCCCAGGTGGTGGACCTCGCTGCGGCCGCCTGCACGGAACATGGCGCGAGCCGGCTGGTTCTGATCGTCGACCAGCTGGAACAGGTCTTCACGCTCTGCGAATCGGCCGAGGAACGCACGTCCTTCCTCGGCGCGGTCCGGGCACTCGCCGAGCGGCACGTGGTGGTGCTGGCGCTGCGCGCCGACTTCTACGGCCGGGCGGCCGAGCGACCCGAGCTCACCGACGCGCTGCGCCACCACCAGACGCTGATCACCGCGATGACCCCCGGCGAGATGCGCGCGGCCATCGAGGGCCCGGCCGCGGCGGCCGGGTTGCGGGTGGAGGACGGTCTGGCCGGCCTGATCCTGCGCGATCTCGGCGAGCAGGACCGGCTGCCGCTGCTGTCGCACGCGTTGTGGGCGACCTGGCAGCAACGCGAGGAGAACCGGCTCACCCTGGGCGGCTACAGCCGGGCCGGCGGGGTGGACGCGATCGGCGCCACCGCCGAGGCCGCGTGGGCGAGTCTCGCCGAGGACGAGGCGGCGGCCGGGGCGCTGCGCCGGATGCTGCCGCGGCTGGTACGGGTCGTCGGCGACGGACCCGAGACGATTCGGCCGGTGCCGCTCGACGACCTGCTGCGCGGCCTCGACGATCCGGCGGCGGGCGAACGCGCGCTGGAACGCTTCACCCGCGACCGGCTGGTCACCCGGGACAGTACGTCGGTGCGGCTCAGCCACGAGGCGCTGCTGCGCTCGTGGCCGCGGCTGCGGGACTGGATCGAGGAGGACCGGGAACGGCTGCGGACCGGCCAGCGAGTCACGGCGGACGCACGGACGTGGGCGGAGAACGGCCGTGACTCTGGCCTTCTCTACCGCGGTGCCCGGTTGGGCGGAGCGGCGGAGGCGGCCGCCGAACTCGGGCCGGAGGCGACCGCGTTCCTCGCGGCGTCAGGGTCGGCGCAGCGCCGGTCCGATCGGGTACGCCGGTCGGTGATCTCGGTGCTCGCGACCCTGCTGGTGGTGGCGGTGGCGGCGGCGATCACCGCGGTGGTGTTCCAGAGGCGGGCGGCCGACCAGCGGGACCTCGCGCTGTCCCGCCTGCTCGCCGCCGAGGCCGACCAACTGCGCGATCGGCAGCCCAACCTGGCCAAGCAGTTGAGTGTGCTGTCCTACAAGATCGACCCGGCCACCGGAACCGGTCCGGTCCTCGCCAGCCTGGCCAGTACCGGCACGCTCAACGCGGGCCGGGTCGCCTACGACCTGGCGCAGTCGGGCGACGGCGCGTTCGTGGCCGTCTCGACCGGCGACACGCTCGTGCTGCGCGACCCCCGGTCGGCGGCGGTGATCAGCGAGTTCGGCGACGGCGAGCTGAACGGGCCGGTCGCTCTCAGCACCGACGGGCGGCTGCTGGCGGTCGGGGTCGGCCCCGATTCGCCCGAGGCCAACACCGAGGACATGCGTGATCTGCCCCGGCCGCGGGTCCGGCTCTACGGGCTGGCCGACCCGGCGCACCCGGTGTCGCTCGCCGTGCTGGAGACGGGGGACACCAGCATCACCGCCGTGGCGCTCACCGCCGACGGCAGGACCCTGACGGCGGCCGGGCACAACGGCCGCATCCGGCTCTGGGATGTGACCCGGCCCGGGCAGCCCAGCGCCGCCGGGACCATCGACGCGCACCAGGGCATGGTGGACTCGCTGGCCTTCGCGCCGTCCGGCCGGTTGCTGGCCAGCTCCGGCCTCGACAAGAAGTCCCGGCTGTGGGCCGTGCCGGAGCTGGCGAAGCGGGCCGAGTCCACGTCGCCGGCCGACTGGCTCTTGAAGCCTCGCGTCTTCATGCACCGCGTCGCGTTCGACAAGACGGGCCGGTACCTGCTGACCGTGGCCGGCACGAAAAGCGACGAGTATCCGCGCCTCTGGGACGTCGGCGATCCCCGGAAGGTGTCGGCGGTCACCGACGACCGGAACTGGGATCGTCCCTACGGCAACACGTGCTCGAACGTCAGCTCGCTGGTCTACAGCCAGGACCGGGACGACGACCGGCTCGGCTACGTCGTCGGTGGCGGAAACGGTGACCTCTGTGTCTGGCGGAAGCTCTCCGACGGGCTGTGGTTCGCCAGCAAGACACCGGCCGGCACCACCCACAGCCTCGGCGCGGCGGTGATCCTCAAGTCTTCGGAGCCGGATTATCCGGTGGTGGCGACCCCGACCGACGCGGGCGTGCTGCTCTGGGACCTCGCCGACGCGTTCCGTCCGGGCGCGACCGGATCGACGCCGCTGCTGAAGGCCGGCCTGCTCAACGGGGTGACCTTCAACCCGCAGGGCCCGAAGCTGGTGGCCGACACCAGCTCCGACATCGGCACCCGGGTCTGGGACATCACCCAGACCCGCAGCCCGGTGCCGGTGCGCGACTTCCCCTCCCACGGCGACAACATGTCCACCGAGGACGGCGAGGGCATCGACGCATCGACGGCGTTCAGCCCGGACGGCTCCCTGTTCGCGGTCCCTCGCACCGACGGCAACCAGGCCCTGGTCGACATCGTCGCCACCAGCGAGCTGACCGCGGCCAAATACACCACGGTCGTCAAGCCGCTGGCGACGCTGAAGGACTTCACGTCCGGCGCCATGGGCATCACGTTCGGCGGCGGCAACGGACGGTTGCTCGCAGTGGCCGACGTCTCGCACCGCGACGACGGCCGCCCGTCGTCGATGCGCCTGTTCGACCTCAGTGATCCGGCTACGCCGAAACTGTTGGTCAACCTGCCGACGCTGGCCTTCCAGTTCGCGTTCTCCACGGTCGGTCCCTACCTGTACAGCTTCAGCGACAACGAGGTCCTGGCCTGGGACATCAGCGATCCGGTCAACCCTCGGCCGCTCGGGTCGCGTCCGGTCACGGCCGACAGCCTCCTGGCCAACGGCCAGCTGACCGGGGACGGCCGTTACCTGGTGATCGGCGACAACAGCCGGTACGTCCGTATCTTCCCGGTCGGCGATGACGGGCGGCTCGGCGAACCGATGCTCCTGGGCGGCCGCCGGAACTTCGTGAACACGGACCTCGCGGTCAGCCCGGACGGCAAACTCCTCGCCTTGCAGGGCGGCGAGAGCAGCGGTGACGGGATAGTTGATCTCTACGACATCAGCGACCCCCGCACCACCCGGCTGAACGCGAGCATGGAGGTCAACACGAGCCCGAACGGGCTGGCGTTCAGTCCGAACGGCAAGCTGCTGGCGGTGCGGGGAAGCGATGGCGTCGACTTCTGGTCGACCGACCCGGAGGAGGTCATCGCCCGGGTGTGCGCGTCGGCCGGTGACCCGATCTCGCCCGCTGAGTGGCGGACGTACGTGCCGGGAGTGCCCTACGAACCGCCCTGCTGACGAACGGAGGCCCGGACCCCCCTCGGGCCCGGGCTTCCGCACCTGACGGTGAGATCAGTCGAGCGAGTGCATGACGTGCTTGATGCGGGTGTAGTCCTCAAGCCCGTACACCGAAAGGTCCTTGCCGTGGCCGGAGTGCTTGAATCCGCCGTGCGGCATCTCCGCGACCAGCGGGATGTGGCAGTTGACCCAGACGCAGCCGAAGTCCAGGCGCTGCGTCATCCGCATGGCCCGGCCGTGGTCCTTGGTCCAGACACTCGACGCCAGCCCGTATTCCACCCCGTTGGCCCAGCGGACCGCCTCGTCCTCGTCGCTGAACTGCTGGACGGTGATCACCGGGCCGAAGATCTCGTCCTGGACGACCTCGTCGTTCTGGCGCAGCCCGGAGATGACGGTGGGGGAGTAGAAGTAGCCGCGGTCGCCGACCCGGGCGCCGCCGGCGTCGAGGGAGGCGTGGTCGGGCAGGCGGTCGACGAAGCCCTTGACCCGGTCGAGCTGGCGGGCGTTGTTCAGCGGCCCGTACAGCACGTCCTCGTCGTCGGCGGCGCCGGTCCGGGTGCCCTTGGCCTGCTCGGCGAGGGCGGCCACGAAGTCGGAGTACGCCCGCGGGGAGACCAGCACCCGGGTGGCGGCGGTGCAGTCCTGGCCGGCGTTGAAATAGCCGCCGACTGCGATGGCCTCGGCCGCCGCCGCGATGTCCGCGTCGTCGAAGACCACGACCGGCGCCTTGCCGCCCAGCTCGAGGTGGGTGCGCTTGAGGTCGGCGGAGGCAGCCTGGGCGACCTCCATGCCGGCCCGCACGCTGCCGGTGAT
The DNA here is from genome assembly GCF_018332695.1 of Paractinoplanes toevensis. Classification (GTDB taxonomy): domain Bacteria; phylum Actinomycetota; class Actinomycetes; order Mycobacteriales; family Micromonosporaceae; genus Actinoplanes; species Actinoplanes toevensis. The sequence continues at coordinate 67,403 of NZ_BOQN01000070.1, forward strand.
CGACACCATCTGCGGCGTCGGGTGGCTGACCAGCTGGCGGCCGGTGTCGCGGTCGCCGATGACGACGTTGAACACGCCCGCCGGGAGGAACTCGGCGGCGATCTCGGCGAGCAGCACCGAGGTGACCGGGGTGGTGTCGGACGGCTTGAGGACCACCGTGTTGCCGGCCGCGAGCGCCGGCGCGATCTTCCACACGGCCATCATCAGCGGGTAGTTCCACGGGGTGACCTGCGCGCACACGCCGACCGGCTCGCGCCGGACGTAGGACTCGAAACCGTTCAGGTACTGGCCCGCGGAGCGGCCCTCGAGCAGCCGGGCCGCGCCGGCGAAGAACCGGATCTGGTCGATCGCGGGCGGCAGTTCCTCGCTCCTGGTCAGCCCGAGCGGCTTGCCGGTGTTCTGCGACTCGGCGGCGACCAGTTCGTCGGTGCGCGCCTCGATCGCGTCGGCGAACTTCAGCAGCGCCTGCTGCCGCTCGCTCGGCGTCGTGTTACGCCATTTCTCGAACGCCTCCGACGCGGCGGTGAAAGCCCGGTCCACATCCGGTTTGCCGGAAACCGGTGCGGAGGCGAAGACCTCGCCGGTGGCCGGGTCGATGAGGTCCTCGTATCGGCCCTCGGCGGGCGCGGCCGGGGCGCCACCGATGAAGTTGTGCAGCACGGTCTTGGCGGTCACGAGATCTCCAGGAGCAGGATCGGACACTTTCCGGCCCATCTTTCCACTGATTCCGAAGCTGACAAGAGGTTGAAGCGACGACTTCCGTTTACCCGCTCAGCCTTCGGCGGGGCGGGCCGAACTTGGAGGGAGTGGGGTCCACCGCGGGCACGACGGGTGCGGACGGCCGGCTGAGCGATGCGGCGCGTCTGCGCCGGATGCGTGACAGCGGGCTGCTCGAGGGTGCCTCCAGCGCATCGCTGGACCGGCTCGCCCGGGCCGCCGCCCACCAGTTGCGCACCACCCGGGCCCAGGTGTCGCTGGTGACCGCCGACCGGCGGGTGGTGGTCGGTTCGGCCGGCTCGCCGGTCGCCCACACGTACTGCCGGATGGTCGTCGACACCGACGCCCCGCTGCTGGTCACCGACGCGCGCGCGGACGACCGGGTGGCCGGGCACCCGGCGATCGGGGACGGCGTGGTCGCGTACGCCGGTTTCCCGATCCGCAGTCTCGACGGTCACCCGCTCGGCGCGTTCTGCGTGCTGCACGACGAGCCGCGGGACTGGGAACCGCGGGACCTGCTGCTGGTGGAGGACCTCGCGGCCACCGCGGAGGCGGAGATCGCCATGCGGGCCGAGGCCCGGGTGCACGCGGCCGCCGCCCGCCGGCTGCAGGGTGTCCTCGACGCCTGCCAGGACGCGTACGTGTCGGTGGACGGCGCCGGGAACGTGCTGGCCTGGAACGCCGCCGCCGAGAAGCTGTTCGGCTACTCCGCCGCGGAGGCCCTCGGCAGCCAGGTCGCCGGCCTGATCATCCCGGCCCGGTTCCGGGCCGCGCACTCGGCCGGGCTGGCCCGGTTGCACGGGGGCGGCCGGTCCCGGTTGGCCGGCCACCGGATCGAGTTGTCCGCCCGCAACCGCGCCGGCGACGAGTTCCCGATCGAGATGACCCTGCAGGTCGAGGAGGACAGCTACCACGCGTTCCTGCACGACATCAGCGGCCGGGTCGCCGACCGGCGCCAGCTGGAACACGAGCGCACCTTCCTGCAGGCGCTGCTGGACAGCCTCGACGTGGGCGTCGGCGCCTGCGACTCGGACGGCCGGCTGACCCTGTTCAACCATGCGATGCGGGAGATCCACGGCGCGGACGCCCGGCCGGTGTCGTTCGGTGACTGGCCCGAGGAGTACGACCTCTACGGTCCGGACGAGGTCACCCCGCTGGAGGCCGGGGAGTTGCCGCTGATCCGGGCGTTCAACGGGGAGCAGGTCGACCGGCAGCACCTCGTGGTCGCCCCGCGCGGCGGCGTCCCGCACCATTTCCACGTCAACGCCCGCCCGATCGAGACCACCGACGGTCGCCGGCTGGGCGCGGTGGTCGCCATGCACGACATCACCGACCAGCGGATCGCCGAGCGCTCCCGGGACGTCCGGTACGCGGTGGCCCGCGCTCTCGCCGACGCCACCAGCGCCGAGGAGGCGGCCGACCGTACGGTGGCCGCGGTGACCCGGGCGCTCGGCTGGGTGTACGGCGAGTTCTGGCAGGCCGACGACGACGCCGGGGTGATCAACCGGGTCGGGCAGTGGACCGATCCGGCGTATGACCTCAGTGCCGTCACCGACGGCCGCCCGTTCGGTGTCCGGCGGGGCGTCGGCCTGGCCGGGCACATCTGGGCCGACGAGGCCGAACTGTTCTCGGCCGAGGTCGCCGACGATCCGCGACTGATGAGCCGGGCCGAGCAGATCCGGGCGGCCGGCCTGCACAGCGCCCTCGGGGTGCCGGTCCGGTCGGGTGACCGGGTGCTGGGCGTGCTGCTGCTGTTCAGCGTGGCCGTCGAGGAGTACGACGCGGACGTCACCGACCTGCTCGAGCTGATCGGCGCTCAGCTGGGCCGCTACCTCGAGCGGCGCCGCACCGAGGACCTGGCCCTCGCGCTGGCCGCCGCCCGGCGCGACTTCGACCGGGTGATCGAGCAGGTCAACGACTACGTGTGGACGGTCGAGGTGCGGCCGGACCGGACCATCGGCTCGGTCTACGCCAGCCCGGACGGCAGCGGCGTGTTCGGCGAGCGACTGGCCGTCCAGTCGGACATGGCGGCCGCCATGGAGGGCCGGATCCATCCGGACGACCAGGCCGCCTACGACCTGTTCGTCGCCGAGGTGCGGGCCGGCCGGCCGGCCGAGAACGAGGTGCGGATGCTCGGCGCGGACGGGGTGACCCGGTGGGTCTGGACCCGGGCGATGCCGCGGCGGGAGAACGGCCGGCTGCTCGTCGACGGGATCAGCACCAACGTCACCGACCGGCACGTGCTCGCCGAGCAGCGCGAGCGGTTGCTGACCGACCAGCGGTCGCAGAACGAGAAGCTGCGCCGGGTCGACCGGCTCAAGGACGAGCTGGTCGCGCTGGTCAGTCACGAACTGCGGAACCCGCTCGGTGCGATCCGCAGCTACACCGAGGCGCTGCTCGACGATCCGGAGCTCACCGGGGACCAGCGCCACCTGACCGAGGTGATCGACCGGCGCAGCGCCCACATGCAGGTCCTCGTCGACGACCTGCTCGACATGGCCCGCCTCGAGGCCGGTCAGCTGCACCTGGAACGGAAGCCGCTGTCGGCCACCCGGCTGATCCGCGACGTGGTGCAGACGCTGCGGCCCGCCGCCGAGGCGAAGGGCCTGACCATCGAGGTGACGGCACCGCGGGAGCTGCTGGTGCAGGCCGACCCGGTGCGGTTGCGGCAGGTCCTCGACAACCTCGTCGCCAACGCGATCAAGTACACGCCGGCCGGCGGCGGGGTCACCGTGACGGCCCGGCACCAGCCGCCCGAACGAGCCGGCACCGGCGACGGCGACGTGGTGATCGAGGTGTCCGACACCGGCATCGGCATCCCGGCCGACCAGTACCCGCACCTGTTCGACCGGTTCTTCCGGGCCAGCAACGCGGTGCAGCAGGGCATCAAGGGCACCGGCCTGGGCCTGGCCATCACCAAGGCCATCGTGGACGCCCACGGCGGCACCCTGACGGCTCAACCCGCCGCGGGGACGGGCTGCACGTTCACGGTGTCGCTGCCGGCGTTGTGAACCGGGGCACGACCTCCTCGGCGAAGCGCCGCAGCGGCTCGTGGTCGTAGGCCACCCGCGGGATGTAGAAGATCACGTAGTCGGCGCCGGCCTCCAGCACCTGCTCGACCTTGGCGATGGCCTGCGACGTCGACCAGGACAGGTCGACCTCGACGGTGGTCGACTTGGCGATCGCGTCATAGGAACGGCCCAGGCGGTCGCAGTGCTCACGCAGCACACCCAGCTTCTGCCGGATGATCTCCGGGTTGCCGTTGCCGACGTTGGAGCCGTCGGCGTACTGCGCGACCAGCTTGAGCGTCACCTTCTCGCCGCCGCCACCCAGCCACAGCTTCGGGCGGCGCATCGGCTGGTTGATCGGGGCGTCGATGCGGTAGTGCCGGCCGGTGAAGACCGGGCGTTCCTCGGTCCACATCCGGTGCACGATCTCGACCGCCTCGCGGAAGGCGGCCATCCGCTGCGGCACGTCGGCCCACTCGTAGCCGTACGCCTTCCACTCGTGCTCGTACCAGCCGGCGCCGAGCCCGGCGTACAGCCGGCCGTGACTGGCCACGTCGACGGTCGACGCGATCTTGGCGTACAGCGAGGGCTGCCGGTAGCCGTTGCAGCCGACCATCTGGCCGATGTTGACCCGCGACGTGTCCCGGGCCAGGGTGGCGGTCGCCGTCCAGACCTCGAAGACCGAGTTGATCGTCGGCTCGGGCACGGTGTGGAAGTGGTCGTAGAGCCAGATCGAGTCCCACGGGCCGGCGTCGGCGAGTTTCGCCACCGCCGTCATCGCCTCGTACTGCTCGACCGGGTCGGCGATCTCGACCAGGTCCATCTTCCAGCCCTGCGGCACGAATACCCCGAAGCGCACACTCATACCGGCGAACTTAATCCACGTGATCATGTCGAGCGGGGTAGATCGGCTTCGTCCCTGAGGTAGAAGATCCGCTCAAGGAGGTTTCCATGCCGCGCTACCTGCTCATCGTCGACTACCGGCCGGGCGACGACGACACACCGATGGACCAGTGGCGCCCGGAGGAGATCAAGGCGCACATGAACTACTACGACGTGCTGAACGCCGCGCTGCGCGACAGCGGCGAGCTGGTCGGGGGCGAGGCGCTGACCGAGCCGCGGTCGGCCCGCGAGGTGATCTCCGACGGCACCTCGGCGCCGGTGGTGACGGACGGGCCGTTCGCCGAATCGAAGGAGATCCTGGCCGGCTACCAGATCGTCGAGGTCGAGTCGGAGGCCCGGGCGATCGAGATCGCCGCCCTCGTCTCAGCGGTGCCGGGGCCGGGCGGGGTGCCGCTGCGCCAGCCGGTCACGGTCCGCCGGGTGATGGACGGCACCGACTTCGAGGCCATGACCGGCCGGTGATCGCCGACCTGTTGCGCGAGCACGCCCCGGCGGTGCTGGGGGTGCTCGCGCGGCGGTGCGGTTCGTTCGACGACGCCGAGGACGCGGTGCAGGAGGCGCTGCTCGCCGCGCACCTGCACTGGCCGGTCGACGGCGTGCCGGACAATCCGCGCGGCTGGCTGCTGCAGACCGCCTCGCGCAAGCTGATCGACGCGATCCGCGGCGAGCAGGCCCGGCGCCGGCGCGAGGAACTGGTGTCCCGGCTGGACCGGCCGGTCGACGCCTACCCGGCCGACGACACCCTCGCCGTGCTGATGATGTGCTGCCATCCCGATCTGCCGCCGTCGTCGCAGGTCGCGCTCACCCTGCGGGCCGCGGGCGGGCTCACCACCGCGGAGATCGCGGCGGCCTTCCTGGTGCCGGAGGCGACCATGGCCCAGCGGATCAGCCGGGCCAAACAGAAACTGCGTGGCCGGCCCTTCGGGCCGTCCACCGACCTCACCTCCCTCCGCCGGGTGCTCTACCTGATCTTCAATGAGGGGTACGCCGTCAGCGCCGGCCGGACGCTGCACCGGGTCGAGCTGTCCGCCGAGGCCATCCGGCTGGCTCGCCGGATCAGTCACGTCGACGCGGAGAGTGCCGCTCTGCTCGCGCTGATGCTGCTCACCGACGCGCGCCGCCCGGCCCGTACGTCGGTGGACGGTGACCTGATTCCGCTGGAGGAGCAGGACCGTGCCCTCTGGAACCGGAATTTGATCGTGGAGGGGATCGGCATATTCGATGCCGTGGCCGGGACCGGGACGGTCGGCGAATATCAGCTGCAGGCGGCGATCGCGGCGCTGCACTGCCGGGCGCCGACCTTCGAGACCACCGACTGGCCGCAGATCGCCGCCCTTTACGGACTTCTCGCGCGGGTCACCGGCAACCCGGTCGTATCGCTCAACCGTGCGGTGGCCGTGGCGATGTCCGACGGCCCGGCCGCCGGCCTCGCCCTGCTGGATGATCTCGGCGATCAGCTCGCCGGGAACCACCGCCTCGATGCGGTCCGCGCCCATCTGCACGAACAGGCGGGAGATCCATCGACGGCCGCGCGGCTGTACGCTGCCGCGGCGGCCCGAACCAGCAGCCTGCCCGAGCGGCGGTACCTGACCATGCGGGCCGCGCGATTGCGGCGCTGAGCCGGCGAAACGGGGAGAGCGGGCCGGGATGTACTTCGGGAGCTGGGGCGCGGTGCGGCGCCGGACGACCCAGGCCGCCCTGCTCACCCTGCTGGCCGCGCTCGCCGCGGCTGCCGCCACCGCCGGCACCTGGTACGGCCTGACCGTCGCCGCCCGCGCGGCCGGCGCCGAGGTCACCGCCCGGCCCGCCGAGCAGCAGGTGATCACCGTGCACCAGCAGGTGGCGACGAACGGCGACCCGCGGCGGGCCCTCGACCGGCTCGCCGCCACCACCCGGGGCCTGCTGCCGCTGCCCGGCACCACCCCGATCCTCGGCCTGGCCCAGGACACCTTCTACACCGACCGGCTGCACGGGTCGGCGCGGTCCGGCATGCCGGTTGCCTACCGCGACGATTTCTGCGCGCACGTGCGGATCACCGGCGCCTGCCCGTCCGCCCCGGGCGCGGTCGCGATCAGCGCGGACGTCGCGCAACGCGTGGGTCTCCAGACCGGAGACACCTTTGAGGTACGCCCGGACGGCTCCCTCGGCACGCTGCGCCTGAGCGTCTCCGGGGTGTACGCGGTCACCGGCGCGGACGGCCGCTACTGGACCGATCCGCTGTTCCGGGCGCAGGGCGACCTCGACCCGGCGTTCGCCACCCTGGAGACGTTCCGGGAACCGCAGCTCGACCGGCCCACCCTCGCCGTCGCGGTGCCGGTGCCGCTCGAGCTGCTGCGCGGCGACAACAACTACGACCTCAACGGGGTGCTCAACGCGGCCGAACCCCGGTTCGCCTCCGCCCAGCTCGACCTGGACAACCCGACCGGCGAGCTGTTCGACGCGGTGCTGGCCGACCGTCGTACCGTCATCGTCGGGGTTCTGGTGGCGCTCGCCCAGGTGCTGATCCTGGCCTGGTTCGCGCTCGGGCTGGCCGGCCGGCTCACCGGGCGGGACCGGCGGGCCGACGCCGGGCTGCTCAAGCTGCGCGGCGCCACCGGGGGCGGGCTGCTGCGGCTCGCCGCCGGCCAGCACGTCGTGCCGCTCGTCGTCGGCGCGGTGGCCGGGCTGCCGGTCGGGATCGCCGCCGCGTGGCTGATCGCCGGGGACCTTCCGGTGCGCGCCGAGTGGTGGCTCGCCCTGCTCGTCTCGGTGGCGGCGATCCTGGTCGTCGAGCTGATCGGGTTGCTCGTGCTCACCGGGGTGGACGGGATCGCCCAGCGGGCCCCGGTGGTCGCGCTGCTGCAGCGGGTCTCCGGGGCGCGGCGGGACTGGCGGTCCCGGTTCGTCGACGTGTTCTTCGTCCTGCTCGCCGCCGGTGCGGTCTACCAGGCGCGCACCGGCGGGCCGGAGAGCGGGCTCGGCGTCGCGGCGCCCGGGCTGGTCGCGCTCGCGGTCGGGCTGCTGCTGGCCCGGTTCCTGCGCTGGGTCGCCGACCGGATCGGCGGGGCGGCGGTGCGGGCGGGACGGCTGCGGCTGGGGCTCACCGCCGTACAGGTGTCCCGGCAGCCCGGCACCGACCGGGTCTTCGCCCTGCTCGTCGTGGCCGTCGCCCTGCTCGCGCTGACCACCGGCGGCCTGGCCGCCGGGCGGGCGGAGCGCGCCGCACGCGCCGACGTCGAACTCGGCGCGGCCCGGGTCCTCACCGTCCGCGCGGCGTCGCGGACCGCCCTCGAGTACGCCGTCCGGCGGGCCGACCCGGGCGGGAAACAGGCGATGGCCGTGGTCGTCGACACCGCCGCCGCGCCACCGGTGCTCGCGGTCGACAGCTCGCGGCTGGCCGCGGTGGCCCGGTGGCGGCCCGCCTACGGTCCGGTGGAGGCGCTGGCCTCGGCCGTCGCGGCGGCCCGGCTGCCGTCCGCGGCGCCACTGATCACCGGTTCGACGCTCGCCGTCGACCTGGTCCGGGACGCCCGCGGGCCGGCGCTGCTCGGAGCGATCCTGCAGCACGAGGGGACCGGGGACGGGTTCCGGGTGGAGCTGCGGGGACTGCGGGCCGGAGCGCAGACCGCGACCGTCGCCGTGCCGTCGTGCGCTGTCGCTCCCGGTTGCCGCCTGGTCGGGTGGCAGCTCTTCCCGGCCGGCGGCGGGTTGACCATCCGCTCGGTCGGGCAGCGGTCCCCGGCCGCGACGGTGCTGGACACCACCGCGGTCGCCGACGTCGGCCGCTGGCGGGCCGGATTCACCGGAACCGTGGCCCGGCTCTCCACGTCGGCGGGTGGCCTCGCGCTGCGGGCCGCCGGCAACGAGGGCACCGAGGTCTACGCGGTCGACGCTCCGCTGCCGGTGCCGATCGTCCTCGCCGGCGGACGGCCCGACCGGTGGCGGTTCGACGACGCCATGTCCGGGCGCTTCGGCGGGGTCACCACCCCGGTCCGGGTCGTCGCCACCGCTGCGGTGCTCCCGGTGCTCGGGCGGGACGGAATGCTCACCGACCTCGACGCCGCCCGCCGGGTGGCCGGGGACGCCGACCTCGGCGGAACCTTCCAGGTCTGGCTGGCCGACGGTGCCCCGGCGTCGCTGGTCGACGCGCTGCGCGACAACGGGCTCGCCGTACTCTCCGATCGGACCGCCGCGGCCCGGGGCACCGCCCTCGCCGCCGAAGGCCGGGTGATCACCTCGTCGTTCGGCCTGTTCGCGGCCGGCCTGGCGCTGGTCGTCGCGGCCGCGATGATCGGTGTGGTCGCCGCCGCCGAACGCGAACCGCAACTGGCCATGCTCCGCGCCCTGCGCACCCAGGGCCTCGACCCGGGCCGGGCCCTCACCGCCGGCTACGCGGGCACCGCCGCCCTCGTCGTCACCGGCGTCGCCGCCGGGCTGCTCGCCGCCCTGATCGCCCGGCCGGTCGCCGCCGTCACCGCGCCGCCGTTCCCCGACGGATGGCGGGTGATACCGCCGCCCGGCGTCCTCGGCGGGCCGGTGCTCGCCGCCGCCGCCGGCATCGGGCTCGTCGTCTTCGGGATCGCCGGCTGGCTGTCCGTGCGCGGCCTGCGCCGAGGTGCCCGGTGATCGCCCTCGTCCTCGCCATGGTGTGGACCCGCCGCGGCCAGGCCATCACCCTCGCCCTGCTCACCATGTTCGGCGTCGCCGCGGCCGTGGCCGCACCCGCCTACCTGCGGGCCGCCGACCGGGCCGTCGCCGACGAGCAGGTCAGCACCGCCGACGCCGGCTCCCGCAGCCTCACCCTGATCGCCCGGCAGCACGACCCGCGGCCCGGCAAGGCCAACCCGGACGCGGTGAAGGCCGACGTCAAACTCACCGAGACCGGATCGTCACTCGCGGGCATCCCCGGCTTCGACTACGTCTACGCCGCCGAGTACGCCACGCTCGGCATCGAACCCACCGACAAGATCCGCACCCGGTTCGTCTACCGCCAGGACGTCTGCGCCCACCTCCGGATGATCGCCGGGCGCTGCGTCCTCGGCGAGTCCGACATCATGATCGGTCCGGAGACGGCGGCGCGCGCGAAGCTCACCCCCGGTTCCACGCTGACGCTGACGTACGCGTTCTACAACTCCGACCCGGCGGTCGCGGCCTTCATCCCGGACGGCGCTCCGAAACGCTTCCTGATCACCGGCATCTACGAACCGGGCGACCCGGCCGACGCCTACTGGGGACGGCACAACTACTTCGGCCCCGACACCGGCGGGCGGGCCGGCGAGCCGGCCTTCGTCACGTACGCCTCGGTCGGGGCCATGGACCACGGCGCCATCGAACTCAGCCTGGACGGCGGTGCCGCACCCGGCGCGCTCACCGTCGACCGGCTGCCGGCCGTGCGCGAGGGGCTCGCCCGCGTCCAGGCCCGGGCCACCGCCCTCGGCGCCGGCATCGAGGTCGACACCGGGATCCCGGCGCTGCTCGCGCGGATCGACGACGAGCGGTCGGCCGCCCACCGCATCGTGCCGGTCCTGGCCGTCTGCCTGGTGCTGCTCGCCTGCCTCACCATCTTCCTGGCCGTCGGGTACGGCACCGAAGGCCGCCGCCCCGAACTCGCCGTCGTCGCACTCCGGGGCGCACGGTGGGGCCAGCGGTGGTGGCTCGCCACCGGCGAGAACCTGGTCGCCATCCTGCTCGGCACCGGGTTGGGGTGCGTCGCCGGGCAACTGCTGGTCGACGCGTTCGCCGCCTGGCGGTTTCCCGGACTCGGCGCCGACCCCGGACCGGCCGCCCTGCGGTGGGCGCCGTTCGCCGCGGCCGCCGCGGTGGTCACCGCCCTGCTCGCCGAGCGCCGGCAGCTCGGCCGGCCGGTCGCCGAACTGCTCCGGCGAGTGCCACCGGCCCAGCGTGCCGCCTCCGCCATCGCGGCCGAGGCGGTCGTCGTTCTGCTGGCCGCCGTCGCCGTTTTTCAGCTCTTCGTCAGCGACGGCGGGCTGGACGGGGTCGGCACGCTAGCCACCGGGCTGGTTCTGGTCGCCGCGGCCCTGATCGCTGCCCGGCTTCTGCTGCCCTGGGCCACCGTCTTCGCCCGCCGTCAGCTCCGCGACGGCCGGCTCGCCGCCGCTGTCGCCGCCTTCCAACTGTCCCGGCGGCCCGGCGGGACCCGGCTGTTCGCGCTGCTCACCGCGTCGGTCGCGGTGGTGGGATATGCGACCTGCGCCGTCGACGTCGGAGCTCGTGGCCGGGAGGTCCAGGCCGGCCTCGGCACCGGGGCCGCCCGGGTGGTCGCGGTGGGGCCGCTCAGCCGGCAGGGCCTCCTCGCGGCGGTCCGGGGCGTCGACCCGTCCGGGACGTTCGCGATGGCCGCCGTCCGGTTGCCCGCCACCAAGGGCCAGCCGCCCGTCCTCGCCGTCGACACCGCCGGGCTGGACTCGGTCGCCGCGTGGGGTGGCCACCCGCCCGACCTGCGCGCCCTGCGCCCGGCGACCGGCGAGCCGGTGATTCTGCGCGGCTCACGGCTCAGCCTCGACATGACCAGCACCGGACTCACCGTCGGCAAGCCGCTGCTGGCCACCGTGGTGCTGGCGCCGGTCGGCGGGCCGGCCGACAGCACGGTCGAACTCGGGGAGCTCCGGCCGGGGCGGCACGCCTACGCCTTCGCGGCGGCGGCCTGTGCGTCGGGGTGCCGGTTGAAGGCACTGCAGATCGGTGGGCGGCAAGGGTCGCTCGACCTGACCGGGCAGATCACCGTGCACGCCATGACGGGGGTGTCGCCGGGTCTGTTCGCCTCGGCGTCCGGGTGGCGGGTCACCGTCGGCGGCCGGCTGTCCGCCGGTGGTGCGGGGCTGCAGGTCGCGGTCACCTCGCTGAACGGCATTTCCAGCGGCCTGTTCGTCCAGCCCGCTGATGTTCCGTTGCCGTTGCCGGTGGCTGTTGCCGGAGACGTGGCCCAGCCCTCGGTGCCGGGCTTCGACGGTCGTGCCCTGCCGGTCGCCGCGGTGGCCCGGATTCCGGCTGTTCCCGGGCTCGGGTTGCCGGCTGTTCTGGCTGATCTGGACTATGCCGACCGGGCCGCCACCGATTCCATGCCCGTTTCCTCCGCCCAGGTGTGGCTGTCCTCGTCGGCGCCGGCCGATGTCCTGGATCGGTTGCGGGGGCGGGGATTGGTGGTCATCTCGGATACCGGGGCCGGGCAGGTCCGTGCTCGGCTGGATCGGCAAGGGCCGGCGCTCGCCCTGTGGTTCTATGTGATCGTCGCTGGGCTGGCGGTGGCGCTTGCCGCTGGTGCGTTGATCCTGGCGGCGGCCGTTGATCGGGGGCGGCGCGTGGAGGATCTCACGGCGCTGCGGGGGCAAGGGTTGGCTCGGGTGGCCGTTCGCCGGGCCACTCTCTGGACCTATCCCGTGCTGGTGGGGGCCGCGGTTGTGGCGGGGATGGCTATCGCGCTTCTCGGGTGGTGGTTGACGGGGTGGGCGTTGCCGCTTGCCGGGCTTGATCCGCCGGCTCTGCCGTTGCCGTCGTTTCCTCGGGTCTGGACGCTGGCTGTTGCCGGTGGTGGGGTGTTTGTCGTGCTTGCGGGGGTTGCCGTGCTGGCCGGGCGGCGGACTCTTCGGGCTGTTCGGTGAGGGTCTCTTCGGGGCTCCGCCCCATACCCCGGCCACGCGCTGCGGAGATCGGCTCTTAGCACGGTGGGTGGGGTTTCGGGAGCCTGGGAAACGTGAAGGTGGTGGGGAAGGATGGGCTCGCGTGTTGGTCTAGAGGGGAGTTGCCGTGGCTGAGGTTCGCGCCAACGGGGTCGACATCTGGTATGAGACCGTCGGTTCTCCGGGGGATCCCGCGCTGCTCCTCGTGATGGGGCTCGGTGCGCAGCTGATCGACTGGCCTGCGGGGTTTGTCGAGCAGCTTGCCTCGCGCGGCTTCTACGTCGTGCTGTTCGACAACCGGGATTCGGGGCTGTCCTCGGGGTTCGACGAGGTCGGGCTCCCGGACGTGCCGGGAATTCTGGCGGGGGACCGGTCCACCGTGGCCTACCTTCTCTCCGACCTGGCCGCGGACGCCGCCGGGCTGCTCAAGGAGCTCGGGATCGCGCGGGCGCACGTCGTGGGGGCCTCGATGGGTGGGATGGTCGCGCAGCAGCTCACGCTCGATCATCCGGAGATGGTTGCCAGCCTGACGTCGATCATGTCGACCACGGGGGCGCGCGGGGTGGGGCGCCCTACCGACGCGGCGGCCGCGGTGCTGATCCGGCCGCCGGCCGCGGATCGGGCGGAGGCGGTCGCCAACGCGGTGGCGGGGGCCCGGGTCGTCGGGTCGCCCGGTTATCCGGCTCCGCAGGCCGAGCTCGAACGGCGGGCCGCCGCCAAGTACGACCGGGGATACCGGCCGCAGGGGACGCTCCGGCAGTACGCGGCGATCATCGCGTCGCCGGACCGGACGCCGGGACTGCGCGAGGTCACCGCGCCCACGCTGGTGATCCATGGCGCCGACGATCCGCTGATTCCGGTCGACGGCGGGGAGGCCACGGCGGCGGCCGTTCCGGGGGCCGAGCTTCTCGTCCTCCCGGGGATGGGGCATGACCTGCCGGTTCAGCTCTGGGGGCAGATCGTCGACGCGGTCGTGGCCAACGCCCGCCGCGCCTGAGACGCGGCGGGGGGCCTTCGCATCAGCCGCGCAGCGGCTTCAGGGCCTCGGCCACCTTGGCCAACTCGGTGAGCATCGCCTGGGCGGCCTGTTCGGTGGTCTCGCTGGGGTCGAACTTGCCGTCGACGATCTGGTTCGTCACGAACGGGATGTTCACCGCCTGGGCGATCATGAAGATGTTCAGGGCGTAGGTGACGCCGTGCACGGCCACCGCGGAGCGGGTGCCGGCCGAGACGCCGCCGTAGCTGACGACGCTGGCGGCCTTGTAGCGCCACTCGTTGTGCAGGTAGTCGAGCGCGTTCTTCAGCGGCGCGCTCAGCCCGAAGTTGTACTCGGGGATCACGAAGACGAACGCGTCGGCGGCGGCGACCTTCTCGGCCCAGCGCTTGGTGTGGTCGTGCTGGTAGTTCGACAGGCGCGGGTGGTGCGGCTCGTCCATCAGCGGCAGGTTCTCCTCGGCCAGGTCGGCCACGGTCACCTGGAAACCGCCGTGGGCCTTCGCGGCATCGACGAACCACTGCGACACGGGCAGGCCGTTGCGGCCGGGCCGGGTGCTTGCGACTACGACCAGCAGATTCAGATCACTCACCGGGCGGTTCCGTTCCTCGAAGAAGTTGTTGACGCAAGCAACAACCCTACCCGGGTGCCGGTGGGGCCCCTGGGGGCGGAGGGGTCATCAGGTGTCAGGGCGCACGGGAGTCGGAGGAGGCCACGGCCGAGCTGGCCCGGATGTCGGCCGAGCTGACGAGTCTCGTCTCCACATTTAGGTACTGACTTATATAAGCAAAGTCTGATAGTGTACGGCCCGTGCACGCGTTCGACGTCCTCGGCGACCCCGTCCGCCGGCGCATCCTGGAGCTGCTCGCCGACGGCGAGCAGTCCTCCGGCGAGGTCACCGAGGTCATCCGGGCCGAGTTCGGCATCTCCCAGCCGGCCGTCTCGCAACACCTGAAGGTGCTGCGCGAGAACGGCTTCGCCACCGTGCGCCCCGACGGCGCCCGCCGCCTCTACGCGGTCGACGACACCGCACTGCGCGAGGCCGACGCCTGGCTGGGCCGGTTCCGCCGGTTCTGGACGCCGCACCTCGCCGCCATGGCCACCGAGGTGGCCCGTGGCAAACGCCAACGACGCCTTGCCGATGAGGGGAACTGACCCATGGCCATGCCCGACGTCCGACAGCAGATCTCGAGCGTGCGGCGCACGCTCGGCCGCCGCACCCTGGAGGCGGGTGAGGCCCGCGTCTCCACGATCAGCCAGGTCTACGAGACCGACATCGACGACCTGTGGACCGTGGTGACCAGCGCCGAGCGGATCGAGCGCTGGTTCATGCCGATCACCGGCGAGCTCAAGGAGGGTGGCCACTACCAGCTCGAGGGCAACGCCGGCGGCACCATCACGTCCTGCGACAAGCCGCACGGGTTCACCGCGACCTGGGAGTTCGGCGGGGACGTCAGCTGGATCACGGTGCGCCTGGCGGAGACCGACGGGGGCACCCGTTTCGAGCTCGAGCACGTGGCCCACGTCAAGGACGAGTGGTGGGACCAGTTCGGCCCCGGAGCCACCGGCATCGGCTGGGATTCCGGCCTGCTCGGCCTCGCGAGCTACGTCCTCGACCGCAACTTCACCCGGCTGTCGATGGAGGAGGTCATGGCCTGGGTGGCCGAGGGCGACGGCAAGCTGTTCATGCGGTTGAGCGCCGACGCCTGGGCCGAGGTGTCGATCGCCGACGGTGAGGACCCGGCGGTGGCCGCGGCCCGCGCCGACCGCGGCTACGCGGCGTACACCGGCACGTAGATCAGGCCGCTGCCGGCCGCGATCTCGTGGCGGGCGGGCTCCAGAGCGGACCGCGCGCGGTCCAGAGTGGCCTGATCGCCGAGCCGGTGCGCGGCGTGGGCGGTCAGGTCCCAGAGCACCTCGGTCAGAAGATCGGGCGCGGGCGCGGGGAGATCCGCGAGGGCGGCTCGCGCTTGCCGGGTGCGGCCTTCGGCGAGGTGTACGTGTGGTCGCGCCCATTTGTCGTACGGTCCGAAGTCGCCGTCCCGGGCCGGCTCGCCGCACCGCACGTCCAGGGCGAGCCGGGTCAGGGCCGGCAGGCCGTCGGCCAGGCCCGGCATTCCGGAGTCGTCGAGAAGTCCGGCGGCTCGCCGGTAGGCGGGCCCGGCCGCCACCGGGTCGTCGATCGACAGCCGCATCGCCCTATACCAGGTCGTGAACACCGTGACCAGGGGAAGCTCGTGCCGCGCCGAGAGCTCGTCGGCGCTCGCGGCATGCTCGTCGGCGCCCGCGAGATCGGCCAGGGCGCCGCGGGCCTGCATCCGGATCAGATGCCCGAGGATCTCCGAGGTGACCAGGCCGTGCCGGCCGCAGAGATCGACCAGCTCGGCACCGATGCGGTCGCGCTCGGCGGCCAGCCCGGGCCGGTGGGTGGTCTGCATGAACAGGCCGTTGAGCGCGAACGCCAGCAGCCCCGGATCGTTGTGCCCGCGCGCGATGCCGACGGCTTCCTCGGCGCACGCCCGGCTGTCCGCGGTGGCCGCCGCGCCCCGTGACTCGACGGCGACGGTGGCGAGCAGCCGCGCCCGGGTGGGCGGTCCGCTCGCGTGGCGCAATGCCCGGCGGGCGGCGGCGACGATGGCGGCGGCCTGGGCCGGGTCGTCGCAGCGGGGCCAGATCGCCGGGACGTCGTAGGCGCCGATCACCCGGGCGGTCAGGGCCGGGTCGCCCAGCTCCTCGGCGGCGGCGATCGCGGCGGTGCGGTGCCGGCGGGCCGCCTCCAGGCCGCCGCCGCTGGTGACGGCCAGGCTGCGCAGCAGGGTCACGGTCGAGTCCAGGCGGGCTCGGGCACCGGCCGCGACGATGCGGTCGTAGTCGGCGGCCGCCGAGGCCCAGACCTCGCCGGCCCGGCCGGGGCTCAGGTGAGGCGCCTGGTGCAGGATGTCCGACTCGAGTCGGCGCAGCTCGGGGGTGGGGTCCAGGCCGAGCCGGCCGGAGAGCAGGTCGCGGGCGCGGCGCAGCACGGCGAGGGCGTCGGGCTGCCGGCCGGTGCGGTAGAGGGCCAGGGCCAGCAGCCGCCACGCCTGCTCGCGCCACGGGTGCTCGGTGGCGTGGGCGTCCAGGTCGGGGATGGCGCCGGCCGGGTCGCCGGCGGTCAGCCGGGCCTCGGCCAGCTGCTCGACCGCGCGCAGGCGCAGCTCGGCCAGGCGGGCGCGGTCGGCGCCGGTCCACGGTTCGTCGGCGAAGTCGGCGTAGGCCGGGCCGCGCCACCAGGACAGCGCTTCCACCAGGTGTTTCACCGGGTCGTCCGGGGGTGGGGTGGCGCGCACGGCATCCTCGAACCGCCATGCGTCGACGGCGGCGGTGGCGGCGCGCAGGGCGTACCCGGGGCCGTCGGTGACCAGCAGGCGGGCCGGAACCCGCGGCGTACGGTCCGGCTCGATCGCCCGGCGCAGGGCCGCGACGAACGTGCGTACGGCCGGGACTGCTCCGTCCGGCGGTGCCACCCACAGGTCCGTGACCAGGTCGCCCACCGGAACCACCCGGCCCCGGGCGGCGATCAGCCGGGCCAGCACCGCGCGGTGCCGCGGGCCCTTGAGCGGGATCGGGTCGCCGGCCGTGTCCCAGGCCGTGACCGGACCCAGCACGCCGAACGAGACCACCACCGGTTCACCGTACTCATTCGCTGCTCATCGGGCCCGGCCAGGCTGGGTTCATGACCAAGTTCGAAACCCACCGCGTCCAGGTCGCCGACGGCGTCTCCCTCCGGGCCGAGGTCGGCGGGCAGGGCAGCCCCATCGTGCTGCTGCACGGCTTCCCGCAGACCCACCTGATGTGGCGGCACGTGGCCGCCGATCTCGCCGCCGATCACACCGTCATCTGCCCGGACCTGCGGGGATACGGCGACAGCGACAAGCCGGCCGAGACGTCACCGGACACCTACTCGAAGCGGACCATGGCCGCGGACGTCGTCGCGCTCGCCCGGGAACTGGGGCACGAGCGGTTCGCGCTGGCCGGGCACGACCGCGGGGCGCTGGTCGCGATCCGGGCCGGGCTCGATCACCCGCGCGTGGTGACGCACCTGGCGTCGCTGGACGTGCTGCCCACCATCGACATGTGGGACGTCATGCACGGCACCAGCGCGGCGATCGGCTTCCACCTCTATCTGATGGCGCAGCCGCCCGGCCTGCCCGAGCGGATGATCGCGGCGACCGCCGACGAGTTCTTCGGCTACTTCCTCGACCTGTGGACCAACGACCCGGCCGCCATCCCGGCCGACGTGCGGGCGGCCTACCTGGCCGCCTGCCGGGCGGCGGTGCCGTCGATCGTCGCCGACTACCGCGCGTCGGCCGGCATCGACGTCGAGCACGACGCGGCGGACCGGGCCGCGGGCCGCCGGCTCGAGATGCCGGTGACGGTGATGCAGCAGGACTGGGGTTCGGCGCTCGGCTTCGACGCCGCCGGGCTCTGGCGGGCCTGGGCGCCCGACCTGGTGCACCTGCCGGTCAGCTGCGGCCACTTCATGGCGGAGGAGGCGCCGGGCGAGGTGGTGACGGCCCTCCGGGACCTGCTGCGACGCGCCAGCGCGTTAAAGGGTGAAAAAACGGGTAAACCATAACAAAGCCGCTAGCGTGGCGGTGCTGATCTTCGGGGTACGGGGGTGTTCTGTGATGAAGTCCTTCTGGAGCCGCTGCGGTGTCGCGGTCCTTGCCGGAGTCGCGGTTCCCGGAGTGGTCGCGGGGCCGGTCGCCGCGCAGGACCGCGGCCTGCTCGACCTCGGTTATCAGCTCGTCAACGCCAACAGCAACCGGTGCCTCACGGTCACCGCCGGCGGTCTCGCCGACAACGCGATCCTGATCCAGAAGGACTGCGCGCGGGACTCGTCCTACCGGTGGCGGTTCCAGCGGTCCGGGGCCGGCTACCGGATCGTCAACGTGAAGAGCGGAAAGTGCCTCACGATCGCGGGCGACAGTCTTGAGGACAACGGCTTCGCGATCCAGCACCGCTGCGGCGGCCCGGCCGGCGAGTGGCAGGTCGGCGGCCGCAGCGGGCTGGCCCTGGCCGACGTCCGGCTGGAGAACGCGCACAGCCACAAGTGCCTGACCATCGCCGGTGGCAGTGCCGTCGAGAACGGCGTCGCCGTGCAGTACCACTGCGACGAGGAGGCCTCCCGCCGCTGGACCGCCAAGCTGATGGTCGGACCGGCACTGGATTAGGCCGCTCCAGGGGGTGCCGGTCCAGTGTGGTGAGTCGGTAAGGTGCGCTCCCATGACCGAGAGGATGCTCGTCGTCGGTGCGAGCGGGCACCTGGGCCGCAAGGTCGCGTCGCGGGCGATGGCGGCCGGGTGGATGGTCGTCGGCACCAGGTTCAGCACGGCCGGTGAGCTGGGCGAGGTGCCGCTCGACATCCGCGACCCGGCCGCGGTCCGCGACCTGGTCCGGCGGGTCTTCCCGAGCGTCGTCATCCACACCGCGGCCGGCCGCGACGACTGGCGGGTGATCGCCGACGGCGCCGCCCACGTGGCGGCGGCCGCCTACGCGGTCGGCGCCCGCCTGGTGCACGTGTCCAGCGAGGCCGTCTTCTCCGGCCGCGACATCGAGTACGACGAGACGGCCCTGCCCGACCCGACCTATCTCTACGGCGCGGCCAAGGCGGCCGCCGAGACCGCGGTCCGGGCCATCGACCCGTCCGCGGTCGTGGTGCGCACCTCGCTGATCGTCGGCGACGGCCGCGGCAGCCACGAGCGGCTCACCCACGACCTGATCGCGGGCCACCGCACCGGCGTGCTGCTCACCGACCAGATCCGCAAGCCGGTGCACGTCGACGACCTGTCCGACGCCCTGCTCGAACTGGCGGCGAACGACTACCACGGCATCCTCAACGTGGCCGGCACCGACCCGATCAGCCGCTACGACCTGGGCGTCCTGGTCGCCGTCCGGGACGGCCTCGACCCGGCACTGATCCCGGCGTCCACCACCACCGACGCGGGCCTGGCGCTGCCGGCCGACATCCGCCTGCGCACCGGCCGGGCCGAGGCCCTCCTGCACACCCGCCTGCGCGGCGTCCGCGAGTTCCTGGCCGGCGAGGCCCCGGTCGCGGCGTAGGGCCTGTCCTGCGTTGATCGGCGGTCTCGGCGGGAAGTTCGAGGGACAGCAGTGCGGCGGTTCAGCGGAGTGCGGCGGCGATCGCCTCGGCCGGGGTCGCGGTCGGCCGTCCGATCAGCCGCCGCAGGTCGCCGGAGCTGGTGCGGAACTCGTCGCGGCTCATGGCGCGGTCGGCGTCGGCGAGGACGTCCGCCAACTCGGCCGGCACGCCCGCGTCGGTCAGCAGCCGGGCGAACGCGTCGACCGGGAGATCGGTGTACTCGATCCGCTTCCCGGTGGCGGCCGAGATCGCCGCGGCCAGCTCGGTCAGGGTGAAGGCCTCATCCCCACCCAGCTCGTACGCCTGGCTGGTGTGGCCGTCGGTAGTCAGCACGACCGCGGCGGCGTCGGCGTAGTCGGCTCGGGTCGCGGCGCTGATCCTGCCCTGGCCGGCGGCCCCGACGAGGACTCCACCGTGCAGCACCTGGGGGAGCTGGACGGTGTAGTTCTCCAGGTACCAGCCGTTGCGCAGCATCACGCTGGGTAGGCGCTCGCGCAGGTACTGCTCCGTGGCACGGTGGGTGGGAGCGAGACTCGTGGTGGACGTGTCCGCGTGCAGCATGCTGGTGAACGCGACCAGCGACATACCTGCCGCCACCGCGGCATCGATGGCGCGGCGGTGGTTGGCGACGCGCTCGCTCGGGGTCGTGGTGGAGATCAGCAGGAGCCTGTCCGCGCCCTCGAAGGCTGCGGGCAGGCTGTCGGGTTCCGCGAAATCGGCCTGGCGGACATCGACACCGCGGTCGGCGAAGTCCTTGATCTTCGTGACGTCACGGCTGGTCGCGACGATGCCGGAGGCCGGCACCCCACGGTTCAGCAGCGCTTCGACGGTGAGCCGGCCCAGCTGCCCGGAGGCTCCGGTGACTACGATCGACATGATCATCTCCTTTCTCGCCGTGGACCTCCCGCGGCACAGCGTCCACGATGAACTGGTCACTCTCCTTTGGTAAGGACGTACTTCCGGGTAAGGTGGCCACTCGGACGAAACGATCGAGGTGAGCACGGTGGCGACTACGCGGAAGGTGAGCGAGCCCACGTCGTCGTGGGACCCCTATGTGCGCGGCTGCCCGTCGCGTGACGTGCTCGACCACATCGGCAGCAAGTGGGCGGTGCTCGTGCTGGGCGAGCTCGGCCGGCATGGGGCATGCCGGTTCACGCGGCTGCGACAGGAACTCGCGGGGGTCAGCGAGAAGATGCTCACCCAGACGCTGCGCACGCTCGAACGTGACGGGCTGCTCGTGCGGACGGTGTACCCGGAGGCGCCGATCCGGGTGGAGTACGAGCTGACGCCGCTCGGCCATACCCTGCGGGGCCCTCTGAAGGCGCTCACGGAGTGGTCGGTGCAGCACATCGAGGAAGTTCTCGATGCCCGCGAGGAGTACGACGACCGTGCCGCAAAACGCTAGCCGGTAGCGGAATCAGAGCGAGTCGCGCAGCTCGCGGTACGCCTTCCAGGGGATCCGCGGGCGTGGCAGGCCGCGCTTGGCCAGGTATTTCTTGGTGGTAGCCCGGCAGTCGCGGACGGTGCGGATCGGGTCGGTGAGGCTGGGCTTCGCGCCGCCGGCCGGCTCGATCAGGCGGTCCGGGGTCAGGAGGCGGCCGCCGTCGGCGTCGGACTTCAGGGTGCCGGTGACCACCGCGCTGTGCAGGTTCCACAGTTGCGCATCGTGGCGGTGCACCAGCAGGCTCGCGCGGCCGTCGGCCACCGGGTGGCCGTCCGGGACGGCGACGCGGTAGGCGCCGCCGTCGGCGGAGACCGTCGTGCGGAGCAGGGTCGGCGCGCCGGCGGCGTCGCGGGCGGCCAGGACCGTCGAAGGGTACGAGGCCAGCACCTGTTCGCCGATCAGGCCGCTCCCGGCCACCGGCAGGGTGCCGGTCGCGGCGGGCAGGTCGCGCGCGGTGACGGCGGCCGGGGTGACCGTGATGAGCAGCCGCATGAAGTAGAAGTCGGTCAGCGCGGTGGCCGGCCGGTCCAGGTACTTGCGGCAGTTCGGCTGGCGTTCGAACAACCGCCGCCAGAACGCGGCCAGGTCGCCCTCGGGCACGGTGTGCACCCGGTCGGGGCAGATGGCCGTGCCCTGTACGAGGATCTGCCCGGGCCGCTCGAGGCCGCTCGCGTGCGGCTCGGAGAACAGCAGCGCCACCCGCTCGTCGCGCCGGATGTTGTAGGCCTTCTGCGGGAAACCGAGCGACGTGGTCAGCAGGAACGTGCCGTCGGCGAGCGAGATCCCGGAGGTCGGCCAGGCCAGCGGGGTGCCGTCCTTCCCGACGGTGACCAGCTCACAGGTGCGGTAGGCGTTGATCGTCGCGTCCAGCTCGGACCCGGGCACGAGGGCCCTCAGCGATTCAGGCATGCGCGGCATCCTATTGATCCACATGCCGGTCGTGTTACGACGGCTCATCTGGTTGGATCCATTGACCAACCTCACAAGGAGACGCGATGCCCGACGATCCCGACGTCGCCGCGATTCCCGCCCAGCGCGTCCCCGGGCACGACACGCTGCCGGTTGCGCCGGTCGCCGCGGAGCCGGAGGTGTCGGTGCGGCGGGGCCGCCGGTGGGGCGTACGCGTCGCGGTCGCGGTCGTGGCGGCTCTCGGCGTACTGCTGCTCGGGGTTCTGGTTCTCTCGCCGAAGTCGTCGCCGGAAGGCGCGGCAGTGGCCGCGACCAGCGCGGCGCCGGCGTCGTCGGCGGCGACCACGCCCTACGACCGGGCGGTGGCGGTGCTGAAGGCGCAGGAGGCGGCGCTGAACGGCGGGGACGAGGGCGGGTGGCTGGCGGCGGTCGACCCGGGGAAGGCCGATCTGCGGGTCAAGTACCGGACGATGTTCCGCAACCTGCGCGGGCTCCGGGTGACCCGGTTCGCCTACCAGCCGGGCCTGGGGAAACCGGTCAAGGGCGACGCGTCGGCGGTGGCGATGCGGGTGGACGCCGACTACTGCTTCTCCGACGACATGTGCCCGGCGAACCCGGGCACCGACTGGGCCCGGCCGCCGCACATCTCGCAGGAGCTGACGCTGCGGCTCGTGGGTGGACGGTACGTGATCAGCGCCCTCGGCAGGTCCGCCGCGCCGGACTTGCGCCAGCCGCTGCCCTGGGAGGGCACCGACCTGGTCTTCGCCCAGGGCAAGCGGGTGATCGTCGCGGCGGCTCGCGGGCAGGAGGCCGACCTGAAGCGGGTGCTGCCGGTGGCCGAGCAGGCCGCGGTGACCGGCGACCACTACGCGGCGCTCAACGGCACACCGCAGCGGAACTACCGGGTTTTCCTGGCCGGCGAGAAACAGTGGAAGGCGTGGTACGGCGGGGAGCAGGACGAGTGGGCGATCGGACTGGCCATGCCGCTCAACCGGCGCGGCATCGACGTCATCGTGCGGATGTCCGAGATGGACGACGCGCTGACGCTGCGGACCACCGTGCAGCACGAGCTCGGGCACGTGGTGACGCTGACCGGCGCCTATCAGATGGACGCGCTCGAGGACACCTGGCTCAGCGAGGGCATCGCGGAGTACATCGGGTGGCGGCCGAAGGGTGCGGTGGAGAGTTTCCGCCGGTACAGCGTGCGGTGGCAGCTCGACCGGGACGCACCGGACTCGATGGTGCCGCCCCGGCCGGGACCCAAGGCCCCGGCCCGGGCGGGCGACGCGTTCTACGGGCTCAGCCACTGGGCCGCCGACTGCATGGCCACGAGGTACGGCGAGGCGAAGCTGTTCACCTTCGTGCGGCTGGTGCTGACCCAGGACAACAGCTACGACCAGGCCGCCCGGGACGCGTACGGGGTGCCGTTCGCCGCCGTGGACAAAGCCTGCGTGTCCTGGATCAGGAAGCAGGCGTCCTGAGCACGGTGGCCAGCCGGCCCATGCCCTCGCCGATCTCGGCGGGAGTGTGGGTGGTGAAGGACAGGCGCATGGTCGCGGTGTCCGGCCGGCCCGCGTGGAACGGCGCGCCGGGCACGAACGCCACGTCCCGCGCCAGGGCGGCCGGCAGCAGCGTGGCGGTGTCGACGCCGCCGGGCAGGCGCAGCCAGGTGAACATGCCGCCGTCCGGGTCGGACCAGATGCTGCCGGCCGGTGCGGTGGCCGGCATGGCCGCGATCATGGCGTCCCGGCGGGCCCGGTAGGCGTCGCGCAGCCCGCCGATGTGTGCGTCCAGGTCGGTGGCGGCCAGCCACTCGGCCGCCGCGGCCTGGTCGACGGTGGACGTGTGCAGGTCGGCGGCCTGCTTGGCGACGGTCAGCGCGGGGCGCAGCGCGGCCGGGGTGCGCACCCAGCCGAGCCGCAGGCCGGGCGCGGCGATCTTGGAGAAGCTGCCCAGGTGCAGCACGTGCTCCTCGGCGCCGGGCTGGGCGGCCAGGGTGGGCACCGACTCGCCGCGGTAGCGAAGCTCGCCGTACGGGTCGTCCTCGACCACCCACATGCCGTGCTCGGCGGCGAGCGAGGCGACGGCCGCGCGGTGGGCGAGCGGCAGGGTGCGGCCGGTCGGGTTGGCGAACGTCGGCACCAGGTAGAGCAGCTTGGGCCGGGCCTCGGCGATGACCCGCCGCAGCGCGTCCGGATCGACGCCGGAGTCGTCGGCCGGGACGGTGACGATGCGACAGCCGGCCAGCTGGAAGCACTGAAGCGCAGCCAGGTAGGTGGGTTCCTCGACGGCGACCACGTCGCCGGGGTCGAGCAGGGCCGCCGCGATCAGGGTGAGGGCCTGCTGCGACCCGGTGGTGACGAGCAGGTCGCCGGCCCCGGTGGGCAGGCCGCGGGCGGTCATCCGGGCGGCCACCAGGGTACGCAGCGCGAGGTTGCCCTCGGTCGGCGCGTACTGCAGGTGGCGGCGGCCGCCGGGGGCGGACAGCGCCCGGTCGAAGGCGGCCCGTAAACCGTCCAGGTCGAACAGTTCGGGCGCGGGCAGGCCGCCGGCGAACGAGATGACCGACGGGCGGTCGACGAGGGCGAGCAGGTCGCGGACGGGCGAGCTGGCGACGCCGGCGAGACGCTGTGCGGGCAGCGCGGGGCGGACGGCAGGGTGGGTCATCAGAAACTCCCGGTCAGGCTGGTGAACAGCGCCCGGGGGCACGGCGGTTGGCCGGCCACGCGCGGGGCGCGGAAAGGCTGCCTGATCGAGGAGCCGAACAACACCTTAGCGGGTGTTAAGTGCTTAACGAAAGTTCAGGCCCGGAAGTTGACCTTCTTGTGGGTGCCGTCACAGGGGAGGCATGCAGCGCATGCACCAGGAGCTGTTCCGGGACACGATGCGGTGGTTCGGCCTCGACCCGGCCTACGGCGCGCACATCGGCACCGCCAGCACCCTGACCCTGGCCACCAACAACCTGATGTCGCTGTGCGGGTCGTTCGCCGCCGCCGAACCGGAGGCCGCGGCCGACGTGGTCTTCGGCGCGCGCTGTGCCATGATCCTCGACGCGCTCTGGGTCGGCGACCTCCTGGCCCGATTCAAGATCCAGGTGTGACACATCCGAGCCTCCGCGCGCTGAGAGGTTTGGGGGTGGTCATGACGGCCGAGGACGACGAGCTCGCGGCGATGCTGCCGGCGGCGTGCGCGGGCGACGAGACGGCGTTCCGCATCGTCTACCGGGCCCAGCAACCGTCGCTGCTGCGCTACCTCACGGTGCTGGTCGGTGCGGATGCCGAGGACGTCGCGTCCGAGGCTTGGCTGCAGATCGCCCGCGACCTGCGCACCTTCCGCGGCGACTGGGACGGTTTCCGCGGCTGGTCGGCCACGATCGCCCGGCACCGGGCCATGGACCACCTGCGTCGCACCCGCCGCCGCCCGGTCCCGGCCGGGCCGATCGACCTGGTCGCCGCCGACCTGGTGGCCGCCCAGGACACCGCCGAGCAGGTCCTCGAGTCGCTCGGCACCGACGCGGCGATCGCCCTGATCGCGTCGCTGCCGCGGGACCAGGCCGAGGCGGTGATGCTGCGGGCCGTGATCGGGCTCGACGCGGCCTCGGCCGGCAAGGTGCTCGGCAAGCGGGCCGGTGCCGTGCGCACCGCGGCCTACCGGGGGTTGCGCACGCTCGCGCAGCGATTTCCCGGGCCAGTGACATCCGAACCGGCTCCGGCGCTGAGGGGAGTGAGATGAGCATCCACGAGGACCACCACCCGCTCGACCGGGACACCGCGGAGCTTCTGCTGCGCGACCCGGCGGCCCGCCGCGCGCACCCGGTCGGTGCGTTGCTGGCGGCCGCGTCCGCGCCGGCCACCGGCCGCCACCTGGCCGGCGAGGACGCGGCGGCAATGGCCTTCACGGCGGCCCATCTGACATCCCCACGCTCCCGGAGGATCCAGATGCTCAAGACCACCCTGGCCAAGCTGCTGACCGTGAAGGTGGCCGCCGCGGTCGCGGCCCTCGGCGCGGGCGGCGTCGCCCTCGCGGCCGGCACCGGCACGCTGCCCGGCCCCCTGCACAAACCGGCCGGGCCGCCCGCGTCGTCCGTAGCGGCGGAGGCTTCGCACCCGGCCCGGCCGAAGTCGACCACCCCGTCGGCCCGGCCCAGCCACTCCCTCGCCCCGGCCGACCTGGCCAAGCTCTGCGCCCGGTGGACGGCCCGCCCCGGCGACCAGCGCAAGGGCGCCCTCGACGAGCCCGAGTTCGGCAACCTCGTCCGGGAGGCCGGCCGCAAGGACCGCGACCGCGTCGACCACTTCTGCACCGACCTGCGCCGGCCGCAGACCAGTGGCAAGCCCGAAGTTCGCACGTCCGGATCCGTCCGCCCCAGCGGATCCGGAAAGCCCGGCCCCCGTCCGGCGGACCACCCCAGCGGTACGCCGAACTCCACACGGTCGGGCCGGTGAAGAAGCGTCCGTCCCGGAGCGCCCCCGCTCCGGGACGGACGCCTCAGCCGACCCCGAAGAACTCCCGGCTCCACCGGATGTGCTCGACGGTCTCGTCGAGGGCTCCGGCCGCCAGCCAGTCCGCCTGCGGCTGACAGCCATCGGCGGCGAGCCGCCGGACCCGGGCCAGGACGGTCTCCTGCTGGGCGACGACGGCCGCGGCGGTGACCTCTTCCCGGCCGTACGCCCGGGTGAAGCGCTCCATCCGGCGGCGACGGTCCGGCGGCGACGAATAGCGCAACCACCGCAGGCAGTCCTCGTCGCTGCGGAACGGCGCGACGTACTCGAGCGCATAGGCCACGTCGTGCCGGGGCGGCTGCGGCCACGCGTAGTCCCAGTCGAGAATCCCGACCGGCTGGTTGCCCCGCCACACCAGGTTCCACGGTCCGAAGTCACCGTGGCAGACGATCTCGCCCGGTCCTCCGGACGAGACAGCCGCCGCCCACGCCGTGCTCGTCGGCCGGTAGGCGGCGACCACGTCGTGGTACTCCCGCAGCAGCCGGGCCATCGCGACCAGGCCCTCGTCGGTCACCACCCGCGACCAGCCCTCCGGGCCGGAATCGCCGGGCAGGTAGGTGAGAACCTCACGGCCGTCCTCATCGAGGCCGAGAAACCGCGGAGAGTACGGGAACCCGGCTCGCTCCAGGAAGAGCAGCAGGTCGTGGATGGTCGCCGACCACGGGTACAGCGGACGCCGCACGGTGTCGCCGATCCGGACCACCCGCCGGTGCGGGCCGTCCTGCAGGATCTCCACGTGGTAGACCTTTCCGATGCTGGTTGACTTCGCGGCCGGGGTGGCCGCTTCGCCGTTGCAGGTGGAAGAGGCCGCGGCCCGGGCCGAGCGGGACGGGTACGCCGGGTTCGGGGCGGCCGAGACCAAGCATGACGTCTTCACGTCGCTGACCCTGGCCGCCCGGGCCACCGAGAAGATCACGCTCCAGTCGGGGATCGCGGTGGCGTTCGCCCGCAACCCGATGAACCTCGCCATCCTCGCCAACGACCTGCAACTCGTCTCCGGCGGGCGGTTCCAGCTCGGGCTCGGGTCGCAGGTGCAGCCGCACATCGAGCGCCGGTTCGCGATGCCCTGGAGCAAGCCGGCCGCGCGGATGGCCGAGTTCGTGGCGGCGGTGCGGGCGATCTGGGAGTGCTGGGCCACCGGGGAACGGCTGGCGTTCCGCGGCGAGTTCTACCGGCACACCCTGATGACCCCGTTCTTCGATCCGGGCCCCAACCCGTACGGAAATCCGCCGATCCTGCTCGCCGCGGTGGGGGAGCGGATGACCGCGGTGGCCGGGCGGGCCGCCGACGGGCTGCTCGTGCACCCGCTGACCAGCCCGGACTACCTGCGTGAGCGCACCCTGCCGATCCTGCGGGAGGCCCGGGGCGGCTCGCTCGACGGCTTCCAGCTCGGGCTGTCCGCGTTCGTGGTGCTCGGCGCGGACGAGAAGGAGCGGTCGGCGGCCGAGCAGGCGGTGAAGGGGCAGATCGCGTTCTACGGCTCGACGCCCGCCTACCGGCCGGTTCTCGAGCTGCACGGCTGGGGCGAGCTCGCCGACCGGCTCAACCAGCTCTCCCGGCGGCAGGCCTGGGCCGAGATGACCACGCTGATCAGCGACGACGTGCTGGACACGTTCGCGGTCGGCGGGGACGTGCCGGCCGGGCTGCGCGACCGGTTCGGCGGCACCATCGACCGGATCTCCTTCTATACGCCCTACCCGGTGGCCGACGAGATCCTGGCCGGCGTGCGGGAGGCCGTTATCAAGCTGTAAACAGGTCTTCGACCAAGTAAGTCCTAATTCACACCGTACGGTTGCTTTGATGGCGTGATGCGTAGGGACTCACTGGCCGAGGTACGTGCCCGGACCTGCAAGCCGCTCGATGCGTGGTGGACGGTCGCGCTGGTCGACCCGTACGCCGTCCGGCTTGTTCGTCTGGTTTCGGGGTGGAGGTGGGTGACCCCGAACCGGCTCACCGGGCTGTCCGCCGTCTTCGGCCTCGGCGCCGCTGGTGATCAGCCTCGACCTGCTGCGCTATCTCAACGCCGGCCAGGTGACCCAGCTGCGCGAGGCGTGCGGGCAGGACTCCGGCCTGGCCGCCGCGCCGCCGCGGTCCCGCCGAGGCCGGGTCAAGGCTGCCCTGGCCGCCCGGCGCATCCGGGTGCACCTGTTCAGCGGCATCGAGTTCGAGATGACGGTCTTCGTGATCGGTCCGATCACCGGCTTCGTCGGCGGTGCCGCCCTGGCCGCTGCGGCACTGCTGGTGATCTTCGAACTACGCCTCGTGCGGCACCTGTGGCAGGTGACCCGGGCGGTTCATAGCCTCCCGACAGCCGCAAGCTCGATGAGCCACAGCATGGCCGCCGAAGCTTCACTCGTCCGGCGGCCGGCCGGGCGTTGACCGGCTCATCCCACATAACCGAAAAATCGTAAATACTAGCCTAAGGTCAGCGTCATGCCCTCTGATCGCCCGATCTTCGTCGTCGGATGCCCCCGATCGGGGACCACGATGCTGCAGCTCATGCTGCACGCGCACCCGCGGATCGCCCTGCCGCCGGAGAACCGGTTCGTGATGCCCGCCTATCAGCGGCGGCACGAGTTCGGCGACCTGTGCGACCCGGAACGCCGCCGCGACCTGGCCCGCTGGATGACCGGCACGGCGCAGTTCGCGGACCTCGGGCTGGACCCCGAACGCGTCGTGGACGCCGTGGTCGGCGCGCCGCCCACGCTCGGCTCGGCCATCGGCACCGTGTTCCGGCTGTACGCCGAACGGTTCGGCAAGCCGCGCTGGGGCGACAAGCGGCCGACCTACCTGCGCAGCCTGCCGGCTCTGCTGCGGATGTTCCCGGACGCGCAGATCGTCAACATCATGCGCGACGGCCGCGACTGCGTGGCCTCCCTCAAGGAGGCGCCGTGGAGCTCGGCCGACTTCGGTGAGCACCTCGCCAGCTGGGCCCGCGCGGCCGACGCGTCGCTGCGCGCCGAACGCCGTTACGGACCCGGCACCTATCACCTGATCCGGTACGAGGACCTGGTCGCCGACCCGGAACCGCACCTGCGGCGGCTGTGCGCCTTCCTCGACGAGGAGTACGACCCGGCCATGGCCCGCCCGCACGAGATGGCCCGGGTGGCCGTCCCGGAGTACAAGACCTGGCACACCCG
This sequence comes from Paractinoplanes toevensis, assembly GCF_018332695.1. Classification (GTDB taxonomy): domain Bacteria; phylum Actinomycetota; class Actinomycetes; order Mycobacteriales; family Micromonosporaceae; genus Actinoplanes; species Actinoplanes toevensis. Next base: position 96,778 of record NZ_BOQN01000070.1, read on the forward strand.
CACGCACCAGGGCGTCACCACCGAACGGGTACGCAGCTGGCAGCAGCGGCTCACGGCCGGCGAGATCGAACGCTGCGAAGCGGTGTTCGGGTCCCGGCTGAGCCGTTTCGGGTACGAGCCCGCCACCTACGCCATGCCCACCCCCATCGACCGGGTGGACCGGATCCGGCTCGCGGTTCGCGACCGGCTGGCCCCCGTACGGGTCATGGCGAACGACGCGCGGGCGGTGGTGCGCACCCGGCAGCGGGAGCCCGCCGTCGCCGCTCGGCTGACCAGCGGCCAGCGCCTTCGCTGAGCCGCCTACCCCCCTCGGCCGCGGCGCGACGCCGCGGCCGGTCCGAAGGAGTCCCCCGTGTCCCTGACCGCCGTGCTGTCCCGTAATCGGCGCCTGGCTGCCGGCCTGCTCACGGCCGTGGCCGCGGCATCCCTGGCCGCCTGCGGCTCCGACGACGACTCCACCGGCGACGCCGGCACCACGCCGGCCGGCGGCAACGCCAGCGCCGGCCCGGGTGGCGGCCGCAACAACAGTGCGATGACCGCCTACATCAACTGCCTCTCGGAGAACGGCGTGACCATCACGATGCCGTCCGGCGGCCCGGGTGGCGGAAACGGCGGCACGCCCCCGTCGGGTGGTGCCCGCCCGTCGGGTGGTGCTCGCCCGTCGGGTGCCCCGGGTGGTGGCGGCCGCGAGATCACCCAGCCGGACGGCGTGGACGACGCCACCTGGACCAAGGCGACCACGGCCTGCGCGACCCTGAAGCCGACCGCGAACGCGTCCGCGCCGGCGAGCTGAGCCGGGAACGGCCCGGCGGGGCGCACCCCGCCGGGCCGTCTTTGAGCTGACTCCGAGCTACCGCTCGTACCATCCGCCCGGTCATTCGGAAGCGGTGGGGGCAGCGGGATGAGCTTTGCCGAGATCATTCGATTCGCGTTACGCGGGCTCGCGGCCAACAAGCTGCGGTCCGGGCTCACCATGCTGGGCATCCTGATCGGTGTGGCCTCGGTGATCCTGCTGGTCGCGGTCGGCAACGGCTCGGCCAAGGCGGTCAGCGACCGGATCAGCGCGCTCGGCACCAACACCCTGACCGTGTCGACCGGCGGCGGCCGGGGCGGCGGCACCACCACCAGCAGCAGTGGCCTGACGCTCAAGGTCGCCGACGCCCTCGACGACCCGGTGCTCGCCCCCGACGTGAAGTCGGTGTCGCCGGTGGTGAGCACGTCGGCGACGATGGCGTACGGCAGCACCTCGTACGACATCAACTCGTTCGTCGGCTCCACGCCCAGCTACTTCACCGCGGCCAACTACCCGCTCGCGTCCGGCGCCGCGTTCAGCGCGGACGACGATGCGCAGGGCCGCCGGGTCGTGGTGATCGGGCAGACCGTCGCCGAGGAGCTGTTCCCGGGCGTCGACCCGGTCGGCGAGCAGGTCACCGTGAGCGGAGCACTGTTCACCGTGGTGGGTGTGCTCGACGAGAAGAGCTCGAGCGGCGGCTTCCAGGACGCCAACGACGTCGCCATCGCGCCGATCACCGCGGTCCGCCAGGTGCTGACCGGGTACGGCGCACTCAACTCGATCCTGGTCGAGGCCGCGAACTCGACCATGGTCAGCACGGTCACCAGCGAGATCACCGTGATCCTCGGCCAGCGGGTGCCGCCCACGTCGACCGGCTCGGCCGGTTACACGATCCGCAGCGCGTCGCAGCTGCTGCAGACCCAGACCGAGACCGCCGACACGTTCACCACCCTGCTCGGCGCGGTCGCCGCGATCAGCCTGCTGGTCGGCGGCATCGGCATCACCAACATCATGCTGGTGACGGTCACCGAGCGGACCCGGGAGATCGGCATCCGCAAGGCCCTGGGCGCACCCCGCCGGGTCATCCTCACCCAGTTCCTGATCGAGGCCACGCTGCTCAGCTTCATCGGCGGCGGGCTCGGCGTGGCCGCCGCCCTGATCGGCGCCAACTTCACCATCGTCGGCGTGACGCCGGTCGTCGTACCCAGCTCGGTGGTGCTCGCCCTCAGCGTCTCCGTGGTCATCGGCCTGTTCTTCGGCGGGCTGCCCGCCGCGCGGGCGGCCCGCCTGCGTCCGATCGACGCACTTCGTTACGAGTAAGAGCTCCGGAAGGTCAGTCGGTCTGGATCTCGATGGCGTCGACCCGGTCGGGGTAGAACGCCACGTGGTCCTTGATCTCGGCCACCGCGTCGTGCGGGTTCCGGTATTCCCAGACGGAGTCGACGGCCCGGTCGCCGCCGGACGTGATGGAGTAGTAGCTCGCGTCGCCCTTGAACGGGCAGTAGCTTTCGGTGGTGGTGCGCTCCAGCAGCGTCTGGTCGACGTCGGCCAGCGGGACATATTGCACCGCGGGGTAGGTCGACTCCTGCAGGGTCAGCGAGTTGCGGCTGTCGGCGACGACCTTGCCGCCCGAGGTCACCACGACGCGGCCGGCCGTGGGCGTGACGGTGATCGGGTGGGTCGGTCCGGGTTGAAGCACCGGCTTGTCAGACATACCTGAAACGTACTCCGGACTAAAGTCGATCACATGCCAGGACCAGCCGAACAGGCCGCCATCGCGCTCGGAATCACACATCGGGTGCTGGAGCACGGGCCCGTCGCCAGTGTCGCCGAGGCCGCCGCCGCGCAGGGTGTCGAGGTGCGTGACCTGGTCAAGACCATCGTCGTGCGCCGGGGCGAGGGAGATTACGTCTTCGTGCTGGTCCCGGGCGACCGGCAGATCTCCTGGCCCAAGCTGCGAGCCCTGCTCGGGGTCAACCGGCTGTCGCTGCCCGACGCGGCCACCGCCAAGGAGGCCACCGGTTACGAGCGCGGCACGATCACGCCGTTCGGCTCGGCCAAGCCGTGGCCGGTCATCGCGGACGCCAGCACCGAGGGGCGGACGATCAACCTCGGCGCCGGGGTGCGCGGCGTCGGACTTCAGGTGGCGGCCGGCGAGGCGGTCGCGGCCCTCGGGGGTACGTTCGCGGATGTCACCGAGACGACCCTGGGGTAAGTTTTCCGGCGTGACGAGCGACGACCCGATTCAGCCCGACGTTCCCCCGTCCGGCACCGGTTGTGTGGAGTGCCTGGGTGCCGACGGCTGGTGGTTCCACCTGCGCCGCTGTGCTCAGTGCGGCCACATCGGCTGCTGCGACAGCTCTCCGGCGCAGCACGCCACCGCGCACTGGAAGGCCACCGGCCACCCGATCATCCAGTCCTTCGAGCCGGGCGAGGACTGGTTCTGGGACTACTCGGCCGACGAGGCCGGCAACGGCCCCGAGCTGGCCCCGGCGACCAGCCACCCCGTCGATCAGCCCGCGCCCGGGCCGGCCGGCGCGGTCCCCGAGGACTGGCGCCGCCACCTGCACCGCTGACTTTCCCGTTCGCCTCCGGCGCCCCGTCCGGCTGTTCTAGAGTCGGACGGGGAGCCTGACACGGGGGTGTGTGTGGTGTTGTCCGATCCGATGCTCGACTCGATCATGAGCCGATCCGACTGGAGCGAGCCGGACAGCGTGCTCGGCACGTACGTGGCTCAGATGGACCGCCTCATCAACCTGGTGGAGCCGGGGGTGCCGCTCAGCCTGACCGTGCACGGCCTGCTGGTCAGCGGTGACCTGATCCCGCAGTGGCAGTGGTACGCCGAGGTCAGCGAGATGAACGACTACGAGGACGCCTTCTTCGTCGGCATGGCCGAGCACATGAAGGAGCAGTCCGACCTCGCCCACAACGCGATCCGTCAGCGGGACATCGGCGGTGAGGTGACCCACCGCCAGATGAGTGCCCTGCTGGCCCCGACGAAGTACATCCACCTGCGCAACACGCGGATCTACTCGCCGGACAGCAAGCCCGACGAGGTACGCCTGTGGCGTGGCCGGCTCTCCGACGTGTCCGGCTGGACGCCGGGGCTGGCCGCCGCATCCTGATCGGCGTCCTCGGCCTGATCGGCGTCGTCGGCCTCCTCGCCGGCCGGTTCGGCCGGCGGGGCCACCCGGCGCTTGTCCGGTGACCAGGCGAACGCCAGGGCGCTGCCGACCACCGCGAGCAGCAGACCGATGACGAAGCCGCCCAGGTTGGACGTGAGCCACGAGGCGAGCGCGAGCACGGCCGCGACGATCGAGTAGAAGACGTGCTGCTGCGGGTTGAAGATCAGCAGAACGCCGAGGACGGCGATCAGGATCGGCAGCAGATAGCCGATGAAGCCCTGCATGCCGACGTGCACGACGATCGGCAGTGGCGCCATGACGGTCAGGAAGATCTCGACGCCGCCCACCAGGACGAGCAGCCCGCCCCAGAAGGGGCGGGCGTGTCGCCAGTTCCAGAAACCGGACCCGCGCGGCATTGTCAGCAGCCGGTCGTCGAGAACGACATCCGCAGGTGCGGCAGCGTGAACTTGGCCGCGGTGGTCGCGTAGTTGTTCTGCCACAGGTTCTTGATCTGCACCGCGTCGGCCTGCTGCCCGAAGACGTAGTCGGGGCCGACGACCTCCTTGCCGGTGTTCGGGTTCTTCACCTTGTCGAAGGTGCCGGCGTCGCCGCCCACCTCGATGTTGGTGAAGTCGGCGTTGCCGTTGATCTGGTCGGAGTCGACGACCAGGGCCTTGGCCGACACCGGCGTGCCGGCGTCGCCGGCGGTGATCTTCAGGTACGCGCCGCCGAGCGAGACGCTCTGGCACAGCTTGGTCAGCGTGGCCGTGTTGATGGCCGACACGATGAGAACCTTCTGCCCACCCTCGTCGGCCAGGTTGGGATTGCCCTCGCGGGTGGAGTCCAGCGTCGCGAACTGCTCGAAGCCCTGGCCGTTCAGCTCGTCGGCGGCCACCACGAACGGCATGCCGGAGATCGAGAAGTTCGCGGCGAGCACGCCCTGGGCGGTCAGGGCCATCAGGGCGGCGGTGGCCACCCCGGTCAGGCCGAACATCACGGCGAACCGCCGCCAGCGGACACCACCGGCGGAAACAGTGTCCGGTGCACTCATCAAGCTTCTCCCTTTGTGTGCCGTAAACAATGGAGCGGAATCGAATTGTCGTTCATCGACAACGGCATTATGTAAAGTCCGCCGTCTATGTATCGCCCCGAAGTTACCGCTGAGTATGGACCGGGTCAAGGGGGTGTCTTCTCGGCTTGACGAGCAGCCTGCGAGCGGTCTATACATCGACGGCGCTGAGTATTACGTACGGTTAATTGTATTTCCGGAAATGCAGCAGCAAGCCCGGACCGGTTTCCCGCATCCCCCCGCAGGTGGCCGCCCGGGTGTCTCGTTTCCCAACGCAAGGAGGAACACCCATGCGTGCGTCCAGAAGCCTCCCGATCGCCGCGCTCGCGGCACTCTCGGTGGCGCTGGTGGCCGGCCCGGCCCGGGCCGCCGACGACGCGGTGGCCGTGCTGACCACCGGCAGTCTCGCCGGTGCGAGTGTGGCCGTCGGTGACGTGCTGAACGCCGCGGTCGCGGCCGGCACGACCGCCGACTTCACCACCGCGTCCGGCGGCACCACCGGCATCAAGTGCGCCGAGTCGGCGTTCACCGCGACCGTCGCCGACAATCCGGCCGCCCCGGGCGTGGCGACCGAGTCGGCCACCGCGCACACGTTCGCCTCGTGCACGGCCAACATCCTCGGCGTGACCAGGGTGAACAGCGTGACGGTCAACAACCTGCCGTTCGGTACCACGATCGACAGTGCGACCGGCGCCGTGACGGTCAGCGGCGCGGCCGGCGCCCCGGTGCAGACCACCCTGGTGCTCGGCACCCTGCTCGGCTCGGTGACCTGCGTCTTCCAGGCCGAAGGCGGCTCGATCAGCGGCGTCTCGTCGAACACCGGCAACTCGATCACCTTCACGAACCAGCCGTTCACGAAGTCGTCCGGGCCGGTCACCTGCCCGAGCGCGGGGTACTTCACCGCTACCTACGCCCCGGTCGTGGACACCACGGTCGAGGGCTCGCCGGTGGTCTTCGTCAACTGACGGCGCGCATGGCCGGAGCCCTCATGCCGGGGGGCTCCGGCCGTGAACGCGTTGTTTCGCCAGCGTTGACAGCGCGTCACCGGCTCGATTCAATCTTTTCCATGTCTCTATGGGAGCGCTCCCGAACGGTAGCCGTCCTCACCGCTCTCCTCGTCGGCGGTGCGGCCGCGCCGGCCCTGGCCGACGAGGTCGAGCAGGTCCGCAACGGCGGATTCGACGGCACTACCGATCCCTTCTGGTCCACCGAAGGCATGCCGATGACGCTGGTCGACGGTCAGGCCTGCGTGGACGTGCCCGGCGGCACCACCAACCGCTGGGACGTGGCGATCGGGCAGAACGATCTGCCCCTGGTCGCCGGCGAGAGTTACCGGTTCAGCTTCGACGCCGCCGGCGACGCCGGGCACGTCGTGCGGGCCATCGTCGGCCTCGCGGTCTCGCCCTACGACACCTACTTCGAGCAGTCGCCCGTGCTCGGCGGGCTGACGCACTACTCCTACACGTTCACCGCCTCGGCCGACACCGCGCAGGGGCAGGTCGGCTTCCAGCTCGGCGGCAGCGCCGATCCGTGGCACTTCTGCGTCGACAACGTCTCGCTGGTCGGCGGGGTGCCGCCCGAGGTGTACGTGCCCGACACCGGCCCGCGGGTGCGGGTCAACCAGGTCGCGTACGTGCCGTCCGGCCCCAAGACCGCGACCGTGGTGACCACCGCGACGACGCCGCTGCCATGGGTTCTGCGCGACGCGGCCGGCCGGGCGGTCGCCCGGGGTAACAGCACGCCGCGCGGCGTCGACATCTCCTCCGGCGAGAACGTGCAGACGATCGACTTCGGCCGGTATTCACGGCCGGGCTCGGGTTATACCGTTGTCGCCGACGGGGAGACGAGCCGGCCGTTCGACATCGGGACGGCGGCGTATGACAAATTGCGGGCCGACGCGCTGAAGTTCTACTACACCCAGCGCAGCGGCATCGCGATCGACGACGCGTTGCGGCCGGGCTACGGCCGGGCCGCCGGGCACGTCGACGTGGCACCCAACCAGGGCGACGGCAACGTGCCCTGCCAGGCGGGCGTGTGTGACTACACCCTCGACGTGCGCGGCGGCTGGTACGACGCGGGCGACCACGGCAAATACGTGGTCAACGGTGGCATCACCACCTGGGAGATCCTCAGCGAGTACGAACGGTCGCACGCCGTCCGGAAGGTGTCGCTCGCCATCCCGGAGAGCGGCAACCGCGTCCCGGACATCCTGGACGAGGCTCGCTGGGAGCTGAACTTCCTGCTCAGCATGCAGGTGCCGGCCGGGAAGCCGCTGGCCGGGATGGTCCACCACAAGATCCACGACCAGGCGTGGACCGGGCTGCCGCTGCTGCCCGACCAGGACCCGCAGCCGCGGGAACTGCACCCGGTCTCGACCGCCGCGACGCTCAACCTGGCCGCGGTGGCCGCGCAGGCCGCGCGGATCTACCGGCCCTACGACCGGGCGTTCGCCGACCGCGCGCTGCGGGCGGCCCGGACCGCCTACACGGCGGCCAAGGCCAACCCGGCGCTGCTCGCGCCGGAGTCCGACGGGGTGGGCGGCGGTGCCTACAACGACAGCAAGGTCAGCGACGAGTTCTACTGGGCCGCCGCCGAGCTGTACCTGACCACGGGGGAGCGGGGTTACGCCAACGACGTGCTCGCCTCGCCCGAGCACACCGCCGACGTGTTCGGCCCGGGTGCGTTCGACTGGGCCTCGACGGCCGCGGCCGGCCGCCTCGACCTGGCGTCGATCCCGAACAGACTGCCCGGCCGCAAGGCCGTCAAGGCGTCGGTGGTCGCCGGAGCCGACAAGTACCTGGCCGTGCAGAAGGCCCAGGCGTACGGGATTCCGTACGCCCCGAACAACAACATGTACGACTGGGGCTCGAACAGCACCGTCCTGAACAACATGGTCGTGCTGGCGTCGGCCTACCAGCTGACCGGGCGCCCGGTCTACCGCAGTGCCGTGCTCACCGGGCTCGACTACGTGCTCGGGCGCAACGCGCTGAACCAGTCCTACGTGACCGGGTACGGCGAGGTCAGCTCGCAGAACGAGCACAGCCGCTGGTACGCCCACGAGCTCGACCCGGCCCTGCCCAACCCGCCCGCCGGCACCCTCGCCGGTGGCGCGAACTCGTCGATCCAGGATCCGTACGCGCAGAGCAAGCTCACCGGCTGCGTCGGGCAGTTCTGCTACATCGACGACATCCAGTCCTGGTCGACCAACGAGGAGGCGATCAACTGGAACGCCGCGCTCGCGTGGATCTCGGCCTTCGTGGCCGACGTCAGCTGAGTGTGAAGATCACCGCGCCGGGGACCTGCTTCATCGAGGTCTCCGGCGCGATCTTCTCGTGGTTGTACAGGTCGCCGGGCGCCACCACCGTGCGGATGCCCCGGCTGCGGAGGAAGGCGATGCTGGCCGCGTCGGGGAACGTCCGCACCGCGCTGCGGAGGTCGTCGGCGATGACCGGGAACCCGTCGGTCAGCCCGTCGGCGAACGTGCCGGTCGGCAGGACCAGCAGCGGCTGCTGCAGCGAGGCGAGATCGACCGGCGACTGCGGCACGACGTGGAACGGCGTGATCTGGGCACCCTCGATGGCGACCAGGCCGCCCGGGATCAGCAGCGCCGCGGCCAGGAACGGTTTGAGCGCCCTGGCTTCCAGGCGCTTGACCCGGCCGGTCAGCCCGACGATCAGGCCGGCCGCGAGCAGGCCGAGGGACAGGGTCAATGCGTTCCCCAACGGCAGGCCCAGCCCGAAACCGACGGCGACCGGCGACGCCGCGACCACACCGCCGATCGCCCAGCCGGTGGCCGGCTTCGGTTGTCCCGGCAAACCCGCTCTGCTGTGATTGGTCACCGCGCGTCGCTCTCCCCGTGATGGTCGATGCATCGGTGATCGTACGGCGTGCGCGCACCTTTCCGGCCCGGAAAAATCCGGATGCGCGGTGCGTGCCTTCTTCAATACGGTGGGCTGATGTCCGCCGATGCCGCCCGCGCCGCCGAGTTTCTGTCGCAGCTTGCCGTTCCCGCCCGCTTGGCGGCCTTCGCCGAGCTGGTGAAACGGGGTAAGGACGGCGCGACCCTGGCCGAGCTGGCCTACGCGCTGGACGTGCCGATCCAGGAGGCGGGGGAGCTGCTGGCCCGGCTGTCCGGGGTGGGGCTCGCGACGGGCACCGGCAACGGCGTCTACCGGGCGTCGCCCGGCGCTCTGCGCGAGGCGGCCAACGCGGTCGACCGCTCCCAGCCGATCGCCGGTTTCCTCGCCGACTATCCGCAGCTGCGCGGCAATTTCGCGCACGGCCGCCTGACCAGCCTGCCGCCCACCATGAGCGAGCGCTATCAGCAGGTCGGCGAGCTGTTCGCGCGGTTCCTGGCGCTGGAGGGCCTGCACACCGAGGACGAGATCAACCGCCGCCTGTCCGCGGTCACCGACGACGTGGCCGGCGCCCGCCGCATGCTGGTGGAGACCGGCTGGCTGGAGCGGGACCGGGCCGGCACCACCTACGGCCCGGCCCGGCCGGTCACCGCGACGTCGTGATCAGCTCGTCGGCGACCCACCGGGCGACCCCGGCGGGGTAAGGCGCCGGCAGGCTGAGCACGAAGTGCCCGATGCCGATCTCCCGGGCCGCCGCGATCGCGTCCCGGGTCTCGCCGGGCCGGTCGTAGGAGACCGGCACCGGGATCGACCGGGTGATCCCGGCCGGGTCGCGGCCGATCTCGGCGCAGTACCGATCGAGCAGCGCGCTGCGGCTCTTCAGGTCGTCCAGGTCGGCGAAGCCGGGGATGTTCCAGATGTCGGCGTGCTCGGCGGCCAGCCGCAGCACGGCCGACGAGCGGCCGCCGCACCGGCTTCGGGTTGCAGAACGCCCCGGTGAGCCGGATGTGGTCACCGTGGAAGTCGAACGGCTTGTCCTCGCTCCACAGCCGGCGGATAACCGTGCAGGCCTCGGCGAAACTGCCCACCGCGTGCGGGGTGTCGTGGAACGGCAGGCCGTACCCGTCGTACTCGCGCCTGGCCAGCGGATGGCCGGGCCGGGAGCCGACGCCGATGCCGAACACCATCCGGCCGCCGGCCACCACGTCGACGGTCGCGGCGATCTTGGCGAGCATCGCGGGCGGCCGGAAGCGGTTGCTGGTGATCTCCGAGGTGCCGTTGCGGGCCGGGCGGGTGCTGGACGCCGGCTGCGGGACCGGGAACCTGACCCGGGCGCTGCGGCAGCGGGAGCCGGGCGAGATCGTCGCGGTGGACATGTCGCCGGTGATGCTGAAGCGGGCGCGGCGCAAGAATCCCCGGGTCACTCACCTGCGCGTCGATCTGAACGGCGACCTGGCCGCGCTGCCCGGGCAGTTCGACGCGATCGTGTGCGGGAACGTGCTCTACGCGCTGGCCGACCCGGCCCGGTCGATGGCCCGGCTCCGGGAACGGCTGGCACCGGGCGGGCGGCTCGTGGTCACCACCCCGCGCGACGGGGCCGGCACCGGGGTGATCCTGCGTGACCACATCCGATCACGGGGTGTGCTCTCGCTCGGGCGGATCATCCTGCCGCTGCTCGTCGTCGGAGTGATCAACGTGCGGCTGCTGCGCAACTCGGCGCACCACTTCCTGACCCGCGACGAGCTGCGCGACGTGCTGGGCACCGACGACATCCGGCCGACCTACAGCTCCCAGGCGTGGCTGGCGGTCTCAGTAGCGGAAGGTGCCGACCAGCGCGGTCAGGTCGGCCGCCAGCTTTGACAGGTTGGTGGCGGCCAGCTGGGTGGTGCCGGCGACGTCCGCGGTCGACGACGCCACATCGGCCACACCGGTGATCGTGTGCGCCACGTCCCCGCTGTTCGCGGCGGCCTCGGTCACCGTGCGGCTCATCTCCGCGGTCGTCGCGGTCTGCTCCTCCACCGCCGAGGCGATCGTCGTCGTGTAGTCGCCGATCTGCGTGATGACCTGCGCGATCTCACCGATCGCCGCGGCCGCCGACGCGCTCGACTGCTGGATCGCGGTGATCCGGGCGGTGATCTGCTCGGTCGCCTTGGCCGTCTCCTGGGACAGGTCCTTGACCTCGGAGGCCACCACCGCGAACCCCTTGCCCATGTCACCGGCCCGGGCGGCCTCGATGGTCGCGTTCAGAGCCAGCAGATTGGTCTGCTCGGCGATCGCGGTGATCAGCGCGACCACCTCGGTGACCTCGGCGGTCGCCGTGCCGAGGGCGGCGACCTCGACGTTGGTGCGCTCGGCGACGTTCATCGCCTGGGCCGCGACCTGCGCCGCCTGGGCCGCGTTCGACGAGATCTCACCGATCGACGCGCTCATCTGCTCGGCGCCGGCCGCGATCGAATGCACGCCCGCGTTGACCTGCTCGCTGGCCGTGCGGGCGGTCACCGCGCGGTCCGAGGCGTTCGCGGCGCCGGACTGGAGCTGGGTGCTGACGTCGTTCAGGTCCCGGGCTGCCGCGGTGAGCAGGCCGGTGGACTCGGCGATACCGCGGATCGTGGTCGCGACCTTCTCCACGAACCGGTTGAACGCGTCGGCCAGCTGCCCGGCCTCGTCGTCGCGGGCCACCGTCACCCGCTGGGTCAGATCGCCGTCGCCGTGCGAGATCTCCCGCATCCGGTCACGCAGCCGCTCGATCGGCCGCACGATCGTGCGGGCCAGGAAGAAGGCCGCCGCCCCGGCGATCAGCACGGCGACCACGGTGATCACGATGCTGACCCGCTGAGTGGTGTTCGCGGCGGCCAGGATCGTGCCGGTCGGCACCGACACCACCAGCGTCCAGGTGTCGCTCTCGCCCAGCGGCACGGCCGCGGCCACCTGCAGCGTCTCGGTGCCGCCGACGTCGACCACCCGCCGGCTGCCGGCCGTCAGCTTCTCCGCCACCGAGTCGTCGCCGGCCACCCGGGTGCCCGCGGTGCTGAACAGGGTGGCGGTGCCCGTCCCGAACGGCCTGATCCCGGCCACCAGCGTCTGCAGGGTGGTCAAGGCCATGTCAACCCCGGAAACCCCGCTGAGTACGCCGTCGCGCAGGATCGGCACCGCCACCGAGGTCATCAGCACGTCCTTGCCGCCCACCTGGTACGTGTACGGCTCGATGATCTTCTCGGCCCCGGTGTTCTTCGGGATCAGGTAGTAGTCGCCGGTGCCCTCGACGGTGTAGTCGGTCAGCGGGGCGAGACTGAGCGTGCTGCCGTCGCGGTACCAGTACGGGACGAACCGGCCGGTGGCGTCGTGGCCGGTCTTGTTGCGGTAACTCCTGTCCCGGCCGTCGAACGCGTTCGGCTCCCAGCCGGTCCAGACCCCCAGGTAATCGGTGTGCGCCGCGAGCACGGCCCGCAGCTCGGCCGACGCGATCTTGCGGCTGCCGCCGTTCGCGGACAGCGCGGCGGTGGCCTGCGCGACGTCACGGGCGGTGCCGAGGCCGCTCTGCACGACCTCCTGGACCTGGGTGGCGTTGCGCTCGGCGACCTCACCGGCGTATGCGAAACCGGTCTTCCGGGCGTCGTCGGCGTTGCGGCTGGTGATGTACCAGACCACCACCAACATGGAGACGACCAGCATCAACACCATCGAGGTGATGATCCGTACCTTGATCGTGAACCGGAACCGGCGCACCCGAACCCCCTACCGCGGGACAGACGACACCTAACTGTTCGGCACGGCGCGCGAATGACTGAACGGCTTCGCCCAGACCGATACATGGTCGGTGCTCGCCGCGGTGAACGGGGCGCGGTGCCAGTCCGACCAGCGCTCCCGCAGGCGGAGCCCGGCGATCCGGGCCATCAGATCCAGCTCGGCCGGCCAGACGTAGCGGTGCGGCGAGGAAAACTCGCGCTGCTCGCCGTCGATGATCCACCGGTGACGGGACACCGCGATCTGGGTGGCCAGGTCGTACTCCTCGACGCCGAGATGCTCCGGCGTCTCGGCGAAGACCCGGTCCCGCAGCCGGGGGATGTAATTCTCGACGACAAAGCATCCGCCGGGGCGCAGGTGTGCCGCGGCGTTCTCGAAGGCCCGCACCTGCTCGTCCTGGGTGACCAGGTTCGTGATCGTGTTCCGCAGCAGATAGACGATGTCGAACGTCCTTGTCATGTGGGCGGTCGCGTAATCGCCCACGAGCACCTCGACGCCGGTGCCGTCCAGATGGGCGGCCATGGCGGGGGAGAGCTCCATCCCGTACACCTCGAGCCCTTGATCTTGCAGGGGGATGGCGATGCGGCCGGTGCCGACGCCGAATTCCAGGGCTGAGCCGCCGCCGGGCGCCAGCCCGGCGAGGAAGCCCACCGTGGCGCCGATCAGCGCCGGGTCGAACAGCTCCGGCCACAGGGTGGCGTAGTGCGCGGCGATCCACTCGCCGAAGTGAGTCTCGGCCATGCGATCAGTCTGCCGGCCCAGGGACCGGTCGTGTCCGACCTCGACCCTCGTGGCCGGCCTGTGTCCAGGCTGCCCGGTCCCGGTCGCCGATCCGGTGGAACCAGCCGCCGATGCCCTCCTCGCCGGTCGGGTCCTGCCGGACACGCTGCCGGAGGTCCGGTACGAGGAGGCGGATAACCTCAGCGACATCCTCCGATGGTTACCGGGTTGTTGATCTGTGGTCTAGGCAACGTCCGACAGGAATGTTTCCATCTGTACGTACCGCGGACGCCTGTCCGCAACTATGCACTCCCATGATCCACCCAGCGCGCACCGGTTGCGGTCGCGCAGAAGGAGGACACCAACAGTGCGCACCCCTGTCGGCCGTACCCTGGCCGTTGTCATTGCCGCCACCACGGCCGTCGCCGTCGCGGCCTGCTCGCCGCCGGAGAAGAAGAAGGACGAGGCCGCCGGTAGCGCCGCCACCGCCACCAGCGCCGCCGACCTCGGCGGGCTCGATGCCCTGATCGCCGCGGCCAAGAAGGAGGGCGAGCTCAACGTCATCGCGCTGCCGCCGACCTGGGCGAACTACGGCGAGATCATCAAGGCCTTCGGCGACAAGTACGGCATCAAGGTCAACTCGGCCCAGCCGGACGGCTCCAGCCAGGACGAGATCAACGCCGCCAACCAGCTCAAGGGCCAGGACAAGGCGCCGGACGTGTTCGACCTCGGCGGATCCGTCGCCTCGGCCAACACGGCGATGTTCGCGCCGTACAAGGTCGCCACGTTCGCCGACGTCCCGGACGCCCTCAAGGAGGCCGCCGGCACCTGGGTCAACGACTACGGCGGCTACATGTCGATCGGCTACGACAGCGCCAAGGTCCCGGCCCCGACCAGCGTGGCCGACCTGCTGAAGCCTGCGTACAAGGGCAAGGTCGCGCTGAACGGTGACCCGACGCAGGCCGGTGCCGCGTTCGGTGGCGTGCAGATGGCCGCGATCGCCAACGGCGGTTCGGCCGACGACATCACCAAGGGTGTCGAGTTCTTCGGCAGCCTCAAGAAGGCCGGCAACTTCCTGCCGGTCGACCCGACCGCCGCGACCATCGAGTCCGGACAGACCCCCGTCGTGTTCGACTGGGACTACCTGAACGTCGCCGAGGCCGCCAAGGTCAAGACCTGGAAGACGTTCGTGCCGTCCGGCGCGGTGCTCGGCTCGTACTACGTGCAGGCGATCAGCAAGGACGCCCCGCACCCGGCCGCCGCGCGGCTGTGGGAGGAGTTCCTCTACTCCGACGACGGCCAGAACCTGTGGCTGAAGGGCGGAGCCCGCCCGGTCCGCGCCGAGGCCATGCAGAAGGCCGGCACGATCGACGCGACCGCGTTCGCCGCGCTGCCGAAGATCGAGGGCACCCCGGTCGTCCCGACCGAGGCGCAGAACACCAAGGCCAAGGAATACCTGACGGCGAACTGGGCCAAGACCGTTGGCTAGTCAGGCCGTAGCGGCCCCGCGGCGCAGGCCGCGGGGCACCGCCCTGCTGGGGACGGTGCCGTTCTTCGCGTACGTGACGATCTTCCTGATCATCCCGACGCTGGTCGTGGTGATCGGGGCGTTCGCCGGTGACGACGGCGGGGTCAGTCTCGCCAACGTCCGGGCGCTGACCAACGACTACATCCTGGACGCGTTCGGGCGCAGCATCGTGCTGTCCGCGGTGAGCGCCCTGATCGGCGCGATCGGCGGGGCCCTTCTCGCGTACGCCCTGGTCACCGCCGGGGGAACGATCAGGCGCATCGTCACCTCGGCGGCCGGCGTTCTCGCGCAGTTCGGCGGTGTCACCCTGGCGTTCGCGTTCCTGGCGACGATCGGCCTGAGCGGTTTCGTCACGGTGTGGCTCAAGGACCATCTGAGCCTGGACATCTACTCCGGCGGCGTCTGGCTGTTCGAGCTGCCCGGACTGATCCTGGTCTACACGTACTTCCAGATCCCGCTGATGCTGATCGTGTTCCTGCCGGCCTTGGACGGCATCCGTCCGCAGTGGCGGGAGGCGTGCGAGAACCTCGGCGCGACCACCTGGCAGTACTGGACCCGGGTCGCCGGGCCGCTGCTCGCACCGGCCTTCCTCGGTTCCACGCTGCTGCTGTTCGCCAACGCCTTCTCGGCCTACGCGACGGCCGCCGCCCTGGTCAGCCAGGGCAGCCCGATCATCCCGTTGCAGATCCGCGGTGCCCTGACCAGCGAGGTCGTCCTCGGCCAGCAAAATCTGGGCAAGGCGATGGCGCTCGGCATGGTGATCGTGGTGGCGGTCGTGATGGGGCTCTACTCGCTGCTGGAGAGAAGGACCGCGAAATGGCTGGGGTGATCGCGGCCCGGAGGCGGAGACAGCGCGTCTTCCGCTGGACCGTTCTCGTCGTACTCGGCATCTTCTTCCTGTTGCCGCTGGCCGCGATGCTCGAGTTCAGCACCCGCAACTCGGAGACGTGGCCGCTGCTGGTCAACTGGCCGAAACTCAGCGACACCTATCCCGACCTGGCCGAGGGCATCGTGTCCTCGCTGGAACAGGCCGCACTCACCGCGGTTCTGATGCTCGTGCTGCTCGTCCCGACCGCGATCTGGGTGCGGCTGCGCCTGCCCAGGCTGCGGCGGCTCGTCGAGTTCCTGTGCCTGCTGCCGCTGACCATTCCGGCGATCGTGCTGGTGGTGGGCCTCGCGCCGGTCTACGCCTGGGTCACGTACTTCCTCGGCGGTTCCTCGCTCACGCTGGTCTTCGCGTACACCATCCTGGTTCTGCCCTATGCCTACCGGGCCATCGACGCCGGCCTCTCGGCCATCGACGTCAAAACCCTCGCGGAGGCGGCCCGCAGCCTCGGCGCCGGCTGGACGACGGTGATCGTACGGGTGGTGCTGCCCAACATCCGCTCGGCCGTGCTGTCCGCCGCGTTCCTCACCGTCGCCCTGGTGCTCGGCGAGTTCACCATCGCGTCCCTGCTCAACCGCACCAACCTGCAGGTCTCCATCGAGTTGCTCGGCAAGAGCAGCGCCACCATGTCGGTCGCGGTCTCCCTCGCCGCGCTGCTGCTGGCGTTCGTCCTGCTGATGCTGCTGTCGCTGGCCGGCGGTTCCAAGAAGGAGTCGAAATGACCGGCGTAGCCGTACACCTGGAAGGGCTGCGCCGCACGTTCGGTTCGGTGCACGCCCTGGACAACCTCGACCTGGAGATCGCGGCGGGCGAGCTGATCGCCCTGCTCGGTCCGTCCGGCTGCGGCAAGACCACCGCCCTGCGGGTGCTGGCCGGCCTGGAGGACGCCGACGGCGGACGGGTGCTGGTCGGCGGCAAGGACGTCACCGCGCTGCCCGCCAACCGCCGCGACATGGGCATGGTGTTCCAGGCGTACAGCCTGTTCCCGCACCTGACCGCGGCGGAAAATGTGGAGTTCGGGCTGAAGCTGCGCGGCCGCCGCCGGGTCCCCGGCCGGGCCGCCGAGATGCTCGAACTGGTCGGCCTGTCGTCGCACGGCGGCCGCTACCCGCATCAGATGTCCGGCGGGCAGCAGCAGCGGGTGGCGCTCGCCCGCGCCCTCGCCATCGAACCGGCGGTGCTGCTGCTCGACGAGCCGCTGTCCGCCCTCGACGCCAAGGTCCGGGTCCAGCTCCGCGAGGAGATCAAACGGATCCAGACCGAGGTCGGCACCACCACCCTGTTCGTCACCCACGACCAGGAGGAGGCGCTGGCGGTCGCCGACCGGGTCGGCGTGATGCGGGCCGGCCGCCTGGAGCAGCTGGACACGCCGGCCGAGGTCTACCAGCGGCCGGTCAGCGCGTTCGTCGCCGACTTCGTGGGCCTGAGCAACCGGCTGCCCGGAACGGTCACCGGTCCGGTCATCTCCGTGCTGGGCACGGAGCTGCCGCTGGTCACCCCCGGTGCCGACGGTGCGGCCACTGCTTTGGTACGGCCGGAAGCGGTCGACGTGACACCGGCTCCGGACGGCGCCGGCCGCGTCCTGACCAGCAGTTTCCTGGGCCCGACCAGCCGGGTGATCGTGACCGTCGGAGAGACGCTGGTCGTTGCCCAGGTGGCCAGCTCGCAACTGCCCGCCCTGACTCCCGGAACCGCCGTCACCGTGAACTTCCACCCCGTACCCGTAGCCTTGGATCTCTGAGAAAGTCGTATCAGTTTCGCGTTTCGCCTGCGACGGGACATACCTGTTCGTACGGTCGGTAACCGTGCTGAAAAGACTGATTGCCGCCCTGCTCAGCGTGGTCGTCCCGGTAGCCGTCCTACCGGGGCGATCGGCCCTGGCCGCCCCCGCGGCGGTCCGCCCCGGTTCGGTGTGGCACGTGGTCGCCCCCGGCGAGACCATGCGCGGCATCGCCCGAGCGGCCGGCCTGCGCATGGCCGACATCGGCCGCTGGAACCAGATAGTCCCGCCCTACCCCGTGCACGTCGACGAAACACTGCGCCTGACCCCGCCGAGAGTGCAGCTGCGGGACTGGCGCACGCACGTCGACCTGGTCACTCCGCCCATGGTCAACTGGAACCCGGCCAGCCGCTGCCCGGTGCCACCGGCCGCGCTGCGCAAGGTCTGGGTCTCCTACATCGACCTGCAGGGCAACTACCACGACGGCAGCATCATCGTGCACCGCGACGTGGTCCCCCGAGTGCAGAAGATCTTCTTCACCCTGTTCCGCTGGCGCTACCGCATCATGGCGATGGCCCCCATGTCGGTGAACATGCCCGGCGAGCGAAACATGGGCATCGTGACGGCGGGTTACAGCTGCCGCCCGGTAGGCGGCACCACGGTCTGGTCGGAGCACGCCTACGGCACCGCGATCGACATCAACCCGCTGCAGAACCCGATGATCCGAGGCGGTTCAATCTCGCCGGAGGGCGGCCACCGCTACCTGAACCGCAGCAGCTACAACATCGGCATGATCCACGCCGAGGGGGCAGCGCGGGCCTTCACCCGGAACGGCTACTTCTGGGGCGGCCAGTGGCGAAGCCTGAAGGACTACATGCACTTCAGCCTCACCAACCGCTAGTGACCTGGCCATCTGTAGATCGTCTGACCCGTTGGGCCGTGGCTGGGCCGTCGAACCCGTCCGGGCCGCGAAACAGCCCATCGAGCGCCCGACGCGCTCTTCCGGGGCTTTCGGGCATCAGATGTGCGTACACCCGCAACGTGAAGGCCGCGTCCGCGTGGCCCAGCCACTCTGCGACCGCCTTGATGTTCTCGCCCGCGTCCAGCAGCACCGAGGCGTAGAAGTGCCGAAGCGCGTGCAGCCCGTTGCTGCGCCGGACCTCGACACCCGCACCTCGAGGCGCCGGATGCCATGCCGTGGCGGCGAACACGTGTTGCCGGAGCACGGTGCGGAGTGTCGTTGTGAAGACCAACGGCACGGTGACCGGATCCCCGAGCTTGGGATCTTCCCATGGCAGGGTCACTGGCGCCGGCGGGAAGGCGGCGAGGTGCCCCTGCACTGCCTCGGAGACGGACTCCGGCAGAGGTACCTGCCGTTCCTTGTCGTTCTTGGGCAGGCCGAAGACCATGCGACTGCCGACCCTCTTGACCTGCCGCCGGATCGTCAGCCAGCCACTATCGAAGTCGAAGTCCTCGGATGACAAACCGAAGATTTCGCCGAGGCGGGCGCCGCACCCCGCGCCTACGTCGACAATGGGCCGGTAGTGCGGTCGAAGACCAGCCCGGGCAGAGGCAACTACAGGCATTGTCCACGGCACGATTTTCGGCGAAACCGGCACCGGAGCGGTGACCGACTTCGCGGCACACGGATTCTTACCGATAAGCCCGTCGTCAACGGCCGCCGTGAGGATGAGTTTCTGTCGGAGGTGGAGGCCGACAAGAGCCGGGGTACCTACCTTGACCCGGCAGCGGGAAAGGCACTCGAACGCCACGTAGATCATCACTCGACCCGTGTCCGGATGAACCCGTTCGCCGAGACTGCCGACCGACCGCAGTACGAGCCCGGTCTCCTCGAACGCCTCCCGGGCGGCCGCCTGCTCACCAGACTCACCGGGTTCGACCTTCCCAGCGGGGAACTGCCACGAGAGCCGGCCTTCTGCCACCGCCCGGCGGATCAGCAGAACCTTCCCGTCATCGACCACTACGGCCGCCGCGACCTGGCCGTCGCTCATGGACACCTGCCTAGCTCGGTTCGAGGGATGCTGACTCGCACACTGCCAGGACGGTCCTCACTCAAGATCCCTGAGCTGCGATGCGCCTACCTGCCCAAACGTCGGTTGACATCCCGTGGTTCCCCGCTACACCCCGGATCTGACCGGCTCATCTGGCACGGATCTGGCATGACAGGCAGTGTCCGTGATCCCTCGCTTGTAAGTCCTGGGCGATCCGTCCGACGGCGTCCGTGTATGACCGCGACCTCGGAGGGCCGTCCATCGGTGAGTCGCTCTAGCCGAGATCATCCGGTTCGGTTGCTGTCAGCACGATCGAACCCGCGACCAAGGGATTCGGGGCAGTGCAGTTCGGCTCGGCGCGCAGCAACGCCGGCCAACCGGCGAAAAGCCTCCCTACTTGACCTGTCCAGCTTGCGCTAACATGGCCGGCTTGCTCGGCGGTCCTACCATGGTTGTGGCGAAGGGCGGAGCATGGATATCGGTGAGGGATGGCGGCGGCGGCGTTCCGGTCTGCTACTCCCAGGACAGTCGGGCCGAGACATCAGTGATGAGGGTAGATCGCCGTCGACTGCCGTTCCTTCTCCCGAAGGCGGGTCTTCTGGGGCCTCGCGTAGTTCGCTCTGGATTGCTCTGGTCGCCCTCGTCGTGTCCATAGCCTCGGTGCTGGCGCAAGTTGTCGCGTTCGTAGACCAACGCAACGATCGCGAAGACCAACAGGCAAAGAAGAATGCGTCACGGGTTCAATTGTGGACGGGCGAGCGCGATGGCAAACTTGCCGTACTCGTGCAGAACGGATCGTCCGTAGCGCTCACATTTGTGTTTCTGATGTGGGAGAACCCTGTCAACACGGAACCAAAAATCCAAATAACGGCGGTCGTTGAGCAGAAACTTGAGCCCTGTACCCGCTGGACGCTTGGCCTTGACCATCCGAAATTCGCTCCAGTGCGAGAGCTCTTCCTGGATGGCGTCGCGTTCATAGACGCAAACGGCGCGTGGAAGGTGGATTCCCTCCTCGGCGAGTTGGAGGGGCCACACTACGGGCCGCCCAAGCCGGATCAAGTCTTGATCGTTCCGTGGGAGTCTTCGTACATGACAGCGGAGGCGATCGAGGGATGTTCGGTGTCAGGATGACCCCGATGAGCCGGAAATCGGCGTGCTGATGTGTCGGAACTGAGCTGAAGATTCAGCGTACAGCCTGGTCGGGGCACTCGACCTCTTCCGTGTCAAGGAACGATCATGGCGGCGTGGGCTGCTACCGCGTACGCCTTGAACTGGGCGTTCGGTCCGGCGACGTCCATGGACGTCCGAACTTAACCGTCCCGGTTGTCACTAGTTAGTCACTCACCTGATGCTCAAGCTGACTGTCACTGCGATGCGGGTTAAAGTCGATCCGTGGGGACGTCACCAAAGCCGCCTCGTTGGCGGCGCGCGAGGCCGTATGTGGCTGCCGCTGGTATGGCGTTCGCCGTAGCGATCAACGAGGTTCAAAAGATCTTCGCTGGGTATTCCCAATCTCCGGAGCCTCAACAGCTTTGGCTCGCCGTTGGCGTGTGCGCTCTCTCGGCGCTTCTTGCGGGTTCCGCGACGTGGCCGCGCAGGGAGCAGATGCACTCTTGCGCCGTAAAAAAACGGCGCCAGGACTACGCTCTGTGCTCCTAAAGCAGCTCTCTCCGTTAGCTAGTCGGACTTGTCCGACCTACGCGCTTGGTGAGGTGTAGCGACAGGAGCGCAGCAGACATTGGTCCGCACGACTCCTTGACCCCCAGGCCAACTTATGATCTTGGATGAGTTTGGTCAACGCGCGTCTGACCTGCGTCGGTCAGTCCGCCAGCGTCCATAGTTGTTCGCCATGATCGCTGGCGATTGTCACCCAGTTAGTCACTCACTGGCTCTAAATGTCACGATCGGCAACGTGTGTCGCACGCCAGGAACGCCACCGATCACCTACCGCTATTTCCTGCCGGCCCGCAGGAGCATCGGGTTGTGCGATCGGCACATAAGGCTTGCGTGGATTTTTCGACATGATCACATGGACCGGAACGCCGCGCCTGTACTCCCTGATGACGCCGACCCAGATCACCAGCATGCTGGCAGCCGCAAGCGCGAAGTATGTGCGTTCCGGGGATTCCGGGGTCACGTAGGCGCCTACACCGAGCCCGGCCACGCCCACCAACCACGCCGTGAGCCAGGCGCGTTCGCGGAGCCGGTACGTCACTCGTCGCGACCGCGAGACCGCAAACAGCATGACCATGAGGGCTAGTAACAGGAAGAGCCCGGCTGTCAGGACGGCTGCTCGGTTCTTCGGCAGTAGCCCGAACAGCACGCCTATCGGGTACAGGATCGCCGCAGCAACGAGGTTGGCCACGACGTTGACGCGAACCCCCCGCCAGAACGTCACGAACCTCTGCCATTGATCCTCTTCGCCGGAAGCGTCGTTCTGGGCCACGCCGTCGACCGTAGGACCGCGGTGCTACAGCCGGCCACTGCAAGCGAACAGCGGATACGTTCACTGTCAGCTTGGGAACCGTCTTGATCAGCGTCCCGGGTTTGCAGTTGACCTGGACCGTCGCGGTGCAGTGGTGCGGCCCGTCAGGGCAATCAAAGCCGATGTTGCCCCTTGTTGACCGGCCGAGCGGGCACGTGGTGGGCACGCACCGAGGCAGTCCGCTGTCGGCGCTCGGCAACTCGGGACGGCCGGAGTGGCTCGCTATCAGTGGCTACAAGCCGCCATTGGTTGACTGATTGATCGCCCGCGCTAACTGTTGGCCGATCGCCGTCGGCGCCGTCGCGCAGCGAGAAGGTATCCAGCGGTAAAACCTAGAGTAAGAAGGAGGGTGGCCCCTAACGCCCAGAGAATAGTAGCGAGGGAGAGAGATCCCGTCTGGAGTGCCAGATTGGTCAGCACACCTGCCAGAAATCCCAAAACCGTCCCGAGAGTAGCTTGGACTCCGCGGCGGTATCTAGCGAAGCGGCGACGCTCGGCGGCGGGGCCGTTTACCGTCTCGGTCTGGTGCCTTGATACGGAACGAGCAAGACGGAATGAAGCAAACCAGAATCGCACCGCAGTCAATAACTTGGTTAGCTGCCCAGGAGTTTCGTTGAGAAGCGCTCCCCATTCCTCAGCGCGGTGTTCGCGGCTAGGATCGTGAATACGGTACGCGGCAGCCTTAATAATCCGTTGCGCCAGCCACCCGGCTACGCCTGACAGCTCGTTGACGAACAGACTCACAACGACAACAGCTGCGAGGCCGAGGAAGAACTCCTGCATTTCAGGCACCCCCTACGCTGGCGGCGAGTAACAACGAGACCTCTAGTGCCCCGACTGCTACGAGATGAGGAACGGTGTACGTGAAGGCAATTCGCCGAAATCCTGCATCTCGTTCCTTTCCTGCGACGAAAGACATGCCCCAGAGTGCAAGCGCAATCACAAGTGTTAGTGTCATTAGATTCAGAAGGTCATCAGCGACCCTTGGGCCTGAGGACTGTGCGATATCAGACGCTTTTATCAGAGTGTTGAACAGTGCAGCTATTAGCAGCTCTGGCCATACTATGAAGACGCTCTCGTTCAGCGGTTCCCGGCGCATGTTAGCGGTGATGTAGCGGATGAACATGCCCATTCCGGCAGTGACCAAGGGGATGACAAGCATTCGGAATGCCTGACTCATCAAGATCTCTTTCAACGTCCACCCCGTCTCGGGTGCGCGGCACACGTCATCACGGCGGGAGCTTAGCGGATGCTGCACCGAGGAGGTATTCGGTCATCCTCCAAACGTGCAGCGGACAGTCTTCATGATCGAATAGTCGGGCGATACCCTGTCTGTTACCGAACGGCGAGCATCCGTAAGCCCGACGAGCCATCGATCGAGGAATCATCCCGGTTGTCTGGGCTCCGCCGGAGTGAAATGCTCGAAGCTTGGCAGTTAGCGACTTCGTACCTTGAACTTGGCATCCTGCGCCTGTTGGACTGCCCGCTCCTTGGGTCTGAACGCACAGAGAGACTCGACTTTCACCGAGGACGCAACGGGCGCGCCGTACTGATCCTTCGTTTGTAGGTGCTGGGCGAGTCGTCCGGCACAGTCCGTGCGCGGTCGTGACCTCGGAGAGCCCTCCATCGGCAGGTCGCCGCGCGGCCGAGATCATCCAGGGTGGGCCTGCCCCGTTTTGAC
>NZ_BOQN01000071.1 GCF_018332695.1 Paractinoplanes toevensis
ACGAACATTTACCGGCGGCGGTGCGCAGCCGCGCACCGCCGCCGAGATCTCAGTACGCGCTTGCGAGGTCCGCCTTGGCGTTGTCCTCGCTGTACTGCCGGTCGGAGATGATGACGTCCTGGTCGACCGGCTCACCGCCGAAGAACTTCTGCGCCGTGGCGAAGGAGAGTGGCCCGAAGCGCGGGTTGGATTCGATGACGGCCGACGCCCAGCCGTCCACAATGGCCTGCACAGCGCCCTTGGTGCCGTCGATGGACACCACCTTCACCTCGCCGGCCTTCTTGCCGGCGCTCTTCAGTGCCGTGATGGCGCCGAGCGCCATCTCGTCGTTCTCGCCGTAGATCCCGTTGATGTCCGGGTTGGACTGCAGTAGCTGCTCGGCGACTTTCTGCCCGTCCTCGCGGGCGAAGTTGCCCGTCTGTTCAAAGACGATCTTGATGTCCGGGGCGACCTTGGCGATCTCGTCCTTGAAGCCGCTGGTGCGCAGCGTGGTCACGTTGTTGCCGGGCGCGCCGAGCAGGATCGCCACCTTGCCCTTGTTGCCCAGCGACTTGGCCATCTCGTCGGCGGCGCGTTTGCCCTGCTCAGCGAAGTCCGACCCGATGAAGGTCAGGTAGTCCTTGCAGGGCGTGGCGTTGATCTTCCGGTCGATCGTGATGATCGGGACCTTCTTGGCCGACGCCTTGGCGAACACCGAATCCCAGCCGTCCGAGTTGAGCGGCGCGATCACCAGCAGCTGCACACCCGAGTCGATCATCTGCTCGACATCGCTGATCTGCTTGTTGAACTGGGAGTTTGCGTTCGTTGTCGTGAGGTTGGTGATGCCGAGTTTGGCCGCCTCGTCCTTGATGGACTGGGTCTCGGCAATACGGAACGGGTTGGCCTCCTTCTCCGACTGGGAGAAGCCGACCTTGGCCGTCTTGAGGTCCAGTTTGGTGCCGCCGTACTGGTCGATCGTGCAGGTGGCGGCGCCGGCCGAGGCCGATGCGACGACCTGGGCGCCGGCCGAGGCCGGGGCCGCGGAGCCCGTGGAGGAACCGTCGTCCTCGGATTTCGCGCAGGCTCCGGCACTGAGAATTAGTAGGGCCGCACCGAGAGTAGCGGCCGCTGGGCGCAAAAGACCCATGATTTTGTGCTCCTTAGCGGTGATGAGACATCGGGGAGTAACCGCCTGGAAACACATTCACGCACTATCGAACTTTTCCTGTCAAGGACGCACGCGCCGACCGTCCCGTGCGAAGGATTAAACGACGGCGTTCGATGTGCGCGCCATGTCCCAGCGCGCCGACATCGAGGTGTAAAGGCGCAGCGCCTCGTCCGGCCGCTCGCCGCTGAGCACGGCCGCGTCCTCGAGAGCCGCGGCCAGCTCGAAGCGGCGGCCCACCCGTCGGTAGTGCTCGGCGGCCTCCCGAGCCGGGGCCGGATCACCGGTGCGCAGAGCCTGGCAACGCAGGTGGGCGGCGTGCGCGCGGGCCGGCCGCACCTCCTTGGCGGCCTCGGTCGCGCAGATCTCGGCGGCCCGCTCGGCGATGTCCATCCGGGACTCCCGCAGGGCGAGCCGCAGCACGTCGGGCAGCCACTGGTGGCGCAGCATCATCGGCGCGTACGACGGCTGGAGCAGCGGCGCCAGCAATTCGAGAGCCGGCCGGCCCTCCTGCTCGGCCGCGAGCGCGCGGGCCACCAGCAGGAAGTCGCAGTTCTCCCGTTCCGCCTCGCTGGCCGGCACCGCGTCGGCCGCGTCCAGGTGCGCGGCGGCCAGGTCGCGGGCGTCCCGGTGCAGCGCGATCAGCGCGGCCACCCCGTGCATCAGCATGGTCACCGCGCCCGGCTCGCGCAGGCCGTGGAACAGGATGCCCGGGCCGTCCTCGGTCACCGCCGACACCTCGGCCAGCGCGTCGTCCCACCGGCCCAGCCAGTAGTCCTGCACCGCCGTCGCGACCTGCATGTTCGCCGCCAGGCGGTGCGCGGCCGCGAACTCGGCGGCGGTCCGCAGGGTGCGCTGCGCCTCGTCCAGGCGGTCCAGATTTTGCAGCGAGAAGAGCCGATTGTCGAGCAGGTCGAAGTACGTCCCGGTGAGGTCGTCGCGGCCCTTGACCACGGCCAGCGCGCGGTCGACGTGGTCCAGGGCGCGTTCGTGATCACGGCGGATCGAGCTGGTCAGCCAGATCGTCTGGAGCGCGAACGCCGTCTCGTACGGCTGGCCGGCCGCCTCCGCCTCGGCGCGCACCGCCTCCGCCCGCTTCTCGGCCTGATCCAGGTCGTCGAGGTCGCCGCGGCGGAAGTTGGCCAGCAGCACCCGGTGCCGGGTCTGCCAGATCGTCGGCACCCGCGGGTCGTCGACGGCCTCCCGCAGCATCGCCACCGCCTCGGCCGACTCGCCCCGCCGGTAGCGCATGGTCGCCAGCAGGTGACGCATCTCGGCCCGGTCGGCCGGGTCGGTGGCGAGGCTCATCGCCTCCTCGGCCTCGGTCATCGGGTAACGGTCGCGGCGGAACTCGAGACGGACCAGGGCGACCAGCAGCACGCCGCGCTGCGCCGCCGACGGCAGGTCGGTGCGCAGCGCGCGGCGGATCAGGTCGGCCGCGATCTGCGGGGTACGCCGGATCACCTCGGCGTGGTGTGCGAGCAGCCAATTCAGCACCCAGGTGTCGACCGCCGGGGTCTCCGCGTTGAGCTGCTCGGCGACCCGGGTGACCGAGCTGCCGCCGGCCGCGAGCACCTCGGCCGCGTGCCGGTGCAGCCCGGCCCGCAGCGCCGGCGGAACGCTCTGGACCAGCGCCTGCCGCAGGTATCCGTGCCGGAACGCGAGGTCGGTGCCGCTGTCCACCAGCACGTTCGCGGTCAGCGCCTCCTCCAGCGCGCCGACCAGGTCGAGCGCCGACCGGCCGGTCACCGCGACCACCTCGCTCACCGAGAACTCGGCCCCGAGCAGCGCGGCCAGCCGCAGCACCTCGCGGGTCGGCCCGGAGAGCAGGTCCAGAGTGGAGTGCACGGCCGCGAGCAGGGTGCGCGGCGGTGCCACGGTGACGTCCGGGCCGATGTCGGCGCGGCCCCCGGCGACCTCGATGACGTCCCGCTGCCGCAGCGCGCCGACGAGTTCCCGGGCGAACAGCGGGTTGCCGCCCGACCGGGTCACCAGCGCCCGCAGGTTCGGGCCGGGCGGGGCACCGACCTGCGCCGCCACCAGGCGGTCGAGGTCGGCGGCCGGGAGCGGGCCGAGCCGCAGGCCCGGCGTGTGCCGCGGGCGATCGGTGGCGCGGGCGGCCGCGACCAGCAGCAACGGCAGCCGGCCGACCAGGCCCTGCAGCCGTTCCCACACCCGGACCGTGGCGCTGTCGGCCCACTGCATGTCGTCGACGATCAGGATCAGCGGCGTCGCGGCGCAGGCGGCCCGGACCGAGGCGACGATCTGGTCCTCGGCCACCTCCGGCTCGGCGACCGGGCTGCGCGGGCGGCGGGAGGCGGATTCCAGGCCGAGGGCCCGGGACAACACCTGCAGGGGTACGCGGGAGCCGAGCTGATCGGCCGCACCCCAGGCCACCCGGCAACCGCAGCGGGCCGCGTCGGCGAACGCGTGGGTCAGCAGCTCGGTCTTGCCGATGCCCGGCTCACCCTCGATCCAGATCGACCCGCCGGCACCGGCCGCCACCTGCCGCACCAGACCCCGCAGGTGATCGACCTCGGCCTCGCGACCGAACCAGCCCCGATTGGTGAGGCCGTCCCGCAACGCCTTCGCCACCGCGGTCGGCACCACCGTGCGCAGCGGCTCGGGCACCGGCAGCGCGGCCGGTTGCTCGGCCGAGCCGGCCAGCACCTGCCGCTGCAACTCCTGCAGAGCCGGGCCCGGCTCGATGCCCAGCTCGGCGACCAGCGTGCGGCGGGCCGCGCGGAACACCTCGAGGGCCTCGGCGTGCCGGCCGGCCCGGTGCAGCGCGCGCATCAGCAACTCGTGCAGCGGCTCGTGCAGCGGGTTGTCTTTGACCAGGCCGGTGAGCTCGGCGATCAGGCCGTCATCACCGCCCCGGTCGAGCAGGAGCCGGGCCCGCTGCTCGGCGGTGCTCAGCCGCAGCTCGGCCAGGCGCTGCCGGTCCAGCTCCAGGAACGGGCCGGCCAGCGTCGCGTACGCGTCACCGCGCCACAGTTCGAGCGCCTCGTCCAGTCGCTCGGCGGCGGCCCGGTCGTCACCGGCGTGCATCAGCTCCGCCGCGGCCGACCGCAACTGCTGGAACCGGGCCGCGTCCAGGTCGGCCGGCTCGACCCGGAGCAGGTAACCGCCCGAGGCGGTGGTCAGCAGGCCCGGCGGCAGGGCCCGGCGCAGGCCCGACACGTACGTGTAGACGCTGCCGGCTGCGGTGGCCGGCGGCGAGTCGCCCCAGATCGCCGTGATCAGCTCATCCCGGCCGACGAGCCGGCCGGCGTGCGCGGCGAGCACCGCGAACACCGCGCGCTGCCGGGCCGCACCCAGCTCGATCTCCCGGTCGGCGATCCAGGCACGGACCGGCCCGAGCACGCTGACGCGCAAGACTTCCGGCACGTGTCCTCCCGGGTCGGGTGTCCTCAACTTCGAGGGAGACGGGCCGGGTGTCAATGGATAACAGAAACCGTCCTTACGGGCAGTCCTCCGGCACAGCCCTTCCCCGCCCGACGACCCCCTGGTGAACTGGCCTATCGGCCTCTATCACGCCCTGAAGAATCTCTGAAGGTTCTCTGAAGAACCTTTTCCGACACTTGCTCCCACACCTCGAGGAACTCGTGGGCACTCGTGGGAGGAGCGGGCCGTGGAACAGGTGAAGGTCGCGTTGCAGGCGATGGATCCGGTCAGTCATGCCGGGTTGGCCGCGCTGCTCCAGTTCCGGAACGACATGGTGGTGCTGCGCAGCAACCAGCGGCACGATGCCGACGTGCTGGTCGCGGCGGCCGAGCGGCTGACCCCGGACGTGGTGGCGGCCCTGCGCCGCACCGGCGCCGACGTGAGTGCGCCGATCGTGCTGGTCTGCCAGGAGATCCTCGAGGCCGAGCTGATGACCGCGGTGGAGTGCCGGGTGGTGGGCATCCTGCCGCGCTCGGCGGTCACCGCCGAGCGGCTGGCGCACAGCGTGCGGGCCGCCGCGGCCGGTGGCGGGGTGATGCCCCCGAACCTGGTCGGCGAGCTGCTCAAGCAGGTCGAGCGGATGCAGCGGGACGTGCTGGCGCCGAACGGGCTGAACGCGTCGGGGCTGACCCCGCGGGAGATCGACGTGCTGCGGCTGATGGCGGACGGCTTCGACACCAACGAGATTGCCGGGAAGCTCTGCTACTCGGAGCGGACCGTCAAGAACGTCATCTACGGCGTGACCCACCGGCTGAAGCTGCGCAACCGCTCGCACGCGGTGGCCTACGCCCTGCGGGCCGGGATGATCTGATACCGGGGTGGAAAACCCCCCAAAACTTCAGCGTGGTGACCGGGTCGCCGTCGTCTCGCCGTCGTGGGCCGGGCCGGGCACGTTTCCGGCCACCCACGACCTGGCCCTGAGCCGCATCCGTGACCTGCTCGAACTCGAGCCGGTGGAGTTTCCCACCACTCGCCGGCAGGGCCAGCCGAAAGAGCGGGCGGCCGATCTCATGGCCGCCTACCGCGACCCGAGCATCCGGGCCGTCTTCGCCACGATCGGCGGTGACGACCAGATCACCGTGCTGCCGCACCTCGACCCGGCGCCGTTCCGGGCCGACCCGAAGCCCTTCTTCGGTTACTCGGACAACACCAACCTGCTCAACTGGCTGTGGCGGCACGGCGTGGCCGGCTACCACGGCGGCTCCACGATGGTGCACCTCGCGCGGGGTGGCGCGGTCGACCCCGAGCACCTGGCGTCGCTGCGGGCCGCGCTCTTCGAGACGACCGATCTGGAGATCACGCCGGTCGCCGCCTTCAGCGACGAGGAGATGAGCTGGGCCGACCCGGTGTCGCTCACCACCTCGGTGCCGAAGATCCCGAGCCCGGGCTTCGGGTGGCACCGGGCCGACCGGGTGGTCACCGGGCCGACCTGGGGCGGCAACCTGGAGATCCTGCACTGGAACCTGGCCGCGAACCGGTGGATCGGGCCGTCCGACTCCTACGCCGGCTCGATCCTGCTGCTGGAGACCTCGGAGGAGATGCCGCCGGCCGACGAGGTGTTCCGGATGCTGCGCAACGCCGGCGAGCGTGGCCTGTTGCAGCAGTTCCCGGCGGTCGTCGTCGCCACCGCCAAGGCCAGCAACATCGGCAACCGGCCGCCGCAGTCGGAGCGGGCCCGGTATCGGGACGAACAGCGGGAAGCGGTCATTCGCGCGCTAGCCGCCTACCATCCGTCGGCGATGGCCGTCTTCGGTGTCGATTTCGGACACACGGCCCCGCAGTGGATCCTCCCGTACGGCGGCCGGATGACCATCGACGGCCCGGCCCGGCGGATCATCGCGCACTTTTGACGGCGTCCGCCCGCCGCAGCGGCGGGGAGCACGGGTCGCAGAACGTGTCGGCCGGCACGTGGGCGGCCAGCCGACTCGGGATCAGGATGAACGCGATCACGCTGCCGCTCGCCATCAGCCCCGCGCAGATCAACATCGCGTGCCGGTAGACCGGGTGCAGCTGGTCGGAAACGGTCAGGCTGCCAGCCCCGAGACCGGCCGCGAGCGGCAGGATCGCCACCGACAGCAGACCGGCCGCGCGGGCCACCGCGTTGTTCACCCCGGAGGCGATTCCCGCGTACGCGTCGTCCAGCGAACCCAGCGCCGTCGACGTCAGCGGCGCGACCAGCAGGGACAGGCCCAGCCCGAAGATGATCACCGCGGGCAGCACGCCGGTCAGGTAGGACGTGCCCGGCCCGATCATCGACATCAGCACCAGCGCCACCGCGCACACCAGCGGCCCGACGGTCATCGGGATCCGCGGTCCGATCCGCTGCCCCAGCGCGCCCGAGCGGGACGACAGGAACAGCATCAGCACGGTCGCCGGCAGCATCGCGATGCCGGCGGCCAGCGGCGTGAACCCGGCCACCACCTGCAGATTGATCACGACCAGGAAGAAGACGCCGCCGTTCGCCGCGTACACCAGCAGGGTCACCAGGTTGGCGCCCGCGAACGCGGTGGTCCGGAAGATCGACAGCGGCACCATCGGCTCCGGTGACCGGTGCTCGACCAGCACGAACGCCAGCAGGCCGGCCACCCCGACGGCCAGCGCGAGCAGCACCACCGGATCGCCGGGGCCGCGCATCGGCCACGCGGTGAAACCGTAGGTGAGCCCGCCCAGCCCGGCCGCGCCGGTCAGCACCCCGGCGACGTCGATCCGGCGAGCGGCCGACGGGTTACGCGATTCCGGTACGTGCCGGGCCGCGACCCACAGCACGAACGCGGCCACCGGCACGTTGATCAGGAAGATGTAGCGCCAGCTGCCGGCCTCGACGAGCCAGCCGCCGAGGAACGGCCCGGCCGCACCGCCGATGCCGCCCAGCCCCGACCAGGCGCCGATCGCCCGGGCCCGGTCGTCGCGGATGAAGGACGCCTCCAGGATCGCCAGCGCTCCCGGGGTGAGCAGGGCGCCGCCGATGCCCTGCAGCACCCGGGCGCCGATCAGCAGCTCGATGTTCGGCGCCAGCCCGCACAGCAGCGAGGCGGTGGCGAACCAGGCGATGCCGATCATGAAGACGCGCTTGCGGCCGAACCGGTCACCCAGCGACCCGCCCAGCAGGATCAGCGAGGCCAGGCTCAACGCGTACCCGTTGACGGTCCACTGCAGGCCGGACGCCTCGGCGGACAGGCTGCGCCCGATCTCGGGCAGCGCGATGTTCACCACCGTGGCGTCGACGAAGGCCAGGCTGGTGCCGAGCACGGTGGCCAGCAGGACCCAGCGGCCGGTTGCGCTGCGGTATTTGATCAACTCGTCCTGGGCCATGCGCCGAGGCTACGCGCGGTCAGGCCACGGTGTGGCTGCGCGGCTCCGAAGCGTGGGTGGCGGTCGGGCGTACGGCTCGGGTGGATGGCCGGAAGGCCGCGCTCGCCACAGCCGCCGACACGCTCGCCTGGCCGGCCAGGTACGGCCTGCGCAGGATCAGGCCGTCCAGGCGGGCGCAGAGCTCGGCGCGCTGGAACGGCTTGGTCAGGTAGTCGTCGGCGCCGGCGTCCAGGGCGGCGAGGATCCGCTGGTCGTTGACGTCGGCGCTGATCAGCATCACCGGCAGGAGCGCGGTGGCCGGCTCGGATCGCAACCGGCGGCACAGCTCGATGCCGGACTCGCCGGGCATCCGCACGTCGAGCAGCGCGGCGTCGATGCCGCCACCGCGCAGCGCGGCCATCGCGGAGGCGGCGTCCTCGGCGGCGACGACCTCGTGCCCGGCCCGGCGCAGCGCGAGGGTGAGCAGCTCGCGGTGGTCGGCGTCGTCGTCGGCGATGAGCACGGTTGACACGAGGGCCTCCAGGAACGGAAAGCTCGAACATCCTGATGTTCGGCAACCCGCCCGAAACCACTGAGCCGTTTCCCCTGATGCGCACGTACGTGCACACCAAGGCGATTGTGCGCGTACGTGCACAACGGCTAGGATGTGCGCGTACGCGCACAGCGGGAGGTGCCATGCGTGTCAGCAACGCCCGGGATCTCGGCCTCTACGTGCGCGACCGCCGACGGGCCGCCGGGCTGAGTCAGGCCGACCTGGCCACCCGCGCGACGGTCAGCCGCCGCTGGCTCTCCGACCTGGAGTCGGGCAAGCCCACCGCCGAGATCGGCCTGGTCTTCAAGATCGTCGGTGCGCTGGGCCTTTACCTCGACTGCCGCCCCGAGCCCACCCCGGCGGTTGATCTCGATGCCTACCTCGACTCGCTCGGAGGCCAGTGATGACCCGCGAGTTCCAGGTGTCGGCCGGAAACCCGTTCGCGCTGCTCACCCACGTCGGCGAGGACCGCCAAGAACTACTCCCTGCTGCTGGCCGGCGGGCAGATTCGGCTCGCTCCGCTGTACGACGTGGCGAGCAGCCTGCCCTACGGCGACATGTACCTGCCGCGGCTCCGGCTGGCCATGCGGATCGGGTCGGAGTACCGGGTGGAGACGATCACCGGGCGGCGCTGGCGGGCCTTCGCAAGCCAGAACGGCCTCGATCTGGACCGGACCGTCGCGCGGATCGACGAGCTGGCCGCCCGGCTGCCGGCGGCGTTCCGGGAGGCGGCGAGCGCGACCCCGGTCGCTGCCTTGAAATCCGCGCTGCCGGAGCGGCTGGCCGCCGCCGTCGAGAATCATGCCGCCCGGTGCCGGAAAAACCTGGCCTAGGGTGGGGTCTATGCGTGCTGCTGTCTTCGAAGAACCCGGGCCCGCCGCCGTCCTGCAGATCGTCGAGCGGGAGGTGCCGCCGGTCGGGACCGGTGAGGTCCGCGTCCGGATCGTGCTGTCCGCCGTCAACCCGACCGATACCGGCACCCGCGCGGGGCGCGGCGTCCCGGACGGGGTGAGCCCGCCCCGGGTGCCCAACCAGGATGGCGCCGGCGTCGTCGACGCCGTGGGTGATGGGGTCCACGGGCTCGAACCGGGTGACCGGGTCTGGGTCTGGGACGCCAGTTACGCCCGGGAGAACGGGACCGCCCAGGAGTTCGTGGTGCTGCCCCGCCGCCAGGTGGTCCGGATGAACGAGGACGTGCCGTTCGAGGTCGGCGCCGACCTGGGCATTCCGGCGCTCACCGCGCACCGCTGCCTCACTCTGGCCAGCGACGGGCCGGCCCGCCTCGAGCCGGGCGCCCTCGACGGGCGGACGGTGCTGGTGGCCGGTGGTGCGGGTGCGGTCGGCAACGCGTCCATCCAGCTGGCCAAGTGGGCCGGCGCGACCGTGCTGACCACGGTCAGCTCCAAGGAGAAGGCCGACCTCGCGGTCGCGGCCGGAGCCGACGCGGTGATCAACTACCGCGAGGAGGACGCGGTCGCGCGAATCA
This sequence comes from Paractinoplanes toevensis, assembly GCF_018332695.1. Taxonomy (GTDB): domain Bacteria; phylum Actinomycetota; class Actinomycetes; order Mycobacteriales; family Micromonosporaceae; genus Actinoplanes; species Actinoplanes toevensis. The sequence continues at coordinate 9,922 of NZ_BOQN01000071.1, forward strand.
AGGAGCTGGCCCCGGGTGGGGTGCAGGTGGTCGTCGAGGTCAACACGGAAAACCTGCGCATCGACCTCAGCGTGATCGCCCCGGGCGGCAACATCGCCATCTACGTGGCCGGCGAGGTGACGATCCCGAGCTTCAAGGCGATGCTCAAGAATGTCAGCCTCGACTTCGTGCTGACCTACACGACCTCGACCGAGGAGAAGGACAACGCGGTCGCGGCGGTCGCCGAGGCGGTCAACGCCGGTGTGTTCAAGGTCGGCGAGGACGCCGGGCTGCCGATCCTGCGGTTCCCGTTCGAGCGGGTGAGCGACGCGCACGAGGCCGTCGAGCAGAACGCGATCGGCAAGGTCGTCATCGAGGTGACCGAACCCTAGACAACAGCGCGTCGGCCACCCGCTCGACGCCGCGCCCGTCCACGGCCGCCCACGCCCGGGCGGCCAGGGCGGTGCGCAGGCCGGCGTCGGTGAGCAGCGCCCGCAGTGTTTCCACGGCCGGCGGACCGAGGTGGCCGAGCTGCCCGAGCCCGGCCGCAAAGCCGCGAGCCATCGTCCGCTCGTACCCAAGAATTTGGTTGTCGACCACCCAGACCAGCGCGGACGGCAGGCCGAGGCACAGCAGTTCCCAGGTCGAGGTGCCGCTGGCGCTGACCGCCAGGTCGGCGCCGGCCAGGAGTTTCGGCAGGTCGTCGGTGGGTGGAATGATCTCGAAGCGCTGGCCCGGCCCGGCCGCCACGGTCCGCAGTTCGGCCCGCAGATCCTCGTTCGCGCCGATGATCGTCGCGTCGAAGGGCACGCCGGTCGCGGCGAGCAGGGCGGCCGCCTGCGGCGCCGCCCGGTAGGCGTCGGTTCCGCCGAAAAAGGCCACCACCTTGGGCGTACGGACGGAGCTGTGCACCGGCGCGGACAGTGGCCGCAACTGGCGCACCGAGCCGCGCAGCAAGGCGTAGTCGATCCCGGCCAGCCCGACCACCCCCTCGGCCGTGATCACCGAGTCCAGGTTCTGGTCGACGTAGATGTCGGCGGACTGGCCGCGGAAGGCCCCGTCCACGATGGCCAGCACCGGCCGACCGGCCTTCCGGACGGCCACGCTGTGCAGCGGCGGCAGCGTGTACGAGTCGATCACCAGCGCGTCGAGTTCGAGTCGCTCGACCGCCGCCACCAGGCCGACCGGGTCGAACGGCGGTGGATGCCAGGGCAGCCCGCGCTGGGTGAGCTGGGCCTCGGCCCAGGCGACACCGCCGAGGTCGGACAGGAAGCGGACCCCGACGTCACGGGCGACCAGTTCCTCGGCGAGCGCCACGCACCGGACCAGATGCCCGACGCCGGTGCGGGGACCGGCGTCGCAGCGAATCCCGACGATCGTCACGCCTGCACGAGGGCCTTCTGCAGGACGTGCGCGTTCAGCTCGACCAGGTCGGGCCGGGTGGTCAGCCAGTTGGTGATCGTGCGCAGCGGGACCGGCTCGTCGCCGAACCGGTCGACGATCGCCGAGACCACCTTCCAGTCGTCCTCGGTGTCCACGGTCAGCCGCAGGTGGGACAGGTCGGGCTGGACGGTCAGGCCGATCACGTCGAAGTCGTCGGCGTGCGTGTAGATGTACGACGTGACGTGCACCCGGTGATGGTCGGTGGCGAGCGGGTCGATCGCCCGCAGCACCGGCGTGCGGACCATCTCGACGTCCATCCCGCGCGGCAGGGTGTGCGCGATCGACGTGGTCAGGTAGTCGGCCCCGGCCGCCACGAAGACCCGGTAGGCGCGGGCGATCAGCGCCGGGTCGACGAGCGGGTTGTCCGCGGTGAATCGCAGCACGATGTCGCTGTCGTACTCGTCGAGCACGCCCAGGAACCGGGCGAGCACGTCGTCGACCGGCCCGCGGTGGCAGGGCACCCCGATCCGGGCGCACTCCTCGACGATCACGTCGTCGGTCTCCTCGACGGTGGTGGCCACCACCACCTCGTCGAGGACGCCGCTCAGCTGGGCGCCGCGCACGCAGCGCTCGAGCACGCTGCGCTCGCCGAGCTTCAGGAGAACCTTGCCGGGCAGACGGGAGGAGTCCATCCGGGCTTGAACGATGCCGAGCGTGGTCATTTCCGCTAACTCCCCAGGATGTGACGCAGGGACTCCACGACGCGGTCCTGGTCGGCGTCGGTGAGATCGACGAAGAGCGGCAGCGACAGCTGCTCGGCGTAGAACGCCTCGGCCACCGGGCACATGCCGCGGCGGTAGCCCAGGTCCTGGTAGACCGGGTGCCAGTAGACCGGAATGTAGTTGACCTGCACGCCGATCCCGGCCGCGCGCAGCCGGTCGTACACCTCGCGCCGCCGGCCGTCGAGGACGCGCACCGGGTAGAGGTGGCGCATCGGGTCGACGCCGTCGCGCTGCACCGGCAGGCGCAGGCCCGGCACGTCGGCGAGCAGCTCGTCGTAGCGCGCGGTCAGCCGCTGGCGGGCGGCCTTGAAGTCGGCCAGCCGGGCCAGCTGCGAGCTGCCCAGCGCGCAGAGCAGGTCGGGGAGCCGGAAGTTCAGCCCGAACGACTGCACCTCGTAGTACCAGCCGCCCTCGTCCGGGTTCCGCAGCCGATCGGGTTCGCGGACCATGCCGATGTTGCGGAACGTGCGGGCCCGGGCCAGCAGGTCGGGCCGGGTGGAGGCGACCGCGCCGCCCTCGGCGGTGGTCAGGTTCTTGGTCGGGAAGAACGAGAAGGTGGTCAGGTCGGCGAGCGTGCCGACCGGACGGCCGTGGTAGGTCGAGCCGATCGCGTGCGCGGCATCGCCGACCAGCACGGCGTCCACCCGCTCGGCGATCTTGCGGAGCGGGTCGTACTCGGCCGGATGGCCGGCGTAATCGACCGCCGCGATCACCCGGGTGCGGGCCGTGGCCACCGCCTCGACCGCGGCCGGGTCCAGGTTGGCGGTCTCGTCCTCGACGTCCGCGAAGATCACCGTGGCGCCGAGCAGGTTGGCGCAGGAAGCGGTGGCCACGAACGTCATCGGGGTGGTGACGACCTCATCGCCGGGGCCGACCCCGGCCGCCGCGTACGCCGTGTGCAGCGCCGTCGTGCCGTTGGTGACCGTCACCGCCGGGGCACCGGCCACCGCCTCGACGTCCGCCTCGAACTGGGCCACCCGCGGGCCGGTGGTCAGCCAGTCGCTGCCGAGAGCCGCGAGCACCGCCTCGACGTCGGACCGGTCGATCGACTGCCGTCCGTACGGCAGCATCACTTCTCCTCGGCCTCGATCAGCGCACGCATGTCGTCGACGGAGAGCCACAGGTCGTTGTTGTCGGACCGGTAGTTGAAGCCGTCGGCGACCTCGTCGCCGCCGACCGGGGCCCGGTAGCCCCAGCTCGCGGCGACCGGCTGCACCACATAACGGTCCGGGAAGCGAAGGGTGCGGCGGCTGTCGTCGGAGGCGATCATCTCTTCGTGCAGCTTCTCGCCGGGGCGGATGCCGGTCTCGTGCGTGGGTGACCCGGGGGCGACCGCCTCGACCAGGTCCATGATGCGCATGCTCGGGATGCGCGGCACGAACAGCTCGCCGCCCTCCATCCGGTCGAACGAGTCGACCACGAACTTCACCGCGGCCGGCAGCGTGATCCAGAAGCGGGTCATCCGCTTGTCGGTGATCGGCAGGCTCTGGCTGTTGGCGGCCAGCTTGCGGAACAGCGGCACGACCGAGCCGCGGCTGCCCATCACGTTGCCGTAGCGGACCACCGACAGGCGGGTCGGGTGAGTGGCGGCGTAGTGGTTGCCGGCGATGAACAGCTTGTCGGCGACCAGCTTGGTGGCGCCGTACAGGTTGATCGGGCTGGACGCCTTGTCGGTGGAGAGCGCGACGACCTTCTTCACGCCGGCGTTGATCGCGGCGTCGATCACGTTCTGCGACCCGTTGATGTTCGTGTTCACGAACTCGGACGGGTTGTACTCGGCGGTGTCGACCTGCTTGAGCGCGGCCGCGTGCACGAGGTAGTCGACGCCGTGCATGGCGCGGGCCAGGCGGTCGCGGTCGCGGATGTCGCCGAGGAAGAAGCGGAGGCGACGGTCGTCACCGAACATCTGGCGGACCTCGTACTGCTTCAGCTCGTCCCGGGAGAAGACGACGATGCGGGCCGGATCCAGGTGGTTGAGGGCGTGGTCGAGAAACGCCTTCCCGAACGATCCGGTGCCACCGGTGATGAGGATCGAGGACCCGCTGATTTCAGACACGATTGAGCTCCCGGGGGTGGGCCATAAGGCAGTACGAGGCGGAAGCATAACCACGATCGGCGCCATTTCCAGGGCAGATTAAAAAGGACAACAACCGTTCAACTCGAGTTAAGACGAGATTGGTCACGGGGATCATCAGGCTGTAAGAAGGTAGGAAGCCTCTATCGACCCCGACTTGGAGCAACCTGTGACTGAGCTGCAGAGACTGCGGGAAGCCTTCCGAGCCGCCCTGGATCTGCCGGCGGATGCGCCCGTGGATGACCTGCAGTATCAGGACAACGAGAAGTGGGATTCCCTCGCGCACATGTCGCTGATTGCGACCATCGAGGATGAGTTCTCCGTCATGATTGACACCGATGACGTGATCAACTTGTCGAGCTTCGCGGAGGCTGTGCGAATTCTCGGTAAATACGGGGTGGCCAACCTCGAAAGGCTAGATGGCAATGAATGATCGGGTGGCCTTGGTAACCGGGGCCTCCCGCGGAATTGGCCGGGCCACCGCGACGAAGCTCGCCGAGCGCGGCTACGACCTCGTGCTGCACGGGCACGGCGACGCCGTCGTCGCGGTAGGTGAAGAGCTTGCCGGGAAATTCGGCGGGACGGTGTTCACCGGCAGCGGTGACATCGGCGACCCGGCCACCAGCAAGGCGCTCATGCAGCTGGCGTTCACCAACTTCAAGCGGCTCGACGCGCTCGTGGTCAACGCCGGCACGCACGCCGCCGGGATGCTCGGCATGATCGACGACGCCACCATCCAGCGGCTGTTCGCGGTCAACTCGGCCGGAGCGGCGTACACCCTGCGCGGCGCGGCCCGGCTGCTCGCCCGTGGGCGTACCCCCGCAGTGGTTTTGGTGTCGTCGATCACCGCGACGCGCGGCATCGCCGGCCAGGCCGTCTACGCCGCGTCGAAGGCCGCCGTGGCGGCCCTGGCCAAATCAGCCGCCAAGGAGTTCGGCCCGCAGGGGATCCGGGTCAACGCCGTCGAGCCGGGTTTCATCGCCACCGACATGCTGGACTCGCTCGACGAGAAGGGGCGCGCGGAACGGATCGGCGACACCGCGCTGGGCCGCCTCGGCGAGGCCGACGAGGTCGCCGACGTGATCGCTTTCCTCCTCTCCGAGCAGGCCCGGTTCGTGACCGGCCAGGTGCTGGGCGTCGACGGAGGATTGACGCTGTGAACCTGCTCCACCCTGGCGCGCGCGTGATCGACGCCGCGACCGGCGAAACGCTCACGGCCTCGATGGTTGACGCCGCCGCTGAAGAACTCGGGCCGGGTGGCGCGGTCTTCCTGCCCTTCTCGACGACCATTTCGGATATAGCGCGCTATCTGGCCGCGTTGCTTGTGGGGCGCCCGGTCGTGCTGCTCGACCCCGATGGCGACAACACGCACTGGGCCGAGCGGTTCGCCACCGACGACGTGCATCCCGACCTCGCACTGCTGCTCACCACCAGTGGATCGACCGGCAACCCCAAGCTGGTGCGGCTCTCCGCCGGCGCGGTGCTGGCCAACGCTCGCCAGATCGCCGACGTCCTCGACATCACCGCGGACGACGTCGCGATCACGACGCTGCCGCTCTTCTACTCGTACGGCATGTCGGTCCTGAATTCGCATCTGCTGCGCGGCGCCACGGTGATCCTCGAGCGCACCGGCATCATGCAGCGCGACTTCTGGACCGCGGCGGTCGAGCACAACGTCACGTCGATGGCCTTCGTGCCGTACCAGTACGAGATGCTGCGCCGGCTGCGCTTCGACCCGGCGAAATACCCGGCGCTGCGCAAGCTCACCCAGGCCGGCGGGCGATTGCGCGCCGAGCTGGTTACCGACTTCGCCGACCGGATGGCGACAGTCGGCGGTTCGCTCTACGTGATGTACGGCCAGACCGAGGCCGCACCGCGGATGGCCACCCTGCCGCCCGCGCGCCTGGCCGAGAAGCTCGGCTCGGTCGGGCTGGCGCTGCCGGGCGGCCGCTTCGCGATCGCGCCCGACGGCGAGGTCGTCTATCACGGCCCCAACGTCATGATGGGGTACGCCGACACCGCCGCCGATCTGGCCAAGGGCGACGAGATGGACGGCGTGCTGCGCACCGGTGATCTCGGGCGGCTCGACGACGAGGGCTTCCTGTTCATCACCGGCCGGATCAAGCGGATGGGCAAGGTCTTCGGCGTCCGGATCAACCTGGACGACGTGGAGAAGAACTTCCCGGTCACCGCGGTGGCCGGCGACGACAAGCTCACCGTCTTCGCCCTCGGCGCCACCGATGACGAGGCCCGGGACCTGCGCACGAAGATCTCCGAGTGGCTCGGGACACATTTCTCCGGCGTGGTCGTACGTAGCATCGAATCGCTGCCGCTGCTCCCCACCGGCAAGGTCGATTACCGCGCCCTGGAGGCGTCGCTGTGAGTGTCTTCACCCTTCCGCAGGCGGCCAAGGAAGCGGCGCTGGTGTCGCAGCTTTCGGCCCTGACCGAGCATCACCGCCTGGCCTGCGAGCCCTACGCCCGGATCCTGGCCGCCGCCGGCTTCGAGAAGGCGGAGACGGTCGCCGACCTGCCCTGGCTGCCGGTCCGGCTGTTCAAGAACCTCGAGCTCAAAAGCATCCCGGACGACGAGGTCTTCAAGGTGCTGACCTCGAGCGGCACCACCGGCGAGGTCAGCAAGATCTACCTGGACAAGCACGCGGCCGCCGAACAGACCCGCCGGCTCGGCGCCACCGTGCAGACCGTGCTCGGCCCCAAACGGCTGCCGATGCTGCTGGTCGACACCAAAGCGATGCTCAAGGACCGCCGCTCGTTCTCGGCCCGCGGCGCCGGCGTGCTCGGCATGTCCACCTTCGGGCGCGACCACGTGTGGGCGCTCGACAACGACGGGCAGGTCGACCTCGACGCCATCCGCGGTTTCCTGGAGAAGCACGGCGCCCAGCCGTTCCTGATCTTCGGCTTCACCTACCTGGTCTGGCTGCACCTCTACGAGGTCGCCCGGGACAACGGGCTCGATCTGAGCAACGGCATCCTGATCCACTCCGGCGGCTGGAAGAAGCTGATCGACCAGGCCGTCTCACCGTCAGAATTTCGCGAGCGCCTGGCCGGGGTAGGCCTGACCAACGTGCACAACTACTACGGCATGGTCGAGCAGATCGGCACGGTCTTCCTGGAAGGACCCTCGGGTGGCTCGCTCTACTGCCCCGACTTCGCCGACGTGGTCGTTCGCGACCCGCAGACCTGGCGGGAACTCCCGCCCGGCGAGCCCGGCCTGCTCGAGGTGCTGAGCACGCTGCCCACCTCGTACCCCGGGCACGTGCTGCTGACCGAAGACCTCGGCGTGGTGCACGGCATCGACGACGGCGACTGGCCCGGCAAACGCTTCTCGGTGCTCGGGCGACTGCCCCGGGCCGAGGCGCGCGGCTGCTCCGACACGTACCGGGAGGCGGCATGACCGAGCGAAGCGAGCGTCAGGATCGCGGTTTTGGTCTTTCGGTTTTTCCCGAAGGGAGGACGGCGTGATCAAGTTCAGGTTCGGTGCTCAGGGTGACCTCACCGCCCCGGTCGACGACCGCCTCACCGTCGGTGACCAGCGGGTCGTCGACTTCCTGGCCAAGGTCGCCCGCAAGCTGCTCGCGCCCGCGGTCGCCCGCCGGCACCCCGAGCTGGGCTCGCTCGGCTACTTCCTGCGCCCCGCCGAACTGCACCGGGCGATCGCCCGGATGCAGCGGGACGACGCGATCACCTTCCCGCGCGGCAACGTCTTCCACGTGCCGCCGGCCAACGTCGACACCATCTTCGTGTACTCATGGGCGCTGTCCGCGCTGGCCGGCAACCACAACGTCGTACGCATCTCGGAACGCTCGGCCACCGCGGCCGACACCATCCTCGAAGCGCTCAACGAGGTGCTGACCGACGCCGACCCGGTGATCGGCCGCACCCAGCGCATGATCACCTACGGCCGGGACGACGCGATCACCGCGGCGCTGAGCCGGTGGTGCGACCTACGGGTGATCTGGGGCGGCGACACCGCGGTCGAGGCGATCCGCAAGCACCCGCTGCGGCCGTCGGCCCGCGACCTCACCTTCCCGGACCGTACGTCGTGGGCCGCGCTCTCGGCCGACGGCTGGCGGGCAGCCTCGCCCGCGGCCCGCCGTGACGCCGTGGTCGGCTTCTCCAACGACGCCTACTGGTTCGACCAGGCCGCCTGCTCGTCCCCGCGCACGATCTTCCTGGTCGGCACCGACACCGGCGACGTGCGGGCCGAGTTCGTCGAGCTGCTGCTGGAGGTGGTCGACCAGCGCGGCTGGGCGGTCGACGCGGCGATGGCGGTGGAGAAGCGGGTCAACGCGTACGGGATGGCCGCCACCGGCGCGATCTCGGCGATGTCGTTCCCGGCCAACGCGGTCACCGAGATGTCCCTGACCGCGGTGCCGGACGCACCGCGGCGCTGGATCGGCGCCGGCGCGTTCCCGTTCGCCGAGGTCGGCTCGCTGCTCGACCTGGTGCCGGCGATGAACCGGCAGGACCAGACGTTCAGCCACTTCGGCTTCACCCCCAGCCAACTGCGGGAGTTCGCCCTGGCCCTGGGAGGGCGCGGAGTCGACCGAATCGTCCCGTTCGGCCAGGCCCTGACCTTCGGCTCGATCTGGGACGGCTACGACCTGCCCCACGAGTTCACCCGCCTGACCACGATCGCCTGACCCAGGGGTCCCCCGCTGCCTCACCCGCGAGGAGATCCCCAAGCCCCGCTCTAAAGCCCAGCCACAAACGGACCGGAAGCCCTCCGGCAGGCGGATCTCCGAGCGCCCGGCCGGGGTCCGGGGCAGCGCTCCGAAGGAGGGCCCCCGCAAAACAGGCCCCCGAACGTAGGGTTAGCCCTACCGAGGATCCGGCAGGCAGCGGGATCGGATGGGAGGCCACCGATGCCTAGCGTCGAAGACATGACAACGACCTACGCCGAAGCCGCTGCCGCGCCCGTCCGTCGCGCCGGGGTCCTGCGCCAGATCGGCCTCGATACCCAGTACGTTCTGCTCGGCTTCCCGCTCGGCATCATCGCGATCTCGCTGTGCATGCCGCTGTTCTGGCTCGGTGTGGGTACCAGCATCATCTGGATCGGCCTGCCCATCCTGATGGCGACCATGTATGTGGCGCGTGGCCTGGCCACGCTCGAACGCGCCCGAATCGGCCCGATCTTCCAGCGGCAGATCCAGCATCCGTATTACAAGAAGCGGCCCGGCGCGACCCCGATCGGCAAGCTGCTCACCCCGCTCACCGATGGGCAGAGCTGGCTCGACCTGGTGCACGGCATCTTCCGGTTCATCCCCAGCACGATCGCCTTCGTCTTCGTGATCACCTGGTGGTCGGGCGCGATCGGCGGCCTCTCCTGGGGCCTGTGGGGATGGTCGCTGCCGGACGGACCGGACGACCAGGACCTGCCCGAGCTGCTCGGCTTCGACGGCAGCTATGGCACCCGGGTCGCGTTCTACCTGGCCATGGGCGTCTTCTTCGCCGGCACGCTGTATTGGGTGGTTCGCGCGGCGGCACTGCTGGAGGCGTACTTCGCGAAGGGTCTGCTCTGTGGGGTCAACGACCTGCGTAACCAGGTCGCCGCGGCGAACGCCGCCCGCGAGGTCGCCCAGCAGCAGAAAGCCGCCGCCGTCTCGGCCGAGGCCACCGCGCTGCGCCGGCTCGAACGCGACATCCACGACGGGCCGCAGCAGCGCCTGGTCCGGCTGGCCATGGACCTGGGCCGAGCCGAGCAGCAGTTCGCCACCGACCCCGACGCGGCCCGCGCGACGGTCGCCGAGGCGCTGACCCAGACCCGGGAGACCCTCGACGAGCTGCGCGCCCTGTCCCGCGGCATCGCCCCGCCGATCCTGGTCGACCGTGGTCTGCAGGCCGCCCTGACCGCCCTGGCCGGCCGCTGCACCATCCCGGTCGATCTGGACGCGCCGCAGTTCGAGCGGCTCGACCCGGCCGTCGAGTCGACCGCCTACTTCGTGGTCGCCGAGGCCCTGACCAACGTGGCGAAGCACAGCAACGCCACCGAGGTGCAGGTCAGCGTGCAGCGGGCCAGCGCCGGCCTGCTGGTGGAGGTCGCCGACAACGGCGTGGGTGGCGCCAGCCTGGCCAAGGGGCACGGCCTCGCCGGGCTGGAGGACCGGGTCATGGCCGCGGGTGGCGTCCTGGGCGTGGACAGCCCGATCGGTGGAGGGACACGGCTCACCGCGGCGCTGCCGATCTGACAGCATGGCGGCATGCGAGTGGTTATTGCCGATGACGCGGTGCTGTTGCGCGAGGGACTGATCAGGCTCGTCGAGGAGAACGGCCACACCGTGGTGTCGGCCGTCGGCGACGGGCCTGCCCTCGTGTCGGCGATCCTCGAGCACCGGCCGGACGTGTCCATCGTGGACGTTCGGATGCCGCCCTCGCACACCGACGAGGGCTTGCGTGCCGCCGTCGAGGCCCGCTCCAAGATCCCGGGCAGCCCGATTCTCGTGCTTTCCCAATACGTCGAGGTCTCGTACGCCGATGACCTGCTGGCCGACCGCGCGGGCGCGGTCGGCTATCTGCTCAAGGACCGGGTTTCCCAGGTCGCCGAGTTCCTCGACGCTCTGCGCCGGGTGGCTACCGGCGGCACCGTGCTCGACCCCGAGGTGGTCGGCCAGCTGCTGGTCCGCCGTCGCCGGGACGACCCGCTGGCCAGCCTCACCCCGCGCGAGCGCGAGGTGCTGGGCCTGATGGCCGAGGGCATGTCCAACACCGCGATCGCCCGCAAGATGGTCGTCACCGACGGCGCGGTGGAGAAGCACGTCCGCAACATCTTCACCAAACTCGACCTGCACCAGGACGAGGAACAGCACCGCCGGGTGCTGGCAGTGCTGGCCTACCTGCAGGGGTAGTGCTAGCACCACCACGAAGACGGCAGCCTGCTTCATCGAGACTGGTCTCCCCGATCCATAGCGTTTTCCCCATGACGCAGGGGGAGAACGTAAAGGGAATCGCGGCTCGGGCCGCGATGTGGAGCGCCCGGCACCGGGCGCTCGCGATCCTCGGCTGGATCGCTTTCGTGATCGGCGTGACCGTCCTCAGCGGGCAGATCGGCACCCATCAGGCGACCGACGCCGACCAGGGGCACGGCGACTCGGGCAAAGCCGACCGGATCGTGGCGGCGGCCGGTTTCCCGGTGCAGCCGGCCGGCGAGATGGTGATCGTGCAGAATCGGACCGGCAGCGACCGGGCCGCCGCGCTCACCGACCTCGCCAGGCAGCTGAAGGTCACCAGCAACGTGACCGGCGTGCAGGCACCGATCGAGTCGCCCGACAAGAAGTCGTCGCTGATCACCTTCAGCATCTCCGGCGACCCCGACACCGCCAAGGACCGGGTTTCCCCGGCCCTGGACACCGTGGCCAAGGTGCAGACCGCGCATCCGGATCTCTACATCGCCGAGGGCGGCGACGCGAGCGGTGACAAGCTGATCGGCGACGACCTCGACGAGGGTCTGTCCCGGCTGGGGATGCTGTCCATCCCGGTGACCCTGGGCATTCTGCTGATCGCCTTCGGCGCGGTGGTGGCGGCGCTGCTGCCGGTCGCGCTGGCGATCACGGCCGTGGTAGCGGCGGTCGGCCTGCTCGCCGCGGCCAGCCGGTTCGCGCCCACGGTCGACACCACGATGCACGTGATGCTGCTGGTCGGGCTGGCGGTCGGGGTCGACTACTGCCTCTTCTACATCCGGCGGGAGCGGGACGAGCGGCGTAACGGCGCCGATCCGCATCGCGCCCTGCTGATTGCCGCGCAGACCTCGGGCCGGTCGATCTGGATCTCCGGTCTCACCGTGATCGTGGCGATGGCCGGCATGTTCCTGACCTTCGACACCACCTTCGTGAGCTTCGCGATCGGCACCATCCTGGTGGTCGCGACGACCGTGCTGGGTTCGCTCACCGTGCTGCCGGCCATGCTGTCGGCGCTCGGCGACAAGGTCGACGCCGTCAAGATTCCCGGGCTCTACCGTCGCCGCAGCGACGGCCGGTTCTGGAACGCGTTCCTCGGCCTGGTCCTGGCCAAGCCGCTGATCTCGACGATCGTGGCGGTCGGCGCGCTGGCCGCGATCGCCGCTCCGGCGCTGGACCTGCGCACCAAGGCCGAGGGCATCGAGGACCTCCCGCCGAACGCGTCGATCGTGCAGGCGTTCAAGGCGGTGGACGAGGCCTTCCCGAGCAAGACGTCACCGGCCGAGGTGGTGGTGCCGGCCGCGGTACCGAAGCAGCAGTTGGCGACGTTCACCAAGGCGGTCGAGAACAGCGGGGGGAAGCTCACCGGCCCGGTCGAGACCAGGGTCAACCCGGCCGGGACGGTAACCGTGATCTCGCTCGGGCTGGTCGGCGACGACGCGCTCGACGTGTTGCGCAAGCAGGTGGTGCCGACGACCTTCGGTAAGGATGCCCTGGTCGCGGGGGAGAGGGCGGGGAACGCCGATTTCAACGCGCGGCTCGACGCGAGCATGCCGTGGGTGTTCGGCTTCGTGCTCGGCCTGGCCTTCCTGCTCCTGCTGGTGTCGTTCCGCTCGGTGGTCGTGGCGATCACCGGCGTGGTGCTCAACCTGCTCTCGGTGGCTGCCGCCTACGGCATGCTGGTCTGGGTCTTCCAGTACGGGCACTTCGAGAAGCAGTTGCAGTTCCAGGCCTCGCCGGGGATCACCAACTGGATGCCGCTCTTCCTTTTCATCATCCTGTTCGGCCTTTCGATGGACTACCACGTCTTCGTGCTGAGCCGGATCCGCGAGGGGCACGACCGGGGCCTGTCCACCCGGGAGGCGGTGCGTGAGGGCATCGGCCGTACGGCCGGCGTCATCACCAGCGCCGCGGTGGTGATGGTGGCGGTGTTCTCGCTGTTCGCGACGCTTCCGCTGGCCTCGACCAAGCAGCTGGGCATCGGCCTGGCCGCCGCGGTCCTGTTGGACGCGACGATCATCCGGGCGGTGCTGCTGCCGGCCGTGATGGCTCTGCTCGGCGAGCGCAACTGGTGGTTGCCGCGGTGGCTGGGCTGGCTGCCGCAGATCGCGCACGAGCCGCCGCCGGCGGCCACGCCGGACCGGGAGCGTGCGCTGGCGGGGGTCTGACCAGCACGGACCGATCCGGTGCGAGATGGGGGCATATCTCGCACCGGATCGGCTTGGTGCGATCGGGGCAGTCATGGCGGCGCTGACCCCGATCCGACCGCGGATCGGCCCTGGGGGAGGGTCGGTCCACGGGCGCTTACGAGGATTATTCATATTGCTGAACGTCCACTGAAAGTGGGTGGGCAAACCGACAGATCCGGCAATCGACAAAAGCCATTAAATCTGCAGTTCGGCAAAAATTAACCCTTGGGTGGTACGTTTCCGCGTCGACCTGACGGGCTTCATTCGGGGCGGAAGCGTAATTGTTATGTGGGGCTCTCGCCCCTTGAAGACAGAGAGGCAGATGCATGTCGGACACCGCTGCTCTGGTCCCCACCCAGGGCACCGATTATGCCGCCGCCCTGGCGGCCCCACCGGTGTCCAACCTGCGGCGCATCGGCGGCGAGATGTTCGCCTGGACCGACCACAACCCGGTGCGCGGTGCCCTCCTACGTCACCTGGCCACCCAGTTCGCCGGCCCCGGCCGCCGCGTGCTGGTCGCCGGTCCGCACGCTGACGACCTCGTCACGGCGCTGACCGACGGCGGCGCGACGGTCTCCTGGCTGATCCGCTCGCTCGGCGACGCCGAGAACACCGCCCGCGAGCACCCGAAGGTCACCGTGCTGGCCGGCACCATCGTCAAGCTCGACCCCGAGGAGAAGTTCGACCTGGTCGTGGCGGCCGACGGCGTCGAGCGGCTGAACTCGACCGAGGGCGACCAGATGTCCGCCGGCGAGCTGCTCGACCGGCTCGCCGAGGCGGTCCGCCCCGACGGCGTGCTGCTGCTCGCGCACGACAACCACCTCGGCGTGCACCACACCGTCCGGCTCCAGCCCGGCGCCCGCGAGGCGGAGACCGCGGCGTGGTACCCGCTGGACGACCACGACCCGCACCGCCCGGCGTCGAGCGAGCAGCTCACCGACCGTCTGACCGCCGCCGGCCTGACCGTCGACGTCACCTACGCCGCGTTTCCCGAGCCGGCGGCGCCGACCGTCCTGGTCGGACCGGCGCTGCTCGGCAACATCGGCTCGCCGCTGCGCCCGCGCCTGGGGACCGCCCTCGCGCAGGCGTTCGCCCTCGGCTACCGCGGCCGCGCGGTCCTCAGCGACCCGCGCCGGCTGGTCCACCGGGCCCTGCGGGCCGGTGCCGAGGGCACGATCGCACCGTCGTGGCTGGTCATCGCGCGGGCGCCCGGCGCGAGCGCCGCCCCGCCCATCCCCGGAGATGAGCTCTTGGTGGGCGACGTGCGCGGCACCTTCGCGTACGCGGTGAGCACCGCCGACGACGGCAAGGTCCGCACCGAGGTGCTCGCCTCCCTGGAGGAGCCGACCGAGCGCGACGGCCTGCGCCGCGTCGCGCAGCCGAGCGCCCCCGGCGCCGACACCGGTTACGTGCTGGAGGAGCGACTGCTGCACCTGTGCGCGACGGCCGGCCTGGCCGAGTTGCGCGGCGAACTGGCCCGCTTCGAGTCGTGGCTGCGGGGACAGGCCGCCGACGACACGCTGTCCGGCCCGGTCGCGCTGGCCGGTCTGGCCGACGTGTTCATCACCCCGTCCGGGCTGACGCTGCTGCCCACCCGGTGGGAGCCGATCGAGCCGGTGCCGCTGGACACCGCGCTGGTCCGGGCGCTCTGGGAGTTCGCGGTCCAGCTGATCACCTCAGCCCAGCCGCACCCCTGGCCGATCAGTTCGAGCGCCGTCGACCTGACCGCGACCATGCTCGGCATGGTCGGGCGGGGCATCTCCGACACCGAGGTCCGTGCCGCCGTCGACCTGCACGTGCTGCGGGAGGCCGCCGACCTCGACCTGAGCCTGGCCGCCCAGCAGGCCCTCACGCTGCAGCTGCTCGCCGTGACGCCGGGCACCGCCCCGGTCGACATCGAGGGCTTCCGGGAGCTGTCCGAGGCACTGTGGCGGCAGCGCTACCAGGCCAGTCACCTGCTCGCGCTGATGGAATGGACCGAGCAGATCATCCAGTCCCGGGACAACGCACTCAGCCGGATGGACCGGGAGATCCAGTTCTACCGCAGCGGCCCGGCCGGCAAGGCCATCGTGATGGCGCGGGAGGCGTACCGGGTGGTCGGCCGCGACGGCAAGAAGCTCCTGCGCAAGCGCCGCGAGCGCAAGGCCGGCAACTAGTCGGAGGGGGCCGTGGCCCCCTCCTCTCCGCTAGATGAGGTCCCAGGTCAGCGGGGTGCCCTTGGGTGCGTCGGTGGTGAAGGTGCGGCCGAGGGCCAGGCCGATCGCGTCGGGTTCCAGGCCGCCGGTCGGGCGGATCGAGCGCACGTTCTCCGGGGTGACCCGGTCGCCGGCCTTGACGTCCGCGACCACGTAGAGCGACCGGCGGAACCGCAGGCCCTCCTTCTCGTGCTCGGTCGGGCCGATGTGCGTGGTGCCGAGCGCCTGCCAGGCCCGCTCCGACTCCTCGCGGAGCAGTTTCAGCTCGGCCGGGTTCAGCGAGAACGCCGAGTCGACGCCGCCGTCCTCGCGGTCCAGCGTGATGTGCTTCTCGATCAGGCAGGCGCCGAACGCGACCGCCGCGACCGGCACGCCGATGCCGAGCGTGTGGTCGCTGAGGCCGATCGGCACCTCGAGCATCTGGGCCAGCACCGGGATGCGGCGCAGGTTGGTCTCTTCGGGCGGGGCCGGGTAGGACGCCGTGCAGCTCAGCACGGTCACGTCGGTGGCGCCGGCACCCTGGGCGGCCTCGACCGCGGCCGCGATCTCGCGCACCGAGGCCATGCCGGTCGAGATGATCACCGGCTTGCCGGTGCTCGCGCAGAGCCGGATCAGCGGCAGGTCGGTGATCTCGGAGGACGCGATCTTGTACATCGGTGCGTCCAGCTTCTCCAGCAGTTCCACCGCGGTGCGGTCGAACGGGCTGGAGAACGCCTCGATGCCGCGCTCGCGGGCCCGCTCGAAGATCGGCTGGTGCCAGTCCCACGGCGTGTGCGCCCGCTCGTACAGCTGGTAGAGGTACTCGCCGCCCCAGAGCTCGTGGCCCTGGGAGATCTGGAACCGGGGGTGTTTCACGTCCACGGTCATCGTCTCGGCCGTGTAGGTCTGGATCTTGATGGCATCCGCGCCGGCCTCCGCCGCCACGTCGACCAGCGCCAGCGCCCGGTCGAGCGAGCCGTTGTGGTTGCCGGACATCTCCGCAACGATGTATGGCCGTTTGTCGGGCCCGAACTTAGTCATCTTTGCCTCTCTCCGTCACCACGACGGTCTTCATGACGCCGTCGACGGAGCGCTCGTATCGACGGACTTCCCGGAAGCCGAAGCGCCGGTGCAATGCCAGGACCTGCTTGTTCTCCTCGAGGGTCTCGCCGTCGAGGCGCTCGAGATCGAGCGTGCCGAAGGCGTACTCGATGGCTTCCTTCTCCAGGCGCATCCAGGCCGGCAGCATGCGCCGGCCGAGCCCCTGGCTGTCGAGATAGAACGACCAGGTCTCCCGATTGAAGATCACTACTCCGGCCGGGACGCCCTCGTCCTCGTAAATGAGGACGTTCTCCCACTTCTTCTCCCACCAGGCCGCGTGTTCCTCCGGGCGGATCTCGTGCGTGGTCATGCTGACCGCACGAACCGACGGATGGTTGCGCCAGGGCAGGATCAGATCTCGTTCGGCGTACGCCGCGGGTCGAAGCACAACCTCAAATTATGGACGCGGCCTGTGCCCGGTATGGCGGAGAAACGACGTCCGCGGAAACCGGGAGTGTCCGTTCGGGGTTGCCGGCCCGTATCCCGGCCAGGCGGTAACCGGCCCGGAGCAGCGCGTACAGCCCGTACGCTCCGGCCGCCACCAGCCGGTGCTTGACGCCGTGCGGGCGATAACCGGCCGGGCGGTGCCGCCGGTGCAGCGCGGCCAGCCGGCGGAAGAAGTTCCGCCGGTGGCCCGGGTGCATCCGGCCGTCGTTGCCGGCCACCACCAGCAGGTGGTTGATCATCAGGACGAACAGCCGGCGGCGGATCGCCGGGTCGACGCCGTGCTCGTCCATCCACTCCTGCAGGCGGTCGTACTGCTCGAACGCCTCGAAGTGCCGGTGGCTGCGGGTCGACGTGATCGCGCCCGGGCGGCCGATGCGGTAGTGGTAGCAGACCCGGTTCAGGGCGGTGATCCGGTCGGCGGCCAGCAGCACCGGGTGGCTGAACGAGACGTCCTCGTACCACCCCGAGCCGAACCGCAGGCCGTGGCGCAGCAGGAACTCCCGGCCGACGATCCGGTTCCAGGCGGTGTGCTGCACGCCGAGCATCCGGTCCAGCGTCGGCGCCCCGGCCAGCAGGTGCGAGCTGGCGTCCATCTTCGGCCGGCCGTCCTGCACCCGCAGGTGGTCGATGAGCAGCACGTCCGGTTTCTCGTCGGCCAGTGCCGCCAGGACCGCCCGCACGGAACCGGGCGGCAGCCAGTCGTCGCTGTCCACGAACCAGACGTAGTCGCCGGTGGCGGCGGCGAGACCCGCGTTGCGCGCCAGGCCCAGGCCCACATTGGCGGAGAGGTGCTCAACCCGTACGCCCGAATGGTCTTTCGCATAGTCGTCGAGCATGCGGCCGCAGCGGTCCGGGGAGGCGTCGTCGACCGCGATGATCTCGACGCGGGCGCGTTCGTCCGCGGTCAGCCCGGCGTGCAGGGAGTCGAGGCACTGGTACAGGTAGCCCTCGACCGCGTAGACCGGTACGACAATGCTCAATGAAACGGGCATCCACCCACGCTGGTTTACACGCGTGAAATCCCAGCAAACCGCGGGTGGCCGGAACCTGCGCCACAGGGCAATTCCTCATCTCGGCCGTCGGCCGGCCGATCCAAGCCGGGCAGATCTAGTCGAGGAGGCTGATGTTGCCCTGGTCCCGGCGGCCGGAAGGCCGTTTGCTGCGCGCCTCAGCCGCGATCGCCGCGGTGGCTTTCGCCCTTTTGGTCGGCAATGCGATCCACCCCGTGCTGCCCTGGCTGCTGCTGTGGCTCCCGTGTATCGCCGGCGCCGGTCTGCTGGCGGTGAACTTCTGGCGAACTTCCCGGTCGGATCACCTGCCGGCACCGACGTTACGGTTCTGGCGGCATCTGTTCGTGGTGACCGTGCTGGTCGGCCTCGGCACCATCGCGCAGACCGCTGACGTCGTCACCGCCGCCGACCTGTCCGGTGCGCACATCAGCAACGGCCAACTCGTCTTCGACGGCACCGCCGTCATCATGATCATTTACGCCCTGCTGCGGCTGCCGTTCGGCCGACAGACCCGGGGCGACCTGTTCCGCGTCGTTCTCGACGCCGGCACCGTCATGCTGGCCTGCGCCGTCTTCGTCTGGCATTTCTCGGCGAGACACGCCATCGTCGCCGACGACCCGCGGGTCGTCTTCAGCACGCTGGCCATCACGGTGCTGGCCCTGCTCGCCGTCTTCGCCGTCGCCAAGGTAATGCTGACCCCGAACTCGTCGTTCCTGGACCGCGGCGCCATGCGGTTCATCGGGATAGCGGTCGCGATCGGCGCGGTCGGCCCGATCCTGCGACCGGTGCTCGAGCCGATCGACCCGCACCTGTTCCCCGACATGGTCACCCTGCCGGCGCTGTTCTTCTTCGGGTCCTGGGCCGCCGAGCGGCAACGCGAGGCCGACTACAGCCCGCGCCGGGGCGTACGCGAACCGCGTCGCCGCAGCTTCAGCGTGCTGCCCTACGTCGCCGTGGCCGGGGTCGACGCCCTGCTGCTCGCTGTCGCCCTGCCGGCCGGCGCGCCGGACCGCCGGGTGGTGGTGATCAGCGCGGTCGCGCTGACCGCCCTCGTGGTGCTCCGCCAGATGACCGCGTTCATCGACAACGGGCGTCTCCTGCGCCGGCTCGACCACAGCGCCACCCACGACGGGCTCACCCAGCTGCCGAACCGGGTGCTGTTCCACGAGCGCCTGCTCAAGGCGCTGAGCATGCCGGGCGAGCGGCCGGTCGCGGTGGCGCTGATCGACCTCGACGACTTCAAGGAGGTCAACGACACCCTCGGCCACGAGGTGGGCGACCTGCTGCTGATCGCGGTGGCCCAGCGCCTGGACGCCTGCATCCGGGCCGAGGACACGGTCGCCCGGCTGGGCGGCGACGAGTTCGTGGTGGTCCTCGACGGTGCCGATCCGGAGGCCGCCGACCTCGCCGCCCAGCGCATGATCGAGGCGCTCCGCCGGCCGGTCCAGGCCGACGGGCACGAGCTCCCGATTCGGGCCAGCATCGGCATCGCCGACGGCCACTCCGGCGACGACGCCAGCCTGCTGCTGCGCCAGGCCGACATCGCCATGTACCGCGCGAAGGGCATTCCCGGCACCGCGGCCCTGCACTTCACGCCCGGCGCCGACCACCACGACCTGGGGGCGGAACTGCGTGAGGCGATCGACGGCGGCCAGCTGTACCTGGTCTACCAGCCGATCGTCGCGCTCCCGGACCGCCGCGTCCTCGGGGCCGAGGCGCTGGTCCGCTGGCAGCACCCGACCCACGGCACGATGCCGCCGGACAGCTTCATCCCGCTGGCCGAGCGCACCGGCCTGATCGTCCCGCTCAGCCAGTGGGTGCTGCGCGCGGCGGTCAGCCGGCTGGCCACCTGGACCGACACCGCGCTGACGCTCAGCATCAACGTCTCCGCGCGGGACCTGCGCGAACCCGACTTCGCCGACTCGGTCGCCGCGGTCCTGGCCGAGTTCGGCATCGCCCCGCACCGGCTCACCCTCGAGGCCACCTCGATCGACCCCGGTGAGTCCTGGCCGAGTGTGGCGGCGCTGCGCTCGATGGGCGTGCGGGTGGCCCTCGACGACTTCGGAACCGGCCCGTCGTCCCTGACCATGCTCACCGACTGCCCGGTCGACGAACTGAAGCTGGACAGCTCCTTCACCCAGGCCGGCAGTCCGGCCGCGGCAACGGTGCTGACCCTGGCGAACAGCCTGGGCATGACGGCCGTGGCCGAAGGCGTGGAGACCCCCGACCAGGCGAGCCGGCTCCAGGACCTCGGCTACCGGTCGGCCCAGGGTTTCTACTTCGCGCGGCCGGTGTCGCCGGAGAAATTCTCCGAACTGCTGGCGGGTACGCCGATGGCCGCCTGATCCCGCAGGAATTCGACGATCTCGGCGCGGGCGGCCCGAGCCCGCCGTGGCACGAGGCCCGGCATGCTGAGGAACGCGTGCGGTGCACCCGGATGCTCGGTGACCCGCGCAGGCGTGCCGGCCGCCCGCAGCCGCTCGGCGTAAGTGCGCCCGTGGTCGGCCAGCGGGTCGGCGGTCGGCACCACCACCAGCGCCGGGGCCAGCCCGCCCAGGTCGTCGGCGTAGAGCGGGGAGACGGCGCGGGCATCGTGACCGTCCGGAACGGCCAGGCGGCAGAACAGTTCCAGCAGCGCCAGGTCGTCCGGGTAGGCCGCCATCGAGGGATGGTCGAACGCCGTGGTGGTCACGTCGACACAGGGATTGACCAGCACCTGAGCCCGCAGCCGCAGGCCGGAGTCGTGGGCCCGGATGGCGGCCAGGGCAGCGACCACCGCGCCGGCACTCTCGCCGAGGACCGCGACCCGGTCGGGGTCGATTCCCCACTCGGCCGCGTGGTCGACCACGTGGCGCAGGGTCTGCCAGCCGTCGTCGACGGCCGCCGACAGCGGGGTGCCGGGGGCGAGGAGGCGGTGCTCGACCGACACCACCACCGCGCCCAGCCGGCCGGCCAGGTGGCTGTTGATCCAGTCGCTCTGCGCCGCCGTGCCCACGAACCCGCCGCCGTGCACGTGGAGCACCAGTGGCTTGGCCAGGCTCGGGCCGGCGTCACGATAGACCCGGACCGGGAGCTCGTGGTGCCAGCCGATCGTGACCCCGCGCCGCGGAAAGCCGGTGACCAGCCGCATCGCGCGGGAGGCCCGCTTGCGGTTCTCCGCCTCGCGGTAGGCGTCGAGCTCGGCGGCCGACATGGCGAGCCAGTCCGGTTGTTTGCGCAGAGCGTGCAGCAGCCGGATGCCGATGCTGTGACTCATGGATCCTCCCCATTACGCTACTCAAGGTATCGATACTAGAGGTAGCATAATGGGGCCATGCCCGTCACCGCCAGACCACCCGGCCGCCCGCGAGCCGGCATCGACGCCACGGTCTTCGCCGCCACCCTGACCACGGTCACCGACCTCGGGTATGCGAACGCCACGGTCGACCGCATCGCCGCCGCGGCCGGCGTCGCGAAGACCACGATCTACCGCCGCTGGCCGTCCAAGGGCGCGCTGATCACCGCATGCCTCGTCGACGCGTTCGGCCCGGTGCCGCTGACCGGCGCCGACCGCGCGGAGATCCTGGCGGCGGCCATCCGCTGGGCCGCGGCGAAGATCGCCGAACCGGGCATCGGAGCAGCCTTCGCCGGTGTCTTCACCGACGCGGTGAGCGACCCCGACCTGCGGCGGATTCTCTCCACCCAGCTGCAGGACCCCTATCGGATCGCCTTGCAGGAGGCGCTGGACGAGCCGGAGACCCGGGTCCTGTTCTTCATCGACGTCGTCATCGGAACCCTGATCCACCGCATGGGCATGACCGGCGAGCCGATGGTCGCCGCCGACGTGGACGCCCTGGTCGACATGGTCCTGCGAGTGCTCGAACGACCCTGATGATTTTTCCGGCCGGAGAGTGTCGGATCCGCCGGACGCCGTTCGTAGCCTAGGCGAAGGCGGACACCGGGTCCGGCCGAGCAGAGGGAGCGACCATGCCCCAGTACCTCATCTACTTCAACCAGCAATGGGTGGGTGACCACACCGAGGAGTGGTTCCGCGGCCGCGGGCCACTCGCCCGGGCGGTGGTCGACGAGATCAAGGACGCCGGAGCGCTCGTCGCCGCGGGAGGTCTGGAGGAGGACGGCCCGGTCTTCAGCGCCGACGCCACGAGCGGCACCGTGTTGTTCACCGACGGGCCCTACGTCGAGACCAAGGAGTTCCTCGGCGGACTGACCATCGTGGACGTGCCCGACGAGGCGGCGGCCCGGATGTGGGCCGGCAAGATCGCGGAAGCGTGTGGCTGGCCCCAGGAGGTTCGCCGGCTCAAGTAACGCCGAGCTGAGGATCGGGACCGCCGTCCGGGGCGGCTTCGACCACCCAGGCACGGGAATCGAGCCAGACGCCGTCCTCTCTCAGATGGGCGGTGAATGTCCGGCGTAGATGGTCGTCCGCGGTGGTCGGGACCCAGCCGTGGACCCAGTCGAGGGCGGCGGTCACGTCCGGGCCGTAGTAGACCGGCTCGTCGACCTCGGTGAAGGTGACGCCGGTGAAGCCGGCCGCCTGCAGAATCCCGGTCACGGTCGGCGGGTCGGCCAGCGAGAACGGGTTCGGCCCCGCGCCGGCACCGGCCGCGCCGAGCGCCCGGCGGATCTCGACGGCCCACTCGTTGCGGTCGGCGGCCTGCCAGACCATCATCACCAGCCGTCCGGACGGTCGCAGCGCGCGCCGGATGTTGACGAACGCGGCGACCGGGTCGGCGAAGAACATCGTGCCGAACCGGCTGATCGCCAGGTCGAAGTGCGCCGGCGGAAACGGGTACAGCTGCGCGTCGGCCTGCTCGAAGGTGACGTCAGGGTGCGGCTCCGCGCGGGCGCGCTCGATCGCGGCCGCCGAGATGTCGACGCCGAGAACACTCCGGGCGGTCTGCGCGACCTGCCGGGTCGTCGCGCCGGCACCGCAGCCGATGTCGAGGACGCGGTCGCCCGGCCGGACGCCGATGGCCCGGTGCAGCACGGCGTTGTGCCGCCGAAGCTCGTCGTCGTAGTTCATGCCAGCAGGGTCTCGAGTCGGGCGCGGTCGGGAAGTTCCTGCTCGATCGCGTACGGAAGGGCTTCCGCCCACAGGTCGCGGGCCGCACCGAGCCGGCCGAGGGCGGCGTGGGCCTGCCCGATCAGGATGCGCAGCCGCATCGCGGGCAGGCGGTAACCGGCCTTCTCGTGCTCGGCCAGCGCCGCGAGACCCACCTCCAGGGCCTTCTCCGGGCGGCCGGCGGCCAGGTGGGCCTCGACGATCGCGGCGTACGCCAGATCGTCGCCGGTATAGCTGGACATGCCCCGGCTCAGCAACTCCTCCAGGGCCGTCGCCCAGGATTCGGCCTCGGTGGCCCGGCCGGTGCGGGCGCAGACCAGGACCAGCCCGGACAGCGCGTCGTACACGTCGAGTTCGCTGCCCGCCTCGCCGGCCGCGACGTGCGCGCTGAGCAGCAGCGGTTCGGCGGCCGCCGGGTCACCCAGTTCGAGGTGGGTCAGGGCCATGCCGACCTGGGCGGTCGCGACCAGCATCGGATCACCGGTGCGCTCGGCGAACCGGTGGCTGGCGGCGTCGAGCCGCAGCGCCTCGGCGTGGTCGCCGCGGATCCGCCGGATGATGGCCAGGTTGCTGCAGGCGATGCCCTCGACCGCGGTGCGGATCATGTCGTCCGGCTGAACGTCCTCGAAGAGGCGCAGGGCGCGGTTGATGTCGCCGGTCCGGATCGAGACGTCGCCCAGGTTGCCGGTGGCGACCTGACTGCCGTGCGCGTGCCCGGCCAGGTGGAAGAGTTCGCGGGCGGCGGCGTACTCGTCGACCGCCGCGTCCAGCAGCCGCAGGTTGATGCACGCGAAGCCCAGGCACATGTGGCATTGGGCCCGGCCGACGGTGTCGCCGGCGGCCTCGGCCGCGCGCAGCCCGGTGCGGGCCAGGGCGAGTTGCGCGACGCCGGCGCCGCGGGTGTAGAGGAAGTAGCCGAGGCTCTGCACGATGTGCCAGGAGAACGGCGCCGGGCCGTGTTCGGCGGCGTGGGCCACGGCCGCGGTCAGGTTGGCAAGCTCGGTCTCGATCCAGACACCGGCGTCCTCGGGGCCGGTGCACCGGTGCGGTGTGCCGGTCATCCCCAGCGGGCTGCGGTCCTCGATCCACCGACCGGGGAAGATCGTCTCGACCGCGGCGTCGGCGCTGAGCAGGTACCACGAGAAGAGCCGGTGGAGAGCCTCCGGCGGCTCACCGGCGGCCCGCCGCCGGGCGTACAGCGACAGCAGGTCGTGGCTGCGGAACCGGTCCGGCGCGGGTTCCGCGACCAGGTGGGCCGCGATGAGTTCGTCGAGTTCCGGCACCGGGTCGCTCAGATCCCGGTCCAGCAGCACCGCGGCGGCCTCCCGGCTGACCTCCGGCCCCGGGACCAGGCCGAGCAGCCGGAACAGGCGCTGCGCCTCGCCCGGCAGGGCCCGGTAGGAGATGTCGAAGGCGGCGGCGACCGCGCTCTCCGGGTCGCCGACCACCTGCAGCCGACCGAGCAGGTCGGTGCCGCGCAGCTCACGCACGGCGGCCGCGACGGTGTGGTGGGGCCGGGCCGCCAGGTTGGCGGCGACGATGCGCAGCGCGAGCGGCAGGTGCGCGCACAGCCCGGCCAGCTCGGCGGCGGCCTCCGGTTCCGCGCTGACCCGGGCCTCGCCCAGGTGGGTGGCGAGCAGGTTCATCGACTCGCTCGCGGCGAGAGTGTCCAGCGTGACCCGGGCCGCGCCCTCGCGCACCACCAGACCGGTCAGGGCGTCCCGGCTGGTGATCAGCGCGTGGCAGCCGGCCCCGCTGGGCACCAGCGGGCGCACGTGCGCGGTGTCCACGACGTTGTCCAGCACGACGAGCACCCGGCGGCCGGCCAGGATCGACCGGTAGAGGCCGGTCTGCAGCGCCAGGTCGGCCGGGATCCGCTCACCCGGCACCCCGAGCGACTGCAACAGCAGCGACAGCGCCTCGACCGGCGCGATGGTCGGGTCGCCGGAGTGTCCGCGGAGGTCGAGGTAGAGCTGACCGTCCGGGAACCGCTCGGTGATCCGGTGCGCCCAGTGCACGGCCAGCGCGGTCTTCCCGACCCCGGCGGTCCCGGTGATGATGGTAGCCGGCGCTTGCCCGGACGTGGCGAGCAACGCGTCGAGTGCGTCCCGCCGCCCGGCGAAACCGGCCACGTCCGACGGCAGCTGCCGCGGCGTCCAGCCGTGCTCGGCGGCAGGCTCCGGCGGCAGAAAAGGCGACGGGTCAGGCGGCAGGAAAGTGGCGGAAACCGCGCGCCACGCCCGCTCCCACGCGGCAACGTCGGCCGGCTGGGCACCGCAGGCGATGACGACCGCCCGGACGATCTCCAGCGACGGTAGCCGCCGCCGGTTCAGGTTGAAGGCGTCGGACAGCGTGCTGGTGGCCACCCCGGTGCGCCGGCGCAACACGTCCAGCGACGGATTGCCGCCCCACACCTTGGCGTCACGCAGCGCACGGACGAATCCGGCGACATCGACCGTCTCGTCCGGCCGGGGAAAGGTCGACACCCGTCACAGTCTAGAGATCGCATCCGGATCCGGCCGGATCCCACCGAAAAGCTCGCCGGACTCCACTCCGGACAGATCGGATGACGGTGACGACACACCGAGCACCGGAGGTTCCGATGACCACTACGCCGAGCCGCGCCCGCGACCTGCCGAGCCTCTCCTAATTCCGTCGACGGCGACGCGGATGGCGGCGGGCGGCAACGGCCGCCACCTCGCCGCCGGCCACGATCGCCGCGCCCGGAAGGCCGGCCAGATGGATAACAAGGACCATTCCGCCGATGTGACGCATGACGTCAGCGGTCTCGATCGCCAGCAGCGCCTGGTCGGTCGCACCGATGGTGTCAATCAGTTCGGCGCTGCTGCCGATGGGGTCGTAGAGCAGGGCGACCGGCCGACCGCGAAGCTGCGTGTGCCACACGGGCCGATGTAGGCGGTGCTGGTCGAGGGACTCGGTCCGCAGTTTGGTGACCGCGTCTCGGACCGCGGAGAACTCCTCGTCCACCCGCCGCCGAACCCATCCGCCCTCGAGCAGGGCCGCGCTCGTGCCATCGACGCGATAGCCGGTCGGCGTGAGGCCAAGCCAGCGTTCGACGAACCAGGCCACGGTGTCGGTGTCGCCGTCGAGCACGGCTCCACGAGCGAGCATGGCCGCGGCGAGGGTGAGCCGGGCGACCTCCCGCTGTTCGCCGGTGGTGTGCCGAACAAGATCACACCATCGCCGCAGAACCGCCCGGAGCGCAGGCACGATGCTGACGTCGTTCTGACCGGCGAGCAGCCTCATCGGCATCGCCGGCCGGACGGTCGGTTCCAGGGTGGCCGCGGTGGCGTCCCGAGATTGTGCGCCAACCGATCGGACCAGGGCCACCGAGGGCCGGCTCAACGCGCGCCAGACCGCACCCGCCGGCGGCGCAACCAGGTTCAGTCGCCCGTAGGCGTCGGCGGCCTCGGCGAGCACTTCGTCATTGAGCTTCTCGATGTCGTCGTGTGCACTGGCGGCCCCGAGGCGGCGCAGGTGCCCGACACCCTGCCCCGCGTCCCCGGCCTCGAGGATGCTCCACACCGGTTCGAGGACTGGTTTTACTACACCAGGAACGCGTGATGTGGGTCACATCTAGTAGGTAAGCGCGATCAGCTCCCGAAGCTCTTCCACCGCGACCGGCGACAGCTCCTTTTCGGCGGCTCGCAGCAGTCCCGCTCGCAGCAAGTCGTAGATCTCCGTCTGGGTGTCGGACGGCAGGTCGGGGATCCACAGGCTGCCGAGGTTCTCCTCGATCACCGTGCGCAGCCATTCGGCGGTCGCGGCGTCGGAGAGGCGGGGGATCAGGTATTCCAGGGTCCAGTCGAAGAGGCCGCCGGAGGACTGCCAGTCCCGGCCGGGGCGGACCATGATCAGCGCGGCCATCAGTGCCCCAGGGTGAAGACGCGCGGGGACAGCCGGTGTTCCGCGATGAACAATTCGATGACCTCGATCTGAGTGGGGGTGAACAGCGAGACGTCCACCGGCACGAATTGTGCCTTGTTCAGGTGCAGCAGGATCTGTTCCGAGAAACGCCGCCACTGTCGCTCGAAGCGGAACGCCGAGAACGGCCCCACCGCGTCGTAGGAGACGCCGAACTGGTCGAACCAGTCGGCCCGAGACCAACGCGGCGCTCGGGTCAGCCTGACCCCGAGCGCCGCTTCGATGCGTACAGCCGTTATCGCCTCGTTGTGGCGATATCGGCCGGTTGCCGTATCCATCCCGAGCGCGCGTATGCGATCCGTGTCCAAGAGCATGATCGTCATCCGCCACCTCCGGGTTGGTCAGCGCTTTACTCGCTCTGGTCGATGTGCTCCGGGCTCCCGCTGCTGCGGGATGGTGCGCGCCACGGTGGGCGGGATCGGGGTGACCACCACGGGCGATCCGCCCTGGCCGACACCCGCGTAGATGACCGGACGACTGCCGCGCAGCGCCGCGCCGTGGATCAGGCCGATGCCGGCCACCGCCACGAACGCGGCCGGCACCGACCACACCAGGGCGGAGTCGGCCGGCACCCCGAGCAGCGACGGGATGTTCCAGAAGGCCAGGTAGCCGAGGGTGCCGAGAGCCACCGTGGACAGGATCGGGGCGACGAACCGGCCCCACGTGCCCTCGCCGTTCGGCACCCGGTTGAGGTGCAGCAGGGCGGCGAGCGCGGTGGCCAGCAGGACGACCAGGATGCCGAGCCCGCCGATCACGCCGAGCCGGTGCGCGAGGATCGACGGCGTGCGCACCCCGGCCAGGTAGGCCGCGGCGAGCGCGATCGCGGTCACCGCCGAGAGGGTCAGCGCGGCTGTGCGCGGCACGTGGGTGCGGGGTGCGGTGCGGGCGAACGCCCGGGGCAGGGCGTGTTCCTTGCCCATCGCGTACAGATATCGGGACATCGGGTTGTGCAGCGCGAGCATCGCGGCGATCAGGCCGGCGAGCAGCACGATCCGGCCGGCGGTGACGGCCCACGGCGCCAGCCGGGCCGCGGCCAGGTCGAAGACCAGCTCACTGCCGCGGGCTCGGGCGAGGGCGGTGATCTCGCCGGGGCCGGCCCCGGCACTGAACGACCAGGAGACCCCACCCAGGAACAAGGCCAGGACCACCACCGATGCGTACGCGGCGTAGCCCGCCTCCCGCCGCGGGCGCATGGTCTCCTCGGCGTACGTGCCGGCGGTCTCGAACCCGATGAAGGCCAGCACGCCGACCGCGAGCAGCAGGCCCAGGGCGGGCCGGTCGACGGCGCTCGACGGCAGGATCGAGTCGGCGCTGAGCCGGCCGCCGGCCGGGTCGAGCAGGTTGGCGGTGGCGAACCCGGCGGCGACCGCGAGCTCGGCCAGCACGAGCAGGGCGAGCAGTCCACTGGCGATCTCGACCCGGACCGTGCTGAGCACCGTGACCAGCAGCCAGCAGACCCCGGCCACCATCCACCAGGCGGCCTCGACGCCGAACCAGCTGTGCAGCAGAGGTGCCGCCGCGACCCCGGCGACGCCGTAGATCCCGAGCTGAACGGCCAGGTAGGAGGCGATCGCGAGCCAGGCGCCGGCCAGGCCGGCCGGGCGGCCCAGGCCTCGGGAGACGTAGGTGTACAGCGCACCGGCGTACGGCGCCCGGTGCACCATGGCCGCGTAGGCGCCGGCGAACAGGAGCAGGACGACCGCGATCGCGGCGAAGGTCAGTGGGATGAGAGGCCCGCCGCCTCGGGCGTAGGCGGCGGGCACGACGCTGGTCAACACGGCGAGCGGCGCAGTCGCGGCAAGCGCGAAGAACGTGACGGCGGCCGCGCCGATGCGGCTGGGGGCGAGGGTCGGCAAAACCTCGGGGGTTCCCACGGATCCATTGAGCCTGATCGGCCCCGAACTGACAACAGCCCGTGTTGTTTCACTCACTTTCGGTCAGTAGGTTGGCACAGACCCGCCCTGACCTCAGGGTTCTATGAGAATTTTCCGACCGACGCCCGCGCGGAACTGTTCCAGAGCCGTGGAGTACGAGGTCAGCGGGAATCTATGAGAGACGAAGATCGATGGATCCAGCACCCCCGCGGCGAGCATCTGCCCGGCCCGGTCGAAGCTGTGCAGCACGGCCATCGAACCGGTGATGGTGATCTCCCGCCGATAGATCTCGTACGGTTCGATCGCCACCCGCGCGTCGTAACTCGCCACTCCGAACTGGAGGAACGTCCCGCCCCGGCCGACCCGGGGCAACCCGTCCCGGATCGCCGCCTCCACGCCCGTACAGTCGATGACCACGTCGAATCCGCGGGGCGCGACCAACTCGTCGGCGGACGCGACGGCTGCGGAGCAGCCGAGCCGGGACGCCGTGGCCAGTCGTTCCGGGTTGAGATCGACCACCGAGACCGACTCGGCGCCCGCCCGTTTCGCGAGCTCGAGCATCATCAGGCCCATCGTTCCGGAGCCGTAGATCAGGTAGGACGAGGCCATCTGCCGGGGCAGCACGTCGAAGCCGCGCAGCGCACACGAGAGCGGCTCGATCAGGGCGGCGTCCCGCGCGGCCAGGTGCGCCGGCAGGGCGAACAGGTTGGCCATCGGCGCGACCACGAACTCGGCCGCGCCGCCGGCCACCGTCACCCCGATCGCGGCCCAGTTCTCGCACTGGTTACCGCGGGCGCGCTTGCAGTAGTAGCAGTACCCGCAGTACAGCGACGGGTCGACGGCCACCTGGTCGCCCACCCGGTAGCCGGTGACCGCCGACCCCACCGCGACGATCTCGCCGGCCATCTCGTGGCCGGGCACGATCGGGAACGACGGGGCGAACTCGCCGTCCATGATGTGCAGGTCGGTGCCGCAGATGCCGACCGCGGCCGGCTTGACCACCACGTCGGTCGGGCCGGGCGCCGGGTCCGGGATCTCCGAGATCTCCAGGATCCCGGGCGTGACGACGACGGCAGCCCTCACTTGACGGCTCCCATCGACAGGCCGCGGACCAGCTTGTTCTGCGCCAGCCATCCGGCGATGAGCACCGGCAGCGACACCAGCGTCGCGGCCGCGCACAGCCGGGCCAGGAAGAGCCCCTCGGACGAGATGAAACCGACCAGGAAGATCGGCGCGGTGCCGGCCGCGGTGGCGGTCAGGTTCACCGCCAGGAAAAACTCGTTCCAGGCGAAGATGAAGCAGATCAGCGCGGTGGCGGCGAGACCGGGCGAGACGATCGGCATGATGATTTTGCGGATCGAGGTGATCAGGCCGGCGCCGTCCACCTCGCCGGCTTCGAGGACCTCGCGCGGCACCTCCAGGAGGAAGGACCGCATCATCCAGACCGCGAGCGGCAGGTTCATCGACGTGTAGAGGATGACCATGGTCCAGATGTTGTCGAGCATGCCGAGGTGCTTGGCCAGCAGATAGACCGGCAGCAGCGCGGCCACGGCCGGCATCATCTTGGTGCTGATGAAGAAGAACAGCGTGTCGGTCCACTTCGCCACCGGGCGCAGCGAAAGGGCGTACGCCGCCGGGGTGGCCAGCAGGATGACCAGCAGGGTGGAGAAGATGCTGGCCATCAGCGAGTTCAGCAGGTACGGCGTGATGTTGCGGTCGAAGATCTGCGCGTACTGGTCGAGCGTGGGCGTGAAGGTCCAGCTCGGCGGGTTGCTGGCGGCGGCCTGCTCCTGCTTGAAGCTGGTGAGCACCATCCAGATGACCGGGAAGACGAAGATGATTCCGGCGATCCAGGCGACCGTGCCCCAGATCGTGTTGTGCAGCCTCGCCCTCATCGGTTGTCCTCCATCCGGAAGAGGCTGGAGATGACCCGCAACGCGAACGTCGCCACGATGATCGTCAGGATCACCACGACCACGCCGGCCGCCGATGCCTCGCCGTACTCGAACTTGCGGAACGTGGTCAGGTAGATCTCGTACGGCAGGTTGGTGGTCGCCGTGCCCGGACCGCCCTGGGTGATCGTGAAGATCGCGTCGAACGTGTTGACCAGGTAGATCGAACCGAGCAGCGCGCCGAGCTCCAGGTACTGCCGCAGGTGCGGGAGGGTCATCCGGCGGAAGATCTGCCAGGCGTTCGCGCCGTCCACGCGGGCCGCCTCGAGCACTTCGGTCGACTGCGACTGCAGGCCGGCCAGCAGGATCAGCATCATGAACGGCGTCCACTGCCAGACCAGCGTGGCGATCACGGCCGCCTTCGGGTACGACGAGATCCAGTCGGTCGACCCGCCGAAAATGCCGTTGATCAGGCCGTACGCCGGGTTGAAGATCGCATGTTTCCAGAGCAGCGCGGCCGCCACCGGCATGATCAGGAACGGCGTGATCAGCAGGGTCCGCACGATCGAGCGGCCGATGAACTTCCGGTCCAGCAGCAGGGCCAGCATCAGCCCGAGGATGATCGAGAAGAGCACCGCCCCGGCCGTCAGCAGGACCGTGTTGAACAGCGCCGACCGCAGCCGGGTGTCGTTGAAAACGGTGATGTAGTTGTCCAGCCCGACGAACGGCTTGTCACCGGGGCGCAGCGCGTTCCAGCTCAGCGTGGACAGGTAGAGCGTGTAGAGGAACGGCACCTGCGTGACGACCAGCGCGAAGATCAGCGCAGGCAGCAGCGGTGCCCGGCGCACCCAGCGATCCTTGGCTCCGCCCTTGGTGGGCGGGACGGGCGCCTGGGTGCGCTCGTCCCGCCGGGCCACCATCGTGGTCATCTACTTGTACTTCTTCGCCACATCTTCGGCCTGCTTCTGACCGTCGGCGAGCGCCTTGTCGACCGTGTTGCTGCCGGCTATCGAAGCGCTCACCTCCTGCGACACCTTGGTGCCGAGGTCGGCGAACTCGGGGATGCCGACGAACTGCACGCCCAGCGCGGGCCGGGGCTGCACGCCCGGGTTGGTCGGGTCGGCGTGCTCGATCGAGCCGAGCGTGATGTCGGCGAACGCGGCGGCCGAGGCCTTGTACTCCGGGATCGAGTAGGTCGAGGTGCGCTTACCCGAGGGCACCCGGGACCAGCCGAGCTTCTCGCCGACCAGCTTCTCGTAGTCCTTGCTGGTCGCCCACGAGATGAACTTCCAGGCGGCGTCGGCCTTCTTGGTGGTCTTCGGCATCGCCCACGCCCAGGTCCACAGCCAGCCCGAGTACTCGGTCTTGTTCACCGGCGCGTACGCGTAGCCGACCTTGCCCGCGACCTTGCTGGCGTTCTTGTCCTCCAGGGTGCCGGCGGCCGAGGTGGCGTCGTACCACATGGCGGCCTTGCCCTGGCCGAACGTGTTCAGGCACTCGGTGAAGCCGGCCTGCGGTGCGCCCGCCTCGCCGTGCTTCTTGACCAGGTCGACGTAGAAGTTGGTGGCCGCGGTGAACTCCGGGGAGTTGACCTTGGGCGTCCAGTCCTTCTCGAACCAGGTGCCGCCGTAGGTGTTGACCACGGTGGTGAGCGGCGCGAACAGCTCACCCCAGCCGGGCAGGCCGCGGAGGCAGATGCCGGCGACGCCCTTGCTCTTGTCGTCGAGCTTGGCCGCGAAGTCGGCGACCTGCGCCCAGGTCGGGTGCTCGGGCATGGTCAGGTTCTTGGCCGCGAAGAGTTCCTTGTTGTACATGAGGAACGACGACTCGCCGTAGAACGGTGCGGCGTACATCTTGCCGTCCTCGCCGGTCAGCGACTCGACCATCGGCTTGAGCAGGTCGCCGGAGTCGTACGCGGAGTCGGCCTGGGCCTGCGTCGACAGCTCGTGCAGCCAGTTGTTCTTGGCCCAGATCGGCACCTCGTACGCGCCGACGGTGGCCACGTCGTACTGTCCGCCCTGGTTTGCTACGTCCTGGGTGACTTTGTCGCGAAGCTCGTTCTCCGGGAGGATCGTGAACTTCACGGTGATCCCGGTCTGCTTGGTGAAGTTGTCGGCGGTCAGCTTCTGGATGTCTTCCATCTGCGGGTTGCCGACCATCAGCGCGGTGATGGTGGTGGCACCGGAGTCGCCGCTGTCGCCGCCGGTCGAGCCGGCGCCGGAGCAGCCGGCGGTCAGCAGCAACAGGCCGGCCGCCGCTATGGCAAGTTTTTTGGGCATAGTGGAACCTCCGTTTTATTCGAAAACGGCTTCGGGGTTTTCTGGCAAAATCAGACGCGAATTACCTGCGGACCGAGCCGGGAATAGCGGTGGGCCTCGGAAACCGGCAGGGCGGTGTCGGTGATCAGTGACTCGAAATCAGAGATCTCGGCGAAACGGCAGAACGTGCGTACGCCGAATTTGGTGTGCAAGCCGGCGAAAATGCGCCGGCGGGAGGCCCGGACGGCATGTGCCTTGATGTCCGCGACGGCCGGGTCCGGGGTGGTGAGCCCCGCCTCCCGGGAGATGCCGTTCGCGCCGACGAAGGCCAGGTCGATGACGAACCCGGACAGCATCCCGGCCGCCCAGTGGTCGACGGTGGCCAGCGTGCGACCGCGGACCCTGCCCCCGAGCAGGAGAACCGTGGCCGGCGAGTTCGCGGCGAGCCAGGCCGCGGTGTTCAGGGAGGCGGTGACCACGGTGAGCGGCCGGTCGGTCGGGAGCGCCTCGGCGATCAGCTGCGGCGTGAAGCCCTCATCGATGAAGATGGTCTCGGCGTCGCCGATGAGGCCGGCCGCGGTGGCCGCGATCCGGCGTTTCTCCGGCACCCCGCGGGTGGTGCGGATCGCCAGATCGGTTTCGAATTTAGCGGTCTCCACCGGGTACGCACCGCCATGCGTACGACGGATCAGGCCGTTTTTTTCCAGCAGCCGCAGATCGCGGCGAATTGTTTCGGCCGAGACGTTCAGTTCGGCGGCGAGTTTGGCGACATTGACCTCGCCGTGTCGGCGGGCCAGCGCGACGATCTGATGCTGTCGCTCGTCCCCATTCATCCGCACCCCTCGACTCGATTAACCGTGGACTATTTGTAACACCGGAGAAACTTGTGGTCCGCATCACCACTCAGGCAAGTTAGTTGTTTACTTGCCCGCTTGGCCATCATGAGTTCGCGGTACATTGCCCCCTCTGGGGTATAAATCCGGCAAATCATCTGACCGTTTGTTCCAGAAGCGTGACCGGTTCCTGCCCGAGGTGTGCAACCCGGGCTTTCCTCAAGTGCCACAGGTCCCGGCCGACATGGGATGCGTGCTAGCAACTCAGCAACTGACGGAGTTCCTCTCCGTCGTCGCCGAACGGCCCGACAGCCCGGCCGTGCAGCATGCTGCCGTGGGCTGCGCCGCTCGGGCCCTCCACGCCGACGTGGCCGTCCTGCTGATCGACGAGGGCGTGGCCGCCACCGTCGGGGTGAACGCCGACGACGTACCCGTCTATGCGCTCGGGGAGGTCGCCGCCGGGCACCGCAACAGCCTCGACCTGGCCGGCCGCCGCTACGCGGTGACGTTCGCCCTGCTCGACGGCGGGGTCAACGGCGTACTCGTGCTGGGTCGGCCGGACGACCGGGCGTTCACCGTCGACGAGGTCTGCCTGCTACGCAACATGGCCCGGGTCTTTCAGCTGAGCCTCAGCTCGGTGCAGATGTTCGCGAACGAACGCCGCTACACCGAGGAGAACGACCGCCTGCTCGACTCGCTCCAGCAGCGGCAGCGCCTTTTCGAGAAGCTCACCGAGGTGCAGCGGGCCATCGCCCGCCGGTCCCCGCTCGACAAGATCCTGGCAACCGTCACCAGTTCGGCCCGCGAGCTGCTCAACGTCGAGATGGCCAGTCTCAACCTGGTCGACCGGGACGACCCCACGACCGGCAGCATGGCCGCCGCGTCCGGCGTACCGGAAGAGGTCGTGGCGCAGGTCGACCGCATGCCGCTCGCCGCCGGGGGTGTCTCCGGCCTCGCCATCCTGGGCGACGAACTGGTCATGGTCGAGGACTACCAGGCCTCCCCGATCGCCATGCCGACCATGATGAAAGCGCGGCTGCGCTCGGTGATGGCCACCCCCGTGCACGAGAACGGGCACGCCGTCGGCAGCCTCACCGTCGGCATGTACAGCGAAGCCCGCGAGTGGGACAAGCCGGCCCAGGAGATGCTGCGGGCGTTCGCCGAGCACATCAGCCTGGCCATCACCGACGCGCGCACCCTGGAAGCGATGAACCAGGCCTTCCTGGACTCGCTGACCGGGCTGCCCAGCCGCTCGCTCTTCCAGACCCGGATGGAGGAGACCCTGGCCGCCGACCACGGCGGCCTCGCCGTGCTCTTCATCGACCTCGACCGCTTCAAGATGGTCAACGACTCGCTCGGCCACGCCGCCGGCGACCAGCTGC
Source organism: Paractinoplanes toevensis (assembly GCF_018332695.1). Classification (GTDB taxonomy): domain Bacteria; phylum Actinomycetota; class Actinomycetes; order Mycobacteriales; family Micromonosporaceae; genus Actinoplanes; species Actinoplanes toevensis. Next base: position 45,220 of record NZ_BOQN01000071.1, read on the forward strand.
TGGCCGGGGTCGCCGAGCGCATCCTGGTCTGCCTGCGCGACGACGACATCGCGGCCCGCCTCGGCGGCGACGAGTTCGCCGTCCTGCTGCCCGGCCTCGGCTCACCCGCGGAGGCGGTGCCGATCGCGAACCGCGTGCTGGAACAGCTGCGGGCACCCTTCGAACTCAACGGCGCCGAGGCGTACGTGACCGCCAGCATCGGCATCGCGTACTGCCCGGCCGGCTCGCCCGAGCCGCCGAGCGCGCAGGACCTGATGGTCGACGCCGACCTCGCCATGTACCAGGCGAAGAAGCACGGCAAGGACAAATTCGAGATGTTCGAGCCGGGCATGCGGGTCGCCTTCCAGGCCACCATCGACATGGAGAGCGACCTGCGCCGCGCGGTCGTCCGGCACGAGTTCGAACTGCGCTACCAGCCCATCGTCCGGCTCAACTCCGGCGAGATCACCGGCGTCGAGGCGCTGATCCGCTGGATGCACCCCGAGCGCGGCGTCGTCCCGCCGGTCGAGTTCATCCCGCTCGCCGAGGAGACCGGCCTGATCGTGCCGATCGGCGAATGGGTGCTGCGCGAGGCGACCCAGCAGGTGGCCGCCTGGAACACCCGCCGCTCCGGGCGCCCGCTGACGGTCAGCGTGAACATCTCCGCCGTCCAGCTGGAACACAGCGTGCTGCCCGAGATCGTGCAGTCGGCGCTGGACGCGTCCGGCTTGCGTGCCGACCGGCTGACCCTCGAACTCACCGAGAGCCTGCTCGTCGACCACCGCCCGGAGACCCTGCAACGCCTTCATGACATCAAAGCCTTGGGCGTACGCCTGGCCATCGACGATTTCGGTACGGGTTACTCGTCGCTCGCCTACCTGCGCCAGTTCCCGGTCGACATCATCAAGATCGACAAGTCCTTCGTGGACGACGTCGTCGACGAGCCGACCGCGGCCGCCCTGACCCACGGCATCATCCAGCTGGGCCGGGCCCTCTCCCTGTCGACGATCGCCGAGGGCATCGAACACGCCGGCCAACTGACCTCGCTGGCCGGCGGCAACTGCGAACTGGGCCAGGGCTACTACTTCGCCGAGCCGCTGACCCGCTCCGACTTCGACGACCTGCTGTTCCCGATCGACGTGCCCGGCGAGTGCGATTGACCCGCGACCGGCCTAACGTCGGGGAATGCTCGAGTCCATCTACCGCGAGTACCTCGCCGCGCTCAACGAACGACGCCTGGACGACCTGAATCGCTTCGTGCACGACGAGCTGACCTACAACGGCGAGCCGATGACCCGCGGGCAGTACCGAGACCTGATCGCCGCCGACATCGAGGCGGTCCCCGACCTGTTCTACGACGCCCGCATCATCGTCACCGACGACACCCGGGTGGCCTGCCGCCTGCTCTTCAGCTGCACGCCGCAGCGGGACTTCCTCGGCTTCACCCCGGACGGCCGCCGCCTGACCTTCGCCGAACACGTCTTCTACGACTTCCGCGACGGCCGGATAGCCGCCGTGTCCTCCCTGATCGACCGCCACGCCATCCAGACCCAGCTGAACTCGCCCTGAGGTCACGCACTCCGGCGCAGAGCCGGCCGGATCGAGGTAGGCCGGGTCTCGTCGTCGCCGCGGACCCGGGCCGCGATCTCCTTGCGGACCTCGGCGGCCAGCGGCCGGAGCTCCGGTGCGCCGCGCTCGCCGGTGATGTAGCCCTGCACGTGCCGGATGCCGCTGCGATAGATCTGCCGGAGGGTGACCAGGGACTCCTCGTCCACTCCCTCGACGACCACCGCGCGGGGAGCGTCCATCGTCTGGCGAGCCACCGCCACGACCAGTTCGAGCTCCCGCGTCGCCAGCTCATGCTGCAGGATCGCGCGGTCGACCTTGATGTGGGTCAGCCGCAGGTCGACCATCCGGGCCAGCGAGGCGTGCCCGACCCCGAAGTCGTCGAGCGAGAACGCGACCCCGACGTCCTGGGCGATCGCCGCCAGCCGCTTGTTGAAGTAGTCGTGCGGAGCCTCGCCCCACTGCTCGCCGGCCCACGGCTCGATCGCGTCCTGCTCGGAGATCTCCAGCGTGACGGCGCCCGCGTCCAACTCCAGCTCGGAGATCAACTGGCGAAGTGTGTCGACGTAGGAGTCGTCGAGCAGCGAGCGCACCGACACGTTCACCGAGACCGGCTTCGGCTCGTCCGCGCTCCACGGGCTGTCGGCATGGGCCAGCTTGTACGCCGTCAGCGCCCGGCCCAGGATCGACCGGTCCCGCTCGACCACGAAGTGATCGCCCCAGGTGTGCGCGAGCTGCAGCATCGCGACCGGCGCGCGCTGGTCGTCCAGGGAACGACGGGCCAGGGCCTCGTAGCTGTACACCCCCACCTGGGTCCACGCCTCGCCGATCGTGACCACCGGCTGGAACACGATGCGGAACGACTCGAGCACCTCGCGGTAGAGGTCCAGGGCCCGCTCGAACATCTCGTCCGGGAGCCGTCCGAATACCGAACGCAGGGCGCTGAGGAAGTGGAGCTCCGACTCCTGCGGCGAATCGGCGGTGTTGGTGTGCCAGATGGTCTCCAGCACCTTGGCGCCGGTCTGGCCGAGCTCGACCAGCCACTCCGGCGGATCGACCACGGCCAGCAGGCGGGCCGTGCTCGACGCCGGTCCGAGCGGGGCGCACCACAGCCGGCGCGGCCCCTCGCTCGCGGTGTGCCCGAATCCCCGGGGCCAGGCGGCCTGCAGCAGATGGCGTACGGCGTCGAGGTCGAACCCGTCGGTGGCGTCGACCGCGACGTATCCGTCCTCGCCGCTGCCGAGATAGGCCACCGCACCGGCCCCGAGTGCCGACCGCACCCGCTCGACGTGGCCGACCATCGGCCCGTTGCGCGCCAGCCGCCGGATCAGCCGGGTCAGTTGGGGTGCGTGCCGGTCGAGCGGGTTGCCCAGCGGAACGATCGACACCTGGTCCGCGCCCGCGTGCCGCGGGTCGAGACCGCTCAGCGTCTCGACGGACGCGCCGTCGCGCAACGCCTCGAGGACGTGGTGGGTGAAGACCCCGTGCTGAAGCGTCGCATCCTCGCGAGCATCCGCGTCGGGCGCGCAGGCGACCAGAACGCCGTGCCGCGGGTCGTCGCGGCCACCGGCGTTGACCAGGTCGGTGCCCTGGAACGTGGCGGAATCGTCGGCCCGGCAGCAGTCCAGGATCGCCACGGCCGTCCCGCGGAAGTGCGGCAGGACGTCCCGGTTCAGGAAGGTCATGCGCAAGCCCGCGTCCGGTCGCTCCGGCAGCGCCGACTCATCGAGGTCCGGCGTCACCAGATAGAACTCCGTGCCGCGACTCCAGGACGGCTCGACCACCTGGCCGGCGTAATAGACCAGGAGGACATCGGACTCGTCGGACTCGAGCGCGATGCGGCGAAGGGTCCGCTTGATCTCGGCGGCCCGCACCCGCGATCCGGCGAACAACGTTATTTCGTACGCATCGCCCAGAACATCGTGAACCGCGACAGCATCTCGCTCGGCGTAGCGAAGGGGTGACATTGAGCTTCGAACGCCGACCCCATTGACTCCAATGATCACTGCGAGGCGTCGATGTGCCACCCAGAATCCCCGAAGGTGAGCGCTACCCGGATGTCTGGCCTAAGTGATACTAGTGGTCACCGGGTTAAGCAAGTTCGACCTGCGCCCCCTCGACATTTTCGATCATTTGCCGCAGCACCTTCAGCGCGACGACATAGTCCGCGTCGTCGACACCCCGGTGAATCAGAGCCCGGATCCGCGGGGCGTGCGACGCCAGATAGGCCCGCGCCGCGTCGCCGGCATCGGTGATTCGGCACAGGCCGTCGTCACAGGTCAGCCAGCCGCGCTCCAGCAGGACCTCCGCCTCGGCCGCCAGATCGTCCTCGGGCCGGAGATAGGAGGTCATCGCCTGCCGGAGTTCCGGGATCGACCGGCCCTGGCCGTCCGGTGACAGGTCGTTCTTCGAGAGGTTACGCAGGATCCAGAACTGCGGCTGGGTGAAACCCAGCTCGGCCTGACAGGCCCGGGTGAAGGCGATCAGCGCCGCATAGGCGACGCCGGTCCAGTAGGCAGCCGGCTGAGCGGCCAGCTCAGCATCGGAAAGGGTCTTCATGGCCGGAAACGTAGAACCTCAACCTCGCTCGAGGTCAAGGCACATTCGGCGGGACCGAAGTCCCGGCGCAGTGCGGGCAGCGCGTCGGGCACGGCGTCCCCGGCACCGCTCCCGACAAGCCACCGGCGTGCAGGATCGTCGCCACCGTGTCGTCCAGGGCGGACGCCTCCGGGATGACCTGTTCACCGGGGACGCCGAGCAGGTCCAGCCGCCGGTACCAGTCGCGCATCTCCCGCTCGCCGAACCCGGCGGTCGCCGCCCGGCCCGCGTGCCGCCGGACCGTCTCCTCGAACGACACGTCCAGGTAGAACACGAAGCTCGGCCCACCGTGCGTGCCGATCAGCTCGGACAGCGCCCACGGTGGTCTTCCCGCTGCCGGAGTTGCCGCGCACCACCACCAGGTTGGTGTTCACCAGCGGCTCCTCACGTGTTCAAGCGGCGGCCGCGGCCATTATCTCGGCACGGATCTGGGCCGGGTTCGCGGTGGTGGTCAGCAGCAGGTGCAGCAGGAGGCGGGCCTTGTACGGGTCCAGGCTGCCGGCCGGGATGAGGCCCCGCTCGAGGAGGTCTCGTTCGGAGCCGGGGAAGCCGTACGTGTCGGTGCCGACGTAGCCGGCGCCGGTGCGCGAGGCCAGCACGACCGGGATGCGGGTCGCCGCCTCGGCCAGGTGCGGCACCCACGAGTCGGGCACGTGCCCGACCCCGAAGGCGGCGACGACCAGGCCGTCGACCTGCTGGGACAGGGTCGCCAGCAGGGTTCCGTCGTCGCCGAGGGTGGCGGTGCAGAGGCCCACCCGCACCGGTTCCCGGGTCGGCGGCGACGGCAGCGTATAGCGGTGCGGCGGCCGGTTGACGATGCGGGGCCGGCCTTCGGCGAGGTAGCCGAGGGGGCCGCCGTTCGGCGACGTGAAAGCGGCTACGTGCGTCGCGTGGGTCTTGCGCACCCGGGCCGCGGCGTGGATCTCGTCGGCCAGCACCACCAGGCAGCCGAGGTCGCGGGCGGCCGGGTCGGCGGCGACGGTGACGGCGGCCAGGAGGTTGGCCGGGCCGTCCGCACCGGCGAGGGTGGGGTTGCGCATGGCGCCGGTGACCACGATCGGCTCGGAGCCGGTGTGCAGCAGGTCGAGGACGTACGCGGTCTCCTCGATGGTGTCGGTCCCCTGGGTGACCACCGCCCCGGCGGCGGAACGCTGCCGGATCAGCTCGGCCAGGTCGATCAGGTCGGCCAGGGTCAGCGAGCCGCCGGGTTTGCTCCGGAAGTCGTGCACCTCCAGCTCGCCGGTCAGGCCGGGCACGGAGTCGACCACCTGCTGCGCGGTCAGGTCGGGCGCGACACCGGCCGCGCCGGTCATCGCGATCGTCCCGCCGAGCCCGACGACCAGGACGCCGGTCATCGGACCTCGGCGACCAGGGCGTCGGGGCTCTCGGTGGGGTAGAGCGCCCAGCGCCGCGCCCGGCGGGCCCGGGCCAGGAACGCCTCGACCCGGTTGGGCCGAACGGTTTGATACCAGAGGGCACCGTCGTCCTCGAGGAGGCCGTAATACTCCTCGGCGGGCGGCGGGGTGAAGCCCTCGGTCTCGGTGGCGGCGGGCGGCTGGGGGAAGACCGTCACGACCGCTCCGGCGGGCAGGGCCGAGCGGACGGCGTCGAGGTCGCCGTCGACGAGCAGCCAGCGCCGGGCCACCGCGTCGGTGGTCTCCAGCACCGCGACGCCGTCACCCAGCGCGGCGACCCCCAGCCAGAAGTCGTCGTCGGCGGACGGCAGATCGGCCCGGGCCACCGCGGCCAGGGCCGGGGCCGAGGCCGCCAGGTTGAGCGGTTCCAGTCGGCGGCGTGCGGGGCGCAGGATGATGCCGGAACCGGCCACCTGGGTACGCACCTGGTCGCGGATCTGCCAGACGGCGGTCAGCAGGAAGGCCAGCCCGACGAGCCGGAGGCCCATCCGTACGGCGTCCCACTGCAGCAACTCGACCGGGTCGTCGGTCGACTCACCGGCGAGGGCGAGCGTGAACGACCCGGTGAGCGCGAGGTAGAACGCCGCCACCGTCCAGTGCACGACCGATTTCCCGGTCTCGTCGCCGGCCGAGCGCAGCATCGCCCGGGTGCTGCTGCGCCACCAGTAGAAGCCGGCCAGGTAGCCGAACCCGAGGAGTAGGAACAGCACGCTGATCGCTTCCCAGTGCTCGACCATCCAGGCGACCAGGGGTGACAGGCCGTCCGCGCCCTCGGCGACCAGGTAGGAGCGCAGGGCCAGATCGGTCACCAGCAGCAGGATGCCGAGCAGGGTGGCGGCCGCGATGGCGGCGATCAGGGCGAAGGTGCGCGCCTCCCACTCACGTGGGGGCCGGGCGGTCGGCGCGTCGACCGGGGTCATCGGCTGGGGTTCCGTTCCAGGAGGGTGATGCCGAGGAGCGAATACTGCCAGCGACGGACCGGGTGGTAACTGTCGGCGAGGCGCTTCCGCTTGGGAGCATCCATATTGGCGTACGGGTCGGCGCTGTTGTCAACGCGGATCACCCAGATCCGTGGCGGGGAGCCCAGGCACGCCGCCGCCGGGCATTCGGTGGCCAGGAAGTGGCCGTCGGTCCTCTGTGGTGCGACGCGCAGCACGTCCGGCGGGCGCGGGGCCGGCAGGTAGCGCTCGTAGATGTCGCGCGGCGCCCACGGGATGCTCGGGTGGGTGTCGGGGAAGACCGCGACGTCGCCGGGGCGGTAGAGCGGGGCGATCACCGCGGCGACCTTCGCCGAGTCCTCGGAGTGGCCGGCCGGGCCGCGGGCGGCGAGTTGGGCGGGCCAGCCGATCAGGGTGAGCAGCAGCAGGACCACGGCGGCGGGGCGGGCGCCGGAACGCACCGCGGCCAGGGCGGCCAGGACGGCCAGGACGGGCAGCGCCACCAGCACGTACCGGGCGTTCCAGATGGGTTCGACCAGGCCCGCGGCCAGCAGCAGGAGGATCGGGCCGAAGCCGGCCGCGGCCAGGCTCACCGACTCCGCCGATCCGCGTACGCCGAGGACGGCCAGGCCCAGGACGATGCCGGCCACCGCGCCGGACAGGAAGATCCGTTCCGGGACCACCTGGAGCAGGTCGGCGGTGAGGACCTTGATCCAGGAGAGCTGGCCGCGCTGCCGGGCGCCGAGCGCGGTGAGCACGAGGGCGGGCAGCGCGCCGAGCGCGGCCGCGGGGGTCCAGAAGGCCGCGATCCGCGGACTGCGCCGCCAGGCCACGGCCACGGCGTGCGCGGCCGGCACCAGCAGTGCGCTGAGCGGGTGGCTCAGCCCGGTCACGACCAACGCGCCCGCATAGCCGGCCGCCCGCGGCACGGTGGGCCGGTCCAGCAGCCGGATCAGGCATAACAGGGCGAGCGTGGCGGCGAGCATCGCGAACGCGTAGGAGCGCGCCTCCTGGCCGTACCGGGAGGTGGCCGGCAGGACCGCGAAGATCAGCCCGGCGACCAGGCCGGCGGCGGGGCCGCCGAGCCGGCGCCCCAGCGCCGTCGTGAGCAGGGTGGTCGCGACGATCGCGAGCAGGGCGGGGAGGCGCAGGGCGACCGTCGAGGTGCCGGCGATCGAGGCGTACGCCTTCATGGCCGCGTAGTAGGGCGCGAGCACGATGTCGACGGTGCCGGTCAGCTCCCGCAGTTGCCCCCAGCTGAGCCGCACGGCTCCCCAGGTGGCCAGCTCGTCGGCCCAGAGTGCCGGCCCGGTCAGCCGCCACCCGCCGAGCACCGCGGCGACCAGCGCGGGCGCTACCCAGGTGAGCCACGAAGATCGCGGCACGGCGGGCGGAACCGCCCGTTGCCGGGGGATGACCGTCGTTCGAGCATCCGAACCGGCGACCGTTTCCATCGTGGAGGCACGCTAAACGCCGCCGGTGTACGGCGGGTGAACGGTCAGCCGAAGAACTCCTGGATCTGGGCGAGAGTCAGGTAGCCCTGCGGTTCCAGCTCGGCCGGCATCGCGGCCAGCGGCTTGGTGGTGACCGGCACCTCGGGCACGTCGGCCGGCAGGGTCGGCACGGGCGGGGTGGGCGGGAGACCGGGCAGAGACATCGCCTGCCGGATCACCTCGAACATGGACCGCACCTCGGCGACCGCCCGGGCGGAGAGGTCGGCGCCGCCGCCGGGCGACGCGCAGGTGAAGTTGGCCCGCAGCCGGTCGGAGCAGCGGCGGATGTCGGCGCTGGGCCGCAGGTGGTCGAGCTTGCCCTCGGCGACGATGCCCAGTTCGCAGGCGGTCAGCCCGGACTGCCGCCACCAGGAGCGCCAGGCCGGGTCGGCGTCCAGGGTGAGCGCCACGTGCCGCAGCGCGATCATGTAGTCCTGCGGGGCGTGGCGCTCGACGGTGGTGGTGCCCATGTGCGGGTGCAGCCACGAGGCGCCCCAGGCCGCGACGTTGGAGCCAGTGCGGACGCTGACCGCGGTCTGGTGCTTCCAGTCGGCCCGGGTGGACGTGCGGTAGGCGCGTTCGGCGACCGGGAGCAGTTGGGCGCCGGGGGAGCGGGTGTAGGAGGCGAGCACCCCCGGGGCACCGAGAACCCTCCGGTAGGCCCGCTTCCCGGCGGCGACGGCCGCGCAGCGTACGCCCAGGAACGACGCGCCGGAGGTCGCCACCGCGCGATAGTGCGCGGGGGTGTCCAGCGCGTGCAGCGCGCGGGCCAGGTGGTCGGCGAAGTCCCGGATGTCTGCGGCGCCGTGGTCGGAGAGCTCGTCGGCCAGGCGTTCGAGGTTGGCCGGGTCGGGGCCGGTCCGGTCGACCAGTTCCCAGAAGGTCTGCTCGTCCATGACGGCATGCTGTCACCCGGGGCACGCTCCGCTAGTCAGGACAATTCGGCACGTCTGGGCGACTACCGGAGAGTAACGAGCCCTTGGTCACCTCGTCGGTGGGCTTTCATAAGTGCGTGATATAAAAATTGGGTGCGGGATACAGACATCGTTTCGGACGAAGACCTGGCCATCGCCGGCGGTTTCGAGCGCTTCTACGAGGTGCTTCGCCGGCTGACGCCGCGTTCCGAGCTGAGCCTGACCGCCGCCTCGACCCTGCGCCGCCTCGAGCGGTCGGGCCCGCACCGGCTCTGCGAGCTGCACGCGCCCGAAGGGGTGAGCCAGCCCGCGATGACGCAGCTGATCACCCGGCTAGAGAAGGAAGGGCTGGCGAAGCGCGGCAGCGACCCGGACGACGGCCGGGCCGTGATCGTCACCATCACCGACGCCGGCCGGGCCGCGGTGGCGCGCCGCCGGGACGGTCGCACCCGGGCGCTGTCCGCCCTGCTGGAGCAGCTCCCGGCCGCCGATCACGCGGCCATCGTCGCGGTGCTGCCGGCGCTGGAGCGGCTCGGCGACCTGATGGCCGAGCAGCCTCCCTCGGAAAAGTGAAAGGGGTACTCGATTGATCACGGTCGACCACCCTCGGTACAAGTGGGTCGCGCTGTCGAACACCACGCTCGGCAACCTGCTCGCCACGATCAACTCGTCGATCGTCCTGATCTCGCTTCCGGCGATCTTCAAGGGCATCCACGTCGACCCGCTCGACGCCGGCAACGTCAGCTATCTGCTCTGGATGCTGATGGGCTACATGCTGGTCACCGCGGTGCTGGTGGTGACGCTGGGCCGGCTCGGCGACATGTACGGCCGGGTCAAGATCTACAACGCCGGCTTCGCGATCTTCACGATCACCAGCATCATCCTGTCGCTCGACCCGTTCGACGGCGGTGGCGGCGCGCTCTGGCTGATCGGCTGGCGGGTGCTGCAGGCGGTCGGCGGCGCGATGCTGATGGCCAACTCGGCCGCGATCATCACCGACGCGTTCTCGGCCGAGCAGCGCGGCATGGCGCTCGGCGTCAACATCGTCTCGGCCCTGGCCGGCTCGTTCATCGGCCTGGTGCTCGGTGGCGTGCTCGCCGAGTGGGACTGGCGCTCGATCTTCTGGGTCAACATCCCGCTGGGCGTGCTCGGCACCGTCTGGGCGTACCGGTCGCTGCACGACACCGGCGTCCGCCGGCCCGCGAAAATCGACTGGTGGGGCAACGCGACCTTCGCGGTCGGCCTCACGGCCGTGCTGGCCGCCATCACGTACGGGATCCAGCCGTACGGCGGCCACACCATGGGCTGGTCGAATCCGTGGGTGCTGACCGGCCTGATCGGTGGCGCGCTCGTGCTGGTCGCGTTCGGCGTCATCGAGACCCGGGTGGCCGAGCCGATGTTCCCGCTCGGCCTGTTCAAGAACATCGGCTTCACCAGCGGTAACGCAGCGAACCTGCTGGCCAGCATCGCCCGCGGTGGCCTCCAGTTCATGCTGATCATCTGGTTGCAGGGCATCTGGCTGCCGCTGCACGGGTACGACTACGAGTCCACCCCGCTGTGGGCCGGCATCTATCTGGTCCCGATGACGATCGGCTTCCTGGCGGCCGGCCCGCTCGCCGGTTACCTCTCCGACAAGTTCGGGCCGCGGTTGTTCGCGTCCGGCGGCCTGCTGGTGATGGCCGTGTCCTTCGTCGGACTGCTGTTGCTGCCGGGCGACTTCAACTACGCGGTCTTCGCGACCCTGATCTTCATCAACGGCCTGGGCGGTGGCCTGTTCGCGGCGCCGAACACGTCGCTGATCATGTCGAGCGTGCCGGCCAACATGCGCGGTGCCGCCTCCGGCATGCGGGCCACCTTCCAGAACGCCGGTCAGGTGCTCTCCATCGGCGTCTTCTTCTCGCTGATGGTGGCCGGCCTGGCCGACTCGCTGCCGGGCACCCTCAGCACCGGCCTGACCTCGCAGGGCGTGCCGGTCGACACGGCCAACACGATCGCCCAGCTGCCGCCGGTGGGCACGCTGTTCGCGGCGTTCCTCGGCTTCAACCCGATCGGCGAGCTGCTCGGCCCGGCCGTGCTGGGCGCGCTGCCGGCCGCCAACGCGGCCAACCTGACCGGCCTGCAGTTCTTCCCGCGGCTGATCGCCGAACCGTTCCACGACGGCCTGGTGATCGTCTTCTGGATGGCGATCGCGATGGCCGTGGCCGGTGCGCTGCTCTCCCTGCTGCGTAGCCGGAAGGTGGCGCCCGCGGCGGAGTTCGTCGCGCACGAGGCCGAGGTCAAGGCCGAGCTGTCCGACGCGCAGCCACTGAGTCCGGCGACCGGCGTTTCGGAGCCGTTGGACCGGGCATAGCAATGGGCAAGCACGTAGCGAGGCCCGGCGGTTCGCCGGGCCTCGTTCTATGCGGCGGCAGTGATGGCGGCGTCGAGCAGGCGCTCGGCGATCGAGCGGGCCAGCACGGCGGCGCCGGCCTGCTTGTCCATCCGCCCGCCGACCGAGGCGCCGTCGTAGAGGATCACCAGCTGGGCGGCGAGGGCCGGTGCGTCCGCGACGCCGGCATCCCGGGCCAGCTCGGTGAACAGGCCCCTGGTCCAGGCTCGGTTGGCGCTGGTGACCTGCTCGACCGCGCCGCCCTCGTCGACCGACTCGGCGCTGGCGTTGTAGAAGGCGCAGCCCCGGAACCCGGGCGTGGCGGCCACCTCAGCGAGCACTTCGAAGACACCGAGGAGCCGGTCGCGGGGGTTGTCGAACCGCTCGAGCCCGGCCAGCAGCCGGGTGCGGCGCAGCTGGTGCCGGTTTTCCAGATAGGCCCGGACCAGCTCCTCCTTGCTGCCGAAGGAGCTGTAGAGGGACGCCTTGGCGACCCCGGCGCGCTCGATGACGCGGTCGATGCCGACGGTGTGCACGCCCTCGGCGTAGAAGAGCTCGTCCGCGGCGGCCAGCAGGCGCTCACGCGCTGATGGTTTGCGCTCCGCGGTAGGTGATGCGGGTGACATGCGTTTGACGATACCAGACAGGTCTGTCTAGTCTCTGGTGCAGACAGACCTGTCTGTTCACGATGCGAAAGGCTCGACATGACCACCGTTGCCGAAGCGCCACCGGACGTCCGCAACCGGCGGCTGTCTCGCCCGGTCGCGTTCGCGGCCATCGCCGCGATCTTCGTGACCTTCGCCGCCGCGTCCGCCGCGCCCTCCCCGCTGTACGTCGTCTACCAGCACCTGTGGGGCTTCTCGGCGACCACGCTCACGGTGGTCTTCGCGGTCTACGTGGTCGGCTTGATCGGCTCGCTGCTGATGCTCGGCGCGCTCTCCGACCACGTCGGCCGCCGCCCGGTGCTGGCCGCCGCGATCGCACTCGAGGCCGCCTCGCTCATCCTCTTCCTGGCCGCCGGTGACGTGACCGTCCTGCTGGTGGCCCGGCTGCTGCAGGGCATCGCCACCGGCGCCGCGCTCACCACGCTCGGTGCGGCCCTGGTCGACCTCAACCCGCCGCACGCGCCCGGGCGGGCCGGCCTGATCAACGGCATCGCGCCCACCGCCGGGCTGGCCGTCGGTGCTCTGGGCTGCGGTGCTCTCGTGCAGTTCGCGCCAGAGCCCACCCACCTGGTCTGGGCGCTGCTGCTCGCCGCCATGCTGCTGTCGGGCGTCGTCGTGGCCCGCCTCCCGGAGACCTCGGCCCGCCGCCCCGGCGCGGTCGCCTCCCTCTCGCCCCGGCTCGGGGTGCCGGCCCGGCTGCGCGGCGACGTGCTGGCCCTGGTGCCGGTGATCGTGGCCAGCTGGGCGATCGGCGGGCTCTACCTGTCGCTCGGCCCGTCGGTCGCGGCCGCCGAACTCGGGCTCACCAACCACCTGGTCGGCGGGTTCGTGGTGACGCTGCTCTGCGGCACCGGCGCCATCACCTCGTACGCCATGCGCAACCTGCCCACCCCGCGCGTGCTCACCCTGGCCGCCGCCCTGCTCACGGTGGGTTCGGTGATCAGCGTGGCCGGGGTCGAGTGGTCGAACATCGCGGTCGCCGCGGCCGGCACGGTGATCTCCGGCGTCGGCTTCGGCGCCTCGGCGCTGGCCTCGTTCGGCACCCTTGCGGTGCTGGCCGCGCCGCACGAGCGGGGCGAGCTGTTCGCAGTCGCGCTGACCATCGCGTACACCGCGTTCAGCGTGCCCGCCGTGATCGCCGGATTCGCCGCGACCTCGGAGGGGCTGCACCGCACCACGCTGGTGTACGGCCTGGTCGTGGCGGTGCTGGCGGCGGTCGCCCTGACGGCGCAACGGCTGAGGTCACGAATCAGCTAAAAGGCCCATCTTTCGTGCTCCTCCGGCGTGGACGGTCTCTCTTAGGCCGTCCACGCCTCAGCATATGGGGCGAAACGGACACGAGAGGGCTTGAGGATGCGAAGAAGACTTCTGGCTGCGGCCATCACGATCGCCGTGGCGGCGGCCGGCGCCACGGCGACCGGGGCGCGCGCAGAACCGCGGCTCAAGCCCGGTTACCCCAAGCTCACCTGGGGCACCTGCACCGACCCGTCGCTGGTGAGCCGCAAGGCCGAGTGCGGCTTCGTCACGGTGCCGCTGGACTACAAGGACCCGGACGGCGAGACGATCGAGCTGGCCATCTCGCGGATCAAGCACACCGTCCCGCAGAACCGGTACCAGGGCATCATGCTGGTCAACCCGGGCGGCCCGGGCGGGAAGGGCCAGTCCCTCGGGGTGATCGGGTCGCTGGTGCCGAAGAAGGCCGGCGACGCGTACGACTGGATCGGCTTCGACCCACGCGGGGTGGGCGCCAGCAAGCCGTCGCTGAGCTGTGACAGCGACTACGCCGGCTACAACCGGCCGGAGTACGTGCCGACCACCACCGAGATCGAGAAGACCTGGCTGGAGCGGGCCGAGAAGTACGCGGCGGACTGCGCCAAGGCCGGCGGCAAGCTGCTCGACCACCTCAAGACCCAGGACACCGTCCGGGACATGGAGAGCATCCGCCTCGTCCTCGGCGCCACCCAGATCAACTTCTACGGCTTCTCGTACGGCACCTACCTGGGCCAGGTCTACGCCACCATGTTCCCGTCCCGGGTGCGCCGGATGGTGCTCGACGGCAACGTCAACCCGGCCCGGGTCTGGTACGACTCGAACCTCGACCAGGACCTCGCGTTCGACAAGAACATGAAGGTCTATTTCGGGTGGCTCGCGAAGTACGACCGGGTCTACCACCTCGGCCGCACCGCGAAGGCCGTCGAGAAGCTCTACTACGCCGAGCGGGCCAAGCTCGCCGCCAAGCCGGCCGGCGGGGTGATCGGCCCGTCCGAGTTCACCGACGTCTTCCTGCAGGCCGGGTACTACATCTTCGGCTGGGAGGACATCGCGCAGGCGTTCGCGGCCTGGGTGCGTAAGAAGGACGCGGCACCGCTGAAGAAGCTCTACGACAAGAACAACGACCAGAAGGACGGCGGCGACAACGGGTACGCCATCTACCTGGGCGTGCAGTGCACCGACGTGCAGTGGCCGCTGAGCTGGACCAAGTGGACCGCGGACAACTGGGAGGTGCACCGCAAGGCGCCGTTCGAGACCTGGGCCAACGCCTGGTACAACGCGCCCTGCCGCACCTGGGCCGGCAAGCCGGGCATCCCGACCACCGTCTCCGGCGAGGCCGTGCCGCCGATCCTGCTGATCAGCGAGACCCGGGACGCGGCCACCCCGTTCAGCGGCAGCCTCGAGGTGCGCAAGCGGTTCCCCCGTTCGGTCCTGGTCGAGGGCGTCGGCGGGACCACCCACGCGGGCTCGCTGTTCGGCGACGAGTGCATCGACAACACGATCGCCGATTACCTGGCCACCGGCGCACTCCCCAAGCGCAAGCCGGGTGAGCGGTCCGACAAGCGTTGTCCCCCGATTCCGCAGCCCGATCCCGCCAGCGGTGCGGGCGACGTCAAGGGCAAGCGGCCTGCCGAGGCCGTGCTGCGGCGGGCGCTCATGAAATAACGAGAGCCGCACCACCTCGGGGCCGGTCGGCACCCGGCGGCGGCTATGCTCGATCACGCGAAGGGGAGTAGCTCCTAACGTCGCGGTCGACATGCTGACGCCTCCGGGTGTCCGGCCGCACGGCCTCACCAGAGGCGAGCGAGACCTTCGACTTGGCTGTTGTTGACAACGGCCGGGTCGAGGTCGCCCTGAGCGCAAACTTCCTCCCGGTCTTGACGTACTCCCGGGAGTTTTTGATGGATGGCTTTCTCGCCGCGCTGACGATCAGCTTCGCGGTCATCTTCGTGGCCGAGCTCGGCGACAAATCGCAGCTCATGGCCCTCACCTTCGCCACCCGCTTCAAGCCGGTGCCGGTGCTGATCGGCATCACGGTGGCCACCGGCGTGGTGCACGCCGTGTCGGTCGGCATCGGTTACGGCCTCGGCGCCACCCTGCCGACCGGCTGGATCTCGCTGGTCGCGGGCATCGCGTTCCTGGCCTTCGGCGCCTGGACGCTGCGCGGCGACAAGCTCACCGACGATGAGAAGACCAAGGCCGAGCGCACCACCGGCTCGGCGATCTGGGCCGTCGGCGGCGCGTTCTTCCTGGCCGAGCTCGGTGACAAGACCATGCTGGCGACAATCACCCTGGCCACCCAGCACGGCTGGTTCGGCACCTGGCTCGGCTCGACCGTCGGCATGGTCGCCGCCGACGCGCTGGCCATTCTGGTCGGCCGGATGCTCGGCCGCCATCTGCCGGAGAAATTCATCAAGTACGGTGCGGCCGCGCTCTTCGCTATCTTCGGCATCTGGTTGATCGTGGAAGCGATCATCGAACTGCGTTAGGGGTTTGCCGTGCTGCAGTACCGGGCGGAGCTGGATGCCGAGATCACCCTGGCCAACGGCGGCAGCGTGACCGCGCGCGCTCTGCTCGTGGAGGTGCCGCACGCGGACGTCACGCACCCCGAGATCGCCCGGCTGGTGAGCGCCGCGCTCGGGCTGGCCGGCGCGGGCGTCGAGCTCACGTCGGTCCGGGTCTTCGGCGAGGAGGTCGCCGGCGTCGGCGGCACGAGCGCACAACGGATCGAGTACGTCGAGCTCAGTCACGTCATCGAGGCGGGCATGACCACCTGCCCCGGTCTGCCCGGCCCGGTCGTCACTGCCTATCGCACCTGGGCGGAGTCGCGGTCCGGCTACGCCGAGGGCACCGAGTTCAGCTTCGACCGGATCGAGATGATCGGGCAGACCGGCACCTACCTCGACAGCCCTCGGCACCGTTACGAGGGCGGCACCGACCTGGCCGGAATCCCGCTCGGCCGGCTCGCCGACCTGCCGGCCGTCGTGGTCCGCACGGTGGACAGCAGCCGCCGCGAGGTCGACGCCGACGACCTCGAACCGTACGTGGTGGCGGGCCGCGCGGTGCTGCTGCACACCGGCGGCGACCGGCACTGGGGGACGGCCGCCTACGGCCCGGACGCGCCGTTCCTGACCGAGGCGGGCGCCCGGTTGCTGGTCGAGCGCGGCGCCGCCCTGGTCGGCATCGACTCGGCCAACATCGACGACGCCGTGCCGGGCGGGCCGCGGCCGGCACACAGCGTGCTGCTGGCGGCCGGCGTACCGATCGTCGAGCACCTCACCAACCTCGGCGAGCTACCGCCGCTGGGCGCCCGGTTCACCGCGGCTCCGCCCCGGATCGTCGGCTTCGGCACGTTCCCGGTGCGGGCGTTCGCGACGATGCCGTGGTTCGAACCGCACGATCACACCCGCTCGGCGGGCTGGCTACCGACCACGCCGCAGCAGTCATGACCGAGACGGGCACGGCCGTCGCCATGGCGGCCGTGCAGTTCCAGCGGGGCGACCCGGACGCCGCGGCCGGTCTGCTCGGGCCGGTGCTCGCGGCCGAGCCGGACAATGTGCGCGCGCTGGTGCTGATGACCCACACCCAGCTCGCGCTCAAGCACCCGGACCTCGCCTACCAGGTCGCCCAGCGGGCGGTGCAGGTGGCGCCGGACTCGGCCGAGGCGCTCGGCGCGCTCAGCCGGGCCCTGACCGGGCTGGACCGGCACGACGAGGCGATCGAGGTGGCGCAGCGGGCCAGCCGGCTCGAGCCGGACAACGCGTACCGGCACAACCGGCTCGCCTGGGCGCTGCTCGGCGACGGCCGGCGGGCGATCGAGGCCGAGCACGCGGCCCGGCTGGCCGTGCAACTCGACCCGAACGAGGCCGACTTCCGGATCACCTACGCCATGGTGATGAAGCAGCTCGACTACACCGACCGGGCCCGGCAGGCACTGCGCGACGCGCTCGCCCTGGAACCCGACAACGCGGTGGCGCAGCACGAACTGGCCACCCTCGACGTGGTGCACCGCAATCCGTTCGCGCTGGGCCGGCTCGCCCGGGGTGCCAGCGGGCTGGCCGGTGCGCTGCGCTCCGACCCCCGGCAGCAGGCCAGCCGGTTCATGCTCGACGTGGCGCTGCGGCGCTTCCTGGTCTACACGGCCGTGCTGCTCGCGGTGCTGGCCTACGTGGGCTGGCGGATGACCGAGTTCTCGGTGGCCGGTGCTCGCCTGCTGGCCGGGGCGTCCGCGCTGACCTCGGTGGGGTTCGCGGCGTACTTCGTGCTGCGGCTGGACCGCCCGCTCCGGGCGTACCTGCTGAACGTGCTCGCCTACGGCCGGCAGCGGATCGCCGCGATCGGCTTCGCGGTCTGCCTTCTGCTGCTGCTCACCTCGACGTTCGCGCCGGCCGGATGGCTGCCCTGGCTGCTCGGCACCGCCGCCCTGGGCGGCTTCGCGGTCCGGCTGCTGACCGTCTCGGCCAGCAACGCGCACGTGCGGGCGGCCGGCGTCGGCGCCCAGCCGGACCGGGTCAGCGTCGTGCTCTGGTGGGTGATCATCGCCTGCATGATCACCGCGATCCTGCTGCAGATCGGCACGGCCGACGCCGCCTGGTGGTTCTCGGCCGCCGCGCTGACCCTGGTGGCCGCGGCCATGGTGTGCCTCGCCGTGATCGTTCGGCGCCGTCGCGCCCGTCGGGAGGCTTTCCGGGGAATCCGCAGATGAATTGCGGCTTTTTGCCGAGAATGGGCGAGTGAGCCCCGACTCCAGCGCGAAGAGTGCCACCGAGTTGGGCATTGCCCGTGCCGCGGCGCTGTTCGAGCGGCTCGACGTCCCGGCCGCGATCGCCGCCCTCGAGCCGGCGCTCGCCGCCGACCCCAGCTCGGTGGAGGGCTGGAACCTGATGGCCCGCCTGCGGCTCGCCGCCGACCAGGCGCCGGCCGCGTTCGACGCGGCCAACCGGGCGATCGCGCTGGCTCCGGACAACCCGCGGTCGCTGGCCACCGCCAGTCGCGCGCTGTCTCTGCTCGGGCGGCACGAGGAAGCCGTCACGATGGCCTATCGAGCGGTGATCGTCGAGCCGATCAACCCGCTCTGGCACGACCGGGTGGCGTGGGCGCTGCTCGCCGCCGACCGCCAGTACGCCGACGCCGAGCAGTCCGCGCGCACCGCGATCGGGCTCGACCCGAACGAGGCCCACTACTACTTCACGCACGGCGTGACGCTGGACGCGCTCGGGCACTCCGACCAGGCCCGGCAGGCGCTGCTCACCTCGTTGAAGATGGAACCGGAGAACCCGGTCGCCCAGCATCGGCTGGCTCTGCTCAACGGCGACGCCGTCCGCGAACCGGAACCGAAGAAGCGCGGCTGGCGCCTCTTCCGCCGTAAGTAACCAGGAGGGCCTTCAGTCCGGTCAAGGAGGTTGGCGGGGCCGGTGGAGGTTAACGGGTGTAGGCCAGCAGGTTCAGGTCGCTGACCGACGCCGGCTCGGTCGCCTGCACCAGCAGTTTTCCGGCGGGGGAGAAGAGCCAGAGCGTCGTGCCCTCGTCGGTGCGGGCCCGGATCAGCAGATTGCCGTCCGGATCGAAGACCGCGCCCACGACACTGCCGGCCACCGGCAGCGGCTCCAGGTCGCCGGTGGCCGTGTCGACCACCGCGTCGGCTGTGTCCGGGCTCGCGGTGCCGATATCACCGGTGGTCTGCAGCGGCACCGTCACGTGGCCGCCGGTCACGTCCACGCTGGTCGGTTTGCACGCGGCCAGGCCGTCCGGGTTGTCCACCGGCTGCCGGTCGCCGAGCATCGGCACCACCGCGCTGGCACCACTGGAGGCGATCTTCAGCGAGCAGTACGTGGTCGCGTACACCAGCTTGTTGCCATCGCCCGACCAGCGGAAGTGCTGTCCGGCGGCGAGGCCGTCGGGCAGCGGGGTCAGCGTGCCCGATTCGACCTGCAGGATCGCCGGGCTGCTCGTGGCCACCAGCAACCGGGCGCCGTCGGGCGACCAGACCGGGGCCTGCGCCGTGGTGGTGATGCCGGTCGCCACCGGCTGGGCCTGCGCGCTGCCGGTCTCGCCGACCAGCAGCACGTCACCGACGGCGTAGGCGATACGGCTGCCGTCCGGGGAGATGCCGACCGCGGAGGGCGCCTCGGACAGCACGGTTGTGGCGTCGCCGTCGCCCGGGGACAGCCGCACCACGTCCGGCTGACTGCCGGTCTGCTGGTAGAAGACGTGACCGGGCAGGTCGGCCAGCGAGCGGGACTTCGGGGTGGCGGTGGTCGCGGCGGCCCGCGGCTGGTTCTTGCGCCTCGGCGTCGTGGTGCGGGAGCTCGCGTGGTGCTCCGGCGTCGCCGGCGGGCGGGTCGCCGACGGGATGGGCGACGGCATCGGCTCGGGGGCCGGCGCCGACGAGGAGAGCAGGGCCATCGGCGTGTGCCCGCTCTCCCGAGCCGGTAGCCGCCACAGGCCGCTGGCCAGCAGCGTCAGCACGGCCAGCGCCGCGACCGTGCCGATCGCGGCCTCCCGGCGGGCGATCCGCCGGGACCGGTACACCGCCCGGTCGTAGAGGTCGGCCGGCGTGACCTCGCCGGCGAGGTCGTGCAGCGACTCGCGCAGGCCGTTGTCGCCCGGGGCGCTCATCGGGGCTTCTCCGAGGTGAGCACCCGCAGGTCGGGCAGGAGCGTGCGGAGTCGTTCGAGGGCGCGGCCGGTCTGGGTCTTGACCGTGCTGACCGAGACGCCGAGCAGCTGGGCGGCCTCGGCCTCGGTGTGGTCCTCGAAGTAGCGCAGCACGATCACCGCGCGCTGCTTGGCACTGAGCGCGAGCAGGGCCCGGCGCAGGGTGAGCCGCTGGACGGCGGCCTCGGCCGGGTCGTCGGCGCCCGCCGGATCGGTCTCGAACTCACCCGGCAGCACCTCGGCGATCCGCGGCCGGCGCCAGAACGACACCTGCGCGTGGTACATCACCTTCCGGGCGTACGCCTCGGCGTTCTCGGGTTTCTCCAACCGCAACCACGCTCGATGGGTGCGGGCCAGAGCCTCCTGGACCAGGTCCTCGGCCAGGTGTTGATCTCCGGTCAGGAGGTATGCCGAGCGCAACAATGCGTGCGTCCGCGTGCGGACGAAATGCGCATAGTCGGCCTCTCGGGCGTCCATTCCCAGGTGTCCGATCGAGGGGTGTAGGAAGACGTGAGCGTACCCACGCGGTCCAAATACCGCGGTCCCGCTCACGTCTCCCCCTTCCGTTGATCGCCCCCCAACGGATCCCCCGCCGCTCGATGCCTCCCCGTGTGGGCACCGCCCGGCACACGGTTAGACGCGATCCGGTGAACGACCGGTCGACGGCCGTTCGGCCCATTTTCGAAGTAGTCCGAATGGGTAGGGGGACTAGCGTCGAAGCGTCGGGAGATGCCCTCGGAGGGAGACCGCGTCATGGCACGTCCCCGGATCGTGATCGTCGGGGCCGGGTTCGCCGGCTTCGCGGCGGCCCGCAAGCTCACCAAGCTGTCGAGTGGCAGCGCCGATATCGTCGTCATCAATCCGACCGACTACTTCCTCTACCTGCCGCTGCTGCCCGAGGTGGCCACCGGCCTGCTCGAACCGCGCCGGGTCACCGTCCCGCTCGCGACGGCGCTGCCGGGTGTCCGCGTGGTGCTGGGCAGCGTCGAGACCTTCGACCTGGACGGTCGGACGGTCACCGTGCGCGACCCGGAGGGCGCCACCCGCACGATCGGTTACCACCGGCTGGTGATCGCGGCCGGCAGCGTCAACAAGCTGCTGCCGGTGCCCGGGGTGGTGGAGCACGCGCACGGCTTCCGCGGCATCTCCGAGGCGCTCTACCTGCGCGACCACATCACCCGGCAGATCGAGATGGCCGCCGGCGCGGACGACGAGCGGGAGCGGCAGGCCCGCTGCACGTTCGTGGTGGCGGGCGCCGGTTACACCGGCACCGAGGTGGCGGCGCAGGGCGTGCTTTACACCGACGACCTGGTCAGATCTCGCCCCACGCTGCACGGGCGGCCGCGCTGGCTGCTGCTGGACACCGCCGAGCGGGTGCTGCCCTCGCTCGACCACCGGCTGGCCGACGCCGCCGACCAGGTGCTGCGCCGGCGCGGCGTCGAAGTGCTGATGAAGACGAGTGTGGAGGAGGCGACCGCGGACGGGGTGCGGTTGTCCAGCGGCGAGTTCGTGCCGACCCGGTCGCTGATCTGGTGTGTCGGGGTGCGACCCGACCCGCTGGTCGAAGGGCTCGGGCTGGCCACCGACCACGGCCGGCTCGTGGTCGACGAGTACCTCAACGTTCCGGGACGGCCGGACGTCTACGCGATCGGCGATGCCGCCGCCGTGCCCGACCTGACCATGCCCGGTGAGATCACCGGGATGACCGCCCAGCACGCGGTCCGGCACGGTGCGACCGCGGCGGGCAACATCGCGGCCACCTACGGGTACGGGCGCCGGCGCGCCTACAAGCATCACGACCTGGGGTTCGTCGTCGATCTGGGCGGGCTGGACTCGGCCGCCAATCCGCTTCGTATCCCGCTGCGGGGACTGCCCGCCAAGGTGGTCACTCGGGGCTATCACCTGCTGTCGATGCCGGGTAACCGGGTGCGGGTGGCCGGCGACTGGCTGCTCGACTCGCTGCTGGGCCGGCAGGGGGTTCAACTCGGGCTGATCCGGGGGAGCGCGGTGCCACTGGACAGCGGTAAGCCGTTCAGTCAGCCATGATCAGCCGGTTTGCGGGGCGGATGTCCTCTCGGACATACGCCTCACAAGTCATAATTCGGGCATGCGATCTCGTTGGCTCGGCGTGCTGGTCGCCGCCGTCACCATCGTCGCCGGCCCGACGCCCGCGCCGGCGGCCACCCCGAACGTCCCGGGCGCCGTCATGGCCCGATACACCTTCAACGCCCGAGCCGGGGTGATCGTCGACGAGTCCGGGCGCGGGCACACGCTGTCGGTGATCTCCGGGCACGGCGGTTCGGTCCGCTCGGTGGTCCACGGCCAGGGTGCGGCGCTCGCCTTCCCCTCCCCCTGCGCGGCCCGGGCGTCGATCTGCCCGCACGTCGCACTCCAGTCGCCCAGCACGCCCGACCTGAACCCCGGGACCAGGGACATCGCGTACGGCGCCGACGTGCTGCTCGCCCCCGGGCAGACCAGCAAGGGCCAGAACATCGTGCAGAAGGGTTACTCCACCACGAGCAGCCAGTGGAAGCTGCAGATCGACGGGGTGGCCGGCCGGCCCAGCTGCGTGCTGGTCGACCACCGCAAGCCGTTCATCCGGGTGGTGACCAGCTCGGTCACCGCCGCCGACGGGCGCTGGCACGCGATCGCCTGCCGCCGGACCGGCACCACCCTGGCGGTCTACCTCGACGGGGTGGTGCGCGGCAGCGTGACCGTGCCGGCCGGTCTGTCGGTGACCAACAACCGCCCGCTCAGCATCGGCGCCAAGGGTGCCTTCGCCGACAACGACCAGTTCAACGGCGCTCTAGACAACGTCTGGGTCGAGGTCGGCTAGGGCTTTCAGCACCTCGCTGCCCACCCCGGCGGCACTCTGCGGGTTCTGCCCGGTCACCAGGCGGCCGTCCCGCACCACCTGCGGCTGCCAGTTGGCCGCACCGACGTGCTTGGCGCCGGCCTGCTCGAGCCGGGTCTGCAGGGCGAACGGGACCACGTCGCTGAGGCCGACCGCGTCCTCCTCGGCGTTGGTGAACGCGGACACCGTGCGGCCGGCCACCAGGCGCTCGCCGTCGGACAGCCGGACGTCGACCAGGCCGGCCGGGCCGTGGCAGACCGCGCCGACCACGCCGCCGTGCTCGTAGACATCCCGGACCAGCGCCTGGAGCGCGGTCGAATCGGGGAAGTCCCACATCGTGCCGTGCCCGCCGGCCAGCACCATGGCGTCGTAGTCGGCCTGGTCGGCGTCGGACACCGCCCGGGTGCCGGCGAGCTGGCGGGCCACGTCCGCGTCGCCCAGGAAGCGCTCCTGCACCGGGTCCGAGCGGTCCTCGCCGTCCCGCGGCGGGGTGCCGCCGGCGATCGAGAGCAGGTCCACCGCGTAGCCGGCGTCCACGAACTCGGCCCACGGGTGCGCGGCCTCGCCCACGTAGTAGCCGGTCTTCTTCCCGGTGTCGCCGAGCGGCTCGTGGCTGGTCAGGACGATAGCGATTTTCTTGGTTGCCATGACCTCATGGTTCCCCCGCGACGACCCATCGAACAAATAGGCAACCCGGCGGCCTACCATCAGAAATCCTATGGATATCTCGCTGGACCTGCTGCGCACCTTCCTGGCCATCTACCGGGAAGGGTCGATCACCGGGGCGGCTCGGCGGCTCGGCGTCTCCCAGCCGACGGTGACCGCCCAGCTGCGCGCGCTGGAGACCGCGACGGACCGGCCGCTGTTCACCCGGCAACCCCGCGGCGTACGCGCCACTCCGGCCGCCGACCTGCTCGCCCGCCGGGTCGCCGACCCGCTCGACCAGCTGGCCGGGGTGCTGCACGGCGAGGACTCCGCGGTCGTCCACCTCGGCGGGCCCACCGAGTTCCTCACCGCCGTGGTGCTGCCCGCGCTGGGCGGCCTGGTCGCCGAGGGGCTGCAGCTGCGGGTCACGTTCGGGCTGTCCGACGGGCTGCTCGACGACCTGCGGGCCGGCGCCATCGACCTGGCCGTGCTCAGCGTGCGGCCACGGCAGCGCGGGATCCGGGCCGAGCCGCTCTGCGACGAGGAGTTCCTGCTGGTCGCGGCGCCCGGAGTGGCCGCCGGCCCGGAGGCGCTGGGCCGGGTGCCGCTGATCGCGTACGCCGAGGACCTGCCGATCGTGCGGCGCTACTGGCAGACCGAGTTCGGCAGCCGGCCGGCCCGGGACGGTGCGGTCGTGGTGCCCAACCTGCACGCCGTACTCGCCGTCGTGCTGGCCGGGGGCGGCTGGAGCGTGCTGCCGGAATACCTGTGCGCCGCCGACCTGGCCGCCGGGCGGCTGGTCAAGCTGCACGAACCGAAGCTGACCCCGCTGAACACCCTCTACCTGGCCTGGCGGGCGGGGGAGACCACCGGTGATCGAGTCGCCGCGGCGCTCAGGACGAAGCTCCGGTCGCGACCGCGTTGAGCAGGTCGGACTTCGACGTGTCGCCGGACAGCTCCCAGGCGAACGCGCCTCCGAGAGCCTTGCTCCGGGCGTACGCCATCTTGTCCTTGATGGTTGCTGGGGTGTCGTAGGACCACCATTGGGTGCCGCAGTGCGCGTAGGCGGTGCCGCCGGCCGTGCCGGTCGGCGGGCAGCGGACCGCCAGGACGTCGTAGTCCTCCAGGCCCTTCTCGAAGCGGCCGTCGGCCGGGCCGCTCGCCGATCCGCCCGGCTCGGTCGCCGTGACGCCGGTCCAGCCGCGGCCGTAGAAACCGATGCCGAGCAGGATCTTCTCCGCCGGAACGCCCAGCCTGAGCAACTCGTCGACGGTGGCCGAGGTGGTGTTGGACGTGCGCGGGATGCCGGGGTAGGCGGACAGCGGCGAGTGAGCCGCGGTGGTCTTCGCGTCGTCGGTGCCGAAGTAGTCGTAGGTCATCGCGCTCAGCCAGTTCGCCGTGCGGGACGCGGCCAGGTAATCGGTCGCCTTGAGCTTGCCGATGTCGCCGGAGACCGGGGCGCTGATCAGGGCGTCCGGTCCGAGCGCCGAGCGGAGGGCGGTCAGGACCGCGGGCAGCGCGTCCGGGCCGCTGGTGTCGCAGCTCAGGCCGCACGCGTTCGGGTACTCCCAGTCCACGTCGATGCCGTCGAACAGGCCGGCCCAGCGCGGGTCGCCGAGCAGGTCACGGCAGGAGGCGGCGAAGCCGGCCGGGTCGCGGGCCGCGGCGGTGAAGCCGTCCGAGCCGGTCCAACCGCCGAACGACCAGATCAGCCGCAGCCCGGGGTGTTTCGCCTTGAGCTTGCGCAGCTGACCGAAGTTGCCACGCAGCGTGGCGTCCGGGCGGTCGGCGACCCCGTCCACGCTGTCCGGGGCCGGCATCGGTTTCTGGTAGTCGGCCCACCCGTCCGAGGCCGCGCACCGGCCTTCGGTGACCTTGCCGAACGCGTACACCAGATGGGTGAGTTTGCCGGCGGCGCCGCTCGCGTCGAGATCTTTCACCTGGAAGTCGCGCCCGTAGACACCCCAGTTCGTGAAGTAGCCGACCACCTTGGCCGTCGGCCGTTCGGGTGCTGGTTCGGTCTTACCGGAACAGGCGAAGAGCGCCAGCGGCAGCAGAAGGACGGGAAGGGCTAGTCGGCGCACCGCGCCGAAGCTATCCGGAAGCGGGGGAGCGGCGGGCGGTCCGTCCCCCGAACGGGTGTGACTTCCATGCCGGGGTGATTCCCGGCACGGCGAGCCATCGAAACAGGCGTCTGTGCCATTGTTTTCCGGTGGCCGTAAGCCCGCAC
Source organism: Paractinoplanes toevensis (assembly GCF_018332695.1). GTDB lineage: Bacteria > Actinomycetota > Actinomycetes > Mycobacteriales > Micromonosporaceae > Actinoplanes > Actinoplanes toevensis. The sequence continues at coordinate 70,813 of NZ_BOQN01000071.1, forward strand.
GAACCTCCGCCCGCGCCGACCACCAGGAACTTGCGCGGCGAGCTGCGCGTATTGATGAGCTGGCGGCGGGTCTTCAACCGGTTGCGGGCCGTGCTGCGCAGCGCCCTGGTCACCTTCGTGGTGCTGACCGCCACGCTGTGGCTGATGCCCGGCGTGGCCAGCGCCGACGTCGTGCAGACCCTGGGGCTGGTGCTGCTGGTCGCCGGGACCGGTGCGGTGCTGCGGCCGCTGCTGCTGGTCGGCATCGTCGCGCTCGGCGGCTGGGGGGCCATGCTGCTCGGCGTCGTCGCCCAGATCACGGTGATCGTGGTGGCCCTCGAACTCGACCCGGCCGAGCGGATCAGCGGCCTTCCGTCGCTGGTCGTCGCCGCGATCCTGGCCGTTGTGTTCGCCGCCATCATCGACTGGATGCTCGACTCCGGCTCCGACGACACGTTCGTCAAGGAGGCCAAGCGGCTCATGCGCGGGGTGCGACGGCGGCAGGTGCGGCAGGCCGGCGGGCCGTTCCTCACCCTGCGCCGGCCCCGCCAGGGCACCGAACCGGGCCTGCTCATGCTCCAGTTCGACGGGCTCTCCGAGCCGGTGCTGCGCTGGGCGGTGCGGGCCGGCAACCTGCCCACGCTCGGGCACTGGCTGCGCTCCGGCAGCCACGCCATGGTCGGCTGGCACACCGGGATGCCGTCGACCACGCCCGCCTCGCAGGCCGGCATCCTGCACGGCGCCTTCCGGCAGATCCCCGGCTTCCGGTGGTACGAGAAGGAGACCGGCAAGCTGATGGTCTCCAGCCGGCCCCGGGACGCGGCCTTGATCGAGCCGCGGTTGTCCGACGGGCGCGGGCTGCTGCGCGACGGCGGGGTCAGCATCGGCAACGCGTTCAGCGGGGACGCCGTGGTCAGCCTGCTCACGGTCAGCCACGCGGCGCTGCCCGGGCGCTCGGCGCGGGGCTGGGCGGCGTTCATGGCCTCGCCGTACGGCTTCACCCGGGCCCTCGTGCTCGGCGTCGGCGAGGTGTTCACCGAGCTGCACCAGGCCCGCCTCCAGCGCCGCCGCAACCTGCAACCCCGGGTCAGCCGCTCCGGCGCGTTCCTGGCCCTGCGCCCGGCCTCGATGCTGCTGCGCGACGTGAACATCTCGCTGATCGCCGAGCAGATGGCCCGCGGTGCCCCGGCCGTCTACTGCGACCTGGTCGACTACGACGAGGTGGCGCACCACGCCGGCCCGGCCCGGCCCGAGTCGATGCGGCAGCTGGAAAGCCTGGACCGGATGCTCGGGGTGTTGGAACGGCTCGCCCCCGAGGCGGCCCGGCGCTACCACATCGTCGTGCTCTCCGACCACGGTCAGAGCCAGGGCGCCACGTTCCGGCAGCGCTACGGCGAGACCCTCAAGGACCTGGTCGCGCGGCTTTCCGCGGACGACTCGGCGGCCCCCGAGACCCCGGCCGAGGAGGAGGGGACGGTGGAGGCTCCGCTGCTGGTGGTCTCGTCCGGCAACCTCTCCCTGCTCTACCTGACCCGGTTCCCGCATCGGCTGTGCCGGGCCGAGATCGACGAGGCCTATCCGCGGCTGGTGCCGGGGCTGGTCGCGCACCCGGGGATCGGCCTCGTGGTGGTCCGGGACGAGGACGGACCGGTCGCGCTCGGCACCTCCGGCCTGCACCGGTTGAGTGACGGCACGGTCGAGGGCGCCGACCCGCTGCTGCCGTACGGTCCGCACGCCCGCGCCGACCTGCTCCGCCACCAGGAGTCGATGCACGTCGGCGACCTGGTGCTGATCTCCTCGGTGGACCCGGTGACCGAGGAGGTCGCCGCGTTCGAGGAGCTGGTCGGCTCGCACGGCGGGCTGGGCGGCTGGCAGACCGAGGCGGTTCTGGTGCACCCGGCGCGGTGGCCGATCGGCCGGCCGGAACTCGACGGTCCGGACGCCGTGCACCGGCAGCTCGTCGAGTGGCTGGACATGCTCGGCCTGCGAACCCAGCCGGTCGGGGCCGACGAGTTGGAAGCCGGATCATCGACGCCGAGACTTTCCCGCGCGCACGACGGTTAAGGGTGTGTGCCCGCACTTCTCAGAGCCGTCGCGCTCGTCACCATCCTCCTTCTCGGCCTGCTCTTCGGCCTGCCGGCGCAGGCCACCGCGATCGGCAACCGGGTACTCGACTCCGCGCCCACGTTCAACGGGGGTGTCTACGCGATCGCCCAGCGCGGTCCGGTCGTCTACCTCGGCGGCGCGTTCACCAGCGCCACCTATCGGGGCCGCACCTACCCGCGGCTGCGGCTGGCGGCCCTGGACGCGCGCAGCGGCGCGCTGCTGAGCTGGGCGCCCGCGGCCGACGGCACGGTCCGGGCGCTGGTCTCGACCGAGGACAGCATCTTCGCGGCGGGTGACTTCCACGCCGTCGGCGGGCACGACCGCGACTCGCTGGCCCGGCTCAGCGCCGGCACCAGCGCGGTGCTTCCGTTCAAGCACACCCTGACCGGCACGGCGTACACGCTGACCAGCGGCAACGGTCGGCTCTACCTCGGTGGGAGCTTCACCGACGTGGACGGGCGCCAGCGGGCCGGGCTTGCCGCATTCTCGCTGAGGACCGGCGACCTGGACGATCGCTGGCGGCCCCGGGCCGACGACGCCGTGCACAGCCTCGTCGCCTATGGCGGTCAGGTGTTCGCCGGTGGCGGCTTCCACACCATCGACGAGGTGCGCGGCACCCTGCGGCTGGCCGTCATGCACGGCAAGACCGGCGAGGTCGACGAGGACTTCCTGCCGAAGGCGCCGGCCGAGGTGCGGTCCATCGCGGTGGACCAGGCCGGCGTGTACGCGGCCACGGCCGGGGTGGGCGGCCGGGCGATCGCCTACTCGTTCAAGGGGAAGGTGCGCTGGCAGCGGGTGTTCGACGGGGACGCGGCGGCGATCGCCACGGCCGGCGGCGTCACCTACGTCGGCGGTCATTTCGACAGCGCCTGCCTGACCGCCAAGAACGGCGTGCACGGCGCCTGTGTGGACGGCTCGCAGCCGCGCTACAAGCTGGCCGCGGTGACCGCGGCCGGGGAGCTGGCCCCCTGGGCGCCGCAGGGCAACGGCGTCATCGGGGTGCGGGTGCTGAGCGTCAACCCCGACACCGGCGTCCTGGTGGCCGGCGGCGACTTCACCACGATCAACGGCCTGGACCGGCGCCGGCTGGCGGTCTTCTGAGCGGTCTTTCGAGGGGGTTTTACAGGGCGCCGCGGCGCTTGGCGAACCGCTGGGTCACCTGCCACCAGCGGGTCGGGGTGAGCCGGATCAGCCAGTCGCCGGCCCGGGCCTCCTTGCTGATCAGCAGGCGGGAGCGGCGGGACTGGATGGCGGCGACGATCTGCCGGGCCGCCTCCTCGGCCGGGACGGTCAGCGCCGTCTGCTCGAACCGCCGGGCCTGCTCGGCCTGCTCACCCTCGGGGTCGGCGCCGCTCAGCCGGGCGTTGGCGGCGATGCCGGTCTTGATGCCGCCCGGATGCACGACGGTGACGCCGACGCCCAGCGGCTCGATCTCGTGGCGCAGCGCCTCGGTGAAGCCGCGCACGCCGAACTTGCTGGTCACGTAGGCGACCTGGCCGGGCGGGGCGATCAGGCCGAACAGGCTGCTCACGTTGACCAGGTGCGAACCCGGGCGGGCCAACAGCTGCGGCAGGAACGCCTTGGTCATCCGGATCACGGCATGCAGGTTGATCTCCAACAACCAGTCGAAATCGGACATCCGGTTCTGCTCGAACGTGCCCATCAGGGTCACGCCGGCGTTGTTGATCAAAAGATCTATCCCGCCGTGGCGGGAGGCGATCTCGGCGGCCAGGTCCAGCCGGTCGCCCCCATCGCTCAGATCGACGGTGTACGTCGTAACCTCCGCCGCACCCACCTCGCGGGCCAGGGCGGCCACCCGTTCGAGGCCCTCCGCGTCGACGTCGAGCAGCGCCAGCACCGCGCGCCGGCGGGCCAGCTCGAGGGCGACGGCCGCACCGATGCCACCGGCCGCCCCGGTGATCAGGCAGTTCCGCCCGGCGAACGCGAAACGCTTCATCGCGCGGTCCTTCCCTTGTAGAGGACGTCAACCCGATCACTCATCCGCCCATTATCGGCCCGGCGAACCGTAAGCTGCGGATCATGACAGCGCCTCGCTCGCAAGCCCCGCTCGTCAACCCGCAGGCGGTGCTCGCCCCGCTCACCGACGCCGCGGTCTTCCTGGTGCTCACCGTCCGGGAGGGCGGCGAGGCGACCGTGCGGGACCTGCTCGAGGACCTGAGCGGGCTGCAGCGCTCGGTCGGCTTCCGGTTGCCGGCCGCCGAGTTGTCCTGCGTCACCGGCATCGGCCGCGAGCTGTGGGACCGGCTGTTCAGCGGGCCGCGCCCGGCCGAGCTGCACCGGTTCCGGGCCTGGAAGGGTCCGCGGCACACCGCCCCGTCGACCCCGGGTGATCTGCTCTTCCACATCCGGGCCGGGCAGATGGACGTCTGCTTCGAGCTGGCCTCGAAGATCGCCGAGCGGCTCGCACCCGTCGCCGACGTCGTCGACGAGACGCACGGCTTCAAGTACTTCGACGAGCGCGACCTGCTCGGTTTCGTCGACGGCAGCGAGAACCCGACCGGCGACGAGGCCTCCCGGCACGTGCTGATCGGCGACGAGGACCCGGATTTCGCCGGCGGCAGCTACGTCCTGGTGCAGAAATACCTGCACGACCTGTCCGCCTGGAACGAGCTCACCGTCGAGCAGCAGGAGGCGGCGATCGGCCGGACCAAGCTCGACAACATCGAGCTGCGCGACAAGGCGGCCAATTCGCACGTCGCGCTCAACACGGTCGACGACCCGGACGGCAACGAGCTGAAGATCATGCGGGACAACATGCCGTTCGGCTCGATCAAGGACGGCGAGTTCGGCACCTACTACATCGCGTACGCGGCCACGCCGGACGTGCCCGAGCTGATGCTGCGCCGCATGTTCCTCGGCGACCCGCCCGGCAACTCCGACCGGATCCTCGACTTCTCGACCGCGGTGACCGGTTCGCTGTTCTACGTGCCGACCGCCGAGTTCCTCGACGACTTACCGGAGTAGCTCGGCCAGGTCGGCCAGGGTGGTCAGCCGGACGTCGCCGTCCAGGCCGCGCAGCGCGGCGGTGCGGGCGCCGGCCGCCCGGGCCGCCTGCAGGCCCACCTCGGCGTCCTCCACCACCAGGCAGTTCGCCGGGTTCTTGCCGAGCAGCTCGGCCGCTCGCAGGTAGCCGGCCGGGTCGGGCTTGCCGGCCAGGACGTCGTCGGTGGTCACCAGCACCGGCGCCAGGATGCCGGCCGCGTCCAGCCGGGCCTTCGCCAGCCGGGCGTCCGCACTGGTCACCACGGCCCACGGCAGGCCGCGCCGGGCCAGCACGTCGAGCAGTTCGAGGGCGCCGGGGGCGGCCACGACGTCGGCGAGATCGTCGTACTGCAACTCGAGCTGGCGGGCCGAGGCACGCCGCATGTCCTCCTCGGCCAGGTGCGGGAGCAGCTTGCGGACGGTGGTCGCGCTGGGTGCGCCGTGCGCCATCTCGTACGCCGCCGGGCCGTCCACGCCGTACTCCTCGCCCCAGGCCAGCCAGGACCGCTCGACCGCGCCGTCGGAGTCGACCAGCGTGCCGTCCATGTCGAAGAGCACCGCCTCGGTCTCCGCCTTGATATCCGCCACCTAATGCCTCCACAGCTCCGCCATAGTCGCCCTGGCCAGTCTCCCTGGTTGGCAGGAACGAACCGAGGGAGATCCGAAACGATGACCGTTTACGACCATTCGACCCGTTCGTCCGGCGAGCCCTCGACCTGGCCCCCGGCCGGTGGCTACCACTCCGACCCCGATGATTACTACACCGATCCGCCGCCGACCACTCAGTTCCTCGCGGCTGCGCCGATCCCGGCCGGTCACCGGGACGAGGTGACGATGAACGGTCGGTACCGGGTCGAGGCGCCGCTGCGGGAGCGGTATCGCGAAGACGTGCCGGCGGACTTGCCGAGCCGGCCGCCCGCCGAGTGGACGCCGGCCCACGCCGATGGCCCGCCGCCGGCCTGGACGCCACCGGAGAAGGGCGCGGCCGGGCCGGCCGCGGCGCCGAAGAACAAGCGGCTCGCGCTGGTCGGCGGGATCGTGGCGGTGGCCGTGGCCGGCTCCGGGGTCACCGCCGGGATCATGGCGGCGGTCGGCGGCGGGAGCTCGGCCGCGTCCGGACCGGGCGGCGGCCAGGGAATCGGCCAGGGCGGTCCGGGCGGTACGCAGAACGCGGCGACCGCGCTGCACGGGACGTATGTGGTGTCCGACGGCAACGGCGGTTACACCACGCAACTCACTCAGACCGGGACGGTCTCCACGATCAGCGGCACGTCGATCACGGTGAAGAGCGACGACGGCTACAGCAAGACGTACGTGATCAGCACCTCGACGACGGTCGGGACCGGGCGGATCGCCGATGTGCTCAAGGGGCACACCGTGCGGATCGTGGCGACCAGCGTCAAGCAGAAGATCACCGCCAGTTCGATCACCGACACCAGCCTCGCCGGCGCCGCGCCCGCCGGGAACTGACCCCCTCGGGGCTGCTCTGTGTGGCGGTGCGCACCACCGGGGCTGCGGGGCCCTGGTGCGTATCGCCGGACAGAGCAGCCCGCCCCGATCAGATCGGGACGGGCTGTGGTGGTGCGCTGGTCAGCGACCGGTCGCCCGGCGCGGGGCGCGACGGGTGGCAGCGGGCTGCTCGGTGGTCGCCGGACCCGCCGTCGTGGCCCGGCCGGTGCGGGTGGTGGCGGCACCGGCCGCCCGGGGCGCCGCGCCGCGGGCCGTGGACGCCGCGGGGGCGGCCTTGGCTGCCGCGGCGGACTTGGTGGTCCGGGTGGTCCGCGGGGTCCGGGCGGCCGGGGTCGTGGCTGCGGCAACGGGCTCATCCACCGGCTCCGGAACGGCCGGGGCGGCCGGCTCCAGGGCGGCCGGGGCGGCCGGTTCCGGGATGGCCGCGGTGACCGGCTCGGCGGGCGGCTCGGCGACCGCCTCGGGGGCCGGGGCGGCGGTGGCCACGGCCGGGACGGACGCGGCGGCCTCGAGGTCGCGCGCCTTCTCCCGGCGGATCAGGTCGGCGAGGACCGCCTTGTCGTACTTCGCGTCGCTGTCGGCGGCGCGGCTCTTCGCCTTCGCCGCCCGGGCGATCGCCTTCTTGCGTGCCTTGGCCAGGCGGGCACGGTCACGTTCCTGGGTCTTGAGCGAACGCTTGAGACGCTTCGCCTCGGCCTCGACGTTGCGCAGGGCCTGCTTCTGCTGCTGGGTTAGCTCGGCGTTGCCGCGGAGCCGGTTGTCCAGTTCGGCGACGGCCTGACGGGCCTTCTCGGCGGCGGCACCGGCGGCCGCGGACTGCGCACGACGACGGTCGAGCTGAGGGGTGGTCACGAACTCTCCTTCCGTTTCGCACCCTCCGGCGATCGAGCGTCAGCTCTGCGGTTCCTCGACAGGCTCGTCGGCCGGTTCCGCGGCGACGTCCGCAGCGGTGCGGGCTCGTCGGCGTTTGATGTGCCGGAGGTGCAGGGTGACGTAGACGACCACCGCGAGGGTGATGATGGCGATCGCCCACCATTTGTAGCGATGCGCGTGCTCGATGATCTCGACGAGATGCGTTCCGAACACGTACGCGACACTCGTCCACCAGCCGACCCAGATGGCCGCCCCGATCGTGTTGTAGATCAGGAACGTGCGCCACGGCATCGCGGTGATTCCCGCGATCACGCCGTTGAACTGCCGGAGACCGTCGATGAAACGAGCGATGACGACAATACGTCCCCCGCGTCGTGCGAAGAAACCTTCGGCCCGGGCCAGACGCTCGGGGGTGAGGAAGACGTACTTTCCCCAGCGGTGCACGGCCTTGCGCCCGCCGCGCACACCGATCCAGTAACCGATGTTGTCGCCGAGCACGGCCGCGACGAATGCGACCGCCGCGACACCGAAGATGTTGAGCCGGCCGGCGCCGGCGTAGATGGCCGCGGCCACCATGATCGTCTGACCGGGCGCGGGAACCCCGAAACTTTCCACGCCGATCATGGCCGCGACGGCCGTGTAGCCCCATCGATCGAGGATCGGGGCGACGCCGTGCAGGAATCCGGGAAGGTCGGCAGGAGGTGGCATCGGGTACCTACGGTAGCCGGGCCCGGGTGCGGGAAACCTGTGGAGTCACTACTTCTGGATGATCCCCTAATGGGTGGCCAGTTCGCCGGCCCGTGGCGTGGTGCGGCCGAGCCGGGCGCGGATCGCCGGGATGGGCAGGGTCGGGATGGTACGGCGGAGCCGGGCGATGCCCCGCAGGTCCTCGCGGGCGGTGGCCACGATGTCGACCTTGCTGTTCGGATCGTCCACCCAGTCGACCGGCACCTCGTGGGTGCGCAGGCCGGTCCGCTCGGCCAGCACCAGCAGCTCGGTGTCGAAGAACCAGTTGGTGTCCTGCACCAGCGGCAGCAGCTGGTGGGCCACGTCGGCCCGGATGGCCTTGAAGCCGCACTGGGCGTCGGAGAAGCGGGCGCCGAGGGTGGCCCGCAGGATCAGGTTGTAACCGCGCGAGATGAACTCGCGCTTCGGCCCGCGCACGACCCGGGAGCCGCGCTTGAGCCGGGAGCCGATGGCCAGGTCGGAGTGGCCGGAGACGAGCGGCGCGACCAGCGGCAGCAGGCCGGCGAGATCGGTGGACAGGTCCACGTCCATGTACGCCAGCACGTCGGCGTTCGAGTTGAGCCAGGTGTACTTCAACGCCCGTCCACGACCCTTGTCGGCCAGGTAGACCGCCGTCACCTCGGGCAGCTCGACCGCGAGCCGCCCGGCGATCAGCGGCGTCTCGTCGGTGCTCGCGTTGTCGGCGATGGTGATCCGGAAGGGGTACGGCAGCACCGAGAGCAGGTAGCCGCGGAGCCGGCGCACGCTTCGCTCGAGGTCGGCCGCTTCGTTGTAGACGGGGATCACCACGTCGAGTACTGGTCTCATGCGGTCAAAGATCGTGCGCGGCACTTTCTACCGGGTGTGGCGTAACTGTGCCGGCTCTGTGAAAGTCGTCTGGTGATCAGGCGTACCGGACTTGCTCTTGCCGCCCTGGCCGTCGGTACGTTCGCGATCGGCATGACCGAGTTCGTGATCACCGGACTGCTGCCGGACATCGCGACCGACCTCGGCGTCTCGATCCCCACCGCCGGCCTGCTCATCTCCGGATACGCGCTGAGCGTACTGTTCGGCGGCCCGGTCATGACCTACTTCGTGGCGCATCGCCGGCGCAAGCCGGTGCTGATCTCGCTGCTGTTCTTCTTCGTGGCCGGCAACGTGCTGTGCGCGCTGGCCCCGACCTACTCGGTGATGCTGAGCGGCCGGATCCTGGCGGCGCTCGCCCACGGGTCGTACATCGGCTTCGCCACCATCGTGGCCGGTGACCTGGTCGCGCCGAACCGGCGCAGCAGCGCCATCGCGGCCATGCTCAGCGGCCTCACCGCGGCGACCGTGGCCGGTGTTCCGCTCGGCACCCTGCTCGGCCAGCAACTCGGCTGGCGGTCCACCTTCTGGGCGATGGCCGTGCTGGGCCTGGTGGCGGCGCTGGCCACCGCGGCGCTGGTGCCGGACACCCCGGGTGGCGGCGCGGCGCGCAGTCAACTGGCCGCGTTCCGCAACCCGGCGGTCTGGCTGGCGCTGGGGATGACCGCGCTCGCGTTCGGCGCGGTCTACGCGCCGTTCACCTACATAGCGCCGCTGATGACCGACGTGGCGGGCTGGGCGCCGGGTGCGCTGCCGTGGCTGCTGGCGCTCTTCGGGCTGGGCCTGGTGGTCGGCAACGTCATCGGCGCGCGGGCGGCGGATCGCCGTCTGATGGGGACGATCGTGGCGGCCTCGGTCGCGATGCTGGTGGTTCTGGTGGCGTTCGCCTGGACCTCGCACGCGAAGTTCCCGGCGACGGTGACGCTGTTCGTTCTCGGCGTGGTCGCGTACGCCACCGTGCCGGGCCTGACCACCCGGGTGATCACGGCGGCCGACGGCGAGGCGCAGAACCTGCTCGCGTCGTCGGCCGCGGTCAGTGCCTTCAACCTGGGCAATGCGGCCGGTGCGTACTTCGGTGGCCGGGTGATCGCGGCCGGCTGGGGTTACGACGCGACCCCGCTGGTCGGTGCCGCGATGGAGGTGGGCGCGCTCGGACTGGCGGCGATCCTGCTGCTCACCGCGCGGCGGCAAACGATGATGGTTGGCAATTTGTAGTCATGGGTATCAGTCGGCGCGGAAGCAACCCCCCGCTGATTGGAGCGCTCCCATGTTGGTCGTCGGCCTGATTCTTTTGCTGATCGGTATTTTCGCCCACATCTCGATCCTCACCACGATCGGCATCATCCTGCTGATCGTCGGCGCCGTCTTCTGGATCCTCGGCTCGGTCGGTCGTCCGATCGGTGGCCGGAAATATTGGTATTGATGCATATGCACCATAGATGACCATCACTTCCGCCGAGCGGCTCCGTAGATCGAGCCGTTCGGCGGAGTCGTTTCCCTTGATCAACTGCTTAGCTCGGTGGTCGTTTCCCGCCGAGAAGGGCGATCATGGGGGCTCACAGGCTCATTTCGGCGCGCCGCAACGTGAAGGTCAAAGCGGCGCTCAGCGCCCTGATCCTCGCGGCGTCGTCGTTCACACTGGCCCAGGCTGATGCCGGGGCCGCGACCGCGTACTCCACCGTCCAACCCGGAGCTTTCACGGGATACGCCTTCGACGCGTGCACGGCGCCGTCCAGCAAGTCGATGGCCGCGTGGCGCGCCAACTCGCCGTACAAGGCGATCGGGATCTACATCGGTGGCGCCGCCCGCGGCTGCACGCAGGCCAACCTCACCGCCGCGTGGGTGCAGGAACAGGTCACCGCCGGCTGGAAGCTGCTGCCGATCTACGTCGGACCGCAGGCCACCTGCGCCACGGTGACCAAGAAGACACTGATCGACAACCAGAACGCGCAGGCGCAGGGCCGGACCGTGGCCGGCGACGCGGTCACCCAGGCCACCGCGCTCGGACTGGCCAAGCAGTCGATCATCATCTACGACCTCGAGGCGTACAACACCAGCGACGCCACCTGCCGAGCCGGCATCCTGAGCTTCCTCAACGGCTGGACCGTCCGGCTGCACGAACTGGGTTACCTCTCCGGGTTCTACTCGAGCGTCAGCTCCGGCATCGCCGACCAGATCGCCGTCTACAACACGTCCGGCTACGCCCGGCCCGACTACATCGACTTCGCCCGGTGGGACCAGGTCGTCACCACCACCGACGCGAAGATCCCGGCCACCGCCTGGCCCGGCAAGCGCCGGATGAAGCAGTACCGCGGCGGTCACACCGAGACCTACGGCGACGTGACCATCAACATCGACAACAACTACGTCGACTTCGCACCGCCGCCCTCCGCCACGATGGCCGACTTCAACGGCAACGGCTTCGCGGACTTCATGGCCAAGCAGACGTCGAACGGCAACGTCTACGTCTACCCAGGCAACGGGACCGGGATCAGCTCGCGGATCACGGTGGCCACCAACTGGAAGTCGATGAACGCGATCATCCGGATCGGTGACCTCAACCGGGACGGCAAGGAGGACGTGATCGCCCGGCAGACCAACGGCGATCTGTGGTTCTACCCCGGCACCGGCACCGGCTTCGGCACCCGTAAGAAGCTCGCCACCAAACAGACCGCGATCCGTGAGCTCACCGCGGCCGGCGACCTGAACAAGGACGGCTACCCGGACATGGTCGCCGTCCAGGGCGGCACGCTCTATCTCTACCCGGGTGCCGCCGGTGCGAAGTTCGGCGCCCGCAAGGCGATCTACAGCGCCGGCTGGACCACCCTGTACGAGCTGTCCGGGGTGGGCGACTTCAACCGGGACGGTTACCCCGACCTGGTGGCCCGGCAGAACTCGACCGGCACCCTGTTCCTGTTCCCGGGCAAGAAGGGCGCCTACGGCAGCAACAAGACGTCGCTCGGCACCGGCTGGAACGGCGTTCGCGACATCGTCGGCGTCGGCGACTTCGACCGGGACGGCTACACCGACCTGGTCGGGGTCCGCACCAAGGACTCCGCCCTGCTGCTGTGGCGCGGCAACGGCAAGTCGCTGAGTTACAAGACGCTCTACAGCGCCTTCAAGGGCTCGACACCGCTGGCCTGACCAGGCATAGCAAAAGGCCGGCCCGAACCGGGCCGGCCTTTCGCTGTCCAAAAAGAGGTAAGGCCTAGATCTCGTCGCCGGCCAGCTGGCCGCGCAGCTTCGTGAGCGCCTTGGTGAGCAGGCGGGACACGTGCATCTG